>NZ_JACZFR010000021.1 GCF_014904815.1 Microbulbifer taiwanensis
CCCCCCGTCCGCGCCCCCCCCCCCCGGGACCCCAAACCCCCGCCCCCCCCGCGCCCTCCTTTTTTATTTTCAGCGGCTGTACTTGGCCGGCACAAGCTTCTCTTACCACTATCTCCCATGAATCGACGCCTGTTCTGCTCAGCCGACAAGCAGCCCCGCATTCAGCCAGATAAAGCGCAATCCAATCACACACAGCAGTCCGGCAAAGCAGTTCTTAAGTAATTGCGGCGACAGCCGGTGAGCCAGGTTGGCACCGAAACGGGCGAAGGGGGTACTGGCCAATACTATGCCGGCAAACGCCGGCCAGTAGATATAGCCGCTGCTCCAGGCCGGCAGCTGCTCATCATTCCAGCCCTGCACCGCAAAGCTGATGGCGCCGGCTATAGCAATGGGCAGGCCGCAGGCGGCGGAGGTGGCCACGGCGCGCTGCATCTGCACTCTGCAGTGGGACAGGAAGGGTACCGTCAGGGAGCCACCGCCGATGCCGAAAATCGCCGAGGCCCAGCCGATTACCCCGCCCACAACCGCCAGCAGCGGTGCAACCGGCAGTTTCTCACCGTTTTGCGGCAATTCTGCGTGGCGCCGTCCGGCCAGCCACATCCTACTGGCGATCACCATGGCGAAGACGCCGATCAGCAGCTGCAGCCAGGCCCCCGGCAGTAAGTGGGCGGTCACACCACCGAGCCAGGAACCCAGCAATATACCGGGCGTCATCGACAGGAAAATGGGCCAACCCACCGCGCCCTTCAAATGGTGGGTGCGGATAGAGCTGATCGAGGTGATGACGATGGTGGCGAGCGATGTGGCCACAGCCATATGGGTGAGTATTTCGGGGGCGATGCCGAGGGCGGTAAAGACCAGCACCAGCGCCGGTACTATGATCAGTCCTCCACCGACGCCGAAAAGCCCTGCAATGGTGCCGGCGGCGGCGCCGACCAGCAGGTAGATTAGTAGAGTTTCCAATTTTCTCGCCCCCCAAAATCCATTTCTACCTGTAGATACTCTGTTTCAATTCAAACATTCATTGGCTCGTCATACCGGCGCAGGCCGGTATCGAGTTCCGGGGGGCGCCTGGATTAGGTGGCGCTCCTGCGCCACGCCCTTCGGGCCATTCGCTTCGCGAATGCTCGCTACGGCATCCGTGCATTCGCAGTCCGGCCTGCGCCGGAATGACGAGAAAGCTGTTATTGTTCTGTAGGACCTTCCAGCCTTTCCAGGTGTTCACGGCGCCTTCGGCCCCTACGGTCAGACATCAGTCGCGCTTGTCGATATCCAGCCAGTCAAAGCCCTGCTGCTGGCAGGCAAAGATACAGTTGGCGACCTTGTCGGCCGCATCGGCCAGGGCCGCGCGCGCCAGTTCGACGCTATTGTTCTTCTCACTGATATGGGCGACCACCAGATGCTGCAACTGGTCGCAGCCGACCCGCTGCAGGAATCCCGCTGCCTGTTGGTTGCTCAGGTGGCCGTAGGCACCGCCGACCCGACGTTTCAGCGACGGTGGATAGGGTCCCTGGGCCAGCATCTGCGGGTCGTGGTTGGCTTCCAGTACCAGGGCATCGCAGTCGCCGAAATGAGCCTCGACGTGGGGGGTTACGGTCCCCAGATCGGTAAGCAGGCCGAGACTGCCGCCGCGGTTGCGGAAGACAAACTGGGCCGCCTCGCGGGCATCGTGGGGCACGGCCACCGGGGTGACCTGGATATCCGCCACCGCAAACGGCTGGTGGCCCTCGATCAGGTGTAGCCGGGGCAGTTTGCCGATATCCCGCGCGCGCAGGGTACCCGGCGTCAGGTAGACGGGCAGTTTGTACTTGCGCGCCAGCGGCGCCACACCGGACAGGTGGTCGCTGTGTTCGTGGGTCACCAGAATCGCGGACAGGTCGGAGGGAGAAACGCCGAGCCGCGCCATGCGCCGCTCGGTTTCCTTGATGGTAAAGCCGCAGTCCACCAGCAGGCAGTGGTCGCCGCTGGCGACCAGGGTGCCATTGCCCTTGCTGCCGCTTCCCAGGGAAGCGAACCTGAGCGCCATCTAAAGCGGCGCCATTAAATCAGGTTCTGGCGAATCGCCTGCAGAAGCTGCGAGGCCTTGGCGCGAGACAGGGGCTGGCCGCGGGTATTGCGTACGCGCACCTCTATCTGGTCGTTGGCCCCGCGCAGCATCACCAGGTAGCCCGGGTACTCTTTATGGGTAGATGGGGTAGCCGGCGCGCCGCCGAGCCCCTGGATGTTGGCAAAGAGTGCCGGTTCGGCATCGCTGCTCAGGTCGATATTGGCCAGCACCTGCTGCAGGGTCACCCCCTCCGCAGCCTTGGCCAGCTCATCCTCGCCCTTGCCGCCCCAGGAGAACCAGCCGCCCTCCTCTTCGTCATCGGCGAGTTCGCGGTCCTCGTCATAGGTTACGTAGAAGAGGCCGATATCGGCATCCTCCTGGTGCAGGCGATAGGCGCCGACATTGAGCGCATGGGCCACGGTGGCCCAGGCGCGATCCATGGTCAGTCCCATGGAGATATAGGGTTCGCGCCCGGCCGGTTCCTGCAGCTGCACCTTGACCGAAGTGCCGCCGATGGCCTGGGCGACCAGGGAGGCGGCGGCACCGGTGGACTCGGCGGCCAGTGCCGAGGACATCTCGTCGATCATCCAGCCTTCGCGCTCGGGGTTACTGGACTGCTGCGGCCAGTTGACACTGCCCCCCACCGGGGCCTCCGCCGGTACTGACAGATGGCGCACATGCACCTCGGTGGTGTCCGGCTGGACCCCGGCCTCCACCTGCAGGCGATACTTGTCCTTGGTGCCCGGGCTGTTGTCGAACTTGAGCCAGGTGGTTTCCATGATGCCGGCGCTGGCATCGGACATCTCCAGGCGCATGCCGGAGGTACGCAGGAAATAGTGCAGCTGCGGCCAAACCTCGGCCGGCGGCTGGCTGACCAGGACCCAGCGGCGGTTGCCCAGCTTCTGGATCTTCACCCGGTCCAGGCCGACGTTGACCGACAGCGCCTGCGGGCGCGGCACTTCAAATTCTTCCTGGGTCAATTCGTTGCTGGCGATCTGCGGAATCTCGTACAGCTCTTCCTGGTGCTTGGCGGTCACGCCGGAGGGCAACTGCAGGGGCGGCAGGGTGTCCGCGCGCTGGTAGTCGTCGCTGCGATCGCGGAAATAGCCGTTGTCGCCGAAAATACCGCAGCCGGCCAGCGCGATACTGGCGATACAAAGTGCGGCTCCAGCAGTCAATTTTGTCATTATATCTATCCTGGTTAATTCTCTGGTCGCGGGTCAGAGCACGCCCGCACTGCGCAGTGCTTCGCGCACAGTGGCGTGGTGCTCAGCGGAGAGACTGGTGAGCGGCAGGCGGATACCGCCGTCGATACGCCCCATTTCCCGCAGTGCCCATTTCACCGGTATCGGGTTGGACTCCACAAACAGCACTTTGTGCAATATCCGGATACGCTGATCTATGGCCCGCGCCGTCTCGGCGTCGCCACCGATGGCCGCTTCGCACATCTGTGCCACTGCCGCCGGCGCCACATTGGCGGTCACGCTGATATTGCCGTGGCCGCCCATCAGCATCAAATCCATCGCGGTGGCATCGTCGCCGGAGTAGACCGCAAACTCTTTCGGTAGCGTGTCCAGCAGTACACGGGCGCGTTCCAGGTCTCCGGTGGCCTCTTTGAGGCCGACGATATTGCCGATCGCGGCCAGGCGCTGCACCGTTTCCGGCAGCATGTCCACGGCGGTGCGGCCCGGTACATTGTAGAGAATCTGCGGTATGGCCACGGCCTTGGCGATGGTCCTGTAGTGCTGGAACAGCCCCTCCTGGGTGGGTTTGTTGTAGTAGGGAGTGACCAGCAGGCAGGCGTCGGCGCCGCATTTGGCCGCCGTCTCGGTAAGCTCTATGGCTTCGGTAGTGGAGTTGGCGCCGGTGCCGGCGATCACCGGAATGCGCCCGGCCACCTGATCCACCACGCGACGGATCACTTCCAGGTGCTCGTTGACGTCCAGGGTGGCGGATTCACCGGTGGTACCCACGGCGACCAGGGCGCGGGTGCCCTGCTCTATATGCCACTCCACCAGGTTGTGCAGGCTGTCCCAGTCCAGGCTGCCGTCTGCATACATTGGGGTAGCCAACGCCACCATACTGCCGGTAAACATCCTAACTCCTTATTCTCGCACCGCGCCAAAATGAGACGGCTATGTTACTGAGGGCGCCCACTCTATGCCAGCGGCGATTACTTCGCCGCCCTTCTGCGCTTCTTTTTCTTCTTGCGCACACCTTCATAGATATTGGACGCGCCCTCGGGCCGGGTCTTGAAGCGGCGGTGCACCCACATGTACTGGGCCGGGTTCTCGCGCATGCGCGCCTCGACAAACTGATTGACCAGTATCGCGTCCCGCAGTTCGTCGCCGGATGGAATTTCCTCGATCGGCGGGTAGACTTTGACCCGGTAACCGGAGTCATCCTCGAGACGCGTGACAATATAGGGAACCACCTGGGCGCGTCCCACACGGGCAAAACGCGAGGTGCCGGTCACCGTCGCCGCTGGCTGGCCGAACAGGGGCGCAAAGACGCCCTGCTTGATACCGTAGTCCTGGTCCGGCGCATACCAGACGGCGCGACCATTCTTGAGTGCGCGCAGCATGCCGCGCACGTCCTTGCGCTGGAAAACCTCCGAGTCCTCACCGTGGCGCTCGCGGCCCTTGCGCTGCATATAGTCGTAGACAGGGTTCTTGTGCGGCCGGTACATGCCATCCACCTTGTGGCTCATGGCCATGAAGGCGGCACCGATTTCAAGGGTGGTGAAGTGCATCGCCATCATGACAACGCCCTGGCCGCGGGACTGGGGTTCCTGCAGGTGTTCCAGTCCGTCGATGGTAAAGCGCTTGCGCAGCCATGTGGAGGAGCGGAACCAGGCCATGCCGGTCTCCATCAGCGCTATGCCGTTGGAATCGAAATTGCGTCGCAGCAGCTCGGCGCGCTCGGCGTCGACCATGTCCGGGAAGCAGAGTGCCAGGTTGCGCTCGGCGATGGTGCGGCGGCTCGGCGCCAGACGCAGCATCAGCCGGCCAAACAGACGCCCCAGTGCCAGCTGCCAGCGGTAGGGCAGCTGGGCCACGAGAAACCATAGGGCGAACAGCAGCCAGGTCGGCCAGTAGCGCGGGTGCAGCAGTGCCGCGCGGAATCGGGGTTTTTCCATCGGACTTTATTTTTGGGAAGGGTAATTTGCCGCTTTGGCGGTCGAAAGCGGCGCATTATATAGCGGGTGGTGGTTAGGGGGTAGGATGGGCAAAGCGAAGCGTGCCCATCAGCGCCGCATAAGATGGGTGCATCGCTGCGCTCCATTGCCCATCCTGCGAAAGCCAGGTCAGTGGCGTAACAGCGTATCCAGCTCGTCGACAGCCTCGCACCAGTCGGAGTCGTCCTGTATCGCCTCCTTCAGGAACCTGCGCTGGCCATCGGACCAGAAGGGGGCCTCAGACAGCTGCTCCTGGCCGCTCAGGTGGTGGCGATCGAGAAAGGCCTCTATGGCCGCGTCCTCGGAATCGAGCCCCAGCTGGGCGAAGAGGTCGTTGAGAGAGTGAAAACCGGTGATTTCCATGGTGTTCCCCGCGAAAGTACTTACCCGACTTAACAGTATAGTTAGCCCCCGCTCGGCGGCCCAATCGCCGCTCAGGGAGCGGGATTGGGGTTCAGAGCGTGGACCGACTCGATCGCGGCCAGCTGATCGTCGTCGAGCCTTATCCCGGCGCTGGCGATATTGCTCTTGAGTTGCGCCATGGTGGTCGCGCCGACAATATTTGACGTCACGAATGGCTGCCGGTTGACGAAGGCCAGCGCCATCTGCGCCGGATCCAGGCCGAACTGCCGCGCCAGTGCCACATAGGCTTCAGTGGCCTGCACCGCGCGCTCGCCGGTGTAGCGCTGGAAACGCTCGTACAGAGTCAGGCGCGCGCCTTCGGGTTTCTTGCCGCCCAGGTATTTGCCGGACAGGACCCCGAAACCCAGCGGCGAATAGGCCAGCAGGCCGCATTGCTCGCGGATCGCCATCTCCGCACAACCCACCTCGAAAGTGCGGTTCAGCAGGCTGTAGGGATTCTGGATAGAGGCGATGCGGGGCTTGTTGCCGTGCGCGGCCAGACGCAGGTAGCGGTGCATGCCCCAGGGCGTCTCGTTGGAGAGACCGATATGGCGCACCTTGCCGGCCGCGACCAGTTCCGCCAGCGCGTCCAGGGTCTCGGCGATGGCGATGCCGTCGTCGTTGCCGTGCTCATAGCCGAGGCGCCCGAAGAAGTTGGCCTGGCGCTCGGGCCAGTGCAGCTGGTATAGGTCGATATAGTCGGTGCGCAGGCGCCGCAGGGAGTCATCGCAGGCCTGCCGGATCTGTTCGCGGGAGAGGCGCGGGCCGCCGCGGATGTGGGCCACACCGGAGTTGGCGTCGCCGCGCCCGGTGACCTTGGTGGCCAGCACAATCCTGTCGCGGTTTCCCCGCGCCGCCTGCCAGTTGCCGATGTACTCCTCGGTGCGCCCCTGGGTCCCGGGGCGCGGCGGCACCGGGTACATCTCGGCGCAGTCGATAAAGTTCACCCCCTGGTCCAGGGCATAGTCCAGCTGCTCGAAGGCTTCGGCTTCGGTGTTCTGCTCGCCGTAGGTCATGGTGCCCAGGCAGATGAGGCTGACGTTCAGATCGGTTTTGCCCAGCTGGCGGTATTCCATGGAGAGACTCCTGCAGATCAAAGGGGTTGATTATGCAGGCTCGGGGAGAGGAGTTGTAGGAGCGGCGGGGCGACGCCCCACCGCTCCTACAGCGTACTATCGTCATTCCGGCGCAGGCCGGAATCTAGATGCTACTAATTCTGGATACCGGCCTGCGCCGGTATGACGAGCCAATTAGTAATTGATACGGAACAGTTTATCTACAGGTGATAAGGGATTATTTGAAATCCGCCTCCACCATCGGGCTGGTATCGGCCTCGTAATCGACACCCTCGACCCCGAATCCAAACAGCTTCAGGAAGTCCTCCTGGTAGCCCTTGTAGTCGGTCAGCTGGAACAGGTTTTCCTCGGTCACCTCCGGCCACAGCTTCTCGATCTTGGCCTGGGTCTCCGGGCGCAGTTCCCTGTCATCCATGCGGAAACGGTTGGTGTCGTCCAGGCGCGGGGCGTCGGTGTAGAGGCCCTCGGTGTAGAGGCGGTACAGCTGCTCGATACAGCCCTCGTGGGTGCCCTCTTCCTTCATCACCTTGTAGACGAGGGAAATATACAGCGGCATCACCGGAATCGCCGAGCTGGACTGGGTCACCAGCGCCTTCAGCACGGCCACATTGGCATCGGCCTTGCCGCTGTCGGTGATGGCCTTGGCGGCGCGGTCAAGATCCTCCTTGGCCTTGCCGATGGTGGCGTGGCCATAGATGGGCCAGGTGAGCTTTTCACCGATATAGGTGTAGGCGACTGTCTTGCAGTCATCTGCCAGCACACCGGCCTCGCCCAGGGCGTCCAGCCACAGCTCCCAGTCCTCGCCGCCCATGACTTTTACCGTCGCGGCGATCTCTTCCTCATTGGCCGGCTCGACGGAGATGTCGGAGATTTCCAGCTTGTCGGTGTTCAGGTTTTTGGCGGTGTAGGACTTGCCGATCGGCTTCAGCACGGAGCTGTACAGCTCGCCGGTTTTCGGATCGGTGCGGCGCGGTGAGGCCAGGCTGTAGATCACCAGGTCCACCTTGCCCATGTCCGCCTTGATCATGTCGATGGCCTTGGCCTTGATCTCATCGGAGAAGGCATCGCCGTTGATGCTCTTGGCGTAGAGGCCGGCCTTGTGTGCCTCTTCCTCGAAAGCCGCCGAGTTGTAGTAGCCGGCCGAGGCGGTGCGCTTTTCTGTCGGCGGCTTCTCGAAGAAGACACCCAGGGTCTTGGCGCCGCAGCCGAAGGCGGCGGTGATGCGCGAGGCCAGGCCGTAGCCGGTGGAGGCGCCCACCACCAGCACATTCTTGGGGCCATCCTCGACGGCCGGCTGGGATTGGATGTATTCGATCTGCTCGCGCACATTGGCGGCACAGCCCTGCGGGTGGGCGTTGGTACAGATAAAACCGCGTACTTTCGGCTGGATAATCATGCCTTTCAGTTCCCCCTTTGGTTTGGGAATCGTGGTTGTTCAGTCACGTCATTGGTGCCGCATTCTAATGGCAGATGGGGCCGAGTCCCATAGCGACCATCACAAGCTGGCCGCTTTGTTGTCCAGAATATCCATGCTCGCGGCCAGATTAGCAACATTCGCCCCATCGGGGAGCCGCGGCAGCCTCTATCGCCTTATCGCGATGCACTTTCCACACCAGTTGGCACAGTTTTCCCGAAGTTAGACACACTTCATGTAACGTCGCCTTGGCACGCTGTATGCACTTCTTATTTCGGAACCGCCAGGAAAGGCGGTAATTTCCAGCAAAAAAATCAACATCGCGAGGTTCCCAATGAAATACTACTCACGTCACTTCGTTAAACCCGGCGATCTCAATCCGGCACAACGGCTGTTCGGTGGCCAGCTGCTGGCGTGGATAGACGAGGAGGCAGCCATCTTCGCCGGCTGCCAGATGGGCACCCCCATGGTGGTGACCAAGCTGATGTCAGAGATAGACTTCGTCAGCTCAGCCTTCTGTGGCGACGTGGTGGAATTCGGCTTCGAGGTGGTGGACATTGGCCACAGCTCCCTGACGGTACACTGCGAGGTGCGTAACAAGCAGACACGGGAGCTGATCATCCAGGTGGAGCGCATAGTGTTCGTGGCCCTGGATGCGGAGGGCAAGCCGACGCCACACAAGAAGGCGGGTATGTCGCTGGAGGAGGCACGACTGGCAGCGGAGCAGGAGCGGGAGCTGCAGGATCAGCGGCTAGCCGGCTAGCCGGCTAGCGCGAATGGTCCCCCCTCCCTTTGGGGAGAGGGGGAGCATCAGACATATTTCAGCGGCAGCCGCGTGGTCTGCTTCATCGTCTCCATTACAAAACTGGAACTCACATCGAACAGGTCCGCCTTGATCAGCTCCTTGTATAATCGGTCGTAGCCCGGCATGTCCGTCACCACCGCCTTGACCAGGTAATCCAGATCACCGCTCATGCGGTGCACTTCCAGAATCTCCGCGACTCCCTGCACCACCCGGCTGAACTGCGCCGCCCACTGGTCGTTGTGCTGGTTGGTGCGAATCGCAATATAGACAGTCAGCGGCAGGTTGACCCTGTCCTGGTTCAGCAGCGTGACCCGCTCGCGGATCACTCCTTCGTCCTCCAGCTTGTGGATGCGCCGCCAGCAGGCGGACTTGGAGATACCCACCCGCTCGGCGATGTCGCCGACAGACAGGGTCGCGTCCCGCTGCAGCAGATCCAGTATCTGCCGGTCCTGATTGCTCAGCTTCTGTTCCGCCACACCTCTCCCCTCAAAATCGTTCCTATAATTGATACAGCACCGGTTCAATGTCTCAGCATTCTATAGCATGTGAAACGAAACACCGGAAATAACGCCAAATACGAGCCAAGTGGAGACATTGTTTCACCCTCCCTACCCTATAGTTCGCAACCCTGATGAACTGGGGAAGTAGAGCATGAGCGCACTGATAAGAAGCATCCGCGAGTCCGTGATCGGCGATATGCAGCCGATCGATACCCCCTTCGGCCGCAAACCGCTGGTCTACGCGGATTACACCGCCTCCGGGCGCGCACTGGGCTTTATCGAGGACATCATCCGCGAGCGGGTACTGCCCTACTACGCCAACACGCATACAGAGACCTCTTACACCGGTGCCCAGACCACGGCACTGCGCGAGGAGGCCCGCAATGAGGTTCGCCGCGCACTCAACGCCGGCCCGGAAGACAGGGTGATCTTCTGCGGCTCCGGCGCCACCGCTGCCGTGCACAAGCTGATCGATATCCTCAACCTGCGCCTGCCCGCGGACCTGAACCAGCGCTACCGGCTGCTGGAGAGAATTCCGCCCCAGGAGCGGCCGGTGGTCTTTATCGGTCCCTACGAGCACCACTCCAACGAGCTGCCCTGGCGGGAGAGTATCGCCGAGCTGGTTTCCATTCCCCTCGATGCGGACGGCGGGCTGGACCTGCAGGCTCTGGAAGCCCGCCTGCGCGACTATGCAGAGCGGCCGCTGAAGATCGGCAGCTTCTCGGCCGCCTCCAATGTCACCGGCATCAAGACCGATGTCGATGCAGTGGCGCGGCTGCTGCATCGCCACGGCGCCCTCTCCTTCTGGGACTATGCCGCGGCGGCGCCCTATGTGGGCATCGATATGAACGGCGCGCAATCCACCGACGGCGACAGCAGCAAGGACGCGGTGTTTATCTCGCCGCACAAGTTTGTCGGCGGCCCGGGCACACCCGGCCTTCTCGTGGTGAAGCAGAAACTGCTCAACAACTCGGTACCGGCGGTACCCGGCGGCGGCACCGTGCTCTATGTAACGCCGGAGGATCACCGCTACCTGGGCGACGCCGAGCGCAGTGAAGAGGGCGGCACGCCGGCGATCGTCGAATCGATCCGCGCCGGGCTGGTATTCAGGCTGCAGCATCAGGTGGGCACCGACGAGATTGAAAAGCGCGAGGCGGATTTTGTGCGCCGCGCTATCGCCCGCTGGTCCGAGTGCGAGAATATCGAGATACTGGGTAATCCCAATGCCCCGCGCCTGTCCATCACCTCACTGCGCATCAAATGGCGCGGCGAGGACCTGCACTACGGCTTCGTGGTGGCGCTGCTGAACGACCTCTTCGGTATCCAGGCCCGCGGCGGCTGCTCCTGTGCCGGCCCCTACGGCCACAGCCTGCTGGGCATGGATATGGAATACAGCAGGGCGCTGGAGGCGCAGCTGCTGGAAGGCCACATGGTATTGCGACCCGGCTGGGTGCGGTTGAATTTCAATTACTTTATCGACGAGGACACCTTCGAGTACCTGGTGCGCGCGGTGGAGCTGGTGGCGGAACACGGCTGGAGGCTGCTGCCCTACTATCACTTTGACCGGGATCACGGGGTCTGGCGTTTCCAGGATATCAGGACCGCACCCGCGGTCAGCTTTGCCGGTCTGGACTTCAATCAGCCCAACATCGCGTGCGAAGGTGACCAGCATGCACCGGGTCAATTTTCCCTGCGCGAACAACTGGCGCTGGCGGAGCGGGAGCTGTGTCGCGAACGACTCGACGCTATCCGCTACAGCCTGGAACTGCCGGCGGAAGCGGAGCAGCTGCGCTGGTTTGTCGCCCCGCAGGAAATCTCACAGATGTGGGACCATTAACAGGCCCGCACTGACTCGGTATTCCTATCCGTTCGGTACAGGGTGCCGAACAGCCAGTCCCCGATCGGGTAGGTAATATTGAAGTTGTAACACTGCATCAGGCGCGGATCGTGGTGCCGGGTGTGCAGCCGGCGCAGCGTCGCCATGCCCGGCAGCCTGCCCACCCAGGAATCCTTGTCCATATGGTAGCCAAAGTGCAGCAGCTCGTAATTCAGGAAATAGCCGAACACCGTGGCCGCGTATAGCCAGGCCACATTGGCGCCGAGCAGCCAGTACACCAGCAGTGCCGACGGCACCACGGTAAGCAACAGGAAAAATACCACCAGTACCGGCGGGAAGAGCACCGCGTGAAAATCGCGGCTGTCGCCATAGGCCATGACGTCGTGGCGAAAGAAGCGGTGGTGGCGCAGCGTGTGGCGCTGGTAGACACCCCCGAGCCATTTGCGCCTGTTGTGCATGGGGCCCCGGTGTCCCCAGTACTCCATCAGGTTCGTATAGACAAAGGCGAGCGGCACCGTCAGCCACTGGTACCAGGTAGGTTCTTTCAGTTGCAGCAGGCTGTAGGCGATCACCGCGAGACTGGCGCTGACGGTAAAGGCCAGGTGCAGCCAGCCGTTGTAGTGGCGACCGATAAAATCGGCCCTGTAGCTCTGGCGGTATTCTTGCAGTTTTTTATTATTTTTCATCGCTCACTCTCGCGGTGATCAATGCAATTTATAGGTGTGCCCCATGGCCGCTCTTACAGAATTATTTCAGCTGCCAGTAGCCCGGATGGAGCGCCGTAATCCGGGCTACACGCTAATATTCATTCGTCATTCCGGCGCAGGCCGGAACCCAGGTGCCACAGAACTGGATACCGGCCTGCGCCGGTATGACGAGCCAATAAATGTTATCTCAGCAACAGCAGCGGCTGTTGTGTACTCAGCAACATCTTGGCAGTGATACTGCCCATCAGCAGGTCGCGCAGGCGGTTGTGGCTGAAGGCCCCCATCACCGTCAGGTCGATATCGTGCTGCGCCTGGTAGGCGGTCAGCGCCTCCACGGTTCTTCCCTCCAGGCGGTTGGCGGTTACCGCCAGGCCGGCTTCATCCAGCACGGCGCTGGCTTCGGCCAGTAAACCCTCGGCGGTGTCGGCCGACCCCACATATACCAGGTGACAGGAGAGTTCCCGGAACAGCGGGCTCCCGGCCACCAGTGCCAGCGCCTTGCGCGCGGCGTCGCTGCCGTCGTAGGCGAGCATGATCCTGCGCGGTGGCTGGAACTCCCGATTGACCACCAGGATCGGCTTGTGCAGCGAGCGCACCACAGTTTCCAGGTGGGTGCCCAGGCCCTGCTCAGAACCGCCGTGCTCCTCGCCGCGAATACCGAGCACCAGCACGCGAATGCTGTCTTCCAGCTCGATCAGGGATTCGCTCAGGCTGTCATGGCGCTGGCAGGTGATCACCTGCTGCACGCCCGCCTGCTCGGCGCGCTCGCGCGCCGCCTGCAGCATCAACTTGCCCTGCTGTACCATCAGGCGCGAGCGCTGCTGTTCCAGCGCGGTCAGTTCTTCCAACAGCTCTTCCTGGCTGCCCAGGCCGATACTGCCGGTCAGATCCGCCACCGCCGGTACATTGCCGCGCTCTATATTGTGCAGCAGCTTCAGCGGCGCGCCGGTATTGACCGCAATCCAGGCGGCGTAGTCGCACACGGCGCTGGTAAAGTGCGAGCCGTCGATACAGGACAGCACCGTCGCCGCATGATCGCGGTTGCCCTCCTGCCCAGGGCCTTGACCGTTCCGCTCAGGGCTGTGGCCGTTGACTTCCTTATTGTTATTGTCATTCTGTTTGACGGTCATCAGTGTCCTCCCAGGACCCTCTCGATTTCTTCTGGCTTGTCGTGCACGCCGAAGCGGTCGACGATGGTTTCACTGGCCTCGTTCAATCCGACCAGCTCCACCTGCGCGCCCTCGCGGCGGAATTTCACTACCGACTTGTCCAGGGCGTAGACCGCGGAGATATCCCAGAAGTGGGCGCGACTGAGGTCTATCACCACCTTGTCGACCACTTCCTTGAAATCAAACGCGTCGACAAACTTGTCGGCCGAGTTGAAGAATACCTGCCCCGCCACCCTATAGGTGCGGCAGCTCTCGGCCTCGTCCAGCTCGCTTTCCACATACATAAAGTGGCTGACCTTATTGGCAAAGAATAGCGAAGCCAGCAGCACACCGACAAATACACCATAAGCCAGGTTGTGCGTCCACACTACCACAATCACCGTGGCCAGCATCACCAGGTTGGTGGACAACGGATGGCGCTTCAGGTTGCGGATGGAATCCCAGTTGAAGGTACCGATGGACACCATGATCATCACCGCCACCAGCGCGGCCATCGGGATTACCGCCACCCAGTCGCTGAGGAAGACCACCAAGGTCAGCAGGCCAACACCGGCCACCAGGGTGGACAGGCGGCCGCGGCCACCGGATTTCACATTGATTACCGACTGGCCGATCATCGCGCAGCCGGCCATGCCCCCCATCATGCCGGTAGCGACATTGGCGATGCCCTGCCCCTTGCACTCGCGGTTCTTGTCGCTCGGCGTGTCTGTCAGGTCGTCGACAATGGTGGCCGTCATCAGGGACTCCAGCAGGCCCACCACCGCCAGGCCGGCGGAGTAGGGGAAGATGATCTGCAGTGTCTCGAAATTCAGCGGTACATCCGGCCACAGGAACACCGGCAGTGTGTCCGGCAGATCCCCCATATCGCCGACGGTGCGGATATCCATACCGAGCGTCATCGCCACCGCCGTCAGCAGCAGGATACACACCAGCGGCGACGGCACCGTCTTGCCGATCACCGGGATATGCGGGAAGAGGTAGATGATGGCGAGGCCGGCCGCAGTCATCGCGTACACCTGCCAGCCGCCGCCGACCAGTTCCGGCATCTGCGCCAGGAAAATAAGAATCGCCAGCGCATTCACAAAGCCGGTCACCACCGCCCGCGAAACGAAACTCATCAGGCTGCCCAATTTAAGGTAACCCGCCACTATCTGCAGTACCCCGGTCAGCAGCGTCGCCGCCAGCAGGTACTGCAGCCCGTGCTCCTTCACCAGGGTCACCATCAGCAGCGCCATGGCACCGGTGGCCGCGGAGATCATACCCGGGCGGCCGCCCACAAAAGCGATCACCACCGCGATACAGAAAGACGCGTAGAGGCCGACCCGCGGATCCACGCCGGCGATGATGGAAAAGGCGATGGCCTCAGGAATGAGCGCCAGGGCTACTACCAGGCCCGCCAGCACGTCGCGACGGATATTGCCGAACCAGTCGGCCTTGGTTGAAGAGAGCAACATAGGAAACAGAATCGGAATTGATCGAAAAAAGGGCGCGCACTCTACCACAAACAGGCCCGGGTGTCCGGCGCCTGCCGGGGCGGACAGCGGACACTCAGGGCGGACACCCGGTTGTTCAAACGCCGCTATCGATCAGTGAATTTTCCCTTAATTTTCAACAAGTTATGAACAAATAAAAAACTGGCACGGCCCTTGCTCTAATGTCTTCAGAGCCGGGGCTGAAACCCCCTGCATCCAGATCCGACCTCCGGCGCGTCACATGCCCTATAAGCGCAGCGCCGGTATAAAAACACCGAGAAACGGAAAGCCACGAATGATCAGAGATACCTCCGCGCAGGACATACAAATCGCCGCCGCGCCGCTGTGGAAGAACCCCAGGTTACTGAAAACCGCCAGTGCCGCCGCCCTCTCCCTGGCCTTCCTCTCCTGGGGCATCAGCGCCTGGCATTCCACCGGCTCCGTCGACAGCACCCTGTCCCTGTCCCGCATCAATATCGCCCAGGTGGAGCGCGGCGACCTGGTGCGCGACCTGGTAGTCCAGGGCAAAGTGGTAGCCGCCAACAGCCCCACCCTGTATAGCCCGGCCCAGGGTATCGTCAAGTTTGCCGTCAAGGCTGGCGACACGGTCGAACAGGGCCAACTGCTGGCGGAAGTGGACAGCCCGGAACTCTCCAACCAACTGGCCCAGGAAGAGGCCCTGCTCAACAAGCTGTCGGTGGAGCTGCAGCGCCAGAAAATCCAGGCCAAGCGCCAACAGCTGGAAAACCAGCAGAAGGCCGACCTGGCCAGGGTCAGCCTTACCGCCGCCCAGCGCGAACAGAAACGCGCGGAAATCTCCATGCAGAAGCAGATCATCTCCCAGCTGGATTTCGAGAAAACCGGCGACGATCTGGCGCGCGCGCAGCTGGAGTACGAACAGGCAGTGCAGAACGCCGAGCTGGAAAAGGAATCCCTCGCCTTCGAGACCCAGACCCTGGAGTTGCAGGTCTCCCAGCAACAGCTGCAGGTACAGGAGCTGGAACGCCGCGTGCGCGACCTGAGAATCCTGTCCCCGGTCGGCGGCACCATCGGCAGCCTCGCCGTGGCCCAGCGCAGTGCCGTGGCCGCCAATGCGCCGCTGATCACCGTGGTGGACCTGACCAGCTTCGAACTGGAGGCCGCAGTGCCGGAAAACTACGCCGACGACCTGGGCCTGGCCATGGCAGTGGAAATCAACCTCGGAGGCCGAAGACTGCCCGGCGAGATCACCGCCATCTCCCCGGAAGTGATCGACAACCAGGTAGTGGCCCGCGTGCGCTTCACCGATGGCCAACCGCAGAACCTGCGCCAGAACCTGCGACTGACCGCGCGCATACTGCTGGAAAACCGCGAAGACGTGATGCTGGTCAAACGCGGGGCTTTCCTCGACCAGAGCGGTGGCCGTTACGCTTTCCGCCTCAACGGAGAACAGCAGGCGGAGCGGGTGTCGATCCAGATTGGCGCCCTGGGCCTGAAGCAGGTGGAGATAGTCTCCGGCCTCAATGTCGGCGACCAGATTATCGTCTCTTCCGCCGAGGAGCTGGAAAACGCGCAGCTGGTTGCGCTGAAAGAGTGAACTGAACAGAACCGTAGGATGGGCAAAGCGCAGACAGAAAACTGCTCCATGCGTTTTCTGCATCCCCGCCATCCATGGCGGGCTCGTGCCCATCAACCGAATGCCGATGGGCACGCTGCGCTTTGCCCATCCTACAAGAACGAAAAACAAATTCTAGGAAAGGAAATTCACCATGCTGAAAATGCACAATGTCCGTAAAAGCTACCGCACCGACACCATCGAAACCCACGCCCTGCGCGATTTCAGCCTGGAAGTGAACGAGGGGGAATTTGTCTCGGTGACCGGCCCCAGTGGTTCCGGCAAGACCACTTTCCTCAATATCGCCGGCCTGCTGGAAACACCCACCGGCGGCCAGTACCTGCTCGACGGCCAGGATGTCAGCGACCTGAACGACCGCGACCGCTCGCGTCTGCGCAATGAAAAGATCGGCTTTATCTTCCAGGGCTTCAACCTGATCCCGGACCTGGACCTGTTTGACAATATCGACGTGCCCCTGCGCTACCGCGGCTTCAATGCCAAGGAGCGCAAAAAGCGTATCGAAAAAGTACTGGAGCAGGTCGGACTGTCCGCACGCGCCAGGCATTTGCCGGCTCAGCTGTCCGGTGGCCAGCAGCAGCGCGTCGCCATCGCCCGCGCCCTGGCCGGCGAACCGCGCTTCCTGCTCGCGGACGAACCCACCGGTAACCTGGACTCCCTGATGGCGCGCCAGGTAATGGAACTGCTGGAATTTATCAACGAGTGGGGCACCACCATCGTCATGGTCACCCACGACCCGGACCTGGCCCGCCGCGCGCACCGCAATATCCAGATCGTCGACGGCCAGGTAGCCGATCTGCGCCTCCAGTCCGCACTCGGTGAAGCAGTGACTGCATAAGGAGAAAGGTCATGCTCGGATACTATATTTCCCTGGCACTGCGCAGCCTGCGCAGGACGCCGGTCCTGAGCGCACTGATGGTCGCGGCCATCGCCGTCGGCGTGGGCGCCGCCATGACCACGCTGACCCTCAACTACATGATGTCGCGCAACGCGCTGGAACATAAAGACGATGTGCTCTACGCGCTGCAGCTGGACAACTGGGATCCTCACGAAGCCGACGACAATCCCAGCGCAATGCCCTGGCAGGTCACCTACAAGGATGCGATCAGCCTGCTGCGTTCGGATATCCCGACCCACCAGGTGGCCATGCACCGCTGGGGAGGCCCCATCAGCCTGGATCCGTCCCAGAACTCCGGGGGGGAAATGCGTCCCTTTACCGCCGAAGCCCGGGTCACCAGCCGCGATTTCTTCGCCCTGTTCGATATACCCTTCCTCTACGGTGGCAGCTGGCAGGGCGACGCGGACACCAGCCCGGTGCAGCAGATAGTCCTGTCCGAATCCACCAATAACAAGCTGTTCAACGGCGAGAACAGCGTCGGCCGCACGGTCAATTTCAGCGGCACCCCCTTCACCGTTGTGGGCGTGATCGAACACTGGCAGCCCAGCCCCAAGGTCCACGACCTGAACAACGGCAGCTTCAATAAATCCGCGGAAATCTTCTTGCCCTTCGGTCTGCACCGCAGCTTCGAGATATACCCCTGGGGCAATACCAACGGCTGGAAACCGGAGGACATAAACAGCTACGAGGACCAGCTCGGCAGTGAATATGTATGGATCCAGTACTGGGTACAACTGGATAGCGATGAACAGCGAGAGCGCTACCGGGAGTACCTGACCGGCTTTATCCGCGAGCAAAAGGCCCAGGGCCGCTTTCCGCGCCCACTCAAGTTCGGCCTCAGCAAGCCCTCGGAGTGGCTGCAGCTGAACGAGGTCGTGGACGGTGACGATCGCATGCTCAACTGGTTATCCCTGGCCTTCCTGCTGGTGTGCCTGGTCAATGCAGTAGCGCTGTTGCTGGCGAAGTTCCTGCGCAAGGCGGCGGAGGCCGGCGTGCGCCGCGCACTGGGCGCCAGCCGCAAGGCGGTATTCAGCCAGCACCTGGTGGAGAGCGGCTGTATCGGTCTCGCCGGCGGACTAATCGGCATTCTGCTGACCCTGGCCGGCCTGGCACTGGTTCGCCAATTGCAGATGGGCTATCTGGACACCGTGGCCTCCATGGATTGGCTGATGATGCTGTCCGCTATCGGACTGGCAATCCTGTCCAGCCTGCTCGCCGGCCTCTACCCGGCCTGGCGTATCAGCCGCACCAATCCGTCCATCTACCTGAAAACCCAATAAGGCCCGCAAGGAAAGGAGAAAGTGCCATGCTGGAACTGAGACCCATTCTATCGGCGCTCTGGCGCCACAAAATCTCCGCGCTGCTGATCGCCGTACAGCTGGGCCTGACCCTGGCCATCGTCGGCAACGCCACAGTGGTCATTCAGGAGCGTATCGAGAGAATCGCCCGACCGACCGGTGTCGCGGTAACCGATATCGTTACCGCCCAATTCATGCCCATTGCCAAGAACTACGACAGGCTGGAGGCCTTCCGCCTGGATCTGGATATGATCCGCCAGCTGCCCGGCGTCGCCGCCGCCACCGTAAGCCGCGCACCGCTCACCGGCGGCGGTTCCGGGACCGGCCTCTACACCGCACCCAACCAGGAGATAGGTGCTACCGGTGGCGCCCAATTCTGGGGGGACGAACACCTTATCGATGCTTTGGGCATGAAACTGGTGGCCGGCCGCGCCTTTACCCCAAACGACATCACGGAAGCCAGCTTCAGTAGCGGCTGGCGTCCGAATATGGCGATTGTCACGCAGCAACTGGCCGACAAACTTTTCGCCAACGGCGAGGCCCTGGGTCAATCCATTTATTTCAGTGGAGAAGACAATCCCATTGAGATTGTCGGCATCGTGGAACGCAACCTGGGTCCCTGGCCCAATTCACATAACGCCGGCAGCACAGTGTTTTTCCCTGCGGTCATGGACACCCAGTGGTTTGACTATGTGGTGCGCGCCGAGCCGGGTCAGCGGGAGGCGGTCGCCAAACTGCTGGAGGAGAAGCTGGCCGAACGCGATCCCCAGCGGGTAGTTGCCGTCAACCTTCTCGAAGACAAGCTGGATCGTTACTACGCCGGCGACAATACCATGATCCAGGTGCTGAGCGGCGTGGTCAGCATGCTGACCTTTATCGTAGCCCTCGGCATCGTCGGCCTCACCGTCTTCTGGATCACCCAACGGCAGAAACAGATAGGTGTGCGCCGCGCCCTGGGTGCAAGCCGCAGCGCCATCAGCCGCTACTTCCTGCTGGAAAACCTGATGATCGCCACAACCGGCATAGTGCTCGGCACGGCCGCGGCGCAGATATTCAATCGTTTTCTCGCCAGTGAGTTCGAGCAGCCAGCCCTGCCGCTGTCCACAACGGCCATCTGCGCCCTGATCCTGTTTGGTATCAGCCTGGCCGCAGCACTGGTCCCGGCCCTGCGCGCCGCCAATATCTCGCCGGCGATGGCGACACGAAGTGTGTAGCTGCTGTTTCCGATTGCCCCGGCAGGAAATATGTCCGGGGTAACTTTCGCTGCACCGGCGCCCGAAAGGAACATAAGAGAGAATAAAACAATGATCGGCTATTACTTTTCCCTGGCAATGCGCAGCCTGCGCGGCACGCCGATTCTGAGCGCGCTGATGGTGGCCGCCATCGCGGTCGGTGTCGGCGCATCGATGACCGTCTTGACCCTGAACTATATGATGTCCCAGAACGCGCTATCCCATAAAGACGAAGTGCTTTTCGCGGTGCAGCTGGACAGCTGGGACCCGAATGCCTCCTACCGCGGTGACAGCAACCTTACCCGTATGCCCTGGGAACTGACTTATCGGGACGCCCAGGCGCTGCTGCGCTCGGATACTCCCAGCCGCCAAGTGGCCATGCACCGCTGGGGCGCCACAGTGACCGTCGACGACTCGGAAATGCGTCCATTCATCGGCCAGACCCGGGTCACCACCCGAGACTTCTTTGCGCTGTTTGATGTGGACTTCCTCCACGGCGGGACCTGGGAGAAAAATGCCGACAGCAATCCGGCTCAGCAGGTGGTGATTACCCGGAAAACCAACGAAAAGCTCTTTGGTGGCGAGAACAGCGTCGGCGAGACGATCAATATGGACGGCCACCCCTTCACGGTGATCGGCGTGATCGAGAACTGGAACCCGGTGCCCAAGGTGCACGACCTGAACAACGGTGCCTTCGATGATTCGGAAGCTTTCTACATTCCTTTCGGTCTGCACCGCAAACTGGAAATCTTTAGCTGGGGCAACACCAATAGCTGGAAACACGAGGAAGACCTGGAGGGTTTCGAGGGCTTCCTGCAGAGCGAGTCCGTCTGGATACAATACTGGGTGGAACTGCACACCGATGAGCAGAAACAGCGTTTTGAGAATTTCCTGACCAGCTATATCCAGGAACAGAAGGCCCAGGGGCGCTTCGAGCGCCCGCTCAAGTTCGGCCTCACTCAGCCCTCGGAATGGCTGGTGGTCAATGAAGTACTGCGGGACGACAACCGCGTACTCGGCTGGCTGTCACTGGCGTTCCTGTTGGTCTGCGTCGTCAATGCGGTCGCACTCCTGCTGGCCAAATTCCTACGCAAGGCACCCGAGGCAGGTGTGCGCCGCGCCCTGGGTGCGAGCCGCAATGCGATATTTACCCAGCACCTGATCGAGAGTGTCTGTATCGGCATTCTCGGTGGCCTGATGGGCATACTGCTCAGCATGTTCGGCCTCAGCGCAGTGAAAAGTCTCGCCATGGGCTTTGCCGATCGTATCGCCCAGATGGACTGGCTGATGATGTTATCGGCGGTGGGCCTGGCCGTTGTCGCCAGTCTGTTGGCAGGCCTCTACCCGGCCTGGCGAATCAGCCGCACCAGCCCGTCCATCTACCTGAAAACCCAGTGAGGACAGCGCCATGCTAGAACTCAGACCAATTCTTTCGGCGCTCTGGCGCAACAAAATTGCGGCGCTGCTGATCGCAGTGCAGCTGGCCCTGACCCTGGCCATCGTCGGTAATTCGAGCATTATTGTGGGCGACCGACTGGATAAAATCGCACGCCCCACCGGCATTGCGGTCGAGGACATTATTGCCGTCACCTACTACCCAGCCGAAGCGGGCACCGACATAGTTTCCATGGCCCGCGCCGACCTGGACATGCTGCGGGCCATGCCCGGCGTTATCGACGCGGTCCACTCGAACCATATCCCACTGTCCGGTTCCGGCTCCGCCAGTGATTTCTATCGCGAACCCAACCAGCAGATCGACGACGAGGTCGCCAACGTCTATCACACAGGCCCGGAATTTCTGCAGACCCTGGGGCTGAAACTGGTAGAAGGCAGGAACTTTACGCCTGCCGATATGGAGACCTGGAATCCGAACGACCGTTACCACCCCAAAGTCACTATAGTCACCAAACAGTTTGCCGACATCATGTTCCCGGAGGGCAATGCGCTGGGTAAGTTCATCTATGGCGGCGGTGACAATCCGATTGAAATCATCGGCATCGTCGAGCGGCACCTGGGCGCCTGGACAAGCTGGGCAAAGGCGGGCAGTGTGGCCTTCTACCCCTCTTTTCCCAAATTTACTTTCGGTCGTTACCTGATCCGCACCGAGCCGGGTAAGCGGGATCAGGTATTCAAGGCGATTGAGGAAAGGCTGGCACAGCTGGAACCCAACCGGGTCATCGACATGCAGACGCTGTCCGAGCGCCTGAACAAGAGCTACGCGCGTGAAAACCTGATGGTCAAGGTGCTGTCAGCAGTTATCGGTATGCTCACCTTTATCATTGCGCTGGGCATCGTCGGCCTGACCTTCTTCTGGATCAACCAGCGTCGCAAGCAGATAGGCGTGCGCCGCGCCCTGGGTGCCACCCGCACCAATATCAGCCGCTACTTCCTGGTGGAGAACTGCCTGATCGCCGGTTCGGGTATCGCCATCGGCATGGCCGCCGCACAGATCGGCAACCACTTTATGGTAGCCAACTACTCCCAGCCGGCGCTGCCATTGTCCGTAATGCTGGTCTGTGCGCTGATGCTGCTCTGCGTCAGTCTGGTGGCGGCACTGGTGCCGGCGCTGCGTGCGGCAAATATCTCGCCGGCCACAGCCACCCGCAGCGTATAAACGGTACAGAAGGCGGCGGGAAACGGAGGGGAACTGCCCCCTCCGCGACAACAATAGGAAGCAAGCATGCGCAAATTGATTACAGCCCTGCTCCTGACGGGCACATCCCTCGCCAATTTTCCGGCCACTGCGGAGGAGCATCCCGTAGTATCCGGCCCTCCGACATCCGCGCAACTCGTAGCGGAAATAACTGATGCAGACCGGAAATTGTTTGACGCCGTGTTCAATAATTGCGACCTGGAGGCATCTCAGGGTCTGGTGACAGACGATTTCGAGTTCTACCACGACAAGTGGGGCAAGAACGCGGATTCCGGTGCGGAGTTCCTGAGTTCGGTCGCCGACATGTGCAAAGGCCGGCAGAATGGCAGGAACGTCAAGGCCAGGAGGAAACTGGTGGCGGGCAGCGTTGAAATCTATCCACTCAAAAACTTCGGAGCCATACAGATAGGCATCCACAAATTTTACGGACTTCCGCAAGGGAAGGAGCCGGTGCTGCGGGAGAGCGGCCGCTTCACCCATGTCTGGCAAAAAGTCGACGGCCAGTGGAAACTCGCCCGCGTGTTGAGTTACGACCACAAGCCCGCCGATTAAGATCCGGCCAGCCCGACACTTTTGCTGTCGGTCTGGCCACTGCGTATTCTGCTTACCCGCCCTGTTTCTCCCCCTTTTATCGTTGCATAATACTTTGCAAATAATTCACGCGGTACGGTTATGGACAAGGTACTGATTATCGACGACAACCCGGGCATCATCTCCGCCCTGGAGTTGCTGTTGTCCCTTCATCGGATTGAAACTGTCAGCGCAGTCACCCCACCCGCGGGCCTGCAGCTGCTGCGAGAACACCCCGATATCAGCCTGGTCATCCAGGATATGAACTTCACCGCGGATACCACCTCCGGCGAGGAGGGGCGCGAGCTCTTTTTTGCCATCCGTGAGATAAGCCCGGACCTGCCGGTGATACTGCTCACCGCCTGGACCCAGCTGGAGATGGCGGTGGAACTGGTCAAGGCCGGCGCCGCCGACTATCTCGGCAAACCCTGGGACGACAACAAGCTGATTTCCACCGTCAAGAACCTGCTGGAGCTGAGCGAACTGCAGGAACAGCAGCGCAAGTCCCAGCAGCAGGCGCTGCTGGCGCGCCAGCAGCTGCGCCAGAATTTCGACCTGCAGAATATTGTCTACCGCAGCGATGCCATGCAGAAACTGCTGGAGATGGCCACCCAGGTAGCAAGGTCCGACGTTCCGGTGCTGATCACCGGCCCCAACGGCGCCGGCAAGGAGAAAATCGCCGACATAGTCCAGGCCAACTCGCAGCTCAAAGACGGCCCCTATATCAAGGTCAACGTCGGCGCCCTGCCGGAAGATTTGATGGAGGCGGAGCTCTTCGGCGCCGAGCCGGGCGCCTATACCGGCGCAGGCCCACGAGCGCGCCATGGGCGCTTCGAGGCCGCAGACGGCGGCACACTGTTTCTCGATGAGATAGGCGAACTGTCCGCCAGCGGCCAGGTAAAACTGCTGCGGGTACTGCAGACGGGGGAGTTCCAGCGCCTCGGCAGTAGCCAGACACGCAAGGTCAGGGTGCGCGTGATCAGCGCCACCAATAGCGACCTGCCCCGGCAGATCGCCGAGGGCAACTTTCGCCAGGACCTTTTTTATCGACTGAATGTGATCGAGCTGAAACTGCCACCGCTCGCCGACAGGTCGGAAGACATATTGCCGCTGGCCAGAAACTTTCTCGACAACGGTATTGGCGAAAGCAAGCAGCTGGCACCCCAGGCACAGTCGGCGTTGATGCGCTATCGCTGGCCGGGCAATGTGCGCGAATTACAGAACACCATGCAGCGGGCATCCGTATTGAGCCAGTCGCAGACCATCGAAGAAGAGACCCTGGCGCTGCCGGCCCAGCAGGCCACTGACAGGGTCGAGGTGAATTTCGAGCCGAGCCGTGAACTGCTGGAGCAGACACTGGCCGGCTGCAATGGTGTTATCACCCAGGCCGCACGCGAACTGGGCATGAGCAGGCAGGCTCTCTATCGCCGCCTGGATAAATACGGCATTCCCTACTGATGTTTAAGCAGTTCTCCATTGAAGGC
Organism: Microbulbifer taiwanensis; assembly: GCF_014904815.1. Classification (GTDB taxonomy): domain Bacteria; phylum Pseudomonadota; class Gammaproteobacteria; order Pseudomonadales; family Cellvibrionaceae; genus Microbulbifer; species Microbulbifer taiwanensis. Next base: position 24,355 of record NZ_JACZFR010000021.1, read on the forward strand.
CGTATCGCCGCCATATCGCTGCTGGCGGTCATTGTCGGCGTAAGCATTCCCGTAATCCTGCTGCGCTTCGATATCGACACTCACCTCGCCTGGAGCGGCGGCCTGCTGTTGGCGATGCCTACTGTCCTGCTTCTGTTGCGCCTCGTTACGGGACCGCTGAACCACACGCTGACCGCACTGGAAAGCGGGCTATTGAACTTTCGCGACGGCGACTTCTCAATTTCCCTGGCGACTAAACGTAGCGACCAGCTGGGTCAGCTGACCCAGCTCTACAACGAAGTCGGCGAGATACTGCGCCGCGAGCGCGCGCATATCTACCAGCGCGAACTGTTGTTGGACACGGTGATCCAGAGTTCTCCCCAATCGCTCCTGCTGGTGGACCAAGGTGATCACATCATCTACGCCAACAGCAGCTCGCGGCACCTGCTGAACAATGGAAAACCGATCCAGGGCCTGACACTGGAGCGATTGCTGCCCAGTTGCCCACAGGAGCTTGCAGAAGCGATCGAAAAAGGTGAAGACGGGCTGTTCAGTTACAGCGATGGCGACAACCCCCAGACGCTGCATATCGGCAACAGCACCTTTGTGCTGAATGCGCAGAGGCATCGCCTGATTGTTATCCGCGAGATGACCCGCGAGCTGACCCGCGCCGAAGTCCAGGTATGGAAAAAAGTCATTCGCCTGATCAGCCACGAGCTGAATAACTCACTGGCCCCGATATCCTCGATGGCCCACAGCGGCAAAATGTTGATCCAGCAGCCAGGCAAGGCTGAAGCGCTGGAGAAAGTATTCGATATCATCGCCGAACGCTGCCAGCACCTGACGGAATTTACCCAGGGTTATGCGCGCTTCGCCAAGTTGCCGGCACCCAGTTGCGAGACGGTGCAGTGGCAACAGCTGATCGATCGCCTGGCACCGCTACACCAGTTCACCCTGAGGGGAGAACTGCCCAGCCGCCCCGGTCATTTTGATCCGGTACAGGTTGAGCAGGCACTACTCAACCTGTTCAAGAACGCCGCCGAGGCCGGCAGCGATGCCGAGCACACGGAACTGCGAATCAGCGCCGACGCCCGCGGACAGGAGCTGATGGTGCGCGACCGCGGCTGTGGCATGAGCGAAAAAGTACTGCAGCAGGCACTGCTGCCCTTCTATTCCACCAAGCCGCAGGGCGTCGGCCTCGGCCTGGCCCTGTGTCGGGAAATCGTCGACGCCCACGGCGGTCATATACAGCTGCACAATCGTCCCGGCGGTGGCTTGCAGATCAGCCTGTGGCTGCCATGGTAAAAAATAATCGAATAGATTGACCGCCAATTCGCCACCCAGCTAGGATAACCAGCAACCCGGCAAACTTTTCCCGAAAGAAACCTCACATTTTGGCGCTCATTTCATTGCGCCTTTTTGATCTTCAATCGTTGTATTTCTTAGCAGCTGACGAAAGTGCAGCTGCAGCGGGCCAGGGACGGCACACGGCGATTCACAGGAATATCCGCTTATCTTTCCCCCTGCCCGACCTCCCACCAATACATCTAAAAAAGAGGGATATATGTTGAAACCCCACCAGCTAATATCAGCCGGAGCCCTGGTACTCGGCCTGGCAGCCGCCAGCGCCCAAGCCGCACCACAACAAGGCGGCGCCCCCCTGGACCTGGCAATTGCCAACGAAAACAAACTGATGGAAATGCTGAAGCGCTCCGGGCGTATCGGCGAGAATGCGACTTTTACCGAGGCGGAACAGGTATTGCGCGGCTACCTCAAGGAGCGCGCCGCCCAGGGCAGGATCCAGGCCCAGACCATGTCCGATGAAACCGTGCAGATGATGGCGCGGGCCCGCGGCGGGAAAAGCCTGCAGTCACTGAAAAACGGCAAGGGCAACAAACTCGGCCAGGCGAAGAAAAATCGCCCCGCCCCCCTGCAACCGGAATCCTACGACGGAGAAGTGCGGACCGCCCGCGTACTCGCCATCCTGATGGAATTCCCGGACTTCCCACACAACAATATCGAGCCCGGCGAAACCGATATGTACTACGAGGATTACGCTGCGCAGCACTATGCTGACCTGCTGTTTTCCGACAGTGGTTTCAGCGGCCCGGCTGGTGAAAATCTGCTGTCGATGCAGCAGTACTACTGGCAGCAATCCGGCAACAGCTACTCAGTAGAGGGCACCGTGGCCGGGTGGTATATGGCGAGCCGACCGGCAGCCTACTATGGCAACAACGTCGACGGCGATGCCCGCGCACTGGTGCGCGAGGCTCTGATCGCGGCAGCGGCAGATCCCGAAGTGGAACTGTCGGATTTCGATATCGAGGACCGCTACGACCTGGATGCGGATGGCAATTATTGGGAAGCCGATGGTCTGGTAGACCATGTAATGATTTTCCATTCCTCAGTTGGTGAGGAAGCTGGCGGCGGCCAGCTGGGCGAGGATGCTATCTGGGCGCACCGCTGGAACCTCGGCAACCCCTTCCCGATTGCCGGCACCAGCGCCGAGGTGGATTACTGGGGTGGCGCCATGGCGGCCTTCGACTACACAGTCCAGCCGGCCGACGCGGCCGCAGGTGTGGTCAGCCACGAATACGGTCATGACCTGGGCCTGCCGGACGAATACGACACTCAATATACCGGCCGCGGCGAGCCGGTTTCAGCCTGGTCGGTGATGTCCAACGGCAGCTGGGCCGGTGTCATCCCCGGCTCCGAGCCCACCGGCTTTTCCGCCTGGTCCAAGGAATTCCTGCAGCACAACCACGGCGGCAACTGGCTGCACGGCACCACCATAGCGCTGGAGGATATTCCGGCCGGGGGCCTGGAAGCCTTGCTGGACGAGGCCGTGCACAAGGGTGTGAACAACGATGCGCTGCGCATCGACCTACCGAAAAAGAAAGAAATCGTCACGGTTCCGGCCAGCGGCGAGTACACCTATTTCAGTGGCAAGGGCAACGGGCTGCTCAATTACATGCAGGTGCCTGTGGACCTGAGCTCCGCAAGCAGCGCCAGCCTCTCTTTCAAGGCCTGGTACGATATCGAACAGGACTGGGACTACGCATTCGTTGCCGTATCCGACGGAAGCGAGACCATCGTCATTCCCGGCAATATCACCACCGATACCAGCCCCCACGGCCAGAATCCGGGCCACGGTATCACCGGCGCTTCCGGTGGCTGGGTGGACGCGCAGTTCGATCTGAGCGCCTACGCCGGACAGCAAATCTACCTGGTGTTCTACTACTCGACCGACGCCGCCGAGTCCAACCCGGGCTTCTACGCCGACGATATTCTCGTCACTGTCGACGGCGCCACGGCTCTGGCAGACGATGCAGAGACGGATGGTACTTTCAACCTGGCAGGTTTCACCCGCAACCCGGGTTACAACCTGCACGATCATTACTACCTGCTCGAGTGGCGCACACACCGCGGTGTGGATCGGGGCCTGGCCCATGTAAATGTGGCCGGTGAAATGCTGCCGTTCAATGAGGGCCTGGTAGTCTGGTATGCGGACACTATGTACGACAACAACTGGGTCGGTATACACCCGGGTGACGGCTTTATCGGCGTAGTGGATGCGGACCAGCATACCAATATCTGGAACGACCACTCGGTAGCTTCTACCCGCTATCAGGTGCACGACGCCGCCTTCAGTATCGACAAGTCGGACAAGGTGACCCTGGACCTGCTCGACAACTACGATCTGCTGCTGCGCGACAACTTCACCAAGCGCAACCCGGTCTTCGACGACAGTAGCGATTTCAGCAACGCAGCCATTCCCGATGCTGGCCGCGCAATCACGCCCTACGGCCTGAAGGTTCGCGTGGTATCGCAGAGCGGCGACAAGTCAGTCGGCAAGGTACTGCTGTTCCGTTAATTTTTTCCTTCGAGAGGGGCGGCGTACAAGGCGCCGCCCACCTCAGGAACAAAAATACTATCCATTCTCAATTTCAACTCTAACCGCACATTAATTTCCGCAACTGCAAAATTGCGCGACCGGACTAATCTGAAAACAGATACACAGCCCCCTTTCCGGTGAGGTAATCGATATGAGTAAACGGGATCAGGAAATTACGCGGCGGGAATTTCTCAAGTTATCCAGCTGCTCGCTGGCACTGCTGCCGGTAGCGCTGATCGCAACGGATCGCAGCGTCGCCCAGACCAAGGCGAAAAAAGAGGCGGTGCAATATCAGGATACGCCCAAGAACGGGCAGAAGTGCGTCGACTGTGTGCTCTTCGAACCACCCGAGGGCTGCAAGGTCGTCGAGGGCAAGATCAGTCCAGAGGGCTGGTGCAGCCTGTTTGCGCCCAAACCCTCTTAAACAACCACTTGCGTCAGGCCGGCACCCGCTGCTCACCGCGCAACTTGTTGACATCCGCCCGCGGCGGTGCTCCGAACATGCGGCTGTACTCACGACTGAAGTGGGACGGGCTCTCGTAACCCACGCGGTAACTGGCGGAAGCCGCTTCCAGCCCCTCGGACAGCATCAACCGGCGCGCCTCGTGCAGGCGCAGTTTCTTCTGGAACTGCAGCGGCGACATGCGTGTGACCTGTTTGAAGCTGTGGTACAGGGACGACTCGCTCATATTCGCCTGGTCCGCCAGGTCGCTGACTCGCAGCGGCTCCGAGAAGCGGTCCTTGAGCACCGCAATGACCCGCGAGATACGGTTGGCCTGGCTGTCGACGACCGCAAATTTGCGCATGCGCGCGCCCATCTCTCCCATCAGCGCGCGATAGATAATTTCCCGACGCGCCAGGGGTGCCAGTATCGGCGCGTCGGCCGGGGTGTCCAGCAGGCCCACCAGGCGGCTCACAGCCTCCAACATCCCCTTGTTCATCTGCGCTACACAGAGTCCACAGCTGATTTCCGGGCAGTCGAATTCCGCCTGCATTTCCGGTGCCTTGTCTCCCAGCTCGATCACCAGGTCGGTTACTTCCTGCGGGTCGATGATCAGCCTGACGGCCAGGAAGGGATGCTCGGGCGATGCTTCCTTCACCTCTCCCAGCACCGGTAAGTGCACCGACGATGCCAGGTAACTCAGCGGGCCGTATGAAATCTCCTTGTCGCCGAGTTGCAGTGTCTTGCTGCCCTGTACGATAAATCCGAGGGATGGCTCGTACACCGAGGAGACGCAACTGGTCGCCTCATCGGAGCGGATCAAGCCGACCCCCTCCAGGGCGGATTCCTGTAGGCCCTGCTCCGGTGCCCAGCGCATAATATTGCGCGCCAGCTTTCCGCGGGTCGTTTCCAGGTCCCGTGCAGCGGCGATAGTTTGCGTTTGCTTCACCGACATCATTTACCCCTCCCAGTCCGGGTACGCCGGACAGATTCAAGCAAGTCGGCTCACAGTATACGGAGTTTTAGGCAAGCCCCTTAGACTTTTGCAGAATTAGGCAATCACCCTGCAGTAATATGCAATTTAACCCCCTCGCGGCAGGCCTCACTATATCTGGGCTTCCAGTAAATACACTGCTGAAACCCTAATGTAATTTATTCGAAATTTTCTGCATCGATAAAAGTGACCAGTTGGTTTCATCGAAACCGAAACAGAATCAGGCAATCAATACGCAGTAACCGGATATCGCCTGCAAGCTTGCCACCGCTATTGTTCGCTGCCATTGGGAGAGATGTTCCTGAGCGCAAGCCACTCTTCCGTAACTGAAGGAGTAAGCATGTTATGGCAAGAAATCTGAAATTCACCCTGATCGGTTTGACGGCGCTGGTGCTGGCGGGATGCAACACCGGTGAACCCAACGGACAACAGCCTCAGCCGGCGGCCGTGGAAGTCGCTGAAGTGGTGGCCGAGCCGGCCACCCTGTGGAGCGGCTTTACCGGTCGCGTGGCCGCGCCGGAAACCGTGGAGTTGCGTCCCCGCGTCAGCGGCTATATCGATGAGGTCTCCTTTACCGAGGGCGAATTGGTGCAGCGCGGCGACGTGCTGTTTACGATTGATCAGCGTCCTTACCGTGCCCGCGAGCGCGCAGCTGAAGCGGAACTGGCTCGTGCGCGCAGCCAGCTGACCCTCAGTGAGGGCCGGGCGGAGCGCGCGCGTCAACTGCTGGGCAGCCGCGCCATTTCCCGTGAGGAGCACGACCAGCGCGTGGCCGCGCAGGATTCCGACCGCGCGGCGGTGAACGCTGCCGGGGCCGCACTGGAAAACGCGCGCCTGGATCTGCAGTACACGGTGGTCAAAGCGCCGATCAGCGGCCGCGTCAGCCGCGCCTTCGTCACCCGTGGCAACCTCGCCAATGCCGACCAGACGCTGCTGACGACCCTGGTCTCTGTAAACCCGATGTATGTCTATTTCGAAAGTGACCAGCAGACCTTTGTCGGCAGCCGCACTTTCTTTACCCCCGACCAGCGCCCGCAGGTGCGTATCGGGCTCGCGGGCGAAGAGGGCTACCCGCACCGTGGCGAGCTGGATTTTATCGACAATCAGTTGAACAGCCACACCGGCACCATCCAGTTCCGCGCGGTGATTCCCAATCCCGACGGCACTTTCAAGCCGGGACAGTTCGCGCGCGTGGAAATGCCGACAGAACAGCTGAGTGACGCGCTGCTGGTCAACAGCAAAGCGGTGCTGACCGACCAGGATCGCCGCTATGTCTATGTGGTCAACGACAAGAATGTCACCGAGCGCCGCGAAGTGGTTACCGGACCGCAGCAGGACGATCTGGTGGTGATTCGCAGCGGCCTGCAGCCCGGCGAACGGGTGGTGGTCAACGGCCTGCAGAAAATATTCTTCCCCGGCATGCCGGTAGCGCCGGAGCTGGTGCAGATGCGCGAGCCGGATCCCGAGCGGCAGCTTGCCAGCCGTTAAGCATCAAACAATATCCCTGCGGGAGTGGCGGGACGGCCACCCGCCTCGCCACTTCTGCAAAAAAATCTGATTCCGAAATTTGGTGTGGTTTCCGAAACCGCACACGGGGTAACTTTGTATGAACTTTTCCCGATTTTTCGTCGACAGGCCCATTTTCGCCTCGGTGCTGTCGATCATCATCTTCGTCGTCGGTCTGATCAGTATCCCGGTACTGCCAGTGAGCGAATACCCGGAAGTGGTGCCGCCCAGCGTCGCGGTCACTGCACGCTACCCGGGCGCCAACCCCAAGACCATTTCCGAAACCGTCGCCACGCCGCTGGAGGAAGCCATCAACGGCGTGGAGAACATGATCTACATGAAGTCTGTTGCCGGCAGTGACGGCACCCTGTCTTTGACGGTGACCTTCGAGCTGGGCACAGACCCGGACCAGGCCCAGGTACAGGTACAGAACCGCGTATCCCAGGCGCTGCCGCGCCTGCCGGAAGATGTGCGCCGCCAGGGTGTGACCACGCAGAAGCAGTCCCCCAACCTGATGATGGCGGTGCACCTGACGTCCCCGGACGATCGCTTCGATGCCACCTATATCCGCAATTACGCGGTGCTGCATATCCGCGATGAACTGGCACGCATTCCCGGCGTTGGCCAGGCCGGCCTGTTTGGCGCCGGCGATTACGCCATGCGCCTGTGGGTGGACCCGCAGCGGGCCGCCGCTCTCGGCGTCACCGCGTCCGATATCGTCGGTGCAGTGCGCGAGCAGAATGTGCAGGTGTCCGCCGGCCAGATAGGCGCCCAGCCGATGCCGGGCGAAAACGACTTCCTGATATCCATCAATGCCAAGGGCCGCCTGGCCAGCGTCGAGGAGTTCGGCGATGTGGTACTGAAAACCGGCGCCGACGGCGAGATCACCCGCCTCAGCGATGTCGCGCGTATTGAACTGGCCGCGTCCGAGGATACGCTGCGCGCTCTACTAAACGGGCGCCAGGCGGTGGCCCTGCCGATTTTCCAGGCTCCGGGTTCCAACTCGCTGGAGGTCTCGCAGGCGGTGCGCGAAAAAATGGACGAGCTGGACGATCGGTTCCCGGAAGGCCTGGCGTGGGAGATCGCTTACGACCCGACGGTTTTTGTCAGCACTTCCATCAAGGCGGTGATCAAAACCCTGCTGGAAGCGGTGCTGCTGGTGGTGCTGGTGGTGATCCTGTTCCTGCAGACCTGGCGCGCGTCGCTGATTCCGCTGCTGGCGGTGCCGGTTTCCATTATCGGTACCTTCGCGGTGCTGCAGCTACTGGGCTTCTCGATCAACACCCTGACCCTGTTCGGCATGGTGCTGGCGATCGGTATCGTCGTGGACGATGCGATCGTGGTGGTGGAGAACGTCGAGCGCAATATTGAGGAGGGCCTGACCCCGCTGGCCGCCGCGCACCAGGCGATGCGCGAAGTGAGCGGGCCAATCGTCGCCATCAGCCTGGTGCTCTGCGCGGTATTTGTGCCCATGGCATTCCTGGACGGCATTACCGGCCAGTTCTACCGCCAGTTCGCGATGACCATTGCCATCGCTACGGTGATCTCCGCGGTCAACTCGCTGACATTGTCGCCGGCGCTGTCCGCGACACTGCTGAAGCCCCACGGCGCGGCACCGGATATGCCGGCGCGGATTATCGATCGCCTGTTCGGATGGATATTCCGCCCGTTCAACCGTTTCTTCAACAAGAGTGCAGAGGGCTACCAGGGCCTGGTGGGCCGCAGCCTGAAGCGCCGCGGCCTGGTGTTCGCCGTCTACGCACTGCTGCTGGCCGGCACGGTATTTATGTTCAACCAGGTACCGGGCGGATTTATTCCGACCCAGGACAAGACCTACCTGGTGGGTAGTATCCGCCTGCCGGAGGGCGCTTCCCTGGATAGAACCGAAGCCGTCGCGCGCCGCGTAAGTGAACTGGCCATGGAGACAGAGGGCGTATCCCACGCGGCCGCTTTTGTCGGCTTCAACGCGCTGCAGGCCACCAATACGCCGAACGTGGGCACAGTGTTCGTGCTCTTCGACGACTTCAGCGAGCGCGATCGCGGCGCCGAGGAAATCGCCGCGGAACTGAACGGCAAACTGGCGCAGATCAAGGAGGGTTTTGCGGTCAGCTTTATGCCACCGCCGATCTTCGGCCTCGGTGCCGGATCCGGCTATTCCCTCTATATCCAGGACCGCAGCGGCGCAGGCTATGGCGAGCTGCAGACGGCCACCAACCAGTTGGCCGGCGCACTGAGCCAGACGGCGGGACTCAGCTATCCCTTCAGCTCCTACCAGGCCAATGTGCCGCAGCTGGACGCGGAGGTTGACCGGCTGCAGGCCAAGGCGCAGGGCGTGCGCCTGGACGAGCTGTTCGGCACACTGCAGCTGTATTTCGGCTCGCTGTATATCAATGACTTCAACCTGTTCGGCCGCACCTACCGGGTCATGGCCCAGGCAGATGCGCCCTTCCGCGACGAGATAGCGGATATCGACCACCTCTACACTCGCAATAACCGCGGCGAGATGGTGCCGATCAATACCATGGTGCAGCTGAAGCAGAGCTACGGACCCGACCCGGTGATCCGCTACAACGGCTACCCGGCCGCGGACCTGCTGGGCCAGTCCAACCCGGCCATGCTGTCGTCCAGTGAGACGCTGGCGACGGTGGAGCGGGTGGCGCAGCAGACGCTGCCCGCCGGTATGAATATCGAGTGGACGGATCTCAGCTTTGAGCAGGTCAATCGCAGCAACGCCTCCATGCTGGTATTCCCGCTGGCGCTGCTGCTGGTGTTCCTGGTGCTGGCCGCCCTCTACGAGAGCTGGGTGATGCCGCTGGCGGTGATACTGATTGTACCCATGTGTCTGCTGGCCGCACTCTTCGGTGTCTGGCTGACCGGCGGCGACAATAATGTGTTCGTGCAGGTGGGCCTGGTGGTACTGATGGGACTGGCTTGTAAGAACGCCATCCTGATCGTGGAATTCGCCCGCGAGCTGGAAATTGAAAAGGGTATGGACCCGGTGCGCGCCGCGCTGGAGGCCTGCCGCCTGCGCCTGCGGCCGATCATCATGACTTCGGTGGCCTTTATCGCCGGCGTGGTGCCGCTGGTACTGGCCAGCGGCGCCGGTGCCGAGGTGCGCAACGCCATGGGCATAACCGTGTTTACCGGTATGATCGGCGTAACCCTGTTCGGCCTGCTACTGACTCCGGTATTCTATGTAGCACTGCGCAAGCTGGCCGGACACCGTGAGCGAGCCGAGGCAGAAGTGCCACAGCTGAAACAGGCGGCGTAGGCCACTAAGATCGGACTGAATCTCAAAACCGGGCGGCACTTCACGTGCCGCCAATCAATGGAGAGGAGCCAATATGGACGCGAGCTTCTGGCATCAAAAGTGGCAGAACAATGAAATCGCCTTCCACGAGGGAAGGGCCAATACACACCTGGTCAATTGTTTCGCGGACCTCTCACTACCGAAAGGCGGCCGTGTATTCGTCCCCCTGTGCGGAAAGACCCTGGATATCGCCTGGCTGCTTTCCGGGGGATACCGGGTTGCCGGCGCCGAATTGAGTGAAGTCGCGGTGCGGCAACTCTTTACCGATCTCGGGGTGACACCGGAAATATCGGCCGCGGGCGATTTGACCCTGTTCAGCGCAGAAGCTATCGACATCTTCGTCGGCGACATCTTCGACCTGTCCGGGGAGTTGCTCGGTCCCGTCGATGCAATCTATGATCGCGCCGCCCTGGTAGCCCTGCCAACAGAAATGCGCAGCCGCTATACAAAACACCTGATGGAGATTACGGCAGGGGCACCGCAGCTGCTGATCACCTTTGAATACGACCAAACGCAGATGGACGGCCCGCCCTTCTCCATCGGTAACGATGAGGTGAATCGTCACTATAGCGGCAACTACGACCTCGCTCTCGCCGGCAGCAGCGATGTGCCCGGTGGATTGAAAGGGAAGTGCGCAGCAACGGAAAAAGTCTGGCTGCTGAGGAAGGATTGAAGGCTTTGCAGGGTGTGTCGTGCGCACCATAACCGCCGGAATCCGCACCCATCATGGATGGTGCGCACGGCGCACCCTACGCCGGAAAGGGATTTCCCAATCTTCGACTAGCGGGGAAACACCAGCGCATACAAACGGGTGATGACGGACAGGGGAATACAGGTACTGATAACGATGATGCCCAGCAGACCGCGCATCAGATCACTACCCTCTTCGTTCTTCTCATCCCTGTCAGCCAGGTAGGCCTCGTAACAGTGGTCCGAGCCATCGATGGGCCTGAAGGTAAAATTGATGACCTTTTCCATCAGCTTCCAGTAGGGCCGGAAAGGCGTTTCAACCACCCGGGCGAAATAGCCGGTGCGTGCCGATATGGTCGCATCCGGGTTGCCGCCGGCGATGGCGTTGCCCAGCTGGTCAATTGCGATCAAGACGCCATAGATCCAACTCGTTTTCCCGCCCTTATCCTGCACTTCCATCCGGCATACCTTCGAAGAAATCCACCTTGCCGCTTTCCAGCGAGTACTCGGCGCCGACAATCAGCAGCTCGCCCTTGCCCACCAGCTGCTCCAGAATCTGAGAGCCGTGCCGCAGTTGGTTCGCGGATGCGCGGATATTGGCGCGTCCGGCCCGCGCTGCCAATGTCTTTGCATCTTCTTCTGAGACAGATTCCAGCAGTGGCTCCACCGATGGCCGAATGCGGTCGACGATCGAACGCAGGTTCGGCGAACGGTTTTCCTGGGGCCGCTCCAGCTCTGACAGGGTCGCCTGTATGGCACCGCAGTTGGAGTGACCCAGTACCACGACCAGCGGCGTACCGAAGCACTCGGCGGCAAACTCGATGCTGCCGATCTGCGACGGCGCCACCACATTGCCGGCCACGCGAATTACGAATAGATCCCCCAGACCCTGGTCGAAAACCAGTTCCGCCGGCACCCGCGAATCGGAGCAGCCGAGAATAATCGCAAAGGGCGCCTGGCCTTCCACCAGCTCCCGGCGTTTACTTTCATCCACGCCGGTGCTCAACTCCTGTTGACCCGCCACAAACCGGCGATTGCCCTCTTGCAGACGACGCAGTGCTTCTGCCGCAGATATCATTTCCACACCCCCATAGATGGTCGATAGGTAAATGAGGGCAAGGATAACGGATTTCCGCGCTGGATCGAAGGCAGTGCCGGCAGGGCACTGCGATAGCAGAAATGATGCGGGAAGGATGCGCTGGGCCGAAAAGCGGGTGTCCGGCAGGCAGGGCCCGCCGGTAGAATCCCGGGCTGGTCGAGCTTACTTCGACCAGCCCGTTGCGTGCATACCGTAAGTGGGTTCCAGTGCAAAGGGCGAGTAGGGCCCTGCGCACCAGTCGCCGGTATCCAGCTGGTAGCAGTGAACTCCCCGCTCGATACACTGCCCCAGGCCGGCCATGGGCATATCTTCCGCGAGGCAATGGCGCGGAAACGCCGGCATTTCCGCTATCGATACCGCACGGTGGGTGTAGACCTGGGGCGTACCGCGCAGGTCATCCCAGAAGCCGTCGAAACCGGCACAACCACTGAGCAGCACCGCCACCGCGAGCGCGGGGAGATGATTATTTTTCATAGACGATACACCGACGACCACCGGAAATTTCGAAACACTGGGCTGAGGCTGGGCAGATGGAACCCTCTGCCAGCTCTTCGGCATCGCCGGGACAACCGGAGTAGTTTGTCTTCTGGGCAGCCGGCTGCGCGGGTGCACGGTGCTCCGCCGGGGCCCGGTATTCGGCCGCCCGCGGTACCGGAGGGCTGTAGGGGTAGACCACGTTGTCACGGGTATCGGCGACGCCACAGCCGGCCAGAAGCAACAGTGTGAGAATCGAGGAAAGAAGTATCGCTCGTGTTGGCATAGGGATATTCCTCCGTAGGGTGCGCCACGCGCACCAAACAGTCTCTCGGTGCGCCAGTGGTCCAAGCGGAGCCTGCTAGTAAACCCGCATCACCGGGAAGAACCAGCAGGCGGAACCCACCTTGCCCATTTCCGCATCCACCGAGCAGTGCCGACTGGCAGAGGGCGGCAATTGTGAATTGGGCTGGTAATTACCGACTTCGACAAAGTCGGCCCTTCGGCTGGAGTCGTCGAGATTGAAAAAGAAGGGGTCATCCCTGTCGTTTTCCTCGATCGGGAGAAAAATGCAACCTTGCATTGCCAGTGCCGCCGCCACTGGTAGAGCGAATATCCCTATGCGCTTCATTTCCGAATACCTCTCGCTTTCAGAGTCGCGCCTGTACGTTATACATTTTGAGTTTAGCTGGCGGGGGATTCGGCTTGGGCGCAGGCGGGGAAATATGCGCGGAATTCGACGAGTGGTCGGTAGCGGTCCGGCCCATGGCCGCGATCAATGGTGGAAGCAATTCCGAACATCGATCGCGGCCATCGGCGGATGGCCGCCCCACCGCTCCTACAGAGACGTGTCTGGCGCCTGTTACAGCAGCAGTCGGCGCACGTCGCCGAGAACATTGACCAGGTAGGTCATAAAGCGTCCGGCGTCGCCGCCGTTGACCGCGCGGTGGTCGTAGGACAGCGCCAGGGGCAACATCTGCCGCGGCACGAACTCCTTACCATTCCACACCGGCTGTACCGACAGTTTGGATACGCCGAGGATACCCACTTCCGGCGCATTGACGATCGGCGTAAAGCCGGTGCCGCCGATGGCGCCGAGGCTGGAAATGGTGAAGCAGGCGCCCTGCATATCCCTGGGCTTCAGCTTGCCATCGCGGGCAGCGAGGGCCATTTCAGTGGCTTCTTCCGCCAACTCGTAGAGGCCCTTTTTGTCCACGTCGCGAATCACCGGCACCATCAGGCCCTTGGGTGTGTCCACCGCCATGCCGATATGCACATAGTCCTTGCGCACTATCTGCTCACCGTCATTGTGCAGTGACACATTGAAGCTGGGCTCGGCGCGCAGGGCCGCGGCGGCGGCCTTGAGCAGGAAGGGCACCGGCGTGAGTCTCACACCACGCTTTTCCGCCTCCGCCTTCATGGACTTGCGGAAATCCTCCAGTTCGGTGATGTCCGCATCGTCAAACTGGGTCACGTGGGGCACATTGAGCCAGTTGCGGGACATATTGGCCGCAGTGATCTTGTGGATCTTGCTCATCGGCTCCACGTTGACCGGGCCGAACTGGCTGAAATCGATCTCCGGCATCGGCGGCAGGCCGGCACCGACACCCACCGCGCCGCTCTCGGCCTTCTGCACCTGCTCCTTGATATAGGCGTGCAGGTCGTCCTTGGTGACGCGGTTGCGCGGGCCTGTGGCCTTGACCTTGTTCAGGGTTACGCCCAGTTCGCGCGCCAACTTGCGCACCGCGGGGCCGGCGTAGACTTCCGCGGAGACGGTCAGGTCGCGCTCCAGCTGATGGTCCCGTTTCGGGGCCGCCGATGGCGCCTGCGCTGCTGGTGCCGGAGCTGGCGCAGGAGCAGGTGCAGCAGGTTCCGGCGCCGCAGCGCCGCCCTCGGCCTGGGCCTTGATCACGCCGATCACGTCGCCGGTGGAGACCTTGTCGCCCTCTTTTACAGAGATGGACACTATGGTGCCCGCCGCCGGAGAGGGGACATCCATGGAGGCCTTGTCGCCCTCCACGACGATCAGGGAGTCGCCCTCCCCCACTTCGTCGCCGGCGGCTACGGTGATCTCGATCACGTCCACCGCATCGGCGCCGCCGAGATCGGGCACCTTGATTTCCTGCTCCACCGCTTCGCCTGCCGGCGCGGGCGCCGGTGCGGCCTCTTCCGCAACGGGGGCGGCTTCCGCAGCTGGCTCCTGCTTCGACTCTTCAGCGGCCTCTTCCGCGCTGTCAGCGGCGGCTTCACCCACCACCTCAATTTCGCCGATCACATCGCCTTCGGAGACCTTGTCCCCCTCCTTGACCGAGAGACTCAGGATCTTGCCGGCCATCGGCGCCGGCACATCCATGGAGGCCTTGTCGCCCTCCACCACAATCAGCGCATCCTCTTCCGCCACCGTGTCGCCCACGGCAACTGCAATTTCAATGACATCTACCTGATCGGCGCCGCCGAGATCAGGCACTTTAATGACTTGTTTTGCCATGTTGTTTGCCTTCTTTTTTCAGCGAGCCTTAAACCAGGCGCGGATTGACTTTTTCCGGATCAATATTCAGCTTCTTGATGGCTTCCGCCACCTCACTGAACTCGATCACGCCCTGCTTCGCCAGGCCGGTCAGGGCCGCGATGGTCACGTAGTTGCGGTTCACCTCGAAGAAACGACGCAGCTGCTCGCGGCTGTCGGAGCGGCCGAAGCCGTCGGTGCCGAGCGCAATCAGGTCACCGTCGATAAACTCGCGCAGGGGTTCGACGTAGGCACGGATATAGTCGGTGGAGATGACCACCGGCGTCTCGTTGCCCTCGAACTGCTCGCTGATCCAGGATTTGCGCGCATCCTCGGTGGGGTGCAGCATATTCCAGCGCGCCACGTCCTGGCCTTCGCGGGCCGCTTCGGTCGCGGAGGTCAGGTTCCACACGTCGGAGGTCACACCGAACTGGTCGGCGAGAATGTCCGCGGCGGCCAGCACTTCGCGCAGGATGGAACCGGCGCCCACCAGTTGTACATGCTTCTTGGCCGCCTTGCCCTTGCCTTTCTTGCGGGAGTTGCCATCCAGCTTGTAGATACCGCGGATGATGCCTTCCTCGACACCCTGTGGCATTTCCGGCTGCAGGTAGTTTTCGTTCTCGATGGTGACGTAGTAAAAGAGATTCTGCTGCTCTTCGTACATCTCCTTCAGGCCGTGGCGCATGATTACCGCCAGGTCATAGCCGTAGGCCGGGTCGTAGCTCTTGCAGTTGGGGATGGTGGCGGACAGCACGTGGCTGTGGCCGTCCTGGTGCTGCAGGCCCTCGCCGTTCAGCGTGGTGCGGCCGGCGGTGGCGCCCACCAGGAAGCCGCGCGCCTGCATGTCGCCCGCGGCCCAGGCCAGGTCGCCGATGCGCTGGAAGCCGAACATCGAGTAATAGATATAGAAAGGCACCATCGGCACGCCGTGGTTGCTGTAGGCAGTGGCCAGGGCCATCCATGCGGACATGGCGCCGGCCTCGTTGATGCCCTCTTCCAGCACCTGACCCTTCTTGTCTTCCTTGTAATACATGATCTGGCCGTGATCGACCGGGGTGTATTTCTGCCCCTGGGAGGAGTAGATACCCAACTGGCGGAACAGGCCTTCCATACCGAAGGTACGGGCTTCGTCCGGCACTATCGGCGCGACGTTCTTGCCCATCTTCTTGTCTTTCACCAGCACGGACAGTGCGCGCACGAAGGCCATGGTGGTGGAGATTTCGCGGTCGCCGGAGCCCTTGGTCAGGGCGCTGAAGGCGTCCAGCTCCGGGATTTCCAGCTTGGCCACTTCGGTACTGCGGGATGGTACCGGGCCACCCAGGGCCTTGCGGCGCTCGGCCATGTATTTCATTTCCGGGCTATCCGGCGCCGGGCGGTAATAGGGGATCTCCTCGATTTCCTTGTCGGTAATCGGGATGGCGAAGCGGTCGCGGAAGCGCTTCAGCGCTTCGACGTCCATCTTCTTGACGTTGTGGGTGTCCATGGCCGCTTCACCGGCGGCACCCAGGCCGTAACCTTTAACGGTCTGCGCCAGTATCACGGTGGGCTTGCCCTTGCTCGCCATGGCTTCGGCGTAGGCCGCATAGACCTTGTAGGGGTCGTGGCCGCCGCGGTTCAGCTTCATGATCTCATCGTCGGAGAGGTCCTTGACCATCTCCAGCAGCTCCGGGTACTTGCCGAAGAAGTGCTCGCGGGTATAGGCGCCGCCGTTGGCCTTGAAGTTCTGCATCTCGCCATCGACCACTTCGTCCATGACTTTCTGCAGCAGGCCCTTGTCGTCCTTCTCCAGCAGCGGGTCCCACAGGCGGCCCCACAGGACCTTGACCACATTCCAGCCGGCACCGCGGAAGACACCTTCCAGCTCCTGAACGATTTTACCGTTGCCGCGCACCGGGCCATCCAGGCGCTGCAGGTTACAGTTGACCACGAACACCAGGTTTTCCAGGTTCTCGCGACCCGCCATGGAGATGGCGCCCAGGGTTTCCGGCTCGTCACACTCGCCGTCGCCGAGGAAGGCCCACACCTTGCGATCGCCGCGCGGAGACAGGCCGCGGGCGGACAGGTAGCGCATGATGTGCGCCTGGTAGATGGCCTGGATCGGGCCCAGGCCCATGGATACGGTGGGGAACTGCCAGTAGTCCGGCATCAGCCAGGGGTGCGGATAGGAGGACAGGCCCTTGCCGTTCACTTCGCGGCGGAAGTTGTCCAACTGGTCCTCGTCGAAACGGCCCTCCAGGTAGGAGCGGGCGTAGATGCCCGGCGCACTGTGGCCCTGGAAGAAGATCAGGTCACCGCGCTCTTCCCCCTCGTTGCCGCGGAAGAAATAGTTGAAGCCCACATCGTACAGGGTCGCCGCGGAGGAGAAGCTGGCGATATGGCCGCCGAGGCTGTCGCTGTTGGAATTGGCGCGAACCACCATGGCCAGCGCATTCCAGCGGATCAGGGAGCGGATACGGCGCTCCATAAACAGGTCCCCGGGCATACGCTTTTCCGCCTCAGGCGGAATGGTGTTGCGGTAGGGGGTGGTGATGGCCGCGGGCAGCTGCACGCCAATGTTGGTGGCGCGGTCGGACAGCTGCTTCAGCAGGAAGGCAGCGCGCTCTTTGCCGCTGTAGCGGATCACCGCCTGCAGCGCGTCCAGCCACTCCTGCGTTTCCTGGATATCGGTTTCGTCTTGCATCAATTAATGCTCCTCGGCGAATTATGCGACGTCGAGTCGGTAGCGTCTTTAAGATTATTGACGGCTCGAAAGAGACTCCTTCCCCTTCGCCGTATCTAGTAATTTTTGCAATCGGGCAAAGTACAGCGCAGGCAGAAAATTGCTTCCTTTTTTCAGCAAAACCGCCAATTCACCACCATCGCTGGCGGAAATGCAAAGTTTGCGATTGCTCACTTCTGCGTGACGGAGAGGGGACCCGGCGCCTGGCTGCTGCCGTGTTTCAGTCATTTTGGCTGTGAATCTGCCCGGGGCGACCCGACCCTGTGTCGACGGTCATTTGGCCATCCCGAGCTTTTAAGCGGAGCGATTGTAGTATTACTACAAAACTTTTTCCAGATAGGATGATTAGTAACAATTAAAACCAATCTGCAAAACAATTATTTGCCAATACGCAATATAAACGGAAGATATTGCGGAGTATCGCGAAAATTGAATTACAAAATCGAGTCCAGAATTGGCACTTTGGTCACAAACATATCCACTCGGGCCAGTCACCGATATCCAGCGCACTGGGGCAGGAGGGCGAGCTTCGCTGGCGACAGTGTGACTCCCGTAACCGCTACCTGCACCATCCCTCCGCTATATCCCCAAGCATGGGAGTCGGATCTGGCGACGAATCTTTAGGGGCTGCACAGACCCCTCCAGGCTCTGGGAAGCTGGCCGCAAGGAGGCTCAGCCCAGACCGCACCGGCCGGCCAGATTTTCCGCTTCGCTTGGACGCATCCACCTCCTCAGGCTTTAGCTATCTTCAAACTGTTGTGCGCCAGGTCCCGCGACTACACCGAAGAATCGCTGCTAGATGGCGCCGGCGGCCCATTCCCCGCTTTTCCTACACACTATGGAACAAACAGCAGCTTGACTGCCGGAAGGCTCTGCTCTGTCGGGCCCCGCAAGCAGCGGAGGGGAACCAATTCCAACAGAGGACAAAATTCTTGTTAAATCTGCTCCGTTTTTTCTGCCTCGCTGTGGCAGGTGCCTTGCTGGCCGCCATCGCCCGGCCTGATGGGGCCGACGATTGGCCAGTGTCGACGAAACCACGAAGATCGCCGAAGCGGGCAATATCTACAGTAGGCCCACCCTAGGGCCCTTCAACTAAATCAAGAACGAGCACAAAGCCTTCACTTCAAAGGACACGGTCATCGTCACCCCCAACAGTGACATACCCAACTCCTTCGCCAAGCTCAACCTTTACGCCGAACCCATCGTTCTAACCGCACTCAGGATGGAAATGGGCCGCTATAACTAGGTACGGCATATGAACCGATCCAAGACCGAAACGCCTGCACTCCTCCCTGTCGGCAAAGGCATCTGGGAGCTGCCGGAGATCAAGTTAGCCGATTCGGGAAGAGACAAATGTCCGCCTTAATCAGTATTTGTCCCGAGAGCAACGGGTCGGCGTTCATCGACACCACCGCCATACTTTCTAGGAAACATTCATGAAATCAATAGCACCCTGCACAGTCGCCCTTGCGGTTCTCTTCACGGCCACAACTGCTTCGGCCAATTCCCCCAAATACAAGATGATCACGGAGACTCCGGCGTCGATCATGACGCCAGACAAGGTGGTGACCAACATCGGCACCCTTCAGTTCTTCGACGGCGTTCCCAACCAGCAGACAGTGCAAATCCTGTACGACAACCTGGACCGCATGCACGGCGTTGAAGCCTTTCTCGCCGGCCTGCCGGCCGCTTCCGCATACGCCCTTTACGAGGGACCGAAAACCATCGGTGCCGACAGCGCCAACAAAATCCAGATTTGGAAGCAGCTGATGGATTCCACCACCTTGGCGCTAACCGGCAATACATCGACCCTCTATGCGATCACTACACTGGACCTGAAGACTGACGGCCCCACCGTGATCGAACTGCCGTCGGGCATGCTCGGTGCACTAGATAGCGCTTGGTTCAAGTTCGTCGGCAACTTCGGTCCGGCCGGCCAGGACAAGGGCAAAGGCGGCAAATACCTGATACTGCCGCCCGGGTACACAGGCAAGGTGCCGGAAGGCCATTTCGTACTGAAATCCCCCACTTACCGCAACTGGGTACTGCTGCGCAGCTCTATCGCAAAAGGCCTGGAGCCCGCGGTGGCGAATATCGAGAAGAACCTGAAGATCTACCCGCTGGCAAAAGCCGGAAATCCAGCCGTTACCGAATTCATCAACGCCTCCGGCAAGTGGGCCAATTCCATCCCAGCCAATGATTTCAATTTTTTCGAGCTGTTGAACGCCGTGGTCCAGTACGAGCCCATCGACTCCTTGGACCCGATGACCCGCGGTCTCTATGCCTCCATCGGCATAATCAAGGACAAGCCATTCAAGCCGGACGAGCGCATGAAAAAGCTGCTGACCGAAGCCATCGCTATCGGCAACGCCACCGCCCGCGCGAATACCTTCTACCCGCGCAACGAAGGCAATTATATCTATGGGAAGGACAGTGGATGGCTGATGGGCTACGCGGATAAAAACACCACCTTTACCTACAACGGCGCCTACAACGTTCTGGCCGCAGCCTTCTTCCACTATAACGCTATCGGCGTCACCCCGGCGATGGCGGTCACCCGCGCAGGCGCCGGATCGGACTATGGCATCATTGGCACTGATTCCAGAAAGCGCGCACTGGATGGCTCAAAGACGTATCGCCTGAACCTGCCACCCAACGTGCCGGTTAAGGACTTCTGGGCTGTGACCCTCTACGACACCCAGACCCGCTCCCAGCTGCAGACCGATCAGCAGTTCCCCACCGTTGGCAGCCAGACAAAGGGTATGCATATAAATGCCGACGGTTCCTACGATATCTATTTCGCGCCCAATCCACCTCAAGGCAAGAAGGGCAACTGGCTGCAGACGATACCCGGCAAAAGCTGGTTCGCGATACTGCGCATGTACGGCCCGGAAGAGGCGTGGATCGACAAGACCTGGCGACCGGGAGAAATTGAGCCGCTAGAGTGATGCACCCCGGAACACCGCTTAGGGAACAAGTGGGCTGACTGTGCCGTCCCATCAATAGCAGTCCGTCCAACAATAGGAAGCTCGCAAGGGTCTACCTGACATACTGGTAGCGGCGAAATACAAGACGATGGATGACGGCGGCCGTACAAGTAAACCGAATTTTTCGGTTTACTTGTACGGGTGGAACAGAACAAAAAAAACCGCAGCTTTCGACGCGACAATTAAGAAGAGGCCCTGGAGCCAGCCCTGTGGAAGGGAAATTGGTTAGAAGTTGTAGTTGACGCCGGGATAGAAGTTTCCGAACCAAGGTTCGCATATACCAAGACCTTCGCTAATACCGATCAGGTAGACAAGCGGCGCCTTATCTTCGGCATCGTTCATGCCCCCGAAAACTTCCAGAGAGTCTTGAGACAAATAGCTAGAGCCCGGCCAAAAGATCGGGACTTTTTCCTTTGACTCCGAATGAAGTTCGTCTTCTGCCAGGTAATTGCCAGATACACGCCCTCGGTAGTTTTCCCGCCAAATTCGGGTTTATGGAAGCTGGGTAGCACCGACTTCCAGGTGATGTAATACCAGTGCGCTAAAATCGCGGCTCTACCTCGCCGAAACGACGGCAACAAGTCGCGGCAGCCGCCAATTGTGCGGTGTCTGTCGAAAGACGCACTTACACTGGAGACTGTGCCCGCCAATACACGACCCGATTCAGGCTCGGCGAATTACCAGCGAGGTAAATCGAATGTACTTCTGGCTTCTTGGACTCCTGCTGATGGTGCCGGTGCTGGCCACTGCTCAGAGCGGCGAGGATCTCGCAAAGAAACTCGCCAATCCCATTGCCAGCCTGATCAGCGTGCCCTTCCAGGGCAACTGGGACTATGATGTAGGGCCGGTAGAAGGCGGCGAGCGCTTCACACTGAATATCCAACCGGTCATTCCCATTTCGATCAACGACAACTGGAACCTGATCAGCCGCACCATACTGCCGGTGATCAACCAGCGCAGTATCTTCCCGGGCAGCGGCACCCAGACTGGCCTCGGCGCCACCACCCAGAGTCTATTCTTCTCGCCGAAGGAACCCACCGCGAACGGTATTACCTGGGGTGCCGGGCCGGTGTTCCTGCTGCCGACCACCACCGACGATCTGCTCGGCACGGAAAAGTGGGGGGCGGGGCCCACCGCTGTGGCGCTCAAGCAGCAGGGTCACTGGACCTATGGCGCCCTGGTCAACCAGATATGGTCCTTCGCCGGGCCCGACAGCGATCCGGACGTCAACCAGGCGTTCATACAACCCTTCTTCTCCTACACCACGCCGACGGCCTGGACCTTTACCTTCACTTCCGAGTCCACCTATGACTGGGATGCAGAACAGTGGACGGTGCCACTGGACTTCCTCGTCGCCAAGGTTTTCAAGATCGGCCAACAGCACGCCCAGCTGCAACTGGGCCCGCGCTACTTTGCCGACAGCCCGCCCCTGGGACCGCACAAATGGGGATTCCGCATCAATTTTGTATTGATGTATCCCAAGTAAAAAAACCTGACAAACAGATACTGTCAATATTCTGCGATGGCGCCCCCTGTTTCGACATCATACTCTTCCGCAACACTGACCAGATTCTCCATAGTAGCCAATGAAATTGGCAGCCTTCGACCAGTTGCATGCTTTTAATCCCGACGGCGTACAAGAAGGACTGGGGCAACTGGCCTCTGTCGCCGCGGTGCTTACCGCCACAGCACTGGCGCGACACATCAAGTTGCTGGCGCCTATCAATCGCTATGCACTAACCTCCAGCGCCTACGGCATCGGATGCCTCGCCGCTTTCTGGTTTTGCGAGCGAATAGTGCAGATACTTTGAATTACAGTTCGCGAAACGGACACGGATGTCCCATGAACAATTCCCGCCGCTTGTTCGGCATCTCTACTATCGTCCTGGCGGCGACCAGTGCTGCGCCATCCCTGGCGGCCGAGTGGTCCGCCACCGAGGCGCAGCTGCAGTACGGCCGACTGGACAATCCCTTTAGCGGCACCTCTACTGACACCACCATTCTCACCCTGCAGCACGCCAGCGGCTGGAAATACGGCGACAATTTTTTCTTTGTCGACTTCATCAATGATGGTGAGCGCGACGGCTTTAACGATACCGACGTCTACGCTGAGTGGTATCCGAGTTTCAGCCTGGGGAAAATTACCGGCTGCGACTTGAGCTTCGGCCCCGTAGAGGACCTGGGGCTGGTGGCCGGCTTCAACTACTCCGCCGACGCCAATGTGGAGAAGTTTCTGCCCGGCCTCCACGTCGTCTGGGCCATTCCCGGAGACGCCTTCCTGAACACCGAAATCACCGGCTACCAGGATATCGGCCATGGCGACGGCGCGCCGAAAGAAGGCGATAGCTATATGATCGATTTCAACGGCGCCTTCCCCTTCAGCATCGGCGAGCAGGATTTCAGCATCGAGGGTCACATTGAATATATCCACAACCGCACCAGCGAGTTCGGCAATGTGAAGAACTGGGTATTCGCCCAGCCCCAGTTCCGCTGGGATATGGGCAAGACGCTGTTCAAGAGTCCCAAGCAGTTGTTTATCGGTATCGAGTACCAATACTGGCGCAACAAGCTGGGCACGGATGTCGACGAAAGTGCCGTGCAGGCTCTAGTGGTCTGGCGCTTCTAGGAAAACCCGAACTATCATCCGGCGGTCGCCGCAGCGATTCAAAAATTCACAGACGCAGCTGGCTGCCCACCGCTTGGTATCGTCCCAGGAAACTCAGCTTGCCTTAAGTGGGCTTTGGCCGATCCAACGAACACGTAGAATTGCACTGAAATTTCCTTGTTGGGGCAACCTTTCACCAACAAGACCAGAGGGACTGGTCACGTTTGTGGAAAGGACCAGAAATTCTCAGGGAGAAATGGCTCTACGCCTACCTCCCAGCTCCAGTTGAGCAACCCAACTCATCAGTCCAATAGCACTGCCGGCCAGGGCGCCCAGCAGATGACTGGACACGGCCACTTCCGCCTCGATCAGCTCGGCGGTCGCGGCGCTGGGACCGGCAAACAACTCCCAGGCCACTTTGCCCCAGCAACCCGCCAGCAGCAGCGCCCCCGAAAGGCGGCGCTGGGCCATATCGCGACAGGCGCCCCAGCAGAAGAGCCCGTGCAGAACGCCCGAAAGCCCCCCGTAAAGCGCCACATCCGGAAACCAGGCCCACAGTCCCAGGCTGATGACCAGGGACAGCAGCGCGACCAGCCCGAGATAGACGGGCACCCGGTAGAACTGGCCGTGCAGCAGCCAGAGTGCCGCCACGGCACCGCCGTTCAGCAACAGGTGCATAGCGTTAGTATGCACCAGGTGGCCGCTCAGCAGCCGCCACCACTGGCCTTCGCCCAGGGCAGCGCGATCGAAGAAAACCCAGTCCTGGGACCCGGTGTAGAACAACTGCAACAGCGCACTGGCAATCAGCAGTAACAGTGGACCCCGGATACCGCACAGGAAGGTTATTTCTTTCCGGATTTCCACCATCTTACTGATTACAGCTGTTCGGGCTTTTGCAGAAATGAGGGAGAACTATCAGTGAAAACAGCGCAGCTGGCAACCGCTGCCGCACTCAAAAAGAGGTCGTCAGACCGACACCGGAGAAAGTGGCATTCTCGTATTGGCCGGCAAATTCCCGCGAGCGCCGCGCGTGGTAGAGGGTCCAGCGGTAACGGCCGGTGGCGAAGGCGGCACCGAAGCGCCACTCCGTCACCCGGGGCTCCTTTTCCACACTGTGGCTTTCCTTGAGGCTGTTGCCATCCAGGAAAATATCCCGGCGCACAAAGCGCAGCTGCCAGTCCGCAAACAGGAACCAGCCGGCATCGCCCGACCGCACACTGTATTCCGGTGCCAGCGTCGCGGGTTGCATGGCACCGACTCCAAAACTGGAATACAGATCGCCCCCCAGGCGCAGGCCGAGACCGGAAACCAGCTGGGTGTTCACATTGCCCAGGCTGCCACCCAGGGTGGTGGACATTTCCCAGTCGAGCCCCGAACTGCCCAGGGGGCGGATATGCGCCCACTTGCGGGCATAACTCACCAGCAGCGCAGGCTCGTCACGCAACTGGTTGTGCCAGCCATTGACGTCATAGGTGTCGAACAGCCGGTGTGTCCAGCGCTGCGCCTCTTCCGCCGCCGACGAGGGGCCGACGACACCGGCGCTCACTTCCAGGCGCTCGGCAATTTGCACGCGGCTTTCCGGCACCAGGTGCTCCGACAGCAGCGCCGCGCCCAGGTAGAGCCAGCCGGCGTAGGGGCGGTCTTCTTCCAACAGCTCCGTTCTGCCGATTTCGTAGGGCGTGAATATGGCCTGGCCGAGAAAGTAGCGCGGCCGGATTTCCCGCGGCTGGTATTGAGAAGGCAATAATTTTTTCGGCCACGACACCGCCGTGCCCGGTGCGTAAGTCAGCCGCAGACCCTGGGTGTAGTAGGCATCGCTGGCACCATCGAAGGAGTCGTTTTCCAGGTTCACGGCGAGGGAGCCCGCGCAGGCCGGCAGAAGACAGCCACCGGTCCAGAAAAGCAGGCCAGCGAGCAGTCGCGAAATTCCATTTCGTACTTTCAGTTTCACCCAGCGAGCTTAGCCAAACGGTACGATGGTGCCGCAAAATTGCGTGAACAGCTGCGCCATTTCAACCGCAACCGAGGCTACAACTGCACCGTTTCACTGACACCGAGATATTCGGCATAGACCAGGTAACGCAGCGGGCCACCGGCATCTATCGCGTCGAAGGGGTAACAGGTCACCAGCAGCAAACCGGGCACGGCAAAGATCGGCAGCTGTTCGCGTCCGCTGTCCACCACGCGCGTTTCGCTGACCCTGTAACTGTGCCAGCGGCCGCGGCTGTCCTGCAGCTGTATCGGTGCACCGGGTTCGAGTTCTCCCAGGTCGCCGAAATGGGTATCGCGATGGGCCGCGATCACCGTGGTGCGCGGCTGGCCCGGCGCCCCGGAAGTCTCGAGCAGACCCGGTCCGAAAGCCAGCGCCTGGCCGCTGCCGCCGGCCAGGACTATCAGCGGCTCCTGCCGATACAGCTGCAGCTTGGCGACGGGCCAGGTATCCGCCCAGGGCCAGGGTTTCACTTCGCTGCCACTCTGCAACTGCTCCGCCCAGGCGTCGCTGATCAACACCTGGGCCAGCTCCGCCTTGGCCAACAGCCAGGCGGCGCCGCCCAGCTGCCAGAGGCCGGCCGACAGGCAGGCGGCGAAGAGCAGGGTGCGCCACATCAGCGAGTCCTCACTGGGCTAGCGACCAGGCCGCGCTCGACGGCTCCGCGCGCGCAACGCCCCGTCGTTGTGGGCCGGGGCAGCATTTTTCTCAACAGATCGCGCAGGTGCCGCAGCATTTTCCCCCTTGCCAGGCGGCCGCGGCGCAGCAGCCCGGCCAGGCTGAGCAGACCCGCGGCGGTCAGCAACTGGGTGTAGAGACCGGCCGCGGTACGGGGGTAGGTCTGGCGCTGCAGTACCTGGCCGCGGGCCACCGCGTTGGGAACGGGGCTTTTGGAAAGCCTTTCCCCCTCGGGGCGCACCACTTTTTCCTCCACAGCGACAAAACTGGTGTAAGGGCTCGCCAACTGGTGATCCAGCGCCAGCTGCAGTATCTGCCCGCGCAGCGTTTTGCCGGCGTCACTCTGCTCGCCGGACTGCAACTGCTGGTCGCGCAGCGCCTCAATCTTGGCGCGCGCCCAGAGGCTGCCGATACCGGCGCCTTGATCGGCGTCGCTCTCTTTCAGCGCCAGCTTGTGCACAAACTGCTGTCCCGCCAGGCGCCCGCGCAGCTGCACTTCGCCGGCGAGCACACCGCCCTGGATTTTCGCCACCAGCTGCAGCGGTTCGCCGCGATAGAGATCGGGGACTCTTTTCGGGTAGGCGTCGACCAGCAGCTCCTGTGGCCACTGCAATTGGAGGTCTGTCGCCAGTGGGTTTTCCAGCTTGGTAAATAATGTCTGCATGCGCTCCTGCACCTCGCCCAGGTCGCCAATGGTGACAGTGGAGCCGCGACCGAATTGCGCCGCCTTGCGCATAAAGTGATTGTTCGGCGCCGAGCCGATACCGACGGTAAACAGGCGCGCGTCGCGCAGCGACTGTTGGATCAGTTCGAAGAGCGCACGCTCGTTGCCCACTGCGCCGTCGGTGATAAACACCACCTGGTGCACCAGGGCATCGGAACCGGGCATCTGCTGGCTCAGCGCCAGGCGCAGCGCCGGTGCCATTTCGGTGCCGCCAGTCGCCTGCAGCCCCTCCACCCGGCTGCGGGCCTGCTGGATATTGGCGCTATTCGCCGCAACCGGGCGCGGGAAAAAGGCGCGGGTGTCACTGTTGAATTCGATTACGTTAAAGCGGTCATTGGGTTGCAGGCGCGACAATGCCAGCTGCAGGCTCTCCTTGGCCTGGCGAATGGAATTGCCGCTCATGGAACCGGAAGTGTCGATCACGTAGACCACTTCCCGCGGCAGGCGCCGCACAATGTCCCCTGCGTCGGGCGGCAGCAGTAACAGCTGCAGATAGGTGCCTTCGCGCCCACCCCCTTCTGCGGTAATTTTTCTGCTCTCGGTAAACAGCGCCGCGCGTGGCATCGACGAGGAACGCGGGCGCCAGTGCAGGGCGAAGTCCCTGTCCATTACCGCTTCGCCGTCGCGCAGCCTGATCGAGTAGCGACCATCCGCCCGCTTCGCAATATCGATATCGTGATAGGGACTGGTGATATCCGCCAGCGGCAGCCCGCCATCGAGCTCCACCTCGATGGAAATTTTGTGGCTGCCGATTGCGGTCAGCTCGGCGGCTGGTTGCATGGTGGGTGCGATATTGTGCGCGTCCGGCACCTGGTCGGTGGGCAGCGCCCAGCCGCTGCTGTCGGTAACCAGCTCTGTATCTGCAAGCACCTCACCGGGAATATAGCGCGGCGTCAGTGTCGTCGGCAGGCGCAGGCTGAAGGTACCGGTATCATAGTGCACCGGCTGCAGGTAGCGGATCTGTACATGGACGGTTTCGCCGGGGGCTATATTTGCCACCTTGTTGGTAAACAGGTTGGGACGCTGCTGCTCCAGCAGCGCTGCTCTTTTGCCTGCGGCACGGGCGGCCCTGTATATTTTTGCCGCCTCCTCGCGCTCGCGCACTTTGCCGACGATACGGCGCTCGCCAACCTGGATTTCCAGTCCATTGACGGCGGCGTCTTCCGGCAGGGGCAGCACATACACCGCCTCCTGCCAGTCGCCGCTGCGGTTGGCAAACTCCTGCTGCAACAGCACCTCCGCCACCAGGCCGCGCACCGATATGCGCGCACGGCTGGCCAGATGCACGGCCGGAACATAACCGCCCTGCTGCGCGCCACTAAACAGCAGGTCGCCACTTTCTATTTCATTCAGGGTTACGCCCTGCCCTGCGCGCGCCGCCCCTGCCCCCAGGGCGGCAACGAATACCGCTACTGCGGTGACGATAAACAGCAGCCAGCGACCGCGCCGGCTGCCGCGATAGCGACGGCGGTAGTATTCCTCGGTCGGCAGTACCACGAGTTCGCGCGGAATGCGCTGGCCGGAAAAAATTGCCCTGTGCACCTGTATCCCTCCATTTCTGTTTCTTTCTGCAGGGAATTAAAAAGGGGCAATTCGGCGAAAGAGGGATTGGAATCAGGCAAAAATGAGGGGGAATTGTGGCGAATCCTGGCGGCGGCCGCAGAAACAGAAAAACCGGCACTTGCGCCGGTTTTTATGAAAGCATCGAGCGATCAAACCATTAGTCGATCAAACCATAACCCTTGCGCAACACATCGATCAGCTCCGCCTTGGGGTTGTCGGAGATCTCCAGCTTCCTGCCGGTGATCTTCTCGGCAATACCGACATAGGTGGCGGAAATATCCATCAACATCGATTCCGGCAACTCATTGTCGCGGGCCAGGGCCTGGCGCTCTTCCATACGGTCCTTGTTCAGCAGGATATCCGGGTCCGGGAAATACTGCAGCAACGCCTGGCGGAATCCCTCTTTGGAGTTTTCCACCACCCTGCCGGCGCGGTACTGCTCGCCGTCCCAGATGCGGGAGGAGTCAGGTGTACCCACCTCGTCCATATAGATCAGCTTCTCCTCGCCATCGACGCCGGTGACATAGCCGAACTCGAACTTGGTGTCGACGAAGATCTGGTCGAGTTTTTCCAGCGCCGCGGAGATCACATCGAAACCCTCCTTGAGCAGCTGCTCATACCGGTCGATATCCCCCTCGGAGCGGAAGTTGAAGGCCTCGAAGTTGTCTTTGATATTTTTGCGGGTGATGTTTACATCGTCCGCTTCCGGCACACCCGGAACCCCCTTGAGGATACCCTTGGTGGATGGGGTGATCAGCAGTTCCGGCAGTTTCTGGTCCTTGTGCAGGCCATCGGTCATCTCGATGCCGCAGAAGTCGCGCTCGCCCTTTTGGTAGGAGCGCCACATGGAGCCGGTGATGTACTGCCGGGCGATGGCCTCGATCATTACCGGGCGTGCCTTCTGCACTATCCACACCAGCGGGTGCGGAATGTCGAGGATATGGCTGTCCGCCAGGCCCTTGTCCTTGAACAACTGGAACCAGTGGTTGGAGATGGCATTCAGCGCCGCGCCCTTGCCGGGCACCCCGCGCATGCCGCCCTCGCCTTTCCAGATGCAGTCGAAGGCGGAGATGCGGTCGGAGATGACCATGACTGCCAGGGGCGTGCCCGGTGCCACCGGGTAGCCCTTCTCCTCGATCAGGCGGCGACTGTCGGCCTCCGTCAGCCAGTAGACGGAGCGGACCTTGCCGCTGTGGATGGGCTTGTCGGTACGGATCGGCAAGTCGTCGTTGACCGCCAGTACTTTGTCGGCGAGGCTCATGGGATTTCCTATTGGTAAGTCACCGGGAAGAAGGCGCGGGATTTTAGCAAAAAAGCGCGGCGGCGCAGACAGGGGCCGCGCCGCCATGGCGCCTACTCAGAGGCATCCCCGAGCGCCTCGCGGGCCTGCCACTCCGCCTGGTGGTCGGCGGTGGGCCAGGCGTTCATGATCGCCTTCAACAGCGTCGCCAGCGGGATCGCAAAGAAGACACCCCAGAACCCCCAGATTCCGCCGAAGAAGAGCACCGCCAGGATAATGGCCACCGGGTGCAGGTTGACCGCCTCGGAAAACAGCAGCGGAACCAGCACATTGCCGTCCAGCAACTGGATGATGCCGTAGGCCAATATCAAGTATAAAAACTCGCTGCTCCAGCCCCACTGGAACAGGCCTATGGCGGCCACCGGGATGGTCACCACCGCGGCGCCGATATAGGGAATCAGCACGCTGAGGCCCACCGCCACCGCCAGCAGCAGCGCGTAGTTGACCCCCAGGAGCAGGAAGGCGGCGTAGCTGACTGCCGCCACTATAGCGATCTCGATCACCTTGCCGCGCACATAGTTGGCCACCTGGTCGTTCATCTCGTGCCAGATCTGCCGCAGCATGGGTCTCTGGTTCGGCAGGAAGGAGGCGCACCAGTTGATCAGCTTGTCGGAGTCCTTGAGGAAGAAGAACACCAGGATCGGCACCACCACCGCGTAGATCAGGATTCCGGCCAGGATCGGCAGGTTGGTCAGGGAGAAGGTCAGCAGTGTCTGGGTCACCGTGCCCAATTCGCTGCCGAGGGTATTGAAGATGTCATCTATCTGTTGCGCCGTGACGAGGCGCGGATAGCGCTCCGGCAACAGCAGCAGCAGGCCCTGCCCCTTGTCGATCATATTCGGCAGCTCGGCGAACAGGCGCACCAGCTGGCGCCAGATGATCGGCAGTATCACCAGGAACAATGCCACTATGGTGCCCACCAGTACCAGGCAGGCCAGGCTCACCGCCAGCCAGTGGGGCACCTTCCACGACTTGAGCCGCTGCACCATGCCCTGCATCAGGAAGGCGATGATCAACGCTGCCACCACTGGCGCCAGCACCTGGCCCAGGGTGGCCAGCACCAGCAGTGCCGCCAGCAGCAGCAGTACCAGCAATACAACCTCTTCCTGGCTGAAATAGCGGTTCACCCACCCTTTGACGATCTCGAGCATAGATTCCCTGTTCTCTCTCATTGGCCGGCGCGCAGCCAGTATTGGAAACAATCTCCGCACCGCTCGGCGCGCAACAGCGGATTGCCGCTCAGCTCGGCATAGCTGTGGAAATCGCGCCAGGAACCCGCATCTGTGGCCAGTACGCGCAGCAGGGTGCCGGCGGCATGCGCGCTGCGGGCGCGGCGCATGGCCAGCAGCGGCTGCGGGCAGGACAGACCGCGTGCGTCCACGGTCACCGCCGCATCCCAGTCCGGGGCCCTATTCGAGTCGCTATCGGTGGCGGGTACTGTCATGGCTGCATCGGTCAGAAATTGCTGATTGCGGCGGATTATAGCGCGGATACTGCGCCAGAATCCGCGCCGTCACAATGGCCGCGACGCAGTCGCCCGATTTTTGGCGGAGGGGTCACAGTTCGCGAAAGCGAGAACCTTTCGCCCGCCGTCTGGTCAAATCCTCGACAGTCCGGCGGGGTTGCGTATAGAGTTGGACTAATGAGATTCCCGAGGCAGACCGAGCAGTAATCAACGATGACCGATCTCCACAACAACCAGCCCCGGCGATCTGCCCTTCGTTCCCTGCGAAAGCGCTTCAGCAGTGGCCTGGCGGCACTGGGTATGGGCCTGCTGATCGGGGGCGCCCCCATCGCCGCGGTAGCGGACGACGATCAGATACAGCTGCCCGAACTGGGCGACAGCAGCAGCGGCCTGGTATCCCGCGCGCGGGAGAAGGAGCTCGGCCAGATGTGGCTGCGCATGTTCCGCAGCCAGGTGCGTACCTCCAATGACGCTCTGCTGCAGCAGTATGTGGAAAACACGGTCAAGGGGCTGTCGGAATTCAGCCCCCTGGAAGACAAGACTATCGATGTGGTAGTGGTCAAGAACGAGACCATGAACGCCTTTGCCGTCCCCGGCGGCATCATGGGTATTCACACGGGCCTGTTCCTGTTTGCGGAAAACGAAGACCAGTTCGCCTCGGTCATCGCCCACGAACTGGGCCACCTGAGCCAGCGCCACTACGCCCGCTCGCTGGAGGCCCAGCGCAACAACACCATCCCCACCCTGGCCGGTATGCTCGGCGCCCTGGTGCTGGCCGCCACCGCCGGTGGCGACGCCGGTATCGCCGCCATGACCGCCACCCAGGCCGCGGCACTGGACAGCCAATTGCGCTTCAGCCGCAAGAACGAACAGGAGGCGGACAGGGTCGGTATCGAGACGCTGGCCAAATCCGGGCGGGACCCGGAAGCCGCCGGCGAGATGTTCGAGCAGATGCTGAAAGCCACCCGCTACTACCGCCGCCCGCCGGAATTCCTGCTCACCCACCCGGTCACCGAGAAACGTATCGCCGACGCCAAGCTGCGCGCCAGTCGCATGCCCGCGGTCAAACCGCACGACAGTCGCGACTACCACCTGATGCGCGCGCGTATCCGCGTCGCCGCAGAGCCGACTCCGCAGCAGGCGGTCAAGCGCTTCCGCGCAGAGCTGAATGGTATCAACGACAACGAGGATGCCGCGCGCTACGGCCTGGTGCTGGCGCAGACCGCGGCCGGCAAACCGGATTCGGCCCTGGAAACCCTGCAGCCACTGCTGGACCGGGAACCCAGCAAGGCCGCCTTCGTTCTGGCGCGCGCGGATATCGACCTGGTGCGACACGACTACACCACTGCCACCGAGCGACTGCAGAAGGCCCTGAATAAAAACCCCGGTGACCACGCCCTGACCATGGGCCTGGCCAACGCGCACTTCAAGGCGGGCAACTACCTGGCGGCGGAGCGTATCCTCGCCAGGCACAGCCGCCTGCGCAAGAAAGACCCGACGGTCTGGTATCTGCTGGCGGAGACCCACGGTCTCGCCGGCGACATTGTCGGCGTACACGAGGCCCGCGCCGAGTACTACATCTTGAACGGTGTCTTCGACAAAGCACTGCAGCACCTGCGCCACGGCGTGCGCCTGGCCAAGAACGATTACCAGACCCACGCGATCCTGGAACAGCGCATGAAAGATGTGATCAAGATGCAGGAGAAAGCGAAAGAGCTTTAGTGGTCAATGCGGAATGATGAGTGCGGAATGCGGAATACGCGATCTGGCCCGCTGTCGTCAGGACGCCCCGTGGCCGCGTTCTCGCCTTTGTATTCACTGAAAGATTGATCGCGGCCATGGGCCGCTCCTACAGCGCACGGAATTTGCATTCCGCATTCATCATTCATCATTCCAACTAGTCCAGGGGCTTGCGGAAATCCAGCATGCGCTGCAGCGGCATCATGGCCCGCTTGCCGAGTTCTGAATCGACAAATATTTCATTGTCGCCGCGCTCCAGCACACCACACAGGTTCTCCAGCGAATTCATCGCCATCCAGGGGCAGTTGGCGCAGCTGCGGCAGGTGGCACCGGCGCCGGCGGTGGGGGCGACGATCAATTCCTTGTCCGGGCACTGCTGCTGCATCTTGTAGAAGATGCCCTGGTCGGTGGCGACGATAAAGCGCTTTTCCGGACGGGTCTTGGCCGCATTGATAATCTGTGAGGTGGAGCCAACCACGTCCGCCAGCTCGACCACCGCGGCCGGTGACTCCGGGTGCACCAGCACCGCTGCATCCGGGTACAGCGCCTTCAGGTCCAGCACGCCCTTGGCCTTGAACTCCTCGTGCACGATACAGGCGCCATTCCACAGCAGCACGTCCGCACCCGTCTCCCGCTGTACATAGCTGCCCAGGTGCTTGTCGGGTGCCCACAGGATCTTCTCGCCGTTGGCATCCAGGTAATCCACCACATCCAGCGCAATACTCGAGGTCACCACCCAGTCGGCGCGCGCCTTGACCGCAGCCGAAGTGTTCGCGTAGACCACCACGGTGCGGTCCGGGTGCTGGTCACAGAAAGCGGCGAACTCCTCCGGCGGACAACCCAGGTCCAGGGAGCAGGTGGCTTCCAGGGTCGGCATCAACACGCGCTTGTTCGGTGTCAGTATCTTGGCAGTCTCGCCCATGAATTTCACCCCGGCGACGATCAGGGTATCCGCCTGGTGCTCGGCGCCGAAGCGGGCCATCTCCAGGGAATCGGATACACAGCCGCCGGTCTCCTCCGCCAGGGCCTGGATCAGCGGGTCGGTATA
Source organism: Microbulbifer taiwanensis (assembly GCF_014904815.1). Lineage (GTDB taxonomy): Bacteria > Pseudomonadota > Gammaproteobacteria > Pseudomonadales > Cellvibrionaceae > Microbulbifer > Microbulbifer taiwanensis. The sequence continues at coordinate 58,069 of NZ_JACZFR010000021.1, forward strand.
GTAGTGAGCCACCAGCACCGCGTTCTGCTCTTTCAGCAGCCGCTTGATACGCTCGCGCCACAATTCCAGCTCCTCTTCGCTGTACTGGTGCACGGCGGGCTCCGCCAGGTGCGCCTGCACCAGCGAACGGGAATCAGGGGTCTCTGAGGCAACGGATTTCTGACTCATGACTTACTACCACTAGCGGAAAAGCGCGCATTATAGCCTATCGACCGCACTTCCATCGAAATGCCATTTCAATGTGGTCAGCTGTGCGGCTCTCACGGCGCCAACTGCCGATGCGCGGCAGATCGAAAACAAAAAAGGGCCACCTGGCGGCAGCCCTTTTCGGAAGATGGTGGGTCGTGCTGGACTCGAACCAGCGACCAATTGGTTAAAAGCCAACTGCTCTACCAACTGAGCTAACGACCCGGTAGAGAGGCGCGCATCATACCGATCCGCGCTAAAAACGCAAGTTGCATCACTTCCGCAAGGGAAGGCAACAACAAAACGGCGGGACTCCGTTTTGCACAGCCGAAGGCTTCCCGCAGGGTGAGCGGTTCGGCGTTCCGAGCCATGGACGGCCCGAATGAAAAGGGCCGCCTGCCGGCAGCCCTTTGCAATATGGTGGGTCGTGCTGGATTCGAACCAGCGACCAATTGGTTAAAAGCCAACTGCTCTACCAACTGAGCTAACGACCCTTAGATGCCTCAACCTGAGGAGCTGCGTATCTTACGGATCTATTTCAAAAAGACAATACCCATCGGCAAAAATATCTAAAGAATTGAAGGAGTTAGCACCTGCTCCTGCAGCTGGCGACTTCAACTCCCTCAATCGGCATAGACCGTGGGGTCCGCCAGGCCCGCCTCGATAAATCCCGCGGCGCGCAGGCGACAGCTGTCACAGCGACCACAGGCGGCGCCACTCGGCTGCGCCTGGTAACAGGACACAGTTAAACTGTAGTCCACACCCAGTTCGGTACCGCGGCGCACTATGTCCGCCTTGCTCATATGCATCAGCGGTGTGCGGATACTGAGTTTGTGGCCCTCGACACCGGCGCGGGTGGCGAGATTGGCCATCTTCTCGAAGGCCTCGATATATTCAGGGCGGCAGTCCGGGTAGCCCGAGTAGTCCACCGCATTGACACCGACGAAGATATCCCGGGCTCCGACCACTTCTGCCCAACCCAGGGCAATGGACAGGAAGACGGTGTTGCGCGCCGGCACATAGGTCACCGGTATGCCACCGGTATCCTCTTCCGGTACATCGATGCCGTCGTCAGTCAGGGCCGAGCCACCGATGGTGCGCAGGTCCAGCTTGACCGCCTTGTGTTCCCGCGCATCCAGGTCCGCCGCCACCCGCTGCGCGGCCATCAGCTCGGCGCTGCTGCGCTGGCCGTAGTCGAAACCCAGTGCGTAGCACTCGTAACCCTCGGCGCGGGCCATGGCCAGCACCGTGGTGGAATCCAGGCCCCCGGATAGCAGGACTACCGCTTTCTTAGTGGTCATAACATACCTGTTCAGTACTTGCGTAGGATGCGCCGTGCGCACCATTCAGCCCTTGGTGGTGCGCGCGGCGTGCGGTAAGGATGGGGTCAAACGCCGGGAATATCGCCCCACAGCAGCTTGTGCATCTGCATCTGCATGCGCACCGGCAGTCCGTCCGCCAGGATCCACTCCGCCAGCTGCCGCGGCTCCAGCTGCTCGTAGCTGGGGGAGAAGAGCACCTCCCCGACCCGCTCCGGCAGCCGGTACTGGTCCAGGGTGAACCTGGCCCAGTCGTAGTCGGCTCTATCGCAGATAACGAACTTGATCTGGTCGCGCTGGTTCAGGGCCTGGATATTGTCCATGCGGTTGCGGTGCTGTTCGCCGGATGCCGGGGTTTTCAGATCCACTACCCGGGATACACGCTCATCCACCTGCTCCACCGCCATGGCGCCGCTGGTTTCCAGGGACACCGAATAGCCGGCGTCGCACAGGGCCGCCAGCAGCGGCAGGCAGTTGGGCTGCGCCAGTGGCTCGCCGCCGCTCACACAGACATAGCGGGCGGGAAAGCCCTGCACCTTTTCCAGTATTTCAGCCAGCGTCATGCGCTCGCCGCCGTAGAAGGCGTACTCGGAGTCGCAGTAGGTACAGCGCAGAGGGCAACCGGTCAGGCGCACGAACACCGTCGGCAACCCGGACTCCCGCGCCTCACCCTGCAGGGAATAGAAGATCTCGCTGATACGCAGCGATTCTCCGTGAAAGCGCTGTGACTCTGAATTCAAGTCGGTCATATTCACCCGGCCAAAAAACACAAAAGCCCGGGCGGCAATTGCCACCCGGGCGCGGGATCATAGAGCTTTTGTGTTCAAAAAACCAGCGGCCGGTCCTGTATCAGGAACAGGCTCGCGGCCTCAGAAGTTCTCGTCCAGGTACTTCTTCGCCAGACCCGAAGCGCGGGCGTCGCTGCCGGCCACCTGCTCGAGCAGATCGCGGGCTTTCTGCTGATCGCCCAGCTGGTGGTAGACGGTACCCAGCTTGTAGCGGCCGTCCCACACCTTGGTGGAGTTGGGGTAGCCGTCGAGCAGCGCCACAAACCACTGACGCGCATCCTCAAGATTGCCCTGTACCAGCGCTATCTCACCCAGCCAGTAGTTGGCATTGGGTGCGTACTTGCCGTTGGGGTAGTCCTGTAGCAGGCGCTTGAACTCGGCACTGGCGCCGTCGTAGTCGCCGTTGCGGGCCAGGCCAAAACTGGCCTGGTAGCGGTCGCGCTCGTCCTCGCTGGCGGCGGGGGCGGGCTCACCGCCCTGGGCGGGTCGCGCTGCACCGGCGTCTTCGCCGCTGTCGGCACCGGCTGGCGGTTGTTGCGACGGCTCAGTGCCGGCCAGGCGGGCGATGCGCCGGTCCAGGTCCATATAATCGTCGGTGCGCTGCTGCTTGAGGCGCTTGACCTCGTGGCGCAGCTCCTCCACCGCACCGCGCAGCTCCTGGACTTCCTGCTGCAGCACCTGCATCTGGTAGTAGGCCTCGGCCTGAGGATTGGCCTGGCGCGGGGCGGAAATCGGCGCGCGCGCTATCTGGGTTTCCCGGTACGCGGGTTCAGAGTAGGCGGGCTCGGAATAGGAGGCATCCGGATACGAAGGCGCCGATTGCTCCGAACTGTCATTGGATAGGTCGACGATCGGCGCCTGGGAGAATACGGGCGATGCCGCAGCCATAAGGGCTGCGGCAATCGCGATCTTTCTAATCGTTAAAGCCATTGGCATCCATTGACGATTAGTTGATTACAACGCGACGGTTCATCTGGCGCGCGCTTTCGCTGGAGCCGTTCTGGGCCGGGCGCTCTTCACCGTAGCTGATCACTTCCAGAGTGGAGGCATCTACACCCTGCAGTACCAGGAAGTCACGCACGGCGTTGGCGCGGCGCTCACCCAGGGCCAGGTTGTACTCGCGGGTGCCCAGCTCGTCGGCATGGCCTTCCAGGCGCACGGTACCGGCGTTGCCACGCATGCGGTCGGCGTGCTGAATCAGCAGCTCGCGGGTGTCCGGCTTCAGCAGGGACTGGTCAAAGTCGAAGTAAACGACATTGTCCAGCGGCACTGCAGTTTCCTGAGCCGGGGTATCAATTACCGGTTCTTGAACCTGGGTCATCTGCTGCTGCGCGCTGTCGTCGGTGTCGGTGCTGGAACAGCCCGCCATTACCGCCATTACGCAGGCCAGGCCCAGGCCTGTTTTTACTGATTTCAACATAAGCTACTCCGCTTTTAGTGTTATCGAAAAATCCTGTAAGACTTTTATCTGGTCTAAATCAAAACCCGCTGCAAACAGATTGGCGGGCACCCCGTATAATCAATCAAAGTAAGGCGACCACGCCGGTTCGCGTACATCGCCCCGCTGGGACGGCAGGTTGTATTTCACCCCCGCATCCAGCGATACCGCCGCCAGAATACCCTTGCCCCCCCGCTTGGTAGCGTACATCAGCATAGCGCCATTGGGCGCGATACTGGGGGATTCGTCCAGGGTCGTCTCCGTGAGGACACGCATCCTGCCGGTATTGATATCCATCGTCGCAATCGTGAATACCCCCCTGCTGCGATGCACCACTACCAGCGTTTTCCCATCGGGTGACACACGCGGCCTTGCGTTGTAGTCGCCATCGAAGGTTAAGCGGTCTACTTGACCAGTGGCAAGAGTCAATTGGTAAATTTGTGGCTTACCTCCCCTATCGGAAGTGAAAACCAGCGATTTACCGTCCGGCATCCAGTTCGGCTCCGTATCAATGGAGAAGTGTCGGGTCATCCGGGTGAACTTCCGGGTGTTCAGGTCCAACACGTATATCTCCGGATTGCCGTCCTTGGAGAGCACCATTGCCAGTTTGGTTCCATCCGGCGACCAGGTGGGCGAGCTGTTGATCCCCTTGAAGTTGGTCAACTGCTGGCGCGCACCGGTGCGCAGATTCTCGCGGAAGATCGCCGGACGCCCGGTCTCGAAGGACACATAGGCCACCTCCTGCCCGTTCGGCGACCACATGGGCGACATCACCGGGGCGCTGAAGCGGCGGATTTCCTTCGCCCGCGCACCGTCGATATCCGCCTGCATCAGCGCGTAGCTGGGCCGGCCGCCGCGCGTGTCCTCCTGCACATAGATCATCTGCGTGGAGAAGGCACCGCGAATGCCGGTGATCGCCTCGAAGATCTCGTCCGCCGCACGGTGGGCAACGTCCCGCAGCTGCTGGCTGCCGCCGCTGACCTGCTTGGTGAACATTTTCTGTCGCCCGAAGATATTCACCAGGTCAAAGGTCAGCAGGTAACCGGCCGCCTGGGGTTCTATACGACCCGTCACCACGTATTCAGTTCCCAGAATGCGCCAATCCCTGAAAACCACTTCTTCCGGGTTCTTGGGGAAAGACAGCATGTCCTCCTTGGGCACCGGCGCAAACAGTCCGCTGCGGCGCAGGTCCGCGGAGATGATGCCGGAGACATCCTCCGCCAGCACGCCACTGCCGGACCAGCTGAAGGGCGATACCGCTATGGGGGTCGGGTCGTCGATACCGCTGGTGATATCCACCACCAGCTGGGCGCGGGCGCCCAGGCTGATCGATGCGACGGCGATGATGAAAGCTGTTTTCAGTAGGTTCTTTATCATTGGCGCAGATCTTCGACTCTAAAGTTCAACAGGGTTTTGCGCACTTCGCGCTCAAACAGGCTCGGCTCCTTGCGAGCCAACTCCGCCACCTCCGGGAATACCTCGACCCGACGGATGGCAGTCAATACCGAGCGGTCCAGGGCGGCATTGCCACTGCCCTCGACAATATTGGCCGCCACTACGCGACCGGTAGGCACAAAGTTGATTTGTACCACGGTGAGCATGCCGTTGCGCGCGCTGGGCGGGCGGCTCCACACGGATTCGATGCGCTGCTGTATCGCCTGCGCCACGGACATCACCGCCTGGGCGCCCTCGCGCGCATCCAGCAGTTCCTCCTCTTCCTCCAGAGCCTCATCGAAGGCGCTCTGGCGCTCGCGTTCCAGCTGCTCCTTACGCTCCTTCTCTTTGCGCTCCTTCTCGCGGCGAGACTTTTCCTCGGCCGCCTTTCTCTTGCGCTCCGCCTCAGCCTTGCGCTTCTTCTCGGCTTCCAGCTTCTTCTTGCGCTCGATGGCCGCGCGGCGTTTCTTCTCTGCCTCCGCCTTGCGCTGCTGCTCCAGCTCGCGCTGCTGGCGCTGCTGTATCTTGTCTACCTTGGGCGGCGCCGTTTTCTTCGGTGCCAGCGCGTCGGCGCTCACCAGCTTGGCCTGCACAAACTTCGGCATCGGTTTGCGCTCCGGCTGGCTGCTGGCCTCCCAACCGTAGGTGAGCACGGCGATCAGGGCCCCGTGAAACACGAGACTGATCACAACGGCCAGTGCGTAAGAGCCTCCAGTGTTTCTCATATCAGTACCGACACCCTACTCCTGCGGCGGTTCGGTCACCAGGCCGACGCTGGGCGCGCCTGCCTGCTGCAAATGGGTCATGGCACTGACGATCAGCCCGTAGCGGGCATCGGTATCGCCCCACACCAGCACCGGCGTCCTGGGTTTTTGACGCAAAACCTTGGCCACTGTGTCCTTGATCTCTGCCAGCGGCTTGGCCTCCTTCTCCTCCTCGCCCAGATTCAGGTAGTAGGTGCCATCGGCGCGCACCGAGACGATCAGAGGCTCGTCATCGGTATCCTCGATCGGCGCCGAGGGCGCATCCGGCAGGTCCACCTTGACCCCCTGCATCAGCAGCGGCGCGGTGACCATAAACACGATCAGCAGCACCAGCATCACGTCGATGTAGGGCACCACGTTGATCTCGGATACCAGCTTCTTCTTGGTTCCCTTGCGAAACACACTCATAGGGCTCGCCCGTTCACTCAGCTGGAGTGCACTTTGCGGTGCAGAATCGAGGAGAACTCCTCGGCGAAAGTCTCATAGCTGGACAGCAGCCACTCCGCCTTGGCCGAGTAGCGGTTGTAGGCCATCACCGCCGGAATCGCCGCGAACAGGCCCATGGCGGTGGCCACCAGGGCCTCGGAGATACCGGGGGCAACAGTGGCGATGGTGGCCTGGTGCATGGTGGCCAGGCCGCGGAAGGAGTTCATGATGCCCCAGACGGTGCCGAACAGGCCGATATAGGGGCTCACCGAGCCGACACTGGCCAGGAAAGGCAGGTTCATCTCCACCTTCTCCTGCTCCCGAGACATGGCCACGCGCATGGCCCGCTCGGTCCCCTCCATCACCGCCTCGGGGCCGCTGCGACCCTGCTGGCGCAGGCGGGTGAACTCGGTGAAACCGGAGCGGAACAGCGATTCGACGCCATCGGTCTTGCCGCGCTCCGAGCGCTCGTTGCCCTCGCGGAACAGCTGGTTCAGGTCGGCACCGGACCAGAAGCGGCGCTCGAAGTTGACCAGGGCCCGCCTGGCGCGGGACAGGTAGAGACCGCGCTGGATGATCATGACCCAGGAGATCACCGAGGCCAGCAGCAGGAGCAACATCACCAGCTGCACCAGCAGACTGGCATTCTGTATCAGCCCCCACAGGGAGAGTTGTTCACCGGTTTCCATCTTCTATATGGCTGCCTTTAATGCTGAGTAAATGGGTTCGGGTAGCGCGCAGGGCCTGCGGCTGGCGTCGTCGACGCAGGCGACTTTGACCACACCCTCGCAAATAATTTCATCATCGCGCCAGATTTTTTGCTCAAAGGTCACCGCGGCGCGCCCCAGTTTGCCAATCGCGGCGGTGGCCCGCAAATTGTCATCGAGCCGGGCCGAGCGGCGATACTGGATCTCCGCCGAGTGCACCACCAGCAGCAGGCCCCTCTCCGGCATGGCGGGCTTATCATAGCCGAGGGAGCGGACCAGTTCTGTGCGCGCGCGCTCCATATACTTCAAATAATTGACGTAATAGACGATTCCACCCGCGTCCGTATCCTCGATATAGACGCGGATGGGGATGCTGAAAGCTTCTTTCACCCCTGCCTCTTGTGCTGTTCTGAAACTCCAATCGCGGCCATGGGCCGCTCCTACAAGGGGCGATTCGCCCTGTAGGAGCGGCGGGGCGGCCATCCGCCGTTGGCCGATTGAGTGCTCCCTGCACAATCGGCATTCCCGCCATCCATGGCGGTCGCCGCGATCGAACTATCCGATTACTTGTTGTCCGGCTTGGGAATGCCGAAATGCTCGTAGGCCAGCGCCGTGACCACCCGCCCGCGCGGGGTGCGGGCAACATAGCCCTGCTGTATCAGGTAGGGCTCGAGCACGTCCTCGATGGTGTCCCGCTCCTCGCTGACTGCCGCCGCCAGGCTGTCCACGCCCACCGGGCCGCCGTCGAACTTCTCGATCATCGCCAGCAGCATGCGCCTGTCCAACTGGTCGAAGCCGCTGGCATCCACATTGAGCATATTCAGGGCGGCATCGGCGATGGCGCTGTCAACGCTGCCGTCGCCCTTTACCTCAGCGTAATCGCGCACGCGACGCAGCAGTCGGTTGGCGATACGTGGGGTACCGCGGGCGCGACGGGCCACTTCCAGGGCGCCGCCTTCGTCCATCTGCACCCCCATCAGGCCCGCGGAGCGCTGTACGATACTGGTCAGGTCCGCGACATTGTAGAACTCCAGCCGCTGCACTATGCCGAAGCGGTCCCGCAGCGGCGAGGTCAGCAGGCCGGCTCTGGTGGTCGCACCGACCAGGGTAAACGGAGGCAGATCCAGCTTGATCGAGCGGGCCGCCGGGCCCTCGCCGATCATGATGTCCAGCTGGTAGTCCTCCATCGCCGGATAGAGCACCTCCTCCACATGGGGGCTGAGGCGGTGTATCTCGTCGATAAACAGCACATCACCGGGCTCCAGATTGGTCATGATCGCGGCCAGGTCGCCGGCCTTCTCCAGCACAGGACCGGAGGTGGTCTTGATGGCCACATCCATCTCCGCGGCGATGATATTCGCCAGCGTGGTCTTGCCCAGCCCCGGGGGACCGAACACCAGCGTATGGTCCAGGGCCTCACCGCGCAGCCTGGCGGCCTGGATAAAGATCTCCATCTGCTCGCGCACCACCGGCTGGCCGACATAGTCCGCCAGGGATTTGGGGCGCACGGCGCGGTCGTACTGCTCCTCCTGGCCGGAGGGGCCTATGGGCTCGGGGGCTATCAGGCGGTCGGCTTCGATCACAGGGGGCTCCCAGAATGCGGAATGATGAATGCGGAATGCGGAATGCGCGGGCAGGCACATTGCCGGATTCGGGTCCAGCGCCCGCGTTCAGACATTGGTGCCAGGGCCGGTTTTGATCGCGGCCATGGGCGGATGGCCGCCCCGCCGCTCCTACAGGTCGCTCTCTGATAACTCATTCCGCATTCCGCTTTCATCATTCCGCATTCATCAAGCTGGTGCCATGCTCTTCAGGGCCAGGCGGATCAGGGTCGCGCTGTCGGCGTCAGGTTGTTCCTTGCTGGCCCTGGCCACCATCTTGGTGGCTTCGGTGGGCTTGTAGCCGAGCGCCGCCAGGGCGCTCTCGGCCTCGCCAGCATGGTCGACTTTCGGCACTGCGGCGGCCATCAGCGGTATATCGTTGCTGTCACCGAACTGCGGCGCCAGCTTGTCGCGCAACTCTATGATCAGGCGCTCGGCGGTCTTCTTGCCGACGCCTGGTACTTTTACCAGAGCGGCCACATTGTCCTCGGCCACACAGCGCGCAAGGGCCGCCCCGTCGAGACCGGACAGTATCGCCAGTGCCATCTTAGGGCCCACGCCGTTGACTTTGATCAGGGTGCGAAACAGCTGGCGGTCGGCGTCGCGGATAAAGCCGTACAGGGTTTGTGCGGTTTCAGAAACCGCCAGGTGAGTGTGCAACTGCACCGACTGCCCCAGGGCTGGCAGTTCGAAAATGGTGGTCATGGGGGCGAGCACTTCGTAGCCCACCCCCTGTACATCCACCAGCAATAGCGGTGGCTGCAAGGCGGCCAATGTGCCGCTCAGTCTTCCTATCATTCTTCTATCTCTTAATGGCCAACTGGCAGAGTGCTCGATGCGAAGGCACTGATGCCGGTACTCCCTTGCGAGACTGTCGGCCGGAGGGACCCGGCCGCCAAGCCTACAGGGATGTATTCACGGCGTGTCTCGCAAGGGAGTACCGGCAGCAGTGCCGCCCCCCCCACGTGAACGCCTTCAAGAAATACTCAGACGGCCGCGACGGAAATGGCTGCGCGCGCCGCCGGCGGTCTGCACCAGGGTCTGCATGGTGTGCATATGGCAGAGGGCCACCGCCAGCGCATCGGCGGCGTCCTCCTGCGGCGAGGCCGGTAGTGACAGCAGCGTCTTCACCATGTGCTGAACCTGCAGTTTGTCCGCTGCCCCGGTGCCCACCACCGCCTGCTTGACCTTGCGCGCCTCGTACTCGGCCACCGGCAGGTCCGCATTGGTGGCGGCGACTATGGCCGCGCCGCGGGCCTGGCCCAGCTTCAGGGCCGAGCCGGCGCTCTTGGACATAAATACATTCTCGATGGCCATCTGTCCGGGCGAATACTGCTGCGCTATCTGACTCACCGCGTCGAAGATGAGTTTGAGGCGCTCCGGCAGCGGGCCTTCGGGTATACGGATCACGCCGCTGGCCACATAGGTGGCCCTGTTGCGCTGCACATCGATCAGGCCGTAGCCGGTTTTGCGCGAGCCGGGATCTATGCCCAGGATTCGGGTCAAGGGCTGCTCCCTGGATCTGTACGTTTATATAGTGGCGGGGAGTGTCCCAAGGCGGGGGAGAGGCGTCAAGGGAGGCGGTGGAATGATGAATGATGAATGCGGAATGATGAACAGGCGGGGTGGCCCCTCCCCCGCAGGCAGGAGAGGGGATAAAGAGGCGGGATCAGGCGAGTTGCTCCATCACCTCATCGGGAATATCGGCGTTACTGTAGACGTTCTGTACATCGTCCAGGTCTTCCAGCATATCCACCAGCGCCATCACCTTCTCGGCGCCGTCCTTGTCCATCGGCACGGTGGTGGACGGGATCATGGCGATTTCGGCGTTGTCCGGCTTGAAACCGGCTTCGGTCAGTGCATCCTTCACGGACATATAGTCCTGGAACTCGGTGGTGACCTCGATACTGCCGTCGTCGTTGGTCTCGATATCCTCGGCACCCGCCTCCAGGGCCGCCTCCATCAGCGCATCCTCATCCGCGCCCGGCTCGTAGTAGAGCTGGCCCTTGCGGGAGAACAGATAGGCCACGGAACCATCGGTGCCCAGGTTGCCGCCGCGCTTGGTGAAGGCATGGCGCACTTCGGCGACGGTGCGGTTGCGGTTGTCGGTCAGGCACTCCACCAGGACGGCGACGCCGCCGACACCGTAACCCTCGTAAGTCACCGCCTCGTAGTTATCGCCGTCGGCATTGCCGGCGCCGCGGGCGATGGCCTTGTCGATGGTGTCGCGCTTCATGTTCGCACCCAGGGCCTTGTCGATGGTGGCGCGCAGGGTGGGATTGTCATCCGGGTTGGGACCCGCTTTCGCGGCCACGGTCAGCTCGCGAATGATCTTGGTGAAAATCTTACCGCGCTTGGCATCCTGGGCCGCCTTGCGGTGTTTGATATTGGCCCATTTACTATGTCCCGCCATCTGTATCTCCGGTATAGCTCCGTTGTGGCTTGAAAACTCTTTTGACTGTCGTCATCCCGGACTCGATCCGGGATCCATCTCACTCACTGGCACCTGGATTAGGTGGCGCTCCTGCGCCACGCCCTTTCGGGCCATTCGCTTCGCGAATACTCGCTACGGCATCCATGCCTACGCGGTCCGGCCTTCGCCGGAATGACGACTGAAACTGTTAACCGACCTGCTCTTCCTTGAGGCGCAGTCTAATACTCAACTCACGCAGCTGCTTGGCGTCCACACTGCCCGGGGCATCGGTCATCACATCGGCCGCGCTCTGGGTCTTCGGGAAGGCGATCACGTCGCGAATCGAGTCACAGCCGGTCATCAGCATCACCAGGCGGTCGAGGCCGAAGGCCAGGCCGCCGTGGGGCGGAGCGCCGTACTTGAGCGCGTCTAGCAGGAAGCCGAATTTCTCGCGCTGCTCCTGCTCATCGATGCCGAGAATGCGGAATACCGCCTGCTGCATCGCCTGGTCGTGGATACGCACGGAACCGCCGCCCAGCTCGGTGCCGTTCAGCACCATATCGTAGGCGCGGGACAGGGCGTCCAGCGGATTCGCCTCCAACTCCTCCGGGGAGCAGGAGGGGGCGGTGAAGGGGTGGTGCAGCGCGGTCAGGCTGCCGTCATCGTCTTCCTCGAACATCGGGAAGGCCACCACCCACAGGGGCGCCCAGTCACAGGTGTAGAGGTTCAGGTCGGCACCCAGCTTGCAGCGCAGCGCGCCCAGGGCCTCGGAGACAACCTTGGCCTTGTCGGCGCCGAAGAAGATCAGGTCACCGTTCTCGGCCTCGAGGCGATCGAGTATCGCCGCGCGCACCTCATTGGGCAGGAACTTGACGATCGGCGACTGCAATCCGTTCTCCAGGTCGGACTTGTCGTTGACCTTGATATAGGCCAGTCCCTTGGCGCCGTAGATACCGACAAACTTGCCGTAATCGTCGATCTGTTTGCGGGTCAGTTTGTCGTTGCCACCCGGCACCTTCAGCGCGGCCACGCGTCCCTTGGGATCATTGGCCGGGCCGGAGAAGACCTTGAACTCGACCTCGGTCAGCAGGTCCTTGATCTCCACCATCTCCAGCGGAATGCGCAGGTCCGGCTTGTCGGAGCCGTAGCGCAGCATCGCCTGGTAGTGGGACATGCGCGGGAACTCGCCCAGGTCCACACCCTTCAGCTCCTGGAACAGGCTGCGCACCATGCCCTCGGTGATCGCCATGATGGCCTCCTCGTCGAGGAAGGAGGTCTCGATATCGATCTGGGTAAATTCCGGCTGGCGATCCGCGCGCAGGTCCTCGTCGCGGAAGCACTTGGCGATCTGGTAGTAGCGGTCGAAGCCGGACACCATCAGCAGCTGCTTGAACAGCTGCGGCGACTGCGGCAGGGCGAAGAACTTGCCCTCGTGGGTGCGGCTCGGTACCAGGTAGTCGCGCGCGCCCTCGGGAGTGGCGCGGGTTAGGATCGGAGTCTCGATATCCAGGAAGCCCTGCTCGTCCAGATAGTTGCGGATCGCCGTGGTCAGCTTGGAGCGGAAGCGCAGGTTGCGCTGCATCTCGTTGCGGCGCAGGTCCAGGTAGCGATACTTGAGGCGCACGTCCTCGCCAACCGCGGTGTGCTCGTCCAGCTGGAAGGGCACGGTTTCGGCGGTATTGAGAATCTCCAGTTGTGTGCCGTACACCTCGATCTCGCCGGTCGCCATATTCGGGTTCACCGCTTCCGGCGCACGGGCGCGCACGCGGCCGGTGACCTTCAGCACATACTCGCTGCGCACCCGGTCGGCCCTCTCGAAGTGCTCCGCCGCGTCCGGATCGAACACCACCTGGGCGATGCCATCGCGGTCGCGCAGGTCGATAAAGATCACCCCACCGTGGTCGCGGCGGCGGTCAACCCAGCCACAGAGGGTTACTTCGCGGTCAATGTCGGCGGAACGGAGGGCGCCACAGTAGTCGCTGCGCATGGATGCTTTCCCGTGTTTTTACGTTAGACGTTATCGATAAGTATTGGGGGGCGCTATCCGGCGCCCCCCGGCTCAGCTGGCCTCGGCCTTCTTGGCCGCGGGCTTGTCCGATTTGGCCTTGGACGCGTCCCCGGCCAGGTTCTTCTTGCTGCCGGTCTTGAAGTCGGTCTCGTACCAGCCACCGCCCTTTAGGCGGAACCCAGCTGCGGAAATCTTCTTCTGCAGCCCGGCCTTGTCACAGGCCGGGCAGTCGGTCAGGGGAGCGTCACTCATGCGCTGCAGGGCCTCCATCTCGTGGCCGCAGGCACTGCACTGGTATTCGTAAATCGGCATTGCTCAATACCCGGTACATTAAGGGGCGCAGATTATACATGAGCCCCACAGAGGGAAGAAGCAGTGCCCGCGATAGGCAATGACCCGACCAAGATCTGAGCACGGGGTTATGCCCTGACCACAAAAAACATGGAAAAAAGCACTATTTTTCCTGTATTTTCCCGTGCGGGCGAACAAAAACTATATATACTTCCCCTCAACACCCGCAGCGAACCCCGGGTTTCCGGTGGTACAACGGGCGTACGAACACACTCTCACTGGAAAAACAACATATAGAAGGAAGCTACTCATGGCCGCACGTAAAGCCGCAGCTAAGAAAGCCCCCGCCAAGAAAACCGCAGCCAAGAAGGCTCCAGCCAAAAAGGCAGCAGCCAAGGCCGCTCCGGCCAAGAAAGTAACTGCGGTGAAAGAGAAGTACACCAAAACCCAGATCCTGAACCAGATCGCCGAGAACACCGAGCTGAGCCGCAAGCAGGTGCAGTCTGTTCTGGACGAGCTGAACGATATCATTCACGGCCACGTGAAGAAGCGCGCTGTGGGCGAATTCGCCCTGCCGGGCCTGCTGAAGATCACCACCGTGAAGAAGCCCGCCAAGAAGGCGCGCAAGGGCATCAACCCCTTCACCGGCGAAGAGACCATGTTCAAGGCCAAGCCGGCCAGCATCCAGGTCAAGGTGCGCCCGCTGAAGAAGCTGAAGGAAATGGCCGAGTCCTGATTCGCGCCCTTCCCACACGAAAAACCCCGCCCAGGCGGGGTTTTTTAATGGCCAACGGCCAGTGGCTGCCGCACATTCCACCCCCATCGCCGTCCACCCACCGCTGACCACTCACCTTCCCCCGCCCAAATGCCGTAAAATAACCACCCTCAAAGCAACACGAACAGAACACTATCCTATGCGCGCATCCCGCTACCTGATCGCCACCCAGAAAGAAACTCCAAGCGACGCAGTCGTAATCAGCCACCGGCTGATGCTGCGCGCCGGCATGATCCGCCGCCTGGCCTCCGGTCTCTACACCTGGCTGCCCACCGGCCTGCGCGTGCTGCGCAAGGTGGAGCGCATAGTGCGCGAGGAAATGGACCGCGCCGGCGCCCTGGAGGTGCTGATGCCGGTGGTACAGCCGGCGGAGCTGTGGGAGGAATCCGCTCGTTGGCAGCAGTACGGCCCGGAGCTACTGCGCATCAGGGATCGCCACGACAACGCCTTCTGCCTGGGCCCGACCCACGAGGAAGTCATCACCGACCTGATCCGCAACGAGATCAAGAGCTACAAGCAGCTGCCGGCCAACTTCTACCAGGTACAGACCAAGTTCCGCGACGAGATACGCCCCCGCTTCGGCGTGATGCGCGCGCGCGAGTTCACCATGAAGGACGCCTACTCCTTCCATGTCGACGCGGACTCCCTGCAGGAGACCTACGACGTAATGCACGGTGCCTACTGTCGCATCTTCGACCGTATCGGCCTGGACTACCGCCCGGTACTGGCCGACACCGGCTCCATCGGCGGCTCCCACTCCCACGAATTCCACGTGCTGGCAGAGAGTGGCGAGGACGATATCGCCTTCTCCACCGAGAGCCGCTACGCCGCCAATGTCGAGCTGGCGGAGGCGGTCGCGCCCGCCGGTGAGCGCGCCGCACCGACACAGAAGATGGAGGAAGTACACACCCCAGGCCAGAAAACCATCGCTGCGGTGAGCGAATTCCTGCAGTCGGATCCGGCCCACTCGGTCAAGACGCTGATAGTGCTGGGTGAATGTGAGGAGGGTGAGACGGCGCCGCTGGTGGCCCTGGTACTCAGAGGCGACCACGAGCTGAACGAACTGAAAGCGGAGAAGCTGCCGGGTATCGCCAGCCCACTGCAGTTCGCCCCGGAACAGCGCATCGCCGACGAGCTCGGCTGCGGCATCGGCTCACTGGGCCCGGTCGGAATGAAAATCGAGACCATCGTCGACCGCTCGGCGGCGCAGCTGGCGGACTTCGTCTGCGGCGCCAACCGGGACGACTACCACTACACCGGTGTCAACTGGGAGCGCGATGTGGAGACTGGCCGCGTCGAGGACCTGCGCAACGTGGTCGCCGGCGATGCCAGCCCGGATGGTGCCGGGACCCTCGAGATCAAGCGCGGTATCGAGGTTGGCCACATCTTCCAGCTGGGTGACAAGTACAGCCGCGCGATGAGCGCGACTGTACTGGACGAGAATGGCAAGGAGCAGGTGATGTCCATGGGCTGCTACGGTATCGGCGTATCGCGTATCGTCGCCGCCGCCATAGAGCAGAATCACGACGAGGCCGGCATCATCTGGCCCGATGCAATCGCGCCCTTCCAGCTGGCGATAGTGCCGATCAATATGCACAAGAGCGATGTGGTCAGGGAGAAGTGCGAGCACCTGTACGCATCCCTGCGGGACAAGGGCATCGATGTGCTGCTGATGGACGAAACCAAGGCGCGCCTCGGCGCCATGCTCGCCGATGTGGAGCTGCTGGGCATTCCGCACCGCATCGTCGTCGGCGATCGCGGCCTGGAGAAGGGCGTGGTGGAATACAAGGGCCGCGGCGATGCCGAGAGCCAGGAGTTTGCCGAATCGCAACTGGAGGAAGTGCTGCTGAAGCTGATTGGCCGGTAAGCATCCCCTGTCGTCATCCCGGGCTTGCCCCGGGATCCACAGTGCAAAGGTCGGCGAACGCCATCTGTCCTGACACTGGATACCGGCCTGCGCCGGTATGACGGCTGCGAGTCCCGACCCGCAGTTCGCAATTGCCGCTGCCCATCCTCCCCGCCTTTCCGTAAAATCCCCTGTCATGATAAGAAAAAGCCTGACCACACTGCTGCTCTGCCTGGCACTTGCCTTTTCCCAGGCCCGGGCCCAGGACAAGATCCCGGAGATAGACCCGCAGCTCAAGCTCGCCCTGCAGGAAGCGGTCACCCAGGCGGACAGTTTCGCGGACCGTTTCGATGCGGAGGTCTGGCTGATGTCAAAGTCCCAGCCGCTGGCCCGCTATATCAAGGATCCCCAGAAGCGCATGCACGTGCTCAAGGCAGTGCATCGCGAGGCCACCCTCGCCGGCCTGCGCCCGGAAATCGTCCTCGCCGTCATCCAGATAGAGAGCGCCTTCGATCCCTATGCGGTGTCCCGCGTCGGCGCCCAGGGCATGATGCAGGTAATGCCCTTCTGGAAAAACGAGATAGGTCGCCCGGACGACAACCTGATCGATATGGACACCAACCTGCGCTACGGCTGCACCATCCTCAAACACTATATCGGCAAGGCCAAAGGCAACCTGGCCAATGCCCTCGCCTATTACAACGGTAGCTACGGCCGCCACACCTACTCGAGCAAGGTACTGGACGCCTGGGCGACGCGCTGGAGGTAAGCGATGAGTGCCAGCTATGTATTTTTCACCGGCGCCGCCTGCGGCCTGTTGCTGCTGGCAGCGGCCAAACTGGCCATCAGCTATCGCCGCCAGGACGCCGCGCGCTGGCTGCTTCTACTGATTACCGGGGCCTTCTTCTACCTGCTGCGCCCGGTACTGCCGGAGCGGGGCCCGCTGCTCGACTTTCTCGTCGATGTCCCCACCGAACTGATTCCCGGCGCCTTCTGGCTCTTCAGCTACGCCCTGTGCAGCGAGTGCGAGCGTTTTCCGCGGCTCGGCTGGTCACTGATCGCGGTCAGTGTCGCGGTCGGCCTCGCCGCCGCCCATCTGGACGCCGAGCATTGGCCGGCATTGTGCCACTGGCTGTATCTGCTCAAGCAGCCACTGCAACTCGGCCTGATCGCCGCCGGCCTGGTGACACTGTTGCGCCAGTACCAGTCGGACTTGGTGGAATCCCGCCGCAACCTGCGCGCCTGCCTGTTGATTGCCATCGGCAGTTACATGCTGATCGTGGTCTGCGCCGAGTTCCTGTTCTCCAACCGGACGGTGCCCGCCGGAGTACCGACGCTGCACGCGGTACTGGCGAGCGGGCTGGCACTGGGCGCCTGCCTGTGGCTGCTCGCGGTATCGCCCCAGGCGCTGGCCGAATCCCTGCCGCGAGCGCCGGAGGCCGAAGCCGAGGAAGAAGTACCCGTAGTGGAGCCGCAACCGCTGGACGAGCAGCAGCGCCAACTGCTGGAAAAACTACAGTCCCATATGCAGGGCGGCGGCTACCGCCACACGGGCCTGACCATTCGCGAACTGGCGGAACAGCTGGACGCCCGCGAACACGTGCTGCGCGCGCTGATCAACCGCCACCTGGGCTATCGCAACTTCAACGAATACCTGAACCAGTTTCGCATCGACGAGGCCAGTGCGCGCCTGGCGGATCCGGACCAGGCTCACCTGCCGGTGCTCTCCATCGCCCTGGATATCGGCTACCGCTCCCTGAGCCCCTTCAACGCCGCCTTCAAGCGCCGCCACGAGCAGACGCCGACCGAGTACCGACGGGAAAAGCTGCCGGCCTGAATCGTCAGATTTTCGGAATCCGTCAGCTGTTTTTTCGCTTTCCGCAAGCACCGACGCCGCAATTCCTCCAGACTTGGCCACTACCACTTGTAGGAGCGGCGGGGCGGCCATCCGCCGGTGGCCGCTCCTACAGGGAGACATACCCGAGTAAAAGAATAAGAAGGTGAGACTATGGAATTCCTGTGGGAAATGGCCCAGAGCTGGGCCGAACATTTCCAGCGCGACCTGTTCCGCTACCTGCTCGCCGCCACAGCAGTCAGCCTGTCGGTCAGCTGGCTGTTCCGCGGCTGGATGAACCGCCGCCGCCTGCAGAAGCGCCGCGCCACCTGGAGAGACGTTCGCCGCGAAGTCGGCTTTTCCATGCTCACCCTGGGCGTCTTCGCCACCATCGGTATAGTCACCGAGACCCTGCGCGACTGGGGACTGGTGCAGATCTACTGGCAGTGGACCGACTACCCGCTGTGGTGGAACCTGGCCAGCCTGCCGGTGGTGATACTGCTGCACGACGCCTACTTCTACTGGGTGCACCGCGGCATGCACCACCCGAAACTGTTCAGGCATTTCCACCGGGTACACCACCTGTCCCGCACGCCCACTCCCTGGGCCGCCTATAGCTTCTCCGTTGGCGAAGGCTTCCTGATGGCCATTTTCTCACCGCTGATTCTGATGCTGCTGCCACTGCACCTGCTTATCTGGCTGTCATTTATCTTCGTGATGATCTTCCGCAACGCCATGCTGCACGCCGGCTGCGAATTCCACCCCCGCGGCTGGGTGGACGGGCCGCTGGATTTTATGACCACCACCACCCACCACGACTTGCACCACCAGCGCTTCCGGGGCAATTACGGTTTCTATTTCACCTGGTGGGATCGCTGGATGGGTACCGAATTCAAAAATTACAAAGTGATGTTTCGCCAGGCGGTAGACGGCGAATTCAGCGATGAGACGGCGCCCGCAAAAGTGCAGGCCGCCACCTAATTGCGGCTGATCGGCAGATGTCCGCATGTTGTTGCGCGGCCCCTGGGCCGCGCTTTTTTCGCCTCCCACGCCCTGCCCCCCAACCCCTGAGCCGGCTATGCTCAATGGTTAAGTCCACCCGGTAAATTTTGCACCGGCTGTGAAATTGCCTGCGCGATTCGGAGGTTCCTACATTGAAACACCTGCCCGCCATTTTCATCCTTGCGGTCCTGGCAGCCGCCTGCAATCCCGCCGACGACGCCGGCAGTAACCAGACTCCCCGGCCCGCACAGGAAACTGGAAAGGAACAGACCTCCCCACAGGCCCCCGAGCCCGAAGCCACTGATTCCCTGGCGGCAAGCCCCGGCGCAGACCGCTTCGAGGCCCTCGCCAGTATCCCCTTCGAAGAGAACCGCCCGACCACAGAGACAGCCAAAACCCTGAAGGAAGAACTGCTGTTCCAGCGCGCCACGCAGACCTACCTGTGGGCCATGCCGCTGATCAATACCATGGGAATGAAAGTGGGATCCGAGGAAAAATTCGGCGGCGGATACAATGTACTGCCCATCTGGAAAAAGCGCCTGGACGCCAAGACGCTGGTCACCACGCCAAATTCCGACGTGATCTATGCGATGGGCTATGTGGACCTGGGCGAGACAGGTCCTTTGGTGTACGAGGCGCCGCCGATGCTGCAGAGTATCCTGCTCGATTTCTGGCAACGCCCTATCCCGGTGGATGGCGGCGACTACTTTGGCGATATCGGCTTCTTCGGGCCCGATCAGGGCAAGGGCGGCAAATTCCTGATACTGCCGCCGGGCTACGACGGTGAAGTGCCGGATGGCTACTATGTCTACCGATCCGGTACCAACAACGTCTTCATCTTCCTCCGCTCCTTTTTCAAGGACCCGAAAGATCTGGCACCGGCGGTGGAGCTGCTGGAGCAGTCGAAGATTTATCCCCTGGGAAAAAAGGACAGTGCCAAGCCGATGGAATTCCCCGACGGATCGGGCCAATCGATCAATATGCTGCCGCGCAGCGACGCCAGCGCCTTCGATCAACTCAAGTACCTGGTGGACACCGAGGGCAGCAACCTGGCCGGCCCCGACTGGCTGGGCATGCTGGCGATGATTGGCATCGAAAAGGGCAAGCCATTCAGCCCCGATGCCCGCACGCGCGCCATTCTCGAGGCCGCAGCCAGGACGGCCTACAAGACCAGCCGCGTGATCGGGTTCGAGGACTCCCCCGGCGACATGTCGTTCCGGGTCTACCCCGACCGGCAGTGGCTCAACCCTTTTGCCGACGGAACACCCGAGAATCCCGGCGGGCACAAGGACGTCACCTGGATGCGCCCGAAGGAGGGCTATCGCGACCTGGACGCGCGCATCTGGATGTTCACCGACTACTACTCGCTCAGCCCCGGCATGATCTCGCAGACGCCGGGCAAGGGCGCCAAGTACATGATCGCCTTCACCGACAGTGACGGCGAGCCGCTTTCCGGCGCGTCCAACTATCGCCTGCACCTGCCCAAGGACGTCCCCGCGGCCAACTTCTGGTCGCTGACGCTCTACGAGGCGGAAAACGGCTCCGGCCTGGCCAACGGCCAGCCGCTGCCATCGCGCGGCTCACTCGACAAGCCGGCACAGAACCCGGACGGCTCCACCACCCTCTACCTGGGCCCCGAAGCGCCCGCCGGCAAGGAAGCCAACTGGCTCGCCACGCCAGCGGACAGGGGCTACTTCACGATACTGCGGCTCTACTCACCCACGGAACCCGCGATAGACAAGTCGTGGAAACCGGGCGATATCGAAAAAGGCTGGGACTCCGCGGGAGTTACACAGTAAATGCGGGACCAGGCAGAGGTGCCGCTGGGCAAGGCGTGGCTCCGCGGCGATCACGAGAACGGGGGGATAGCCATCACCCTGAAAGCCGCGGGCGACATTGGCTGGTTCGTGCGCCCGAAAGCCCCGCTTCGCGGGGCCGGCGCGCGCGGCGCTCAATCCTGGAACAACAGTTCCAATGGATAGCCGGTAAACGGCTTGGTCTTTTCGATCACCAGGTGGGAGGTCATGCGCGAGATGGCCGCGTCCTCGTTGGCCAACAGTTGTTCGGAGACGCGATTGAAGTCCGCTGCGTCCGGGCAGACAAAGCGCAGCATATAGTCGAATTCACCAGACATTTTCACGCAGGAGACGATCTGCGGAATATCGTTGATGGCGCGGCGGAAGTTCTCGCTGGTGCGGGCGTCCTGACGCTTCAGGGCCACGTTGACGTAGAACTCGGCGTGGCGCACCTTTTCCAGGTTCACCTCGGCCTGAAACTCGCGAATATAGCGCTCGCTGGTCAGGCGCTTGACCCGCGCCAGGCAGGCGCTCTCGGACAGTCCTATCTCTTCACTCAGTTTCAGGTTGCTGATGCGCGCATTGGTCTGCAGCGCCTGCAGAATACGCAGATTGTGCCGGTCGATTTTCACTTGGCTGTTCTTTTGATCTTGGAAAAGGGGCAAGGATAGCGGCATTCGGCTGCGGCCGAAACTGTGGGAGCCGGCCCTGCGGGCAATGCTCCCCGCCAATCATCATTTTCGTCGTTCCGGCGCAGGCCGGAACCCGGAACCCTGTAAGAGGCACTGGATTCCGGCCTGCGCCGGAATGACGAGCGAGGATATTTTAGCGGAGGTCAGCTGGCCTGGCGGCTGCCGGCGGTGACGAAGCGTTCAATGCGGTCCAGGGCGCGGGACAGTTCGGCCTCGTCGGCGGCCAGGGTCAGGCGCACATGGTTGACGGCACTGGCGCCGAAGGGCGCACCGGGCAGTACCGATACGCGCTCCGCATCCAACAGCGCCCCGGCAAAGGCCTCACCGGACTCGGCCACCTGGGAGACATCCACCATCACGAACATGCCCGCTTCCGGGGAGTAGCAGCTGAGGCCGGGGATACTGTTGATGCGCGGCACTATCAGGTCGCGGCGCTTCTCGTAGGCCTCGCGCATCTGCTTGACGAAGTAGGTGTCGAACTCCAGGGCGAAGGCCGCGGCCTCCTGGATAAATTGCGGGCAGCCGAAGATAGTGGCACCGGCGAACTCGATCAGGCGCTCCACCAGCGGTCCGCGAGCCACGGCCCAGCCGAGGCGCCAGCCGCTCATGGCGTGGGACTTGGACAGGCCGTCGATCACGACAATATTGTCCAGGTGCTCGGCGGCGGTGCGCAGGGAGGTGTGGCGGCGGGCGAAAGTGATCATCGAGTACATTTCGTCACACACCAGCCAGACGCCGCGCTCGCGGCAGAAGGCAGCCAGCTCGCGCAACTGTTCCGGGGTGGCCATGGCGCCGGTGGGGTTGACCGGGGTATTGATCATCACCGCGCGGGTGTCGTCGCCGATCGCGGCCTTGATGGCCTCCACGTCGAAGGCGAAATTATTCTCTGGCGGGCAGGCGACCTTTTTCACATCGAGGCGCAGGGAGTCACAAATAGGCACATAGCCGATATACATCGGCTCCGGAATCACGATTTCCTCGCCCGGGTTCAGCAGGCAGGCGAGCACCGCGTAGATGGCGTTGGTACCGCCGGGGAAGACCACCACATCATCGGGACTGCAGGGATGCGGGGATACCTTGCTCTCGATATCGGCGATGGCGCGGCGCAGCATCGGCTCTCCCGCGGCCGGGGAGTAGTGGGTCCGGCCAACACCGAGACGCGCACGGGCAAAGTCGAGAATCGGTTCCGGCGTATCGAAATTGGGGTCGCCCACACACAGGAAAATGACATCCTCGCCCTTGTCCGCCAGCTGGTGGGCGCGGTCACTGACCGCCCATACATCGGCATCGGCGCTGTTGAGGGCTTCACTCTGCAGGCTGAATCGGGGACTGAACATCGTCGCTCGCTATCCGGTAGTTATTCATACATCTAAGTTAACAACCGCGCGGATAATTGATGCGGCTATAGGGGCATGGATTTCGCATTCCCGCGCCCATTTAGTCGCCTTTGCCGCAGAAAATTCGGTGACATTGATGTGACGGATCGGAATGTGACCCGAGGGGTGAAATTTGTATTCACCCCGAAGATGATCAAAGACGTTAGAAGCGGTAATTCAGGTTCAGACCGCCGACGCTATCCTCAGGACGCACCAGGATATTGCCGGATAGCTGCAGTTTCTCGGTGAGATTGAGCCCCACCATGGCACCGACACCGTTCTGGAAGAATCCGGCATTCTGGCTGTCGTAGGCCGCCAGGTAGGCGCTGTTGCCGGGGATGGATTTGATTCCGACACCCACCTTGGCGACATCGTCGCCGCCGTTGTACTCCATCCAGACTTCACCGAACCAGCGCCAGTCGTCGCCCTCGGGCCCGTTGTAAAAGAAGCCGGCGCGCAGCCGGTAGTATTCGCGGTCCTGATGGCGCACGCGGAGCCCCAGGGGATCCAGGACTTCGCCATTGCTGCCGATATAGGTCAGGTCGCGGTCGGTGGACTCGCGGAAACTGTTCACATCCACTTGGGTCCAGGCCGCGGAGACGAAGGGGCCCAGCTGGCACGGCAACGCCGGCACGCTGTCATAGCCGCCGCGGGCAAAAATACTGGCGGCGCTGCCATCGGTATCACCCTTGATCCACTTCTCGAAACGGTTGCCCAACTCGATGCGTCTGTCGACCTCGTGGTAGTCGATCCAGCTATAGGTCGCCCCGCCGTCGACAAACCAGCGTTCGTTGTCCCAGCGCCCCAGGGCGGAGAAATTCCAGTTGCGCGCTTTCAGCGACAGGCCGCTGGGATCGTAATCGCTGCCGGCGTAGGAGAGGGCCAGGGCCCATTCGAAGTGGTCCGCCGCCGCGAAACTGAAGCCAAATAAGCCATCCCAGCCGTAGTCCTCCCGGTTGGGCGCCGGTCCCTGGCCGAAATCGGTGTAACCCAGGGCGCCGCCAAAGAACACCGTGGTAGTCGGGTCGCGAAAGCGCTGCGCCACCAGGTGGTGGTCGACATTGGTCTGGTGCAGGCGCGTATTCTGGTAACCGAGATCCGCCAGCATGCCGAAGCCAATCGGCGCATTCAGGACGGAATAATAGTAATCGCCCAGTACCTGCTGCGCGGCCAGGGTCGGGTGTACACCGTCATTGAAATACAGCCGGTCGGCATCGGGCGCACTGCCGGTTTCACTGTAGACGGGGTCAGGGTTGGCACAGGCGCCCGCCGCATAACAGGTGGCGGCCTGGTCGATATCGGCAAACCCGAACAGGCCTGGCTTGTCCAGCGCCAGGGCTGCCATGCCCTCGGTATCCAGTATCAGCACATTGCCAACAAAGTTCAGCTGCACGCGCAGGTCGTTGTTGAACAGCGCCGTACCGGTATTGGCCGCGCTGACCGCAGCCGCTCCCAGGTCGTTCATCAGTGGCGTATTGCCCACTCGCGGCGCATTGGAGACCACCACATAGCGGGCGCCGGCGTTGCGCAGTTCGCGCGCGGCAGTGGCGAGAAATGTCGCCGAGCGCTGCATGCTGTCCGGTGAAATGGTGCCGGCGATGGTGCCACCGATAATGTCATTGCCGCCGCCATTCAGGTAATAGAGGGAATCCCTGGCAACGCCATTCTGCGGCAGGTAGCCCTGGCCTGTGCCAAAGGGCACACCGGTGAGGGTGATATTGTTGTTCGGGTCATCCACCAGTGCCTGCAGCGCCGCCGGATCGCCGAAGGCAGCGACCGCCTCCTGGACTTCCGCCGGTGACAGGTAGGGACTCTCGCCGGCGGCGGGATCGCAGACGCCGTCGGCGCCGCAGCGCGTCGAGTCCGGCAATATCGTCGTCAGCTCGTTGTGGTCGGCGACGGTGGTATTGGGGAACAGCTGGCGAAAGCGCTGCGGGCCCACCAAATCCAGCAATACATCGGCGGTGTGATTGCCACCAACGGCCCAGTTACTGCCGTTGGCAAGCACCGAAGACGCTACCTGCTGGAACTGCTGCTGCGGCGTACCCGCCGCCGGCGCGCAGGGAATGGCGCCGCCAGAAGCAGGGCCCAGGCCGGTACAGGAGGGCACCAGCGGCGTCAGCCCCAGATCCTGTGCGGTGAAACTGATTGCCGGCTGCTTCGGCAGAACGCCGTCAGGATCGCTGCTGGTAAAAACGCCGGCGTTGCCACTGTCCGACAGGCTGTCACCGAAGACGACGATATTGCGATACAGCAGTGAGCTGCTGCCATCGGCGAAGGCGGCGGAAGCGGTGGCGAATGCCACTGCGGCACAGACAGATTTGACGGTAAACCCCATTGCGCACTCCATTGCGGTATTGGCCAGGTCGGGATGGGGCAAGTATAGACACGCCTTTTGATAGGAAAGCTCAAGGGAGCGCTATCACTCGATGCGGTGAGGCTGGTGGTCGAAGCCTATCGGACAGACTTCCAGCGACTCGCTGCCGCCATCCAGCTGATCGATAAAGGGAATCACCACACCGCTGATCACTGCGGCCAGGGGCGCCCAACTCACAGACAGAATCAGCATCGACTCCCAGGGTGTCCTGCCCCAGTCCGCCGGACCGAAATACACGCTGTTGGTGTAGACAATCGGCGCCAGTACCAGGCCGGCGGCAAATGCCAACAGTGGCCGCCCGACCAATACAGAGAGGCTGTAGCGCAAGGTGGTGGCGAGCATGGCCCACATGCAGATAACCCAGGCCGGCGGCAGGTTGGAGCCGTAATCCAGTACACCGGACGCCATATAGACCCACTCCATGGCGAAGCCGGCGAAAATAAAGAACAGCACCACGAATATATCCCGCTGGTCGCGCCAAAGGGCAAAGTGGGACACAAGGATTACAAAGAGCGCGACCAGTGCCATGGCGTTGCCGCCGAGAATGGCGATCCACCAGCCGCAGAAGTACATCGAGAAATTGAGTACCAGTTTCATGAATCCCGCTCGCTTTATTCTGCCGGGAAAAACCTGTCCCTGAATTCCCCCAAAATATAGACCAGCCCAGTACCGCGAGAAGTGTGACCTACTTCAAACCGGAGAAAACGGCGATCGCGTGCTTGCGGCTTTGCGCCACATCACAGATTGGCAAAGGATAGCCCGCCAGTTGCGGCGGGCAGTGAATGGCATCCCTGTCGAGATGACGTAGCTCCGGCACAAATTGGCGGATGAATTCGCCATCCCTGTCGAACCTTTTCGACTGGCTGTAGGGATTGAACACACGGAAATAGGGCACAGCATCGGTGCCGGTGGAGGCCGCCCACTGCCAACCGCCGTTGTTGGCGGCGAGGTCCGCATCCAGCAGGTGTCGCATAAAGTAGCGCTCGCCCCAACGCCAGTCGATCAACAGGTTCTTGGTCAGGAAGGAGGCCACCACCATGCGCAGGCGATTGTGCATCCAGCCACAGGTATTCAGCTGGCGCATCGCCGCATCCACTATCGGTACTCCGGTCTGGCCCGCGTACCACTGCCGGAACCTGTCGCGGTCGCTGGACCAGGGCACCCGGTCGGTCTCCGGCTTGAACGGTTTGTGCATGCTGAGCCGCGGGAAGGCAGCGATCAGGTGCGTGTAAAATTCGCGCCACAGCAGCTCACCCAACCAGCAACTGACCCCGTCGTTGCCGCCCACCCAGTGTCCACTGCTTCGCGCCAGCGCCATCTGCACACACTGGCGAACAGAGACGGCACCGCAATTCAGGTAAGGGGAAAGGTGTGAAGTGGCGTCCAGCCCTGGAAAATCGCGCTGGTCCGCATAGTTTTCGATTTCTCCGCGGAAGGCGCGCAGGCGACGCGCCCCGGCTTTTTCTCCCGGCGTCCAGCCGTACAGCCTGCCAGCCCCGTCCGGCAATAATCCGTATCCCTGCAGGCGTTCGGGAATTGTCCGCACCAGATTGTTCCCGCCCTGCACCTGAATCCACTTTGGCCAATCTGCCTCGTCGTTCATTTTCCGCGGTAGCGGCAGTGGCGCAAAGTCGTCGCCACCGCAGCGGGCGATAAACGCGCGCTTGAACGGGGTGAACACCTTGTAGGCTTCCCCGCCGGCAGTCTTGAGTGCCCCCGGCGGCAACAGGGTGCGGTCGGTGCTGTATTCCACCGGCACTCGCAACCCTTTCAACGCGGCGCGTACGGCGGCGTCGCGATGCCGCTCATTGAGGGGATATTCGGCGTTGGCAAAGAGCGCATCGATTTCCAGCTTCCCGGCTATCTGCACCAGCGCCCGCGGCACCTGCGCAAATGTCTGCAGTTCGAGGAAATAGAGCGGAATATTGTGCGCTGCCAGGCTCTGCTGCAGTTCGCGCAGACAGGCGAGGCGAAAGGCGACTACCGGCTCACCGTCGTCGTGACTTTGCCAGGTCTGGGGGCAGGTGATATAGATTGCCGCCAGTGCACCGCAGCTTTTCGCCGCGCGGTAGAGTGCCGTGTTGTCGCGCAGGCGCAGGTCGTTGCGCAACCAGACCAGGCCGCGACGGAAAGGGTGGGTGCGACTCACTGTAAAGGCTCCCGCCGTTGCAGCAAGATCCGGCTCGTCGACTTCGGCTTATCCACGCTTCCTCAACGAAAATCACACAGGCCCAGCTCTGCCGGTTCGGCAGCGAGCAGCACCTGGCTGTGGATAAACGGGTTCGGGCTGCGGGGCAGATAGTGACGCAACATGGTCAGCACGGCGGACAATGGCTTCAATCCGCGCTGGAAATCTGCAATCAACTGAGTCAGCTCCGCCCTCTCCTCTTTATTCAGGAACTCATTCAGGTGCCCCTGGCTATGCATCAGGGCGTTGGTCCTGTCCTCCCGGCTCGCGGTATGGGCGAGAATCTCCATGATTCTGCCCCGCACCTCACAGGCGAACTGTTGCGGCTCGCACTGGCCGGCGTCCGCGAGCAGCCGTCCCAAATCGCGGGTCAGGGGCTGGCTGTGGGCAAGCAGCAGGTACTTGTAGGCGGTGTAAAACTCGATGACCCGCGCCGGGCGAGGATCGGGATCCACATAGCGATACCAGGCGTCGTAGGCGAAGACACGGGTGAGGAAATTTTCGCGAATATCACTGGCATTCAGCCGCCCCACCTCTTCGATGGGAAGGTGTGGAAAATGCTCGCGCAGGCGGGCGGCAAACAGGCCGGCTCCGTGAGCCAGAGGCATCGAGCCGTCCGCCTTGTAGTGGGGCACTGTGCGCACCCCGCAGCTGGGCGACTTCTGCATCAGGATAAAACCGCGCAACTGCGCCGCTTTCGGCACCAGCCTGTCCGCGTAGCCCTCGAGGGCCTCGGTCACATCAATACCCGGATCGTCGCGCCCCACGGCGCGCAGCCGGTCGCTGGCGACCAGGCGAATTGGCGGTCGCGGCACGCCGAGTCCTATGGCGACTTCGGGGCAGAAGGGCTGTAACTCCAGACATTGACTGAGCAGTTGGGTGCAGACTTTGCTCAGTTTATGTCCACCGTCATAGCGCACCGGGTCACCCAGGGCGCACTGGCTGATTCCAACAGGGATTTTCTCTGTCAGCAGTTGGATATGCATTTCTGTGTTAAAAGTCGGGCCTGGTGCACAATGTTTATAGCCTGCCGCCATATACGGGACAAGGTTTGACAGCGAGATGGTCCGGCCCACTGCACTTGCGGCTTGCGCAAACAGGTGCCACGGCTACAATGCCAGACCCTCCCGAGAGCGATGGATTTAGCCCCATGATTCCAGCACTGCGCGAAGTCGACGAGGTACAGGCGCTCTACCTGCAGTTTCTACAGGCTCTGGCGGACGCCGGATTTCGCGGCGATTTGAGCCCCAGCTACGCCAGCCGCACCGTGCTGGCCACGGACAACTCCATCTACCAGGTACTGCCCCAGGCGGTGGTCTACCCGCGAGACACCCGCGACCTGCAGCTTCTGGCCGAACTGGCGGAGCGCGAGGACTTCCATCGGGTAGCGCTCTCCCCCCGCGGCGGCGGTACCGGTACCAACGGCCAGTCCCTGACCGACGGCCTGGTGGTGGATATCTCCCGCCATATGAACCGCATCCTCGAAATCAATGCCGGGGAGCGCTGGGTGCGGGTGCAGGCGGGGGTGGTCAAGGACCAGCTGAACGCGGCCCTGAAACCTCATGGCCTCTTCTTCGCGCCGGAGCTGTCCACCAGCAACCGCGCCACCATCGGCGGCATGATCAACACCGACGCCTCCGGCCAGGGTTCCTGTGTCTACGGCAAGACCCGCGACCATGTGCTGCAACTGTCGACAGTGCTGCTGGGCGGCGAGCTGTGGCAATCCGCACCAGTCGATAATGAACAGCTGCAGGAAATCAGCGGGCGCGACGACCGCGCCGGCAGGGTACACCGGGTCTGCGACGAGATAGCGCGCGACAAAGCGACGCTGATCGAGCAGAGATTCCCCAAGCTGAACCGCTGCCTGACCGGCTACGACCTGGCCCACCTGCGCCGGGGCGAGCAATTCAACCTGAACAGCGTGCTCTGCGGCTCCGAGGGCACCCTCGGCTTTATCGCCGAGGCCAAACTGAACCTGCTGCCGATCCCGAAGTGCGCGGCGCTGGTCAACCTGAAATACGACCACTTCCAGGATGCCCTGCGCGACGCCGCGGACCTGATGCGCGGCGGCCCCATGTCTATCGAGACGGTGGACAGCCGGGTATTGCAGCTGGCGATGGAAGATATCGTCTGGCACAGCGTCAGCGAGTTTTTCCCCGATGACGATCGCCCGGTCAAGGGCATCAACCTGGCGGAATTCACCGCCGATTCGGACGCGGAGCTGGATGAGGCACTGCAGAAATTTACCGCGCATATCGACGCCCTGACAGGCCAAGCCGGTAAGAGCTTCGGCTACACCATCGCCCGCGGCCACGCCGAGGTGAACCGTATCTGGGGTATGCGCAAGCGCGCCGTGGGCCTGCTCGGCAATGTGCAGGGGGAGAAGCGCCCCATCCCGTTTGTCGAGGACACGGCGGTGCCGCCGGAAAACCTGGCGGACTTTATCGCCGAGTTCCGCGCGGTGCTCGATGACGCCGGCCTCAGCTACGGCATGTTCGGCCATGTGGACGCCGGCGTACTGCACGTGCGCCCGGCCATCGATATGAAGGATCCCGAACAGGCGGCGCAAATACGCCCCATTACCGACAAGGTGGTGGCGCTGACGCAGAAATACAAAGGCCTGCTGTGGGGCGAGCACGGCAAGGGCGTGCGCTCGGAATACGCACCGGAATTCTTCGGCGAACTCTACCCGGAGCTGCAGAAGATCAAGGCCGCCTTCGACCCGCGCAACCAGCTGAACCCGGGCAAGATCGCCACGCCCAGCCGCGCCTCCACCCTGCTGAAGATCGACGAGGTCGGCACCCGCGGCGACCTGGACCGGCAGATTCCGGTGCAGGTCTGGGACGGCTATGAGGAGGGGGTCCACTGCAATGGCAACGGCGCCTGCTTCAACTGGAATCCGGACGACGCCATGTGCCCGTCCTACAAGGCCACCCGCGAGCGCATCCACTCCCCCAAGGGGCGCGCCTCGCTGATGCGCGAGTGGCTGCGGCTGTTGAGCCAGCGCAATGTGGACGCGGTGGAGACAGCACGCAAGGTGCGCGAGCAGTCCTTCTTTGTCGGCCTGCCACGGCGCATCGTCAACTCACTGGCCAAGGCCCGCGGTGAATATGATTTCAACCATGAAGTGAATGAAGCCATGCAGGGCTGCCTCGGCTGCAAGTCCTGCGTGGGCCAGTGCCCGGTCAAGGTCGATGTGCCGGAATTCCGCAGCAAGTTTCTCGAGCTCTACTACAGCCGCTACCTGCGTCCACTGAAGGACTATTTCGTCGGCAGCCTCGAGTTCGTCATGCCGCATCTGGCCAGGCTGCCGCAGCTGTACAACTTGCCCCTGGGCCTGAAGCCGGTGCGCTGGTTGCTGGAACGCGGCCTGGGGCTGGCGGACAGCCCGCTGCTGGCCCGGAAAACGCTGCGCGCGACCATGGAAGAGCTGGGCGTGCCCTACGCCAGCCCCGCCTGCCTGGCGGCCCTGGGACCGGAACAGCGCAACCGCGCGGTGATCATAGTGCAGGACGCCTTCACCAGCTATTTCGACGCCGGCGTGGTCGGCGACACCCTGCGCCTGCTGAAGCAGCTGGACTTTGTCCCGCTGGTGGCGCCCTTCAGGGCCAACGGCAAGCCGCTGCATGTGCACGGCTTCCTGCGCCAGTTCCGGCGCGTGGCCCAGGGCAACAGCGACATGCTGAACGAGCTGGCCGCCAGCGGCGTGCCGCTGGTGGGAGTGGACCCTTCCATGACCCTGACCTACCGCGCCGAATACCGGAAACTGCTCGGCGAAGGCGCGCCCAGGGTACAGCTGCTGCAGGAGTGGCTGGCCGGGCAACTGGAGCAGCTGCAACAGCAGCGCCCGCGCCTGAACCCCGCCCGCTTCCAGCTGTTGCCCCACTGCAGCGAGCAGACCAACGCCACCGCGTCCCTGCGCGACTGGCAGAGCATCTTCGAGGCCCTGGGCCTGGAGCTGCACACCGAGAGCCTCGGCTGCTGCGGCATGGCCGGTACCTACGGCCACGAAACCGCGCACAAAGAGACGTCCCGCACCATCTTCCAGCAATCCTGGGCACCGCACCTCTCTCGAAACAGTGGCCGGGATAAAGCCGACGGAGACGGCAATCTGCTGGCCAGCGGCTACTCCTGCCGCTGTCAGACAAAACGCTTTGCAGGTGTGACTCTGCGCCATCCATTGCAGGGAGTGCTGGCGCAACTGCGGGTTGAGGGGTGATACTGGGAGTTACCGGGACTTCGTAGGGTGCGCCGTGCGCACCATTGCGACCAACGGTGCGCACGGCGCACCCTACCTTAACCACAGGAAGGGCCGATGTACCAAAGCCTGACCAGACTGCTGCTTCTTACCACGCTGATTGCGCCGGGCCCCGCTTTCGCCGAGCCGGCGCCGCAACAGCTGGTCACCGAGGCCGAGGAGCGCGCCCTCGCAGGCGATTTCGACGCCGCACTGCCCCTCTACGAGAAAGCCATTTCCGCCCTGGCGCCCAAACCCGGGCAGCAGCAGGCCCTGCGCTATCGCTATGGCATGGTGTTGAACGCCCTCGGCGCGCGGGCGCGGCCGGAGCTCTACCCGCTGGCGCGGGCCCAGTTCGAATCGGTGCTGGACTACCTGGACGGCGGCGCCTCCCTCGAACATTCGGCCGCGCGGGTGCGCTCGGCGCTGGCGCACACCTACCACCAGCAGTCCGCCAGCGAAGAGGACCCGGTCCAGAAGGCCCACTTGCTGCGCACCGCCTACCTGCTCTACAGCGGCGCAGCCCGCGACCTGGCCCGACAGCGCGAGTGGCACAACCTGGCCATCACCTATTTCAACCTCGGTCAGGTGTGCGAATGGCAGGGCAATCTGGAGGAAGCCATCGACTGGGTGGAGAAGGCCGTCGAGCTGGATGCCCGCCACGGCTTTGCCGACCTCGAAGAGGACCGCGACTATCTGCTGGGGCTGCGCCGCCAGGTCAATCCCCCCGCCCGGGCCAGCACCACATCCCTCTGACCCGGATATCCGTCCTACTGACACAGGATATCCACTCTCCCGGGATGCGATATCTCCCCCATAAGCGCCATTTCACGCCGAAACCCACTTTTCGGACCATCGGTCACAAATAATTGAAGAGAAACTTTTTACTTTCCTGTCCCGGGTTAGGAGCAGTTTCCCGGATAGGAATTGCATCACCATTAGAATGACATCGCTGTCACCCAGTACCTGAGCAAAGAAATCAATTACTCAGTGTTCCCGGCGGCCCCCGTGCACCCGTTTGCAAAAATTCCAATTGCAGGCACTTCATTCCATTTGCAAGCAGATCTTTGGCACAGGTGGCTAGGCACAGAAGAAAACCAGCCAATGCGTACGGCTTCCTATCGATTGAGCAGA
This sequence comes from Microbulbifer taiwanensis, assembly GCF_014904815.1. GTDB lineage: Bacteria > Pseudomonadota > Gammaproteobacteria > Pseudomonadales > Cellvibrionaceae > Microbulbifer > Microbulbifer taiwanensis. The sequence goes on from NZ_JACZFR010000021.1 coordinate 90,701, forward strand.
AAAAGTTGATCAGGGTTCACCGGCCTGTAATATAGCGACCACTGATTAAATATTAATCAGTTATTCCCGAAGGCACTTACTGCAAGCACTTTTGGGAAATTTCACAAGCAACCCTTTGGCTTGTGACCCATTGAATCCTGGAGGTATCGGGACATGATGAAACAGACTCTGCGCAACTCCGTATTTTTTATGATCGCTTTTTTCGCGGCAGCGGTGAGCCTGAACGCATCTGCCAAAGTGCAAAAGTCGATGACGGTTGACGCCACCGCCTACAACTCGGTGCCGGGACAGACCGACGACGATCCCTGGGTAGCGGCCTGGAACAACCGCCTGCGCCCGGGCCAGAAGGTGATCGCTGTGTCCCGCGACCTGGAAAAACACGGCCTGACCAATGGCGCCAAGGTAAAGATTGAGGGCCTGCCCGGCACCTATACCGTGCGCGACCGCATGAACAAGCGCTTCAAGAACCGCATCGATGTGTGGATGGAAAAAGACATCAAGAAAGCCCGTCAGTGGGGCAAGAAGAAGCTGAAGATTTCCTGGGTGCGCCCGAAGAAGAAATAACAGCGCCACCAGTCAGATACACGCAAAAATCGCGGCTACGACCGCGACCCTTTCAGCCCCGCCCTCCAGCGGGGCTTTTTTGTATTCGCTGTGAATCTCAGGGTTCGGTCTCCGCAGTAATACCCGGCAATTCCACACAGAGACTGTTTTCAATATAAAAAATACTCGGCTGCCGATCTTCGTTGTAACGATGTTCCAGGCCATCCTCTCCCAGCAGGACCAGGTATTCGGACTTGATCCAGCCGCCCCGGTCGCGATACTCGCTCAGCCACAACAGGGCCGGCTGGTCCTCGTAGCAGCGGCCGTAGAACATGCGCGTTTTCTCCACCAGTTCCTTGCTCTCGTAATCGAGATACCGGCCGGGATAGGTATAGCGGTCAGCGCTGCCCGGGTCCCCTGCCTCGCCATTGACGCCGTTACCCGGCCGCGCAATCTTGTGGATGTAGATAGCTGTATTCTCATCGCAATCCACACAGCTGCGCCCGGCTACAATCGCGTAACCGTGAATTTCCGAGATCAAACGGGCTTCCTTCAGGTCGGTTCTGAGAATTCGCTGGTCGGAGAGCTGCAGCGTTTCGGCACCAGCCACACAGCTCAACAGCAGAAGGGGAATACAAAGCGCTTTCATGGAGAGGGAATCTGCCCGCGAACATCAGGTCGCACCGCCGGAGACAATCATTCCGTGGTCGTCTCGCGACGGTGCTGTGATTGGGTTGTGTGCTGTCACACTGTCGCGATTCCCTTCTAAAGATAACCATAGCAGCTGTGGCGCCGTTGGCAGCTAATCAGGCAGGGAAAAGATAGGGAACAGAAAGGCGACGCCGGTCATTGCACCGGCGCCGTTGAAATGCGGTTCTTGTGGAGGAAACTAAGCGGTCGGTCTACCAGCTCTCGTCAGTCTCCTGTACCGGTCCAACGAAGGTTCCTATGCCCTCCTCACGCAGGGCATCCAGGGCCTCTTCCAACGCCTCCTGCTCGGTATCGAACGAATCCTCCCAGACCGTGGAGTTGTTGTTCTCGTCGACTATCTCCAGTAGCCAACCACCCTCGCCGTCCTCATAGATATCGATATGAACGGAAACCTCGCCATCGCGATAGGCCTGGCTCAACTCCGACTCTTTGGGTGCAAACTGTTCATCCATGGGATTCGCCTCTCTGTAGTGTGGCCGAACTGTGACAATAGTGTGGTGTAAGGTGCTAAATGCGGTTATCAGCGGGCCGCTAAGCGGCCAGATGCAAGGCGCTTTTGCGCCGGCATAGTAGCTCTATGTCAAGCAAATGCAACGCAGCAGATGGCTGCTTAGCGGCCCGCCCGAAGGGAGCCCCCCAAAATGCCCACAGCGGCGTTGCCACTCTTGAAAAGGGCTAGCCATTCCCTGCGAGTGGCGCCTTGCTGTGAACATTTTGGGGGGCTCTGATAACCGCATTTAGCACCTTACACCACACTAGTGGCCCGCCGGTCAATCAATTGTTTCCGCATCCCGGCATTACTGCCTGATAAATGTACGACATTCGCCGCCGTCTGCGATAAAATGCGCGGCGATTTTTGCCCCCACTGCTCCGGAATTACGCTCCGGCCCGCAAAGAGGAAAATACCATGCAAAACCAGGCTGTCGTCTGCGCGCTCTACAAGTTCATCGCACTGGACGATTTCGAAACCCTGCGCGATCCGCTACTCAATGTCATGCTGGAAAACCGCGTGCGCGGCACCCTGCTGCTGGCCCGCGAGGGCATCAACGGCACAGTGGCCGGTTCCCGCGAGGGAATAGACACACTACTCACTTACCTGAAGTCCGACCCGCGCCTGGCGGAACTGGACTACAAGGAATCCTACACCGACTCGGTCCCCTTCCTGCGCAGCAAGGTGAAGCTGAAGCGCGAAATAGTCACTATGGGCGTGGAGGGCATAGACCCGCGGCGCTCCGTGGGCACCTACGTGAAACCCGCCGACTGGAACCACCTGATCAGCGACCCGGAAGTGCTGCTGATCGACACCCGCAACGACTACGAGTGCCGAGTCGGTAGCTTCCGCAATGCGGTAAACCCGAACACCGACAGCTTTCGCGAGTTTCCGCAGTATGTGCGCGACAACCTGGACCCGGCCAAGCACAAGAAGGTGGCCATGTTCTGCACCGGAGGCATCCGCTGTGAGAAGTCCACCGCCTACCTGAAGGAACAGGGCTTCGAAGATGTCTACCACCTGCAGGGCGGCATACTCAAATACCTGGAGGAGGTGCCGAAAGAGGAGACTCTGTGGGAGGGCGAGTGCTTCGTCTTCGACGAACGGGTGACCGTGAATCACGATCTCCAGCGCGGCGACTACGACCAGTGCAACGCCTGCCGTATGCCGGTGACCCGGGAGGAAAAACAGTCGCCCCGGTTCGAACAGGGGGTCAGCTGCCCACACTGTTTTGACCAGGTCTCCGAGGCGGACAGGGCCAGATTCCGCGAGCGGGAAAAACAGATTCAGTTGGCGAAGCAGCGCGGCGAGGAGCATATAGGCCAGGAGGCGCGGGAGGTGACCGCAACGCGGCGCCGCCAGAAACAGGAAGAGCGCCGCCGCCAGGGGGAATCCCGGAGCGCCTGAAGCCAGTCAAAGTGCCAGGGACGGCATCGCTTCGTTTTTTGCCTGCAGCAACCAGGCCTCGGCCTCAGCCTCCACGAAGAACTGCCGCATGTCGTGTCCGCGAGACCTGGCTTCGCTGGCAACCATCTGCGAAGGATAGCGGTCACAGGGATGCAATACGGCTATGCGCGCCGCTCCCAGCACCGGATGTTCGGCCAGGAAGCGGCCGAACTGGCGCTGCTCCTCCGGCGAAATCGACTGCGCGAAGCGATGATCCACCAGGATGCGCAGCGGCGACCGGTGGCGATAGCTTTCCGCCAGCATCGACGCTGCTGCCATACGCTCGACCAGACTCATCGGACCGTAGTGCAGCACCCGCACTATGCCCGTGTCGGGTCTGTAGGTGATGTGAAAATTCATCGTTGTAGTGTGGGTCCTGTGCGGCTGGATTTATTGTTTTTCCACAGCCAGATCACACCAAAAATGTGAACCGCATCACCAGTATAAGTGGGCACAGTTCAAACGCTACAAAAATCGATAATTTTCGACTAAATGGAATCCCTGCGACGCATTTTCTGGCATCGCGCGACAACCACCACTCTGGACACACTTCACCGCCCCTGCTTTCGACTCCGCAACCAGGCCAGCGCCTCAGACTCCACCAGAAACTGCCGGGTGTTGCCGGCGCGCTGGGCAATACGGCTGGCGGTCAGCGCTACCGGACTGTCGCCGCTGCGGAAAAGCACTGCAATACGCGCGCGCCGCAACACCGGGTGCTGGCGGATAAACTCGGCGAAGCGACGCTGCTCGGCGGTCGACATGGTGGTCTCCGCATAGCGGGTATCGACCAGCAGGCGCAGCGGGTTCAAATGGCGGTACCTGCCCACCACCTGCCCGGCGACCTGCAGCCGCTCGGCAAGCCCGACCCGGCCGATAAAATGAATGCGGACTATGCGCCCGCCGGTGAGATAGCGAATCTTGAAATTTGGGGACATCCAGGTTTCCGCGCAAACTGCCAGTGCGCCCTACTGCAATGCATCCCAGCTGGCGCAAAATTCTCTCGCCACAATATATTTGGAATCATTTCCCCAAAAAAAGAAAAAAATGAAAAAATTAACCCGACTGTGACCCTGTTCGCGGGCCGGGCTCAGTCGATTTCAATTTCCGGCAATTCCTCTTCACCGGCATTGAGCCAGATCTGCGCCGCCGCGCGTCGGGCTATCTCCCGGTAGAAGCCGGCGATCTCCCCGTCCGGTGCCGCCGCCACACTGGGGAGGCCGCTGTCGGTGCCCTCGCGGATCGCCATATTCAGCGGCAACTGGCCCAGCAGCCGCGTGTCGTAATCGGCGGCGATGCGCTCGCCGCCGCCGCTGCCGAAGACCGGTTCGCTGTGGCCGCAGTTTGGGCAGGTGTGCAGGGGCATGTTCTCCACTATGCCCAGTACCGGCACCGACACCTTGCGGAACATCTCCACACCCTTGATCGCGTCCTTCAAGGCCAGGCCCTGGGGCGTGGTGACAATCACCGCGCCGGCCAGGGTGGTTTTCTGCGCCAGGGTCAGCTGGATATCGCCGGTGCCCGGAGGCATATCCACCACCAGGTAATCCAGCTCGCCCCCCTCTTCACACCAGATTGTCTGGGTCAGTATCTGGTTCAGCGCGCCGCTGGCCATGGGGCCACGCCACACCGCAGGAGTCTCTTCTGTCATCAGGTAACCGAGAGACATGGTCCTCAGCCCCTGCACCTCTACCGGCAGGAAGAACTTCTGCTCCCGCACCTGCGGGCGCGCCCCCTCTGTACCGAGCATGGTGGGCAGGCTGGGGCCGTAGATATCCGCATCCAGCAGGCCGACACTGGCCCCCTCGGCGGCCAGCGCCAGGGCCAGGTTGACCGCGGTGGTGGACTTGCCCACGCCACCCTTGCCAGAGGCCACGGCGACAATGTTCTTTACCCGCTGCAACGGCTCGGGTGCATCTGCCACCGGCGTCGCCGGGATATCGCTGAACAGCTCGAACTGCAGATGTGCGTCGCCCAGTGGACCGCCCTTGAGGGTTGGCAGGCAGGCTTCGTGTACCCGTCCGCTCCAGCTGTCCGCCAGGCTCGCGCAGGGGTAGCCGAGCGTCAGGCCGACAAACACGGTGCCATCGTCGAAGCCGACTTCAATTTCGGCATCCAGCTCGTCCAGCGGCAGCCCTGTGGCCGGGTCGTGCAGCTGGCCCATGCACTCTGCCAGGCGCTCCAGTTCGGCCTGCACCTCTTCGGACACCTCTTCAAGGTGATGGTCGTGATCGTGGTCGTGCTGGTGATCGCTCACTGTGTTTTCCTCTCGGCGAATCCTCAATGGCCGGCATTGTGGAGGATGAGCCCGGGCAACGCCAGCCGGCCGCCGGCGCCCTCCCTGCTACAGCGCAAATCTGCTATATTCCGCGGTCTTTTGACGAAGTCCGGCCACACGTTCCGCAACCCTGGCCACAACCCCTCAGCCGATGGAAGAACCGATGTCCGAAACGCGCAAGATCCTCGTAACCAGCGCACTCCCCTATGCCAATGGCTCCCTGCACCTGGGCCATGTGCTCGAATATATCCAGACCGACATCTGGGCGCGCTTCCAGCGCGCGCGCGGCAACGACTGCCTGTACATGTGCGCCGACGACGCCCATGGCACCGCCATCATGCTGAAGGCCGAACAGCTGGGCCTGACGCCGGAACAGCACATCGCCAATATGCAGGCGGAACACGAGCGCGACTTCGCCGACTTCCTGATTGGCGTGGACAACTACCACTCCACCCACTCGGAGGAGAACCGCGAGCTGTCGGCAATGATCTATCAGCGCCTCAGTGACAACGGCCATATCGCCTCGCGCACCATCACCCAGGCCTTCGATCCGGAGAAGCAGCTGTTCCTGGCCGACCGCTATATCAAGGGCACCTGCCCGCGCTGCAGCACCCCGGACCAATACGGTGACAACTGCGAGGCCTGCGGGGCCACCTACAGCCCCACCGAGCTGATCGATCCGGTGTCCGCCATCTCCGGCGTTGCGCCGATCGAGAAGGAATCCGAACACTTCTTCTTCACCCTGCCCGCCTTCACCGAATTCCTGCGCGACTGGACCCGCTCCGGCACCCTGCAGGGCGAGGTGGCCAACAAGCTGGCGGAGTGGCTGGAAGAGGGCCTGCAGGAGTGGGATATCTCCCGCGATGCGCCCTACTTCGGCTTCGAGATCCCCGACGCGCCGGGCAAGTTTTTCTACGTGTGGCTGGACGCCCCCATCGGCTATATGGCCAGCCTGAAAAACTACTGCGACGAGAAAGGTCTCGACTGGAAGGACTACTGGAAAAAAGACAGCGATGCCGAGGTGTATCACTTTATCGGCAAGGACATCGTCAACTTCCACGCCCTCTTCTGGCCGGCGATGCTGGATTCCGCGGACTTCCGCACGCCGACCAAGGTGTGCGTACACGGCTTCCTGACCGTCAACGGCAAGAAAATGTCCAAGTCCCGCGGCACCTTTATCAATGCGCGCAACTACCTCGACCACCTGAATCCCGAGTACCTGCGCTACTACTTCGCCGCCAAGCTGACCGCCGGCGTCGACGACCTGGACCTGAATCTGGATGACTTTATTGCCAAGGTAAACTCGGACCTGGTGGGCAAGGTAGTGAATATCGCCTCGCGCACCGCCAAGTTCGTCAGCAAGTCCGGCGGCGAGCTGGCCGCAGAGCTGGCTGACGAAAAACTCTGGCAACAGTTCGTCGAGGCCGCGCCGCGTATCGCCGACAATTACGAGCAGCGTGAATACGCCCGCGCCATGCGCGACATCATGGGCCTCGCCGATGCCGCCAACGCCTGGATCGCCGACAAGGCGCCCTGGTCCCAGGCGAAAGAGGAAGGCAAGGAAGCGGAAGTGCTGGCCATCTGCTCCCAGGGCGTGAACATGTTCCGCGCCCTGATCACCTGGCTGGCGCCGGTACTGCCCAGCACCTCCGCCAAGGCGGCAGAATTCCTGAACTGCGAACTGGACTGGACCGCGGCCACCACGCCGCTGGCTGGCCACAGGATCGACAAGTTCAAGCCGCTGCTGCAGCGGGTGGAAAAGACCCAGGTGGACGCGGTGATGGAAGCGGCCAAGGAATCCCTGGCGCAGCTGCAGGCGGAGGCCAAGCCTGCCAGCGGTCCCCTGGCCGAGGATCCGATCGCCGAAGAGATCCAATTCGATGACTTCGCCAAGGTGGACCTGCGTATCGCGCTGATCGCCAGGGCGGAACATGTCGAGGGCGCCGGCAAGCTGCTGAAGCTGACCCTGGACCTGGGCGGTGAGACGCGCCAGGTGTTCGCCGGCATCAAGAGCGCCTACAAGCCGGAAGACCTGGAGGGCAAGCACACCGTCATGGTCGCCAACCTGGCGCCGCGCAAGATGCGCTTCGGCGTCAGCGAGGGCATGGTGCTGGCCGCCGGCCCCGGCGGCAGGGACCTGTGGATCCTCGAACCCCACGAAGGCGCCCAGCCTGGCATGCGGGTGATGTAAGGTCTTCCCTCGTCGCACCGGCCTGCGCCGGTGGGACGGCATATCACTACACCCGCCTCCCCTCAAACCACCTCCCCAACCGGCCCGCAACCACTCCCGGGCTATCCTACTGTTCGCGGCAGCAAACAGCCCGGAAACCGCCCGATGAAAAACCTGCCCCTGCAACAGCGCATCGCCCGGATCGACTGGTCCCGGGTAGCCACCGACCTGGACAGCGACGGCTGGGCACTGCTCGACCGGCTGCTCACCACCGCGGAATGCGACAGCCTGGCGGCCCTCTACCCACAGGACGAACACTTCCGCCGCCGCATAGTAATGGCCAACCACAACTTTGGCCGCGGCGAGTACAAGTACTTCGTCTACCCGCTGCCTGTACTGGTCGCCGAACTGCGCAGCGCCCTCTACCGGCCCCTGGTCACCGTCGCCAACCGCTGGAACCGGTGCCTGGGCGCAGGCAGCCACTACCCCGAAGAACACAGCGACTACCTGGCACTCTGCCACCGCGCCGGCCAGACCCGCCCCACGCCGCTGCTGCTGCAGTATGGCAAGGGCGACTTCAACTGCCTGCACCAGGATTTATACGGCGAGCAGGTGTTTCCGCTGCAGGCTGTCCTCATGCTCTCCGACCCCGAAATGGATTTCAGCGGCGGCGAATTCGTGCTCACCGAACAGCGCCCGCGCATGCAGTCCCGCGCCCAGGTGGTGCCGCTGCGCAAGGGCAGCGCGGTGATCTTCGCCGTGCACCAGCGCCCGCAGAAGGGCAGCCGCGGCTACTACCGGGTCAACATGCGCCACGGCGTCAGGCGCCTGCACAGCGGGCGGGGGCGGGCCGCCGGGAATATCTTCCCCCGTGCCACCTGATCTTGTTTTAACCGCGCTCCCTTGTAGGATGGCAAAGGAGCGCAGCGACGTGCCATCACCTGGCGCCCAGATGGGCACGCTGCGCTTTGCCCATCCTACGAAGCATTCTTTGTAGGGACCTGCTCACTGCTGAAGGATCTGAATCAATGCGCGGTGTATTTCTGGACGCACTGACCATGAAGCTGGAGGAACTGGATACCTCCGCCCTGGAAAAGAGCCTGGACCACTGGGACTTTTATGACACCACAACCGCGGATGAAATCGCCGAGCACATCGCGGGTGCGGATGTGGTCATCACCAACAAGGTGGTCCTCGACCGCGGGATTATCGACAAGGCGCCGAATCTCAAACTGATCTGCGTCTGCGCCACCGGCACCAACAATATCGATATGGGTGCGGCGCAGGAGCGCAGAATCCCGGTGCGCAATGTGCAGGGCTACGCCGGCGCCTCTGTACCGCAGCACGCCCTCGCCCTGATACTGGCGCTGGCCAATCGCTGGCACGATTACCACAATGACGTCATGTCCGGCCGCTGGAGCCAGTCGCCGATATTCTGCCTGCTGGATCACCCGGTAATGGAGCTGGCCGGCAAGAATCTGGGTATTATCGGCTACGGCGACCTGGGGCAGAGAGCCGCACAGCTGGGTCGCGCGCTGGATATGAATATCCTGGTGGCGGAATCCTTCGTCGGCCACAGACAGGAGGGGCGCGTTCCGCTGCGGCGGCTGCTGGCCGAGTCGGATGTAATCAGCCTGCACTGCCCGCTCAGCGAACACACGGAACGACTGGTAAACAGGGCGTTTCTCACCGCGATGAAGCCCGGCGCGCTGCTGGTCAATACCGCCCGCGGCGGCCTGGTGGATGAACAGGCGCTCGCCGATGCACTGCGGAGCGGCCACCTCGGCGGCGCGGCCCTGGATGTACTGAGCGAGGAACCGCCATCGGCGGATCACCCGCTGCTGGCGAAGGGCATCCCCAACCTGATCATCACGCCGCACAATGCCTGGATCAGCCGCGAGAGTCGCCAGCGACTGCTGGACGGCGTGGTGCAAAATATCCGCGATTGGCGCACTTCGACTTAGGGCCTGTGCACACTGGGATCGCCAGCCGCGCTGCTGGCTTTACAGGCCCTAATGGGTCGTGCGAGAAATTCGGCAACTAAAGCACACAGGCTTCGGTGTTGCCCTGGAGCCTGTGACGAAGTGATCGGTTACAGAATTTGCCGCATGGACCACTAGTCTACGGATTCTTCCGCGGTCGCCTCGTTGTCGATGATGGCTGGTTCGGTGCAATGCCAGCCCCAAGCCGCCTGTTTCTCGGCGAAAGCTTTCGCCCTGGCCTCGCAGTAGCCGATTTCGTGCTCAGAGCGCCACAGAATCTGCACCCCTTCCGACTTGGTGTAGCTCACCTCGCAGGGCACCCTGCCCGGTGGGCTGGCGTAGAGCACCTCGATCACCCTTTCGCTGCTCCCGAGCCTGCATACATAGCGGTCCTGCGCCACAGCGGTGCAGATACACAGCCCCGCCAGCGCCGCACAAAGGATTCGAGATTTCACCACAGCCCTCCCTTTTCGCCGATACCTGCAGGCGAAATGTAATGTGCAGGGCCTCCACTTGGCGATCGGTTTCCTATTGCCCCGGCCGCCTCAGTAGCGACAAGTGACTACCGCTCCACTGAAATACGAGCCCCCGAGCCCTCCCCTCCACCATTTCGCAACAAAACCCACCAGTTCTGCACCGTCTTTTCGAACCCTCCGCCCGTGGTGTTTGGCGACCGCGACTATAGGATAGGGGGACAGGTAAATCCCCTGAGAAGGAGAGTTTTATGGCAACCGCAAAAGCACTTCACAACAGTCAGGATAAACTGAAGCAGGCCTATCATCTCGCCGGTGAGGCAGCACAGGAGACGGCACAGAGCCTGAGGGCGCGTGCGACTTCTTCTCTCAATACGAGCAAGAAACGCGCAACTGATTTGGAACAAAGGGCGGAAGCCTCCATCAAGGCGCACCCGGTTCTGAGTGTAACTTGCGCCTTTGCCGCGGGATGGGTCATTGCAAAGCTGTTGAAATAGCGCGACTCACAGCGTCACTTCTGTGGGGAGCCTGACCAATGGCGCGCACAACGAAACCTCAGTCTCATGACGAGACACCCGAACCGGCTGCACAGCACCGCAGCCGGTTCGATGCATCTGAGTCACCTGAAAATGAAGATGACAGCCAGGCACTGGCGCGGGCCGATGCCACTGTGACACTGCTGACCGCGTGGCTGGCCAACCTGCAGTCGCTGGTTCGGCTGGAATTCAGTCGCACCCTGGCGGCCAGCAAACGGATCATCGCCCTGCAATTGCTGCTTTTGCCACTGGTCCTGGCACTGGTGCTGAGTCTCTGTGGCGGCGCCGGCTTGATCGGCTACTACTACTCCCAGTCGCTCTATATCGGTTTTTCCGTCTTTGTATTGACGCAGCTGTTGATCCTGATCGGAATCCTGCTCTACCAGAGAAAATTGAGTTCCATGATTGGGTTTGGCGAATCCAAACGGCAGGCAAAAGAGGCACTGAGCGATGTCTTTGAAAGCTTTAAGTGAAGATATCCAGCGCCGCAGCCGCGAGATGGATCGACAGCGCTCTTCGGCCCTGGTGTTGCTGAAACGGCAAAAATGCGAACTGCAACAGCAGGTGCAGAAAATTCCTCTCCCGGTCATGATTGGCCTGGCGCTGGTGGGGGGATTCCTGACGCAGCGGCTGTTTCGCACCAGGGTGCCGTCCCGCGCCTTCCGCCTCTTCCTTCGGTGGCGGAAACTGTAATCCACTGGCGTTATCCTAGGGCCAGTTGACACTAGGATTCCCACCAACTGTTTCCACCGCCATGACGCTCGACCACACAATTTCGCCCGGGCCCACGCAGGCCCCTCTCTCCACGGAGGCCGCCGCCGAGCGGCTGGCCACCTTTATCCAGCGTCACCCGCGCCTGATGATCCTGACCGGCGCCGGCGTCAGCACCGACTCGGGAATCCCGGACTACCGCGACACCGACGGCGCCTGGAAACGCAAGCAGCCGGTACAACATCGGGAGTTTTTGGGCAGCCTGAGCAGCCGCCAGCGCTATTGGGGGCGCAGCCTGATCGGTTGGCCGGTGTTGCGCAATTCCAGGCCCAATCCGGCCCACCGGCACCTGGCCGAGCTTGAGCAGCGGGAACATGCGCATTTACTGGTTACACAGAATGTGGACCGGCTGCACCAGCGCGCGGGCAGCCGGCGCGTGCTCGACCTGCACGGCCGGGCCGACGAGGTGGTCTGTATGGACTGCGGCTATCGCTGCGATCGCCAACTGGTGCACGAACGGTGTTTCGCGTTGAATCCCGGATTCCTTCGCAGCGGGGCCCCGCAAACCACTGTGGCGCCGGACGGTGACGCCGAACTGGAAGTCGATTTCAGCGCTTTCCAGGTCGCCGACTGCCCCCACTGCGGCGGCATACTGAAGCCGGACGTGGTCTTCTTCGGCGATAGTGTGCCCAGTGCCCGGGTGCAGCAGGCACTGGATGCACTGCGGACCAGCGACGGCCTACTGGTAATCGGCTCATCGCTGATGGTCTATTCCGGCTATCGCTTCTGCCGCTACGCGCGGGAATGGCACAAGCCGATGGCGGCGCTGAACCTGGGGCGCACCCGCGCGGACGACATCATCGATTTGAAGCTGAATGCCCGCATTGGCGAAACACTCGGTGCCGCCCTGGCACAACTCTCATCGCGATAACCTCAAGAATCCGACTCGCCCAGCTTGTCCTGTGTGCGGGTTTCGAAATCGCTGGCATCGTGGCGCTCATGCAGTTGTGTTGCCGGATCTCCCCAGGTGCGGTTGACCATGCGACCGCGCTTCACCGCCGGCCGCCGGGCGATTTCCTCGGTCCAGCGCATCACATGTTTGTAAGTGTGGCCCTCGAGAAACTCCGCCGCCTCGTAGACCTTGTTCTTGACCAGGGCGCCGTACCAGGGCCAGATCGCCATATCGGCAATGGTGTACTCCTGCCCGGCGATATAGGGGTGATCGGCCAGCTGCCGGTCCAGCACATCCAGCTGGCGCTTCACTTCCATCGCGAAGCGGTTGATCGGGTATTCGTATTTCTCCGGCGCATAGGCGTAGAAGTGACCGAAGCCACCACCGAGGTAAGGGGCACTGCCCATCTGCCAGAAGAGCCAGTTCAGGGTCTCGGTGCGCCCGGCCGGTGTGTGCGGCAGGAAGGCACCGAACTTTTCCGCCAGGTAGAGCAGGATGGAACCCGACTCGAAAACCCGGATCGGCGGATGCATGCTGCAGTCGACCAGGGCCGGTATCTTGGAGTTGGGGTTGATATTGACAAAACCGCTACCAAACTGGTCGCCCTCGCTGATATCGATCAGGTGCGCGTTATACTCGGCCCCCTCCTGTCCCAGCGCCAACAGCTCCTCGAGCATGATGGTCACCTTGACGCCGTTGGGCGTCCCCAGGGAATAGAGCTGCAGCGGGTGCCTGCCGACCGGCAGCGCTTTCTCGTGGGTGGCGCCGGCGATGGGGCGGTTTATATTGGCGAATTGGCCACCACTCTCCGAATCCCACTTCCAGACTCTGGGCGGTGTATAGGTGCTGTCCGACATGCGTTGACTCCGCTGTGCAATTTTTTGTTGGCGGTGAGATCCGCAGGTTAGCGCGAAGCGCCGACCGCCGTCACTGCCCAAAGCTGGCGGAATATTGCCGAGGGCTGCAGTTCCAGGGCGGGCGTCTCGCCGGTTACTGTCGCCGCCGCATGTTTTCCGCCAGGAACTCCACCGCGGCGCGTACCCCGGGCAGTAGTCCGCGCCTGTGGGGCATCACTATCGTTGTGGTTACACTGCCACAGTTCCAACCCGGCAGTACCCGAACCAACCGCCCGGATTCCAGTTCGGCGCGGCACAACATCTCCGGCAGGCAGGTGACACCCAGTCCCGCCGCCGCAGAGGCCGCCAGCACCGCCGATTCGTTGGCCGTCATTCGCGGCAGCGGCGCCACCCTCTCTTCCCCTCCCGCGGTGTCACGCAACGCCCAAGTGCCGTTGCGGGGGCCGGTGATCAATCCGTGGTGCTTTTGCAGGTCCCGCGGACAGTCCAGGCACCCGTGCCGGTCGAGGTACGCCGGCGCCGCCACCAGGATGATCGGCTCCTCCATGATCTTGCGCTGCACCAACCCGGAGTCAGGAAGCGGTGCAAAGTGGCTGCGAATGGCAAAATCAAACCCCTCCTGTACCAGATCCACATAGCGGTCCGACACATCCACCAGCAGGTGCAATCTGGGAAACCTCTGCGCAATCTGGGGCAGATACGCGGCCAGATACACCTGCGCCACCGGCACTGATGTGCTGATGCGCACGGTGCCACTGGGCTCGGACGCGCGGCTGCGCACCACTGCCTCGGCGGTCTCGGACTCGATCAGCGCGGCGCGCGCGTGCTCGAAAAAATCCCGCCCCAGGTCCGTGAGCGTAAAGCTGCGCGAAGTGCGGTGAATCAGTCGCGTATCCAGATCCGCTTCCAGTTCCGCGACCCGTTTGCTGATGGTCGATTTGGGAATACCCAGACTGCGCGCGGCGGCGGCAAAACCACCATGCTCCACAGCGCGCACAAAGAAAAACAGGTCGTTGAGGTTCAGCATAAAAGACAAAGTACACATGTATAGACTTTAAAACCGATATTTACAGTCTACTCAAACAAAGTCCACGGAAATACAGTGGCGCCACCCGATCAACGGGCCCAACCCAGAATACGGACAAATGGAGAATCCTATGACCCCTGTACTTTTCTACGGCGTACCTTCGGGCTGCTCCTTCGGTTCCATCGTCGCCCTCGAATGGCTCGGCAAACCCTACCAGTTGTGCCGGGTGGAAATGCCTGAAGCCGCGACCAGTGACAGCTACCGTCGTATCAACCCCCTGGCGGAAACCCCATCACTGCTGACCGGCGCGGGCGACACCATCAGCGAAAGCATGGCAATCCTCGGCCATATAGGTGCGCGGGGTATAGAACAGAAACTCGGTTTCGCCCAGGGCACAGCAGAATCCGACCGCCTGAACCAGATGCTCGCCTTCCTCAATACCACTTTCTTCGCCGCCTATGCACCCCTGTGGTATGCATACGAGCATGACGTCGAGGTCAGAGAGAGGGAAGCGCTCAGGAATTACGGTCGCCATAACGTAGAGCACGCCCACGCCGCCCTCGAATCCATGCTGGGCGACAGTGAATGGCTCCTCGGTAACAACCGCACCCTGGCGGACGCCTACTTTATCGGCATAGCCCGCTGGAACGAGTATCACCAGGCAGTGGACCGCCGTGACTATCCCAATCTGCACCGGCTCTACGAAAAACTGCAGGCCGACCCAGGGGTGATCTTTGCCCATGCGATAGAACAACAGCGGCCCGCGGCAAGCAGTGGCGGCTTTCTAGGCGAGATCGATCTGCAGCAGGCCCTTGCACGGCTCACGCAAGTCGCATGACCCTGCACACCCGCTCCCAGTGGGCGGGTGCTCTTTCCCGACCAGTTCCACTTCCATACCCGATTCAGCCAAGGTCTCAGGCAGTAGCCGCACTGCACAGCCGCCGAGAACCCACTGGTCCGCTACCCTTCCGCGAGAGTACACTGCCGCTGCGGCACCGGCCGCAAATCCCCCCAGAGGTGCCCGGGCAAAAACAAAAAAAGCCAATCGACCTGAGGGTCCAATAATGTCTTATTTCGAAGGTATGAAACGCCTGCCCGGCGTTCCCGTCGGCCGCGCCGCCTACAGTGACCGCATGGCCTATATCGGCGCCGAACTCTCGCGCCTCGTCTACGAACCCTTCACCCCGGATGCCAGCCTCACCGATATCCTGAAAGAACTCGGCAAGGCAAAGAACGACACAGAGCGCAAGGAGCTGCTGGGCGCCTGGAGCAACCACCTGCAGAGCGCCAACTGCCAGCTCGCGGACGGCATCCGCACGATCCTGCGGGAAAACCACTTCGAACCCATTGCCTTTTACGACAGATCGGAGACCCAGGCCTTTCTCGCTCGCATGGACGAAGGGGCCGGGCGCAAGGTGCTGACTCTCTGCTTCCGCGGCACCGAGATGAATCCCTGGGATATCGCCGCCAACCTGAAATTCACCCTGGAGCCCTCGGGAGACCAGGGCCGCGTGCACGCGGGTTTCAAGCAGGCCTTCGAGTATATTCGCGGGGATCTGGAGCGGGATCTCGACCGGCACCCGGACCACCCGCTATACAGCTTCGGCCACAGCCTGGGCGGCGCCCTGGCCCTGATCTGCACTCGCGAGCTGAATGCCAGGGGCCACGGCGCCACCTATGTGTACGGCGCACCGCGCACCGGCGACCGGCTGTATTTCAGCTCAGTGAAGACGCCCATCTATCGCCTGGAGATCGGCGGCGACCCAGTGCCTATGGTGCCCTTCGGCTACGGCTTCAACGGCCTTCTCGCCCTGTTAAAGCTGATTCCGATCAACGGCACCCTGCAGATCGCCCGCTGGCTGCAGAGCCGATTTCTGGGCTACTACCACACAGGCTTTCGCGTGTTTATCAAGCACGCCGCCAACCGGCCCGACTCGCACAAAATCGGCTTCAGGAATATGCGCGTGGACCAGTCGGTGAATATCTTCTGGCGCATCAACTGTATCTGGCGCGCATGGCTGGGCAGCTTCCCGAACTTCAAGCAGATCGCCAGCTTTCACTCCATCAAGTTATACAGCGATATGCTGCAGGCGCATATGTTCCGGCGCAATCTGGATCAATTACTGGACGCGGCCGATGGGGCCCTGGAGCCGCCGCGCGCAACCGCGCAACCGCAGCCCGAGCGGGAGACGGAGCTCGAAGGCGTGTAGACAGGAGGAGCGAGTCGGCCGGAGCCGGCCGACTCGATTACAGGTCAGGAAAAGAGGCGCGGCTCGCTGTCGTCACCGGCCAGGTCCATGGCAATGGTCAACGGGTAATCGGAAAGCGGGTTCGCCGCCCTGACCAGCAGCCCCATAAAGGCGATGGTCCTTGCGGAAACCTGGTCGTCCGGCAGAAACAGGAATAATTGCTTCACCTTCAGCCATCTGTGCAGGCAGAAGGCCATCAGCTCGTTGTGCCTTTCCATCTGCTGCGCATTCGCCGTACCCGCATCCATGTTGTAAATCTCGTGCAGCTTGCGCATCAGCAGCACCCAGGACTTGGCGTGGAAGTGAATCGCACGGGCGTTGCGCAGACCGCGGGAGTCGACACTGCTGACGGCCGGGTGAGCGCCGGTATCGGCAAAGGGCTGGTCGAAGAATGCGCGGCGCCCTTTCAACGGCCGGTCGCCGCTGCGCATGCCCACATTAAAAGCCGCGAACAGATCGACGGGATTGTTGTAATACCGATACTTCCTGGAATAGGCGCGCACACTGCTGCAGGCCCTGTCGACTGAGGACTCACCGAATACCCCGTACTGCTGCAGCGCAGCCAGTACATCCGCGATCATGTCATCCTCGCTGCGGCTGCCGGCGTAGTCGAGCAGATTGTCCAGGCGCTCGCCGTCGATCTGCAGCAATACCTCGACGCGGGCGTCTATATGCCGGTTGCCGGCACTCTCCTGCCAGCTGTGGTAGAGCTCCAGCGCATTCGCCCTGGCTTTCGGGGACAACAGCCCGCTGTCGGCCAAGCTGCACAGGAAATCATCCAGCTCATCCAGTTCGAGCCGCTCGTCTTCCTGGGTCACCGTCAGGTTGAGGGGCAGGCTGCGACTGCGCTTGAGCAGATCCAGGTTCAGGTGCGAGACAAAGCCGGCGGACTGCACCTCGCGGATGCCGTCAAGGATGCGCTTCACTTCCAGTCGCGACTGTATGGCGATATTGCCAGCGGCGTCTTTCTGTATCTGCACATTGCTGTCGACAATCGAAGAGGCCCCGAGGGACAACCCCAACAGGGACAGCTCGGTGCCGGTGGTATAAGTGCGCCCGAACAGCTCGCTGGCACTGCCCTCGATAATCTCGACGCCAGCCACCGGGGACTGCATCAGCTCTTCGAGGGCATCGAGGTTGCCGGACACCAGGGAGTGATAGAAATCCCGCGCCGACTCGCTGCTGCCATCCAGGTCCAGGCGCATGCTCACCTCCCGCTCGCGCAGGATTTTTTCCGTGGACAGTATGCGCAACTTGATCTTGCGCGCCGCAGCCTCCTCCAGCTTGGCGACGATGCTGTGGATGCGCTCGTCGATTTCCGCCAGCGCCTCGCGCGCACCGGCGAAGGCCTTGTCCAGCGAATCGCTGGCGCCGTCGATGGCATCCTTTACGCGCTGGTTCAACTCGCCGAGCTCGGTCACCAGCGCGCCGCTGGCGGTGTCGGCGCGCTGCTGCACCGCCTCCTTCAGCTTCTCCTGCAGGGACTCGATCAGCCCGCGCACCTCGCTGTCGATCTTGTCGCGCACACGCTGCGGCAGGCCGGTGGGCAGTAGGTCGCCCAGCCTGGCCGCGGCGTTCTGGGGCAGCTCCGCGGACGTGGCGCGGCTGTAGATACCGACACCGCCATTGAACCAGTTCACCAGCCTCGCGGCGATTTCCCGCTGCAGCTGCGCGGCGTCCACCTCCTGCCCCAGCGCCAGGCGCAGGGCCGACTGCAACTGGGCGTCTTCACTGAGTCGTTCCGCCGCCTGCGACAGCGCCTCGTTGCACTGCTGCTCCAGCAAAGTGCCGGGACTCAGGTAGGGCTTGAACTTTTCGTAGACGCCCTCGTACCTGCCAAGGTGGGGCTCTATTACCTTCTCGCGCACCTGCTCGGCGGCGCGGGCGATATCCAGCTGCACGCCCAGGCCGACGCTGCTATTGATCTCGCGACCGCGGCCGCGCTTTATCTGCACGGCGATTTTTTCGCTGCCCTGCGCCTGGCGCCAGGCGCTGAGTTCGAACTGGCGACTGGCCTGGTAGCTGGCGGCAATCTCGATGCCGGCACTGGTACCGATCGATGTACTGATATGGGCCCCGCCATCAAAAATGCTGTACTCGATGCTGACTGACGCCTTACCGCTGGCGGCCATCGTCAGCTGCAGCCCCTGCAGTCCCTGCCCGGCCGCGCCGTTGATCGACGCCAGTGAGAATGGCGACGGCAGATTGCGCAGGCCGTCGGCCGCGGCGCTGGCGAAGAGATCCTGTCCGGAAGCCGCAAACCAGTAGTCGAGACGCCCGTCGGCGCCCGCCTCCAGGCCGAGTGCCGCCCCGCGGGCACTGGCCGTGGCGGCACCGGCCAGGCTGCCGGCAAAGCCGATGCGCAGCAAATGCTCCGCCGCGGCCACGGGTGCCGACGGCAGGTCGCCGGCCTCCAGGTCAATCTGCGCGAGTCCCGGGCCTTTCAGGGAAAAGGTCAGCTCGTCTGCGGAAACCAACTCCCGGTCCCCTTTTGCATCGTACAGCTTCCAGCGCACCAGGCCCGGATCCCTCGCGTCCTCGGTCTCGCGGAAGGAAGCCAGCTCACGCAGCAGCTTCTGCAGCGGCTCCGGTACCTCGTCCGCATAGGCCTTGCGGAACTTGCGGCCGAGTTTTTTCAAAACCTCGAGATTGATATCCAGGCTCTCCAGCAGCGGGCGCTGCTGTTCCAGGTGGTCCTCGAAAGAGGCCAGGTAGTCCAGCGCCGACTCCGCGGGACTCGCGTCGCGCAGGGTGGTCCAGTGTTTACAGAGATTGGCAATGGTTTCGAGCAGCTCTACTTCATCATCGAGCCCGACCCGGGCCAGTGATTGGCGGGATAGGAATTCCATACAGCGCTCCTTGCGGTGGCTTGGTTGCTTTCAGTTATTTTTTTGATACAACCCCGGGAGCATAAATCAGCGCATGTTACAAAAGCCACTGCGCACGGCGGTGCAAGTTGAACCCCCCTGGCGACTCAACCATAATACCGTCCCTGCGCGGCGCCCCCTCCCACAGCCCCTCTCCAGTTGCCGGAGAGGGAAGCAATTGTGCCAGTGCTAGGCTTTTGCCAATAGACCCGACCCCGGAGTTCCATGACCGAATTCGCCGTCATCCTGCTCAGTACCATCCTGGTCAACAACTATGTGTTGGTGCAGTTTCTCGGCCTGTGTCCGTTTATGGGGGTTTCCAACAAGCTGGAGACCGCCGTGGGCATGGCGGGGGCGACCACCTTTGTGCTGACGCTGGCGTCCATCTGCTCCTACCTCGTGAACACCTACCTGCTGGAGCCCTTCGGTATCGAATACCTGCGCACCATCTCCTTTATATTGGTGATCGCGGTGGTGGTGCAGTTCGCGCGCATGTTTATCGAGAAGACCAGCCCTCTGATGTACAAGGTGCTGGGGGTCTTCCTGCCGCTGATCACCACCAACTGCGCGGTGCTGGGTGTCGCGCTGCAGAACACCATGAAGGCGCACACCTTCGTGCAGTCCACCCTCTACGGCTTTGGCGCCGCGGTGGGTTTCTCCCTGGTGCTGATCCTGTTCTCCTCCATGCGCGAGCGGCTGTTCGCGGCGGACGTGCCGGTACCCTTCAAGGGCGCGGCCATCGGCATGATCACCGCCGGACTGATGTCGCTGGCGTTTATGGGCTTTGGCGGTCTGGTATAGGGTTAGGCGATGCTGGACTGGTTCTCCGAAGTTTCCACTCCCCTGATGATCCTCGGCGGCATGGCGCTGGCCTTCGGCGCGCTGCTGGGTTTTGCCGCAGTGCGCTTCAGGGTCGAGGGCGACCCCCTGGTCGAGCAGGTCGACGAACTGCTGCCGCAGACCCAGTGCGGCCAGTGCGGATATCCCGGCTGCCGCCCCTACGCCGAGGCGATAGTGCACGGCGACGCCATCAACAAGTGCCCCCCCGGCGGCCAGACCACCATCAATGAGCTGGCCAATCTGCTGGATATGGAGCCCATGCCGCTGGACGCCGAGCACGGCGTCGAGGACGTAAAGAAGGTCGCCTTTATCCGCGAGGCAGAGTGCATCGGCTGCACCAAGTGCATCCAGGCCTGCCCGGTGGACGCCATTGCCGGCGCGGCCAAGTATATGCACACGGTGATCGTCGACGAGTGCACCGGCTGCGACCTGTGTGTGGAGCCCTGTCCGGTGGACTGTATCGATATGGTACCGCTGGAATCGTCGCTGCAGCAGTGGCACCCGGAGAAGCCCCGGGAGGGCATCCAACTGATCGCCAGCGATCGCCCGCAACAGGGCACCAGCAGGAGGGATGTGGCTTGAGCCCTGTGCCAGAAAGAGAATCCGCCAGCGAGCGCCGCGCCGCCCGCGAGGCACAGCTGATCGCCAGCGACAGGGCGCGGGAAAAGGCGCGCGAACTGCGCCCGAATGACTTTCCCGGCGGCGTCTATCCGCCGGAGAACAAGCGCCAGTCCACCGGTGAACCCATCGGCAGCATCCCGCTGGCCGACGAGCTGGTGATTCCCCTGAGCCAGCATGTGGGCGGCAGCGCACTGCCGCTGGTCAAGCTGGGCGACACCGTCTTGAAAGGCCAGAAGATCGCCGAAGCAGACGGGCTGATCAGCTGCCCGGTACACGCGCCCAGTTCCGGCAGGGTAATGGCGATAGAGCCGGCCCCGGTGCCGCACCCGTCCGGATTGCCGGCGGACTGCATCACCCTCCGCACCGACGGCGAGGAGCGCTGGTGCCAGCTGGAGCCCTGCGAGGATTTCCGCACACTGGCACCGATGGACCTGCTGGAGAAGATCCGCGACTGCGGCATCGCCGGTATGGGCGGCGCCGGCTTCCCCACAGCGGTCAAGCTGGATCCCCACGGCGGTGCCGAGATAGACACGCTGATCATCAACGGCACCGAGTGCGAGCCCTATATCACCGCTGACGATATGCTGATGCGCGAGCGCGCGGAGGAGATTGTCGCCGGCGTGGAGATACTCGCCTATATCCTCGACGAGCCGGAGCGGGTGCTGATCGGTATAGAGGACAACAAGCCGGAAGCGATAGAGGCCATGCGCGCAGCGGTGGCGGGCACTCGCTTCGATGTCGTCGTCTTCCCGACCAAATACCCGTCCGGCGGTGAGAAGCAGTTGATCCAGATACTCACCGGGCGCGAGGTACCCAACAGGGGGCTGCCGGCCAATGTGGGTATCGTGTGCCAGAACGTGGGCACGGTGCGCGCCGTCTACCGCGCAGTGCGCTTCGGCGAGCCCCTGATCAGTCGCGTGACCACCGTGGTGGGCGAGGCACTGGAGCGGCAGCGCAATATCGAGGTGCCCATCGGCACCCCGATCAGGCATATCCTCAAGCAACACGGCGCCCATCGCGGGCTGATGCAGAAAGTCGTGATCGGCGGCCCCATGATGGGCTACACCATTGACGACGAGCGCGCGCCGGTCATCAAGACCACCAACTGCCTGCTGGTTCCCAGCCGCAAGGAGCTGCCCCCGGCGCCACCGGCACAGGCCTGTATCCGCTGCGGCTTCTGCGCCGAGGCCTGTCCGGCATCGCTGCTGCCGCAGCAACTCTACTGGTACGCGCGCGCCGACGACCGCGAGAAGCTGGAGGCCTACAACCTGTTCGACTGTATCGAGTGCGGCTGCTGCTCCTATGTGTGTCCCAGCAGTATTCCGCTGGTGCAGTACTACCGCGCCGCCAAGGGCGACATCCGCCTCGCCGAGGCGGAGAAGGAGAAGTCCGACCGCGCCCGCGACCGCTTCGAGTTCCGAAAACTGCGCCTGGAAAAGGCGGAGAGGGAAAAGGAAGCCAAACGCAAGGCGCGCCGCGAGGCCGCCGAGCTGGCGCGCCAGCAGCGCGAGCAGGCCGCCGCCAGCGGCGAAGAAACGCCGGCGACGGAAGCCGCACAGAAGGAAGCAGACGTAGTGGCCGCCGCACTGGCGCGGGTCAAGGCCAAGCAGGCATCCCCAGAGCAGCAGCTGGCTCGCGCCCAGCGCTCTGTGGCCAGTGCCGAGAGCCGCGTGGAACGGATGCAGCAGAAGCTGCAGGCCGCAGAGGAGAGCCAGCGCGACCAGCTGTCGGCACAGCTGAAGGCCGCCGAACTGAAATTGCAGGAGGCCCGGCAGAAATTGGCCGAGGCAGAGCACAAGGCCGAGGCCACCCCCGCAGCAGAAGAAGAGCCGGTGGTGCCGGATAAGGCCAAGGCGCAGAGCGCGATAGAGAAAGCCAAGGCCGCCGCCGCGGCCCGCGCCAACATGAGCCCGGAGGAAAAGCTGGCCGCCGAAATCACCGCCCTCAAGGCGCGGGTGGAAAAGGCCCGGGTGCGCCTTGAGAAAGCCTGTTCCGCCGGGGACGCCAATATAGAGGCCTTCGAGACGGCGCTGAAAAACCTTCAGAACAAACTGGATGACAAGATGCGCGAGCAGCAGAAACTGACAGGTGGGGATCACTGATGGCTCTGATGCGCGCCTCCTCGCCCCATGCCCGCTCCGGTGACAGCACTTCCAAGGTGATGTTGCAGGTGGCGGCCGCCACCATTCCCGGCGTGCTGGCGCTGGTGCTCTACTTCGGCATAGGCGTGCTGGTCAATATTGCGCTCTGCACCGTCACAGCGGTCGCCTGCGAGGCGGCGGTAATGAAGCTGCGCAATCGCCCGATTGGCTTCTACCTGAAGGACTACAGTGCCTTTGTCACCGCCCTGTTGCTGGGTATCGCCCTGCCCCCCTACTGCGCCTGGTGGCTGCCGGTGGTGGGCACAGCCTCCGCCATGGTACTGGCCAAGCACCTCTACGGCGGTATGGGCTACAACCCCTTCAACCCGGCCATGGTGGGCTATGTGGTGCTGCTGATCAGTTTCCCGGTGGACATGACCCGCTGGGTGGGTCCGGCGGAAATCATTGCCGGCGCCCCCAGCCTGGGCGAGGCCTTCGGACTGATATTCGGTTTCGGCAACTACAGCGTGGACGGTTTTACCCGCGCCACGCCGCTGGAGATAGTGCGACTGAACGAGTCGGTGCTGCTGTCGCAGCTTTACGAGATGGAGCCGGTGCTGAACAAGGGCGCTGTTGCAGGTTTCGGCTGGGAGACCGCCAATTTCGGCTTCCTCGTGGGCGGCCTCTTCCTGCTGTTCCGGCGCATCATTACCTGGCACGCACCGGTGGCCATGCTGGCAACCCTGGCGCTGATGTCGCTGCTCTTCTACGACAGCGGCAGCTCCCTGTCCGAGGGCTCGCCGACGCTGCACCTCTTCTCCGGCGCCACCATGCTCGGGGCCTTCTTTATCATCACCGATCCCATTAGCGGGGCCACCAGTAACCGGGGGCGGCTGATTTTCGGCGCCGGCGTGGGCCTGCTGACCTATATCATCCGCGCCTGGGGCACCTACCCGGACGCGGTCGCCTTCGCGGTACTGCTGATGAACTTCGCCGCCCCCACCATCGACAACTACACACTGCCACGCACCTACGGCCACAAGGCCGCGCGCCGCGCCACCGACCTGGAGGAGCGCTGATGCTGAAGCGTTCGATGATGTCCAACGCGGCGATACTGACCCTGTTCGCACTGGTCACCGCCGGCACCCTGGCGATCACCCAGATCACCACCCGCGAACCGATCGAGCGCGCCGTCCGCGCCGCCTCGGCCAAGGCACTGCTGGAGATAATCCCGCTGGATCGCCACAGCAACGACATACTGGTGGACACCTACCCGATTCCCAGGCCCTACTGGAACCTTCTCGGCCTGCCCCAGGGCGGCGATATCAACCTGGCGCGGGAGGACGACGGAGCAGTCTCCGCGGTCATCATTCCCGCGGTGGCGCCGGACGGCTACTCGGGCCCGATCAAGCTGCTGGTCGGCATCAACCGCGACGGCACCGTCGCCGGCGTGCGCGTGACCGCCCATGCGGAGACACCGGGGCTCGGCGACAAGGTGGACCTGAAAAAAAGCGACTGGATACTGCAATTCAACGGCAAGTCGCTGCAGGATCCGACCCGGGACCTGTGGAAGGTGCAGAAGGACGGCGGCACCTTCGACCAGTTTACCGGCGCCACCATCACTCCGCGCGCGGTGGTAACCAAGGTGCGCGAGGTGCTGGAATTTGTCGCCCAGCACCGCGAGCAGATATTCAGTGCACCTGTGTCCAAGCGCGCGGTGGAAGTGGGCCAGGCACAGACAACTGAGCCCGAGCAGGAGAATCGATAGTGGCACCCTACGGCGAGATCAGCCGCAACGGCCTGTGGAACAACAACCCGGCGCTGGTACAGTTGCTGGGGCTCTGCCCGCTGCTGGCGGTGACCGGCACAGTGGTGAACGCCATAGGCCTGGGACTGGCCACCATCGGCGTACTGACCTGCTCCAACCTGGCCGTCTCGCTGGTGCGCCGGCAGATGCCGGATACGGTGCGCCTGCCGGCATCGGTGATGATCATCGCCACCTTCGTGACCTGTGCCGAACTGCTGATGAAGGCCTTCACCTATGAGCTCTACCTGGTGCTGGGTATCTTTATCCCGCTGATCGTCACCAACTGCGCCATCCTCGGCCGCGCCGACGCCTTCGCAAGCAAGAACCCGGTGCTGCCGTCGCTGGTGGACGGCTTTATGATGGGGCTCGGCTTTACCGCGGTGCTGATAGTGATCGGCGCCGTGCGCGAGATACTCGGCCAGGGCACCCTGTTTGCCGATATGGACCTGCTGCTGGGACCTGTGGCCAAAGACTGGGCCATCCCGGTTCTCGGCGGCGACTATCCAGGTTTCCTGGTCGCGGTGCTGCCACCGGGCGCCTTCCTGGTGGCGGGCCTGCTGATCGCGGCCAAGAACGCCATAGACGCCGGTATAGAGCGCCGCCGCAGCCAGCAGGTGAAGATAGTGCCGGGCTCCAAGCGGGTCAGGGTGACCGGCAAGATCAGCTGATTCCACTAGATAGCCAGGACTCCCGCAGGGTGCGCCGTGCGCACCGCCGAGGACATGCGCCGTGCGCACCGCCGAGGACAATTGGTGCGCACGGCGCACCCTACGGAGTATTTCCCAGCCATTCTCCTTGTAATGAAATGTAATCGCTTTGGCGCCCGATTCCTCCCTGCTGCGGTAGCCATTTCCGGCTGTTTCGCTAGAATGGGACGCCCGATCAGGTTAGCGATCGGCAATAAACAATAAAAACAAGGATTCAACTATGACTGTGGACAATGGAAAGTCTGAACTGGTCTATCACGGTCGCCGCGCCCAGCGTGCCGACAGCCGCCAGCGCCGCAAAGCCATTCTCGAAGCCACCCTGCGGCTGATCGTCAAAGAGGGCATCCGCGGTATCCGCCACCGCGCCGTGGCCCGCGAGGCCAATGTGCCCCTGGCTGCCACCACCTACTACTTCAAAGACCTGAATGACCTGATCAGCGACTCCTTTACCTACTTTGTCGAGCAGGGCCTGGACCACACGCGCCAGTTGCAGGAGGACAGCTTCGCCGCCGCCCGCAACCTGTCCGCGGAGGAGCGCGCCTCCGGCGCCGGGCGCAAGCTGCTGATCCAGCAGCTGACCCGCTTTATCCTCACCCACGTGCGCGCCCAGGCCGGCAACCGGGATTTCCGCCTGATCGAGCTGGCGTTCCGCAACGAGGCTTTGCGCAGTGCCCAGTTGACCGTTGCCATACGTGCGGCCAATCGGGCCACCGAAACACTGATCCAGGAATTCTTCCAGCTGCTGGGGCTGGCCGACCCCCAGGCCGCAACACAGATAGTGCACGGCACCATCCTCAACCTGGAATACCAGATACTGAGCGGCGCCATAGCGCTGGACTCGCCACTGCTGGAACGCACGGTCACCATGATGATCAGGGGCCTGATCCCCGCCACCATCCCGGTTGCGGAAACCGAAAAGCAGCTCTGACCACCGCGCTGTCCGGGGCTCCCCCGGACAGCCATTCCTCCACTCCCCCCTCTTTCTTGCTCCTTAAACCCCATTCAAAGCTCTCGCGGCTAGACTGAAAACATCGGCCAACGCTGTATGGAGCCGCCATGCCCGCCACTCTGCGATTCCTATTGACCGGACTCTCCCTGCTGCTCGCGCTTTCCGGCTGCGACCGCCCCACAACATCCCCGGGGGAGCCCCCGGAGAAAGGGGCAAAGGGCGCCGAGTTGCGCATCGAGAAAAGGGACAAAAAGGCGGCTGCCGAGTGGACCCCGGAAGTGGAAGGGGAATACCCCATTAAGGCCTACGACAACTTCACGGAAACCGGCGACCTGGACGCCATCAAGAATCACGGGAAACTCCGCATACTGGTGGATATTGCCACCACCCAATCCCTCCCCCGTGCAGCCACCCAGCAGGACATTGAACTCGAGATGGCGAAGCGCTTTGCGCACTACCTGGGGCTGGAACCCGTCGTTCTCTATGTGGACAGCTTTGACGAGCTGATCCCGCAACTGAACGCCGGCAAGGGCGATCTCATAGCCAACAATCTCACCATCACCGAGGCGCGCAAACAACTGGTGGACTTTTCCACCCCCATGACCACCACCAGGCTGGTATTGGTTTCCCGTCGGGACCAACCCAAAGTCGAAGACGGCGACCAGCTGAAAGGCAAAACGCTGGTGGTCACTGAGGGCACCACCTACGAGCAAAGGGCGAGGGAATTTGCCCGGCAGCACCCGGGCGTGAAAGTCGAGGTCCTGGATCGCAATTACGTGGACCTGGCAATTGACGTGGCCAAGGGAAGTAAAGATTTCACGGTTATAGATGAATCTATTCTCAACCAGGTACTGCAGTTTCGCGAAGACCTGAAGAAAAACATCACCTTCCCCGAAGAGCAGGAACTCGGTTGGGCCATACGCAAGAACAGCCCACAACTGCTGGAGCAGCTGAACGAAGGCGTTCGCCACGTCAAACTCTATCGCACCACGGAGCGCTACACCGGCGACCTGGACGAAATCAAAAAGCGCGGCCAGCTGCGCGCCGTCACACGAAACACCTCCAGTACCTACTTCATGTGGAAAGGCCGGATACTCGGCTACGAGTACGAGCTGTTGAGGAAGTTTGCCAAGGATCAGGGGCTGCGCCTGGAAATCATTGTCGCCGAGGGGCACGACGACTTTGTGGAGTTCGTCAGCAATGGCAAGGCCGATATCGCCGCCAGCCTGCTCTCGATTACCGAGCGCCGGAAACACCAGGGCATGGCCTTCTCCAGCCCCTACTTCAAATCCAGGGTTGGCGTCGTGGCACGCAAGGACGATGCAATCGACAGCATTCAGGAACTATCAGGCAGGAAAGTCCATGTGCGCAGGTCCAGCAGTCAGTACGACATACTGGAAAAGCTGCGACACCAGGTCCCCGGGATCGAGGTGGAGCTGGTCCCGGAAGAGGTCAAAATCTCGGAGGTCATCGACAAGGTAGCCGAGCGCGACTACGACCTGGCGATGGTGGATGAAATATCGGTGCAGCTGGCGCGCAGCTGGCGCGACGACATTCACTTCCAACTGGATCTGCAGACTGACAATTACGCCTGGATGGTGCGGAACGAAAATCCGCAGTTACTGGCAGCGATCGACAAATTCTTTGGCAAAGATGATACCGCGCCGATACTCACCACCCTGAAAGAAAAGTACTTCGAAACGCCAAAGTACACACGCCCGGAAATCAAGAAGCTGACCGCCGGCGGCCACATATCGCCCTACGATGCCATAGTGAAAAAGTATGCCGAGGAGTACGATTTCGACTGGCGCCTGGTGGTCGCGCAGATGTTTCAGGAAAGCAGCTTCAATCCCAGGGCCAAGTCCTGGGTTGGCGCCCGCGGGCTGATGCAGGTAATGCCGGATACCGGCAAGCAGGTGGGCGAAACGAACCTTTACAATCCGGAAACGGGGGTACGCGCCGGCCTGAAATACCTGGAATGGCTGCATGAAAAGTTTATCAACCGCGAAGACATAGCCCCGGACAACGAGATGTGGTTCACCCTCGCCGCCTATAACGCGGGACTCGGGCATGTATACGACGCCAAGGATCTGGCGGAAGACAAGGGCTGGGACCGCAAGGTCTGGTTTGGCAATGTGGAAAAAGCCATGTTGCTGCTGTCGGACAAAAAGTACTACAGCAAGGCGCGCTACGGGTTCGCACGCGGCCAGGAGCCGGTGGACTATGTGCGCAAGATCCAGGCGCGCTTCAACCGCTATGTCGCACTGCTGGACGCCCACCAGGCTCAAATAGACGCTATCGCCTCTTTCCGCTGTGGATATTTTCCAGTCTGGCTTAAAACGTGGCTGCAGGAGTGTGCTGACGAGCGCCTGGTGACGGACGGCGAGTGAGAAGCAATAAAAGGATCAACCATGCACACGGCCCTGCGATGCCTGCTACCGGGACTACTGCTCGTCCTGTTCTGCGCTGTCACCGGCTGCGACAGATCGGTTCCAGAACCTGAAGCCCCGAAGGAAGACGCTCTCGAAAGCGCCGATCAATCTACCGGCCAAAGTGCTGAGACGGCTGACGACCAGGGCAGTGTAGCCTGGGTACCGGAGATTATGGGGGAATACCCCATCGGCGAATACGACAACTACACGGAAACGGGCGACCTGGAAGCGATCAGCAAGCGCGGCCAGCTGCGCATACTGGTGGATATCGCCAATACCCAGTCCCTGCACCGGGCCGCCACCCGCCAGGATATAGAGATAGACCAGGTCAAACGCCTGGCCGAACGACTGGATCTGGAGCCAGTGGTACTCTACGCGGACAGCTTTACCCAACTGATTGAACTGCTGCGCAGCGGTCAGGCCGATATCATTGCCAACGATATGGCGATCACCGAAGAGCGCCGGCAACTGGTGGATTTCTCAACCCCTGTTTCCCACCCCCGGCTGGTGCTTGTTTCGAAAGGCAGCGAGCCCGCCGTCGGGCAGGACGACCGACTGCAGGGAAAAACCCTCAGGGTCACCGCCGGCACCGTCTTCGAGGAAAAAGCCCGGGAGTTTGCCCGCAAGCACCCTGACCTGACGCTGGACGTGGTCCAACGCAATTACGTTGACCTCACCGTGGAAGTCGCCCAGGGCCAGGCGGACTTCACCATTGTCGACGAAGTAGTCCTGGACCAGGTGCTGCAGTTTCGCGACGATTTGAAAAAGAATCATACCTTCCCTGAAGCACTGGTGATGGGTTGGGCAATCCGCAAGGAATCTCCACAGCTGATGCAGGCCATCAACGAAAAGATTCGCCACATCAAGCTCTCCCGCTCCACGGCTCGGTTTACTGGCGATCTCGACCAGATCAAGGAGCGCGGTGTACTGCGCGCGGCCACCCGCAACAATGCCGGCAGCTATTTCATGTGGAAGGGGCGCATCCTCGGTTACGAATACGAACTGCTGCAGGACTTCGCCAAGGACATTGGCGTGCGCCTGGAAATCATCGTTGCGCCGGAACACGACGACTTTATCGAAATACTGAACGACGGCAAGGCCGATATAGCGGCAAACCTGCTGGCCATCACCCCAAAGCGGGAACAGCAGGGCATGCGATTCTCCTCCCCCACCCATACAGCCAGGGTTGGCATTGTCTCCGGGAAAGGCAGGGGCGTGAAAAACCTGCAGGCCCTGACCGGGCGCACCGTGTGTGTGCGCGAAGGCAGCAGCCACTACGACCTCCTGCAGAAAATCCAGCAGCAGGTGCCCGACGTAAAGTTCGAGAAAGTGCCCGAAAGCACGGATATCCAGCAAATCTTTGACAAGATTGTCCAGGGAGAATGCGACCTCACCTTCGCCGACGACCTGACCGTCAATATGGAACGCTCCTGGCGGAGCGATATCGAGTTATCCCTGGACCTCAAGGACGATCACGACCACGCCTGGATGATGCGCCAGACAAATCCACAACTGGTTTCGGCGGTCAATGATTTTCTGAAGAAGAAAAAGACCAAGAAAAGGCAGCAACAGCTGTACAGCAAGTACTTCGATTCCCCCAAACGCTCGCGTCCCGAAATTACCGAGCTGACCGCAAAGGGGAAGATTTCTCCCTATGACGACCTGGTACAGGAATATGCGGGTGAGTACGATTTCGACTGGCGCCTGGTAGTGGCGCAGATGTTCCAGGAGAGCAGCTTCAACCCCAAGGCCAAGTCCTGGGTGGGTGCCCGCGGGTTGATGCAGGTGATGCCGGATACCGGCAAGCAGGTGGGGGAATCGAATCTGTTCGACCCGGAGACCAGCGTGCGCGCCGGCCTCAAATACCTGGACTGGCTGCACAGAAAATTCGTCAATCGGGAGGACATAGCCCCGGACAACGAGATGTGGTTCACCCTGGCCGCCTACAACGCGGGACTCGGGCATGTGTACGATGCCAAGGAACTGGCGACGGAGATGGGCTGGGACCGCAAAGTATGGTTTGGCAATGTTGAGAGGGCCATGCTGTTGCTGTCACAGAAGAAGTATTACAGGAAGGCGCGTTACGGCTACGCGCGCGGTCAGGAACCGGTGGACTATGTGCGGAAAATTGAGGCCAGATACCGAACCTATGTCGCCCTGCTGGACGCCTACCGGCGCCACAACCAGGTTACGCTAGTCGTTCCCTACCGGCCGGGCTTCAAATCAGCCTCTGGCTAGCCGAAGGCTCCGGGAAGTGTGGCCGTTTCGTACCACAGCAAACTACCAGCCGATAGCGCCGGCAAGCCATCTGCTCGCCGGCGCTGCCCGTCGATGTACCCGCAATCAGGAACAGCTGCCCGGCATAGACGCGACCCACTGGCGCAACAGCTCGCTGCCCTCCTCGTGCACCAGGCTGCGCCCCAGCTCCGGCATCATCGCACCGGGATCGGTGGACTCCACGCGGAAATTCAGGATCGACTTGTCCGGCGCACCCGGCACTATCGCAAACAGGCGGTTGCCGCTGCCGGTACCCGCCGCCACCGGCGGCTTGCACAGACCCAGTCGACGCCTGTCCTGCTCCATATGCGCCAGCATCAGCCCGGAGGTATCCGCGGCACCGGACGGGTTGTGGCAGTGGCCGCAGTTGATATCCAGGTAGGCGCGCGCCCGCTCCTCCAGTGACAGGCTGGTATCGGCGTAATCTGCATTGCGCGGAATCCCTGCAAACTCCGGAAGTTCGCTCAGATAGCCGATCTGCTGCCAGTGCAGCAGCTGGTTCTGCGCACCACCCGCATAGGGATAATCCTTATTCAGATGGCGCGCGCGTGGACCGAGAGGAGCTATGGCCTTTTTCGTGTGGTTGTCCGCGTGGCAACCGGCGCACTGGTTCGCATCAGGCACCACATAGGTAAATCCGGCACTCTCTCCGCTGGTACCTACCAACTGCAGGCGGCTGGCATCGCCGGCAATCTCCAGCGTTGCCTCCGTCTGTTCGGCATTCCACACATAGGGCAGCGCCTGCCAGCCGTCGGCGCGCTTGACCAGCAACCGGGTCTCCACCAGGCGCACCCTGTCCAGGTCCAGAGTTTCACCCACCCGGCCTGCGACATAGTCACTGCCGTAGTCGTCGGTGCGCAGCACGGCGCCATCCTCCCCCCTGGGGTAGTAGAAGGTCTTGCTGAGCACTGTGCCTACCGGGTAGTCGAAGCGCTCATCACCGTAACTCGCCGAACTACCCGCCGGCATCCACACTGTGCGCAGCTTGTGCGCGTAGTCGGTGAACAGGGCGGTGTTCAGGTCGTAGGGGATCACGCCATCGTTCAGGGACAGCTCACCGTCGATTGCCTCGACGATATGCCAGTCACTCAGTTGCTCTGGTACTGCGTCGCGCTCGTAAACGGTAACCTGCTGGCGGGGTGCATCGCAGCCGCTCAACGCGGCGGCGAAAATTGGGGCCAGCACCGCGCCCCCCAGCCACCTGGGTAACAGCGATTTACGCATCGGCGGCCTCGACTTGTGCCACTTCACTTTCGCCCTCCACCGGCTGATCGAAGTCCAGCACGATTTGCGGCAGTTTTTTCAGGCTGCACTTGTGTGGCGTAATATCCGTGGTGATATTTTTGTAATCGTTGCCCGCGTCAACATTGATGATGCCGGCATCACCATTGTCGATACACAGCTTCAGTGCATCCGGCACCAAGCCATCCACCATCTTTTCCGCATTAACGACACCGTCCCACAAAATATCCGGCAGACTGCCGCTGAGTCCGAACTTGGCCAGTTTCAGCGCCTTGAGCTCCAGGTGATCCGGAGAGGTGCCGCCGCCACTGAACTGGTTGTCGTAGATGTAGATACCTTCCGGATAGGGATCGAAAGCCTCCTGGGTCGACTTGTCACTGTAGTAGCCGGCCATGTAGTAGCTGCTCACGATTACATTGGAGGTGTCGTTATCGGCAATCTCGTTGTTGAAAATCTCTACATTGTCATTTGAGTTGATCACCACACCGGAACCGGCCGGTACCGCGGCCACCGGCGTGCCCTCGTGACCGAAGTTCTCAGTGTTGTTCTCGAACACCTTGTTGTTGAACACGCGGGTGCTGTGACCCGGCTGCGGCAGGTTGGGCATATTGAACACGAGGATGCCGCCCGTATTATTGGTGGCCACATTGTCGTAAACATCGGCACCGATGGTGTTTTCTATCTCGATACCGGCGACGTTGTACTCGGCGCGGTTGTTGCGCACTATCACATTGCGGGATTGGCCGACGTAGATGCCGGCATCGGAAGCGCCGATCGCCACAGTGCCTTCCACCAGGGTGTTTTTGGTCTGCACCGGATAGATGCCATAGGCCCCGTTTTCAGTGGCCGGGCCGTTGGTCCACTCGACGCGAATATTGCGAATGATGATGTTCTCGCCCTCGTTAACCTTGAGGGCGTCACCGATGGTGTCCTCGATCGCCAGGTCTTCGATGGTGAAATTGCTCGCATTCACCAGCAGGCCCTCGGCGCCCTGAATCTGGTCCTTGAAGGAAAGAATCGTCTTGTCCATGCCGGCACCGCGAATGGTCACGCCGTCTACATTCAGGGACAGGCTGCGGTTGAGCTGGTACTTGCCGGCGGGCAGCTCGATCACATCGCCGGGCTGTGCCGAGATCAGCTGCTTGAGCAGTTGCTTCTGGAAGTCGGCCGAGGCGGAGGCCTGGGCCGGTTCGGCCCGGTTCTCTTGCTTGTCCTGGGAACAGGCCGCGGCCAGTACAGCGGCCAGCGCAACGCCCGCTATCCCCATCTTGTGGGCTGCAGTCTTCATGGTGTTTTCCTTTTATTCGAGTTATGACCCGTGACAGCACATGGAGCGCCCAGCCCTTTCGGGCCCAAATAAGTACAAACGTACCAATTAAATCGCGCAAAAAATGGCTGGCTGCCAGCGAGACCGATAGTATCCAATCAGTCAGGGGGCATCAAGGCACTTTTTTCGCCCCTTGCCGGACTCCGCCACGGCCTGTAGTGCCGGGATCCTGTGTGGTGTAAGGTGCTAAATGCGGCCCGCCCGAAGCCCCCCAATGCCCACAGCGGCGTTGCCGCTCTTGATAAGGGCCAGCAATTCCCTGCGAGCGGCGCCTTGCTGTGAACATTTTGGGGGCTGATAACCGCATTTAGCGCCTAACACCACACCAGTGGCCAGGATCTGCTGCAGAACCATGAATAATCGACTCTCGCTCTACGCTCTCAGCATCTGCCTCAGCACCGCCGCCCAGGGAAAGGAGACCCTTGAGCTGGAGATAGTCACTCCCTCCGGACACAGCTACCAGGCACAGCAGGAGCTGGGCGGGGACTTTGAGTCCTACGACTCGGGGGCTATTGCGGGAGAAGTGCCGCCGCGGGAATACCAGGCAATCCGCTGCGACGGCCCCTGGGGCGCCATGAAGTACCGCCTGATCCTGGCCAGCGGCCCCGGTTACCAGCTGCGGAGCCGGGGGGATGGTCTGGTTCTGCAGATAGTGGAGCACTCGGTAATCAGTGAGGACAAGACCATCGCTGCCATGAGTGTGCACTGCATAGACACGCAACCGCGGCAGGTTGTGAAGTCCCTACATGAAATCGAGCTGGAGAGAGGCAGAGTCGCGACACAAAAGCTGCAGCTGGCGAATGGCTATCGGCTGGAGTACCGCTATACGCCGTGAACAGCCTGAACGATTCGGATCGCAGGAGCGGTAACTGGCCACCCCTGCGAAACCGGATCGAATCGTCAGTGGAAAACCGGAGGGGCGACCAGGCTCCAGAAAAGCACAGTCCCCACCATCACCATTACCGCGACCACCAGGGACACGGTGACTATCGCACTGGCGAACAGGAAACCGCGCTCCTCAGATACACCCATCACGATCGGAATGCCCAGGTAGAGCAGGTAGACCGCGTAGGCCACGGCCAGGGTGGCGAGCAGTATATCCAGCCACAGCATCGGATAGAATCCGGCTGCGCCGGCGATAAAGATTGGCGTGGCGGTAAAGCCCGCGATCACCATCCCCTTCATCGGGTAGGTACTGGCTCCGTAGGTCTTGGCCATCCAGTGTATAAAGTACCCGATGGCCACTACCGCCAGCACCATGGTGCAGTAGAAGACGGCGACCAGGGACAGGGCGCTGTCACTGGTTATCCGCACCGGATCACCACCGCCGATACTCCAACCCACCCTGGTGGTACCGAAATACCAGGCCAGCGCAGGCAACAGTGCCAGCACTATGACGTAGGGGATTTGCCGGCGAAGGTTTTTCTCCGACAGGTTTCCGATGAGCTGCCACTGCCTGCGCGGCTGAACCAACAGCCCGAACATATGGATCAACATCCCGATTTCCTCACTCACTGTAAGGAACTATTGGGCGAGACCTAGTTGCTCAAATTGATCTGGATACTGCTTGTCAAAGTGAGGAATACCGCTGAAAGGCCATTCCCGAAGTTCCAGTTCTATTTTTATTCTGACGAGTCAGTTGTAGGCACTTCGGTCGCGCAAGTCAACGACCGCAACTCGATTGGCGGGAAAGATTTCATATGCGTTTCTGCAGGAAACAATCGCGATAGGGGATGTGATACCGAACAACTCGGTGGAGGGGAAATACAATTACATTGCGCAGGAGCGGCCGGGGCAGCCGGGCGACCGCCCCGACACAAGTCCTGAAATCAGTCGAGACTGATTACCTCGACCGGCTGCATCCAGCCAAACCTGTCCTCGGTACGCCCCTCCTGGATATCCAGCAGTGCCTGGCGCAGGCGCTCTGCCACCGGGCCCGGCGCACTGGCCAGCTGGTAGTTCTCACCGCCGTCGCCGAGCACGCTGATCGGGCTGATGATGGCCGCGGTGCCACAGGCGAAGGCCTCCTCACAGCTACCGTCTGCCACCCGCCGGAGCAGCTCATCGATATCGATAGCGCACTCCCGCACCTGATAGCCCAGGTCGCGAGCCAGCTCTATCAGGGATTCTCGGGTGATGCCCTCCAGAATGGAGCCGTTCAGTGCCGGCGTATGCAGCTCAGCGTCAATCACCGCAAAGAAGTTCATACCGGAGAGCTCATCCACCGACTGCCGATTGCCCGCATTCAGCCACAGTGACTGGTCGTACCCACGCTGCTTGAGACGTGCGATGCTCAGCAGTGAAGCGGCGTAGTTGCCACCCACCTTGGCGTCGCCAGTGCCGCCTATGGCCGCGCGGGAGTCCTCACGCTCCACCCACAGGCGCATATTGCCGGAGTGATAGGCCTCGGAAGGACTGGCGATCACATAAAATTCGTAGGAAGTGCTGGCGGAAACGGCCAGGTCAGCCTGGGTTCCCATCAGGAAGGGCCGCAGGTAAAGGGACTCGCCGCTGTTGGCAGGCACCAGATTGGCGCAATAGGCTGTCACTGTGCGCACCCCGTCCATAAAGAGCGATTCCGGCACCGGCGGCATGCACAGCCGCTCAGCCGAGTGTGCCATGCGCGCCGCGTTTCGCTCCGGCCGAAACAGGCTGATGCCGCCATCCCGGGTGCGGTAGGCCTTCATACCTTCAAAGCAGGACTGAGCGTAGTGCAATACCTTGGCCGCGGGATCCAGCGACAGTGGGGCATAGGGAATCAGCTCGCCCCTGCTCCAGCAACCATCCTGGCACACGGCGCGGAACATCACCGGCGCCATGACTGTGCCAAAGCCCAGTTTCTCGGGCATCTCATATCCGCGCAGACTGGCCGCCACGGCTGGATCTATATAAATACTCACCGGCACTCTCCTCTCATTCCGATGCGCTGATTATGGCCCTTGCCGCCCGGCAATCCAAATATGCCACCCTGCCACACCACCATATGAGCAACAAACATGCATAACTATCCATAAAAATAGGATGCGAGTTTCGCCCCCTCGAATAGTGGCGTCATATCCAGGCCATTTCGGCGACAAGCACTGCCGCGACCGCCGCCCCCACAGCAGCGGTGAACGCGACTATTTTCCGACCAGCCGTCACCCCTTTGCTCCCGGGAGCAAATTAATGGCACCTGCTTTCCCGAATTAAACAGCTTGGCTGCCACCCCCCAGCGACAAGACTGCTAAACCCAAATGGTGGTAATGCACCTGTTCACAAATCAAAAATCCTGCCGAAGCTTTAAACGCCACCGTAGCCAGGAGGCGAGCTGCGGTGGCTATACTCACTGTTACGTACCCGAGAAGTCGGACAACAGGCTCCGGGCGCGTATTCACAGGTGGCGACGCGGAAATTATTCGCAAGCCAGCAACCTGTCACCGGCCTGTCACCGGAAACAACAGAACAGGCTCCGGGCACCGTCAGGGATTGTGAAAGAACCACACTTCAGGGAGAGAAAATCCGCACGGCCACAAGCCCAAGCGGAGTTCGTGCCCGCCATTCCACGCGCGCTGGCCGAAAGTTCAGCGGCTGGAATCGGGTGAAGCAAAACATGGAACGGAAGTGGTTCAATCGTGACACAGACAGATACCAGCAACACCATTGCTATCGGCTTGATGTTTACAGCCACAGCTCTGCTGTGTGGCAGCGCCTATGCGCAAGTTGGCGCGTCCGTCATCGACGACACCAATGCCCCACCCCAGGCCTTTATCGAGGCGGCGTCAAAACCCCTGAAGACCACTCGACGACAACTGCGACCGTCACAGGTCGTGGACAGCTACCGCGAACGCATCGAAGATATGGAAGCCCAGTACGGCGCCTATGGCGCCGGTATGGATGAACAGCTGCTCGGCCTCGCCACAGCATTGCAGAAGGCCGGAGACCACGAGGAGGCCATCAGCGAATTTCGCCGCGCCATGTTGATCAACCGGGTCAACGAAGGACTCTATTCACTGAACCAGATCCCAATGATAGAGCGCATGATCGAAAGCCAGATAGCGTTGAATCAGTGGGAGGACGCCAATGACAACCAGCAGTACCTCTACTGGTTACACGCGCGCAATTACGGTGAAAACGACCCGCGTATGCTGCCGGTCATCAATGACCTGAGCCGCTGGCACCTCCAGGCCTATGTGGAGGAAAAAGGCGGCACACTGTTCGAACACCTGATCAGCGCCACCAACCTCTATGAACTGGCGGTGGACATCATCACACAGAACTTCGGCGCCAATGACCTGCGCCTGGTGGACGCCCTGCGCGGTCTCAAAGCCACCAACTATTACCTGGCCACCTACCAGGGCGAACCCCAGCCGCCGGTGGTGATCAACACCAGCTTCGGCGGCGGCGACCTGGACGCACAACGGCGCTCCAAACTCGATCACTACCGTATGAACAGCTTCAGCACCGGCAAAAATGCCATAGCGCGCATCGTCGATGTCTACCAGAAAAACCCCCAGTCGCCGCCGGCAGCGTCCGCCAAGGCCAAGGTGGAGCTGGGCGACTGGTACATGATGTTCAACAAATGGCACTCGGCGCGGAAAACTTACGGTGAAGCCTATCAGGCTCTGTGGAACAACGGCGCCACCAATCAGGAGATCTCGGATATCTTCGGCCGGCCGGCAGCGCTGCCGGCACTGCCAATGCTCGACGAGGATCGCGAAGCGCTGTCGGAAACCTATGTCACCGTGTCCTACGACGTCACTGCCTTTGGCAAGGCGCGTAATATCCAGATACTGAACGCCTATCCGGTGGACAGGGTCAGTATTCGCTCCCGTGTTCGCAATGTACTGAAACGCGCCAAATTTCGCCCGCGGTTTGAGAATGGCGAGCCGGTGGAAACCGCTGGCATAGTGCAGCGGTTCGTTTTCGACTGACACCAGCGAGATGCGCAAATCTGGCGCCTCTGTGAACAGCGGGTATAAACCCCGGATAAGGGCCGCTGTCGAATCGTTAAACTGGCTGCAGCAGCGCAACCTCCTGCAGCCTTGTATTGAGCCGGGTCGGCAGGCTGCCTGCCCGGCTTTCGCCGCAATATCACACATCCGACCGCGCCCGCTGGGTGCCTCTGGAGAGACAAAATGACACTACGGAAAGCGGTACACAAAAACACCCGGCTGGCTATTGGCTGGCGCACGCTGGTTTCAGTCAGCGTGCTGAGCGCGGCCATGGTCGGCTGTAAGAGTCAGCAGACCCAGTCGCAGCCCCCGGCAAACCCATCGCAATCACAGTCGTCTTCCAGCTCTTCATCCCAGCCTCAGTCGAGCTCGTCATCCAGCAGCAGTAGCTCATCGAGTCCCAGCCAGTCGCAGACCGCGAGCGGCGGTATGCCCTCGAGCAGCTCTTCCAGCCGGCCGAGCCAGGGTATGCCCGGCAGCACCAGCAGCCAGCCGAGTAGCGGCATGCCCTCTATCGAATCCGGCCGGGAATCCAGTAGCAGTTCCAGCACCGCCTCCCGCAGTGGTGAAGAGTCGTCGCGGCGCAGCAGCTCTGCCGGCGACAGCATGCCCGATCCCAGTGCGCGCAGCCGCGATCCCTCTTCACCGGTTTACAGTGAATCCGACCAGCGCCCGGAGGACAGCCGAATGCCGCCGGACCCATCCACCAACAGCCAGGGCGAGCCGCCGGATGAGGTCGATTTTTCCGAGGAGGAGCAGACATCCTCTTCCAGCTCTTCGTCCAGCAGTTCGTCTTCGAGTAGTAGCGCTTCGTCCAGCAGTGCGTCTTCGAGTAGCGCTTCATCGAGCAGCGCATCCGCTTCCAGCAGTTCAGCTTCCGGCCAGCCTGCCAGCAGTGCCGGCAGCCCTGCCCGCGGGAGCAGCGCGCCCAACGAGGCTCCCAGCAGCACCGCCGAGCGCGTGGCGGAGCTCGAGGGCCAGTTTGAATCCACCATGGCCAGCTACGACGGTATGATCCTGCGCGAGCGCGACTATGTGCGCAATCGCCCCAGTTCCGCCCAGGAGGGTGGGGAGGAAGCCATGGACGAGCCGCCCCCCGGGGAATCCCTGGAAGACCTGATTGAATCCGCCGAGGCGGAAATCCCGCCCCCGCCGGGAGGCGGCGCCGAGGGGGGCAGCGGCCCGGAGCAGAACAATTCCAGCGGCCAGGCCACTGGCCCGGGCCTGCCCACGGCGGGCCGCAAAGGCGAGTACGATCACACTAATTCCCCCTCAGTGGTTCCCGCGGATATTCCCGACGGCAACGACGACGATGTTGTGGCGCGCCAGATTCGCGAAGCGGCCACCCGCGAGTCGGATCCGGAACTGCGGGAAAAACTGTGGGAAGAATATCGAAAATATAAAAACGCGCAGAAGTGACAGCGGAGGAAGTCAGAATGTTTTATTCCAACCGGGATTTTTGCAATCGCCTGTTTGGCAGAGGTCATCTCAGCCGCGGCCTGTTGCTGGCATTGTCCCTGGCCATCGGTGCCTGCACGACCACGGAAGTGCGGACCACCGCATTTACTCCCCTGACCGTCGAGGACGCGACCATTGCGGAAGATCGTCTGCTCGACGTGGGCATAGTGCAATTCAATCCGGGCCTGGACACCGCCGAGGTCGATGAGGATGAACTGGTGTTCCCGGAGCTGCGCCAGGCCGAATCGCGCTATATCGCGGTCACACTGGCCGAGTCCCTGCAGTCCAGCCAGGGCTGGG
Source organism: Microbulbifer taiwanensis (assembly GCF_014904815.1). GTDB lineage: Bacteria > Pseudomonadota > Gammaproteobacteria > Pseudomonadales > Cellvibrionaceae > Microbulbifer > Microbulbifer taiwanensis. The sequence goes on from NZ_JACZFR010000021.1 coordinate 130,962, forward strand.
GCGCAGTGCGCGTGATCCCCACTGAGCGCACCAATATTGATATCACGGTAACCGGTCGCATAGTACAGTCTGATGGCGAAACCCTGACCGTGGATGTCACTGTTACCGATTCACGCGGCCAGCGCTGGTTTACCAAGCAGTACTCGGAACAGGCCTCACACTATGCCTACGACCGCAAACACCCCACCGAGGGTGATGCCTTCCAGGGCATCTACAATCGCGTCGCCAACGATATGCTGAATTACCGGCAAAAACTGTCGGACCGCTATATCGCCGAGCTGCGCACCATTTCCGAAATGAAGTTTGCCCGCAGCTTCTCCCCCCACGCGTTCGACCGCTACCTGACACAGAGTGAGGATGGTATCTACCAATTGAGCGCCCTGCCGGCAGAAAACGACCCGATGCTGCAACGGGTGCGCCGTATTCGCGAACGCGACTACCTCTTTGTGGACACGCTGCAGGGCTACTATGGCACCTTCGTAAAATCCATGGAAACGCCCTACCAGGAGTGGCGCGCCATGAGTTACGAAGAGGTGAAGCAGATGCGCGAACTGAAGCGAAAGGCGCGCAACCACACCATTATGGGCGCAGCGGCCATTATCGGTGGTATCGCCGCCGCCGGTTCCGGTGCTGGCAGTGCCCGCGCCGCTGGACAAGTGGGTATCGCCGGCGGCGGCTACCTGATCAAGAGCGGATTCGATCGCCGCAGCGATGCCAAAATGCACATCGAGGCACTGCAGGAGCTCGGTGACTCCATGGAGGCCGAGGTTGAGCCGCAGATCGTAGAACTGGAAGATCGCACGGTGACACTGACCGGCTCGGTGGAAAACCAGTACCGCCAGTGGCGCGAACTGCTGAAGGAAATCTACGAAGCGGAGACAGGCCCACTGGAAACCAGTATCTGACCTTCTTGAGGTCCGCTTGCCGGTGGGACTTTCCGATGATCAGTCTCCCGCAAGCGGGCATCTGCAATCGATGTCCACACAATAAATCAGCACAGCGGAACCACTATGCAACACCGCGACCAATCCCGGGAAGATGCCAGCCCGATACAGCCCGCCGACTTCAGTTTCGGTAGCGAAAATCCACAGCGGCAGAGTGCAAAAGGCTCGCCGGCGAAACACAGCGCCAAATCAGGAAGATCACGGGCTCCGGCTGCAGCCGTCGGCGGGCTGCTGCTGGTCGGCGTTGTCGGTGTTTTCTGGCTGCTCCCGCAACTGGTGGAAAAGCCGCAGCCCCGACTGCCGACTGTGTCCGGCCCGACAAGCAACGACAAGGCCGCTCCCGGAGTACAGGCTTCCCCCTACAGCGATGCAGAAATCGCCCAGCAGCGGCGCAATGTACAGAAGATCCTGCAGGAAATCCTGGTGCTGCAGGAAGAACTGCAGGAACGGGATATAGAATCCTGGGCCGGAGAAGACTTCTCCGCGGCCCAGGCCCTGGCAGACGAAGCCGACGGTATTTACCGGCAGCGCAAGTTCATGCAGGCACTGGAAAAATACCGGGAATCCCTGGCCGCATTCCAGCAGTTGCGCGACAGCATTCCCGAGCGAATAGAGCAGCACCTGGCCGAAGGACATCAAGCCCTGAATAGCGGCGATGCAGAGTCAGCGCATAAGGCCTTCGACCTGGTCCTGACGATATCTGACGAACACCCGCGCGGTATCAAGGGCAAGGCTCGTGCGGAAAAGCTGCCGGAAGCCTGGCAGCATTTCACCAGCGGCAAGAAGGCGTATTCCGGCAATGATCTCGACGCTGCGCGCGAAGCACTGCAGCAATCACTGTCAGTGGACCCGGAGACCCAAGCCGCCAGGGAACTGTTGCCAGAAGTCCTGGCGGCCATCACCGAGCGGGACTACAGCCAGGCCATGTCCGCGGGCTATGCCGCCATTGCCGCGGAGAATTTCACCTCGGCCCAAGAGGCCTTTAAGCGCGCCCAGAAACTCAAGCCCGCTGCCGGTGAGCCCCAGATAGGCCTCCAGCAGGCGATCAATGGTATCGAGCAGCATCGCATCGACCAGCTATTCAGCCGCGCCCGCCAGCAGGAAGAGTCCGAGGACTGGCACGGCGCCGTAAAGAGCTATACAAAGCTAGTCGAGAAAGACGCCAGCCTGGTATCTGCAATTACCGGCAAGGCACGGGCCGAGGCCCGCGCGCAGCTGGACGACCAACTGCAGGCTCTACTGGACGACCCGCTAACCCTGGGCAACAGCAAACGCAACCGCTATGCGCGCGGCGTGCTCGCCGATGCCCGGCAGATCAATAGTGGCACCCCACGCCTGCAGCAGCAGATTGAAGGCCTCGAGAACGCCCTCACCAGGGCGCTGATTCCACTGCCGGTGCGCCTGAGGTCCGACAGCAGCACCAGCGTCACCATCTATCACGTGGGTCGCCTGGGCAACTTTGACCAGCGCGAGATCACGCTCAAGCCCGGCCGCTATACCGCCGTGGGCACCCGCGAAGGCTACCGCGACGTGCGGCGCGAATTCACTGTCGCTCCCGGTGAGGAGCCTCCGACTGTAGTCATTCAGTGCGCGGAGAAAATAAACGGCGTCAATAACACCTGAAGTCCTGAACCCCGATTCCGGCGATTGATCAAACACTGTACGGTTTTTCGTATTGCCACAAAACTTGGACAGAAACGCCAAATTGGTAAGCGTGAAAAGATGATTGCTATGCCAAACGGCGCCTCAAATCCCATACTGACAGCGCCAGCAGGCTAAGCTGTAGTGCACAGAGGAAGGCCCACAGTTATGCCTCATCGCCGGAGGCCTGTCTTCCCGGCGCTACAGGCTCAGGTCACCCGATATCCAAGGGCCCGCCTCACTGGCGCTAAGGACTGTGGCGTCACTGCAATCGCGATAAATCGATAAGTGTGCAGTAACAGGAAATCATAAATGACAGCAAAGGAAGCGGTACCCGTTCGCGGTGACGATCATGCGGACGATGATTTTTCGGTGATCCAACCCGTCGGCTTTACACCGGTTCAGGTGGAATCCGGGGGCAGAAAACTATTGCTGTCACCCCGCGCCCTCACCATTGCCGGGTGCCTGCTGCTGGGCCTGCTCGCCCTGGTTTATCTCCTGATCGCCCGCTCGCTGATTTTTGAAACCCAACCAGCGGATGCTGATGTCAGCGTCAGCGGACTCGCCCTGCCACTCGGTGACGGCCACCTGGTTCTACCCGGTCACTACAGCTACACCGTCAGCGCCACCGGCTACCTGCCCAAAAGCGGCGAAGTGCAAGTGACCAGCGATGGCCACAGCCGCCATGCGGTAGCCCTGGAGAAACTACCGGGGCATCTGCAGGTGGTCAGCGACCCACCTGTTCCGGTGCGCATTCTGGTCAATGGCAGCGAGGTGAACAGTGAAAACGGCCTGGCCAAGAATATTCCCGCGGGACAAAAACGCATCACCCTGCTGACCGAGCGCTACCTGCCCTACACGCGCGAGATCGACATCGAGGGCCTGGATAATACCCAGCGCCTGCAGGCCGCCCTGCGCCCCGCCTGGGCCAACGTGCGCATCAGCAGCAACCCGCCCGGCGCGACGGTAACCGTCGAGGGCAAGGTGCTCGGGACCACACCGTTGAATGCCGAACTCATTCAGGGTGACAGGGTAGTCAGCCTTTCGCTGCCGGAGCACAAAACCGCCGATATTCCCGTCGCCGTCACCGCCGGAGTGGATCAGACACTGGCGCCGGTAGATCTCGGTGCCGCAGACGGCTTACTGCGCGTCGTCAGTACACCGGAAGGCGCCAGCGTGACGGTAGATGGCGAATTCCGCGGCCACACGCCCCTGGAACTGGCACTCTCTTCCGACGGTCCACACCAGCTGCGTTTCTTCAAGGATGGCTATACCTCTGTGGAACGCAGTATTGATGTCGGTGCAGGGATTGAACGCGACCTGAACATTACCCTCGACGCCGTTTACGGTCGTGTCCGCATTACCAGCAGCCCCGAAAACGCCCAGGTCTATATCGACGGCAGGCTGGCCGGTACCACCGGTGAAACCTTCAACCTGCCCGCACGCAGCCACAGTATCCTGGTGCGTAAAAATGGCTTTGAGGATTACGAAACCAGCGTAGTGCCCAGCGCCAAGCTGGAACAGAGTATTCGCGCGGTACTGCTCACCGCCGAACAGGCGCGCTGGAGCAAAGTCCCCGCGGAAATCAGTCACCCGGCCGGCGGCACAATGAAACTGATGCGCCCCAATGCGCAGTTCACCATGGGGTCCTCGCGCCGCGAGCAGGGCCGCCGCGCCAACGAAGTGCTGCGCAAAATCTCCCTGACCCGCCCCTTCTACCTGGGCACCACCGAGGTAACCAATCGCGAGTTCCGTCGTTACCAGCGCATGCACAGTTCCAGCCATGTAAATGGTGTCAGCCTGGACAACGACAGCCTGCCAGTGGTGAATATCAGCTGGGCCGATGCCGCCATGTTCTGCAACTGGCTCTCGGAGCGCGACGGTCTCAAGCCGGTCTATCTCACAGAGCGCGGCCGCGTGACAGGTTTCGATGGCAGTGCCAATGGCTACCGGCTGCCAACCGAGGCCGAGTGGGCCTGGGTTGCGCGCTACGAGCGCGGATCCATGCGCAAATTCCCCTGGGGCAATGATCTACCGGTCAGGGCCAATTCCGGCAACTTCGCCGACAACCACGCCGCGCAACTGGTACCGGCGGTACTGCGCACCTACAGCGACCGCTATGCCGCCACCGCTCCCGTTGCCAGCTATAGTGCCAACGACCTGGGGGTTTACGACCTGGGCGGCAACGTCTCCGAGTGGATCCACGATCTCTACACCATCGGCACGGGGCTGTCGATGCGCCGCGAAGAAAACCCCGTGGGCCCACAGGACGGCGATTATCACGTGATCCGCGGATCCAGCTGGCGCCACGCCGGCCTGACCGAACTGCGCCTGTCCTACCGCGACTACGGCGCCGAGCCGCGCAACGATGTGGGCTTTCGCGTGGCGCGCTGGGTAAATTAGGAGAGAAATCATGGCTATGCGTAGAGTGCGCCGCGCGCACCAAAACACCGGGAACCCGGACTCCGTTGTGGTGCGCACGGCGCACCCTACGGCAGCGATCTGCGCAGTCGCTTCGCTACTTTGCCTCGTGCTGGCTTCCACTTCTCTCGCAACTGAAGAAAAGAACGAAGAAGAAAAGACGGTCACGGTGGCGCTGGCCAAGTCCGAGAAGAAAAGTAAAGAATCCGACGCTGACGACTACAAGGCGTCCGAGGAGATCTCCGAAGACCTTTCGGTCTCCTACCCAGTAGATATTTAGAGAGCGAACTTTGCAAAGAGCCTAACCATGAAATTCAAATCCTCCGATTTTATTTTCCAGCTGTTCGCACTGCTCGGTGCGATCATCCTGGTTCACGCCATTTACGTGGCCATCATCCGTCCCAATGCCGACGCCCTGATCGAGGAGCAGCTGGCGCGCGAAGCTGCCGGGGAAACCTATGTGCAGCAGAGATCACTCTATATCGTGATGCGCGATTACGAGCAGGAGGCCTGCTTTGTATTGATGCTCTGGGCCATGGCAATCATGGGTTTGAAGGCACGCCGCAGCATGCGCGAACGCCAACTGCTGGACAAGGCATTGCTGAATGTCAGTGAAGGCACACCGATTCTTCCGGAAGATGCGCGCGACCTTTCCAGGCCAATTCAGGCACTACCGGAAGAGGAACGTAACTTCCTGCTGCCCCGCGCCCTGCTTACCGCGCTGCAGAGATTCGGTTCCACCAGAAATGTGGCCGCCGTCTCCAATTCGGTAAAGGAGGTATGCGATACCGAGGGCGACCGCCTGGATAGCGAGCTTGCCATGGTGCGCTACATCACCTGGGCCATTCCCTCCATCGGGTTTATCGGCACGGTGCGAGGTATCGGGGAGGCGCTGTCCCAGGCACACCGGGCAGTAGAGGGGGATATTGCCGGGGTTACCGTCAGCCTGGGTGTGGCCTTCAACTCCACCTTTATTGCCCTGGTAATCAGCATTGTGATCATGTTTTTCACCCACCAGTTGCAGTTGATGCAGGAGCGGCTGGTACTGGATACGCAGAATTACTGTGACAGCAACCTGCTCAGGTTTTTGAAGGTCAGTTAAATATCCTGTAGGAGAGACGGGGCGGCCACCCGCCTCTCCTACAGACAATGATTGGGCCCAAGAGGCAAAATGCATACAGAGGAATAAACCCATGGGACAAGGAGTCCTGGACATCAACGACTGCGGCCTGCGGGTCTTTGTCGGAACCGATGAAGTGCTGGAGAGCCCAGGCGTGGCGGTTATAGAAAACCAGCAGATACTGGTCGGCACGGCTGCTCTGATGCAGGCCCGCAGCCACCCCACCAAGGTAAACAACCAGTTCTGGCGGCGCCTGAGCCTGGAGTCACTGAAATCCGAAAACGTCCGTTGCCGCCACCACGCCGATCTCGCCTACTGCCACCTGCAGGAAATTGCCGATCACTGCGACCTGCCCGACGAAGTCATGCTGGCAGTGCCGGGAAATTTTACCCGCGAACAGCTGGCACTGCTGCTCGGTATCATCAACGAGAGTCCGATCAATGCCGTTGGCCTTGTGGATGCGGCCAGTGCCTGCATCAGTCATCTGGCACCCCGCGGCGTTCACCTGCAGGTGGAACTGCAGCTTCACCAGACGCTGGTCAGCCGCGTCGCCGTCCATGAGCAGGCCGTTCTCGATATCGCGGAGGCGGTGAGCGATTCCGGGCAACAGAACTTCCTCGACGCCTGGGCGCGGGTATTTACCGACGCATTCATCATGCAGTGTCGCTTCGATCCCCTGCACTCGGCAGAAGCGGAACAGCAGCTCTATGACATGATGCCGCAGTGGGTCAACCGCGCCATGCGCCAGGGTGAAGTGCTGGCGGAACTCGACGATCGCACGGCCAAGGTAAGCCTGCGCCAGCTCCAGGATGCCAGTACACCTATATTGTCGCGGGTGCGCGCCATGATCGAGAACCTGGCCGAAAGCAACAGCGTGGTGTTCGTCTCCCACCGCTGGGCCGAGATACCGGGCGGCGCCCAGCTGGCCGAGCGAATCCACCTGCTGCCTCACAACTGTATCGCCCAGGCCGTGGCCGGACGCTGGCAGGAAATTCACAGTGAAACCTCTGCGCTGCGTATGATCACCGCACTCAGCGCCGCGCCCGCCAACGAAGTCGCGGTGCAGATCAATAGTGCCACCGAGGCCGCAGCAACCCACCTGCTATTCGGGCACCGCGCCCTTGCCGCACAGCAGCCGCTGTTCGTCTTCTGGCAACAGGACAAGTTCAGTATCACGCCCACGCCGCCCGACCACCCCGCCGCCACGGTGACCAGCCACGCGGGCAAGCTGGCCCTGAGGGTGGACGCCGGTACCCGCCTGATGCTGAACGGCGAGGAAATTGCCACACCGGTCAACCTGAGCGCCGGCGACAAAATCGGTGTCGCAGACTATGACGACGTGATTACCGCGATCAGTGTGGAGCATTATGGCGCGTAAGAAGAGGCGGTTTTCCACCTTCAGCCTGTCTTTCCTCGACATCATGTCCTGTGGCTTCGGCGCCGTGGCACTGATCTTTCTGATCATAAAACACGGTTCCGATCACGATATTGAAACGGAAACACAGGATCTGGCCGCGGAAGTCAATCTGCTGCAGGAGGAAGTGGAGTTCGGGCGCGAGCACCTGGTGCTGGCACGCAATACCCTCGATGTCACCAGCGATGAGCTCGCCGAGACCCAGGGCTTGGCCCGGCGCATTATTGAGCAGATAGAGGCCGTCAAGGGCAATATTGCCCAAGTCGACAGCAGCACTGAAGAACAGGACATCAAGCGCCTGCAGGAGAAACTGAAGAAGCTGGAAGAGGCCAAGAAAAACCTGGAAGAGGAGAACAAAAAGCTCGGTAACAATGTGCGCAAGTTTGTCGGCGATGGCGACCGCCAATACCTGACCGGCCTGCGCCTGGGGGGGGACCGCATTCTGATACTACTGGACGCCTCCGCCAGTATGCTGGGGGATGAACTGATCAAAGTGATTCGCACCCGCAACATGTCCTCAAGGGTAAAGCGCGATACGGAAAAGTGGCGTCGCGCCGTCAGCACGGTTTCCTGGCTTACCGCGCAGTTCCCCCAGGACAGTCAGTACCAGATCTACACCTTCAACACTGGTTTCCGCGCCGCCATTCCCGGCACCGAGGATCGCTGGCTCAATGTGGATGACCGCGACCAGCTGGACAAGGCAATGAAGGAACTGGACAAGGTGGTTCCGGATGAGGGCACCAGCCTGGAACGGGTTTTCAATGCCATCAACGGCATGTCTCCGCTGCCGGACAATATCATCCTGATTACCGACGGTTTGCCCACCCAGGGAATGAAGAAGCCGCGCGGGACCACTATCTCCGGTAAGGCGCGGCGCGACCTGTTCAGGCGCGCGGTCAAGGTGTTGCCGAAAAATGTGCCGGTCAACGTGATTCTGGCCCCCATGGAGGGCGATCCCTTTGCCGCCAGCGAATTCTGGAAACTCGCCATGGAGACCCAGGGCTCCTTCCTGGCACCTTCGAGGGACTGGCCATGACACGCAAGAATTCGAGGCGCGCGCAGGATGAATTCAGCATTTCGTTTCTCGACGTCATCTGCTGCGGATTCGGCGCCATAGTGTTACTGCTGATGATTGCCAAGACTGCGGAGCCAATTGTGCTGGAGGAGGCCGAACTGGACCTGGACGGCCAGGTCCAGGACCTGCAGAACCAGCTGGCGGAGATTCGCGGTGAGACCAGCATTCTCAATCGCGATCTCAATGCCAAACGCGAGCAGCTGGATATAGAGCGCAAGCGCATTGCCAGGCTGCGCGGGGAACTGGATACACTGCAGGCACTCTACGCGCGCAAAACCGAGGGCGAGAACGAGGAAGGCAAGCTCAAGGGTAAGCTGACGGTAGCATTGCAGACCATGACCGAGGAAATGCGCCGACTGCTGGGGGAAAACTACCAGCGCAAGAACAATGTCATCGGCGGAATCCCCGTAGACAGCGAGTACATCCTGTTCATCATCGACACCTCCGGCAGTATGTTCAACTACGGCTGGGACAGGATGATGAACGAGATGGTCAACACCCTGGACCTCTACCCCAACGTCAAGGGCATCCAGGTAATGAACGATATGGGGGACTATATGTTCTCCAACTATCGCAACAAGTGGATCCCCGACACCCCCGGCCGCCGACAGGCGATACTGCAGCGCCTGCGATCCTGGAACCCATTCAGTAACTCCAGTCCGGTAGAGGGAATCCAGAAGGCGGTGCGCAGCTTTTACGATCCCAATAAGAAAATCAGTATCTATGTACTGGGCGACGAGTTCACCGGCCGGTCCATTCGCAATGTGATGCTGGCGGTTGACAGGGTCAACGCCCAACACGGCGAGGCGAAACGCAATGTGCGCATCCACGCCATCGGATTCCCGATCCAGTTCTCCCGTCCACCACACCTGCAAACGACTGGATTGAGATTCGCCGCCCTGATGCGGGAACTGACCTATCGCAACGGCGGCACTTTTGTCGGGTTAAACGATTTTCGATAGCCGGGAGCAAGCCGGTAGAGAGGAATCGAGGAGATTGAGATGGAACACTCGAGACACGGATTTTCCATACGATTGAAAATCACTTTAATTTTTTTGACACTACTGGTGGCCTCCTGTTCGCACACGGTTCGCGTCGACGGCAGCTATCCACAACCGGTGGGACAGCAACACCCGCTGACCGTAGGCATCTACCTGAGCGACGATTTCCGCAATTTCGTCTACCACGAAGACAGCGAAGACCGGGACGAGTGGAATATCAATACCGGACGAGCACAGAAAAACCTGTTCGAAACCGTGCTCGGATCCATGTTTACCGAGACAATTTCCCTGTCCCAATACCCGCAAAACCTGCCGAAGAATGTGGAGCTGGTCATAGTGCCGGAAGTCAGGGAGTTGCAGTTCACCATGCCCCGGGAAACCCGGGTCAACATTTTCGAGGTGTGGATCAAATACGATATGCATGCCTACGACCAGAAGGGTGAATCTGTCGCCAACTGGGTCATTACCGCCTACGGCAAGACGCCGACGGCCTTCCTGAAATCGCAGGAAGATGCCCTGGCCCAGGCCATCAATATTGCGCTGCGCGATGCCGGCGCGACCCTGTACACAGGGTTTGAACGGGTACCTGAGCTGCAGGCGCTGCTCGCCGACAAGCGGCGTGCCCTTTCCCTGAAGGAATCCGAACCGGCGGACGTACGGAACTAGAGGAGGTTGTCGTGTTCAAGTCACTTTTTGCTTTTGGTCTGGCGCTGCTGAGCGGCTGCACAACGGTAGTCATCGACGAGTACCGCCGCAGCGACGGCGAACTGGCTGAGGGGGATTCAGTTGTCATTCTCGGCCGGCGTCACTCCAGTGATTACGAAACGGAACCGGATCTGATCGACTGTGTGGGGCGCCAGCTGCACAACCCGGATCGCGGGGTGAATGTTATTCCTGAAAAGCAGTTTGTCGACGCCATGTACCCCTGGTTCGAGCCGCGCACGGCACCGATGCACCTGCGCTCTCTGGACCGGATGATGGAAATCCCCAACTTGCGCGAGCGCATGGAGGCCTACGGCGTTAAGTATATTGTCTGGATCGACGGATCCACCGAGACCACGGCCAGTGCCGGCTCCATCGGTTGTTCCATCGGAACCGGCGGTGCCGGCTGCTTTGGCTTTGGCACCTGGGACAAGGAGTCAGACTATGAAGCATCGGTATGGGATTTTCGCGACCAGGAGCTCTCCGGAAAACTCAGCGCCGACGCCAAAGGCACATCCTATATGCCGGCCATAGTCGTGCCAATACCACTGATTGCACGGGTACAGAACAACGCTTGTAAGGGTATGGCCGCACAGCTGCAGGAATTCCTGCTGCCATCGGGCGGCAGGTCCTAGGGAGAAAATACAAAAGGGAGGGAAAGATCGATGCACTATTTCAATAAACACTTGTTCAAATACCTGATCATCACCACTCTGGCCGCGGCCACCGCTGGCTGCGCCTTCAATCCGGCCACAAACCGGCCGGACCTGGTACTGATGTCAGAGGAGAAGGAAATTGAGATCGGCAGGGAGATGCACCAGAAGCTGGTGGAGAGCACACCGATATACAAGGACCCGGTACTGACCGCCTATGTCGATCACGTAGGCCAGAAAGTGGCCGCGGCCAGCGACAGGCCGGAATTGAAATACCACTTCACGATTATCGACAGCCAGGATATCAATGCCTTTGCCCTCCCCGGCGGCTATGTCTATATCAACCGCGGCCTGCTGACCTATCTGCATTCTGAGGCGGAAATGGCGGCGGTATTGGCCCACGAGGTGGGCCATATTACCGCCCGTCACGCGGTGCGCCAGAAAACTGCGGCCACCGGTGCCGGCGTCGCCTCGGTGCTGTCAGTTCTGGTCACCGGCAGCGGTGTAGTGGGAGATGTGGCAAATCTCTGGAGCACGGCGGCAGTTAAAGGGTATGGCCGTGACATGGAGCTGGAAGCTGACCGCTTCGGCGCCCAGTACATGTATAACGCCGGTTACGACCCCCAGGCAATGATCAATGTGATCGGCCTGCTCAAGGACCAGGAAACTTTTGCCCGGCGCCGCGCACGCGTTGAGGGCAAAAAGCAGCAGACCTATCACGGTGTCTTTTCCTCGCACCCGCGTAACGATATCCGCCTGCAGGAAGTCGTGGAGGCCGCGGGCAAACTGCCCGAGGATCGCAAGATCACCAAGATTGAATACTATCGCGAGAAGACCGACGGACTGGTCTACGGCCAGAACGCCCAGCAATCGGAAAAGAATCGCTACAATCACAAGCGCCTGGGTTTTTCCCTGCTGTTTCCGGAGGGCTGGAAAGTGGAGAACCAGCGCTCCTCCATTGTCGGCACGGCACCGGACGGCAAGGCATCATTCACCATCAGGGTGGACCAGCGCAAGAACAACCAGCCCGCCGATATGACACTGCGCGAGTTCTACGATGTGCGTGATCTGGATCAGGATGAGGAGCTCAACCAGTATCGGCTCCTGGGCCATACCGGCAAACTGCCGGCCGCCGGCGATACGGATCCGGACAGGGTTGCGGTCATCTATTACGGGAGCCGCCAGTATATTCTCGAGGGCAAGATCAATGACGGTGACGTCAGCGATGCGGAATCGCTCAATGAGTATGACAATCTGTTCCTAACCAGTATCCGCAGCTTCCGTCCCCTGCGTAAAACTGACATTATCAAACCCGATATAAAGCGGGTCCGCTATGTCTTGGCCAATGAGAAGACTACCTTTGCCTCTCTGGCCCGACATATGGAAATCGGGGACTACGCCGAAGAGCAGCTTCGTCTGCTGAACGGATACTTTCCACGCGGCGAGCCCAAGCCCGGTGAGTGGATCAAGATAGTGCAGTAACCCGGGAGCGCGGAGCTCCAGCTCCGCTTGCGGGCCGCAGGCCCGCCTCTGCGAAAAAAACAACAAGCAAAACCGATAATAATAAGGAGCACTCCATGTTCGGCATGATGATGCAATCCCAACTCACACTGACCGGTATCATGCGCCACGCCCAGAGCAATTTCCCCAACAGTGAAATTGTCTCTGTGACCGCGGACAATCCGCAGCACCGCTACACCTATCGCGAAGCCTTCGAGCGATCCGCGCAACTGGCCAACGCACTGCAGAAACTCGGCGTCCGGCCCGGCGACCGCATCGGCACCCTGGCCTGGAACGACTACCGCCACTTCGAACTCTACTACGCCACCTCCTGTAGCGGCCTCGTCTGCCACACCATCAACCCGCGCCTGTTCCAGGAACAGATTGCCTATATCGTCGAGCACGCAGAAGACCGCTGGCTGTTTATCGACCCCATGTTCGTGCCACTGCTGGAGACATTGGCCGAAAAACTTTCCGCCGTCAGGGGTTACGTGGTGCTCACAGACAGCGCCCATATGCCCGAAACCCGCCTGCCCAATGTGCACTGTTACGAAGAACTGCTGGCTCTGGAGACAACCGAGTTCGACTGGCCGCAACTGGATGAGAACAGTGCCGCCGCCCTCTGCTATACCTCCGGCACCACCGGCAATCCCAAGGGCGTACTTTACTCTCACCGCGCCATGGTGCTGCATACCTACGGCGTACTGCTGCCAGACGTGTTCGCGCTACAGGGCAACGAGGCGGTATTGCCGGTAGTGCCAATGTTCCATGTCAACGCCTGGTCCATCCCCTATGCGGTTCCCGCTGTGGGGGCCAAACTGGTGTTCCCCGGCCCCAAAATGGGCTGCGGCGAGACACTGAGCAGACTGATGCAACAGGAGGGTGTAACCATCGCCGCCGGGGTGCCGACCGTCTGGCTGGCCCTGCTCAAATTCCTGCGCGAAAGTGGCGAGACGATTCCCAGCCTCAACCGGGTGGTGGTGGGCGGTTCTGCCTGCCCCTGGCGCGTCATGGAGGAGTTCGAGCACAGCCACGGTGTCTACACTCACCACGCCTGGGGCATGACGGAGATGAGCCCGCTGGGCACCTACAACGCCCGGGTACCGGATTCACTTCCGGCGGAGGATGCCCGCGCCCTGCGCCTGAAGCAGGGGCGCGCCGCCTACGGTGTCGAAATGCGCATCGTCGACGATAGCGGTCAGCCGCTGCCCCACGACGGCGAGGCCTTCGGTGCCCTGCAGGTGCGTGGCCCCTGGGTCTGCGAGCGCTATTTCAAGGCCGAGGAATCGGCGCTGACCGCCGACGGCTGGTTCGATACCGGCGACGTGGCCACCATAGACCCGAGCGGCTACCTGGGCATCACCGACCGCACCAAGGATGTCATCAAGTCCGGCGGCGAATGGATCTCCTCCATCGAACTGGAGAACTTCGCCATGACACTGGACGGCGTGGCCGAAGCGGCAGTGATCGGTGTCGCCCACGACAAGTGGGCCGAGCGCCCACTGCTGATCGTGGTACCGACTCCCGACACCGAGCCTGATCCCAGGGCGATCCTCGAAGCCTTTGAAGGCAATGTGGCAAAGTGGTGGATACCGGACGACTGTGTGGTGGCCGGAGAACTGCCCCACACGGCCACGGGCAAGATCAGCAAGAAGGACCTGCGCCAGCAGTTTGCCGGGTACCGCTGGCCGGAAGAGGTGACCGCTTAGGTCCCTCATCCCGCACATTTTCGCCGCCGCGGGCCCCCCCCGGCCCCGGCGGCCGCCCCCCCCCCCCCCCCCCCCCCCCCCGCCCCCACCCCCC
>NZ_JACZFR010000022.1 GCF_014904815.1 Microbulbifer taiwanensis
GAAGAGGCCCCCGCTAGGCCCCCCCACCCCCCACTTTTCCCCCCTGGCGCCCCCGCGGGGGCCGCAGCGGCTCCCCTCCCCCAATAACCTGCTTCCACAGGCCACACCCCCTGATACATCACTGTCATATTTTTTTAGTAAAAGGGCAGTAAACAACTACAGGTTTCACGCACAGATGCTTCGAAATGCCCTGATTACCCTGCTTTCGTTTACAGCTGCTTTGTCCCTTGGAGCCAACGCCGCCGCAACCGGCCCCGAAGCCAGTGTAAAAAGGCCGATCGTCATCGCCCACCGCGGTGCCTCCGGCTATCTGCCAGAACACACGCTCGAGGCCAAGGCGCTCGCCTACGCCATGCGCCCCGACTATATCGAGCAGGACCTGGTACTCAGCAAGGACGATCGCTTGATCGTAATGCACGATATCCACCTGGACTACACCACGGATGTGGCCAGCGTCTTCCCGGAGCGCGCGCGCACCGACGGCCACTACTACACCATCGATTTCACGCTGGAGGAGCTGAAACGGCTCCGGGTCAGCGAGGCCTTTGTTACCGGTGTCGATGGTGCCAGCGCGAAATACCCCAACCGCTTCCCGTTGTGGAAGTCGCATTTCCAGCTGTCCACCCTGGAGGAGGAACTGGAACTGATTCAGGGGCTGAACCGCACCCTGGGCTACGATGTCGGCATCTACCCGGAAATCAAGAAGCCCTGGTTCCACCACCGGGAGGGCAAGGACATTACCGCGCTGGCCCTGGCAAAACTGAAGCAGTTCGGGTATTCAGGTCGAGACCAGAAAATCTACCTGCAGTGCTTCGATGCCGAAGAGTTGCAACGTATCCGGCGCGAGCTGATGCCGCAACTCGATATGGACCTGGCCCTGGTACAGCTGATCGCCGATACCGAGTGGGGGGAGAAGCAGATAGAGTCCGATGGCGAGCTCAGTAATTACAACTACGACTGGATGCTGGAACCGGGCGGCATTGAGAGGATTGCGGGTTATGCCGACGGCATAGGTCCCTGGTTCGGGATGCTGGCGCCGATCGAAGAGGGCCAGCTTCAGATCACAGACCTGGTGCAGCGGGCCCACCGGCAGCATTTACAGGTACACCCCTATACATTCCGCGCCGATCCCGACCAGATTCCAGCGGAAATTGGCAGCTTCGAGCAGCTGCTACATATTGCGGTACAACGCATCGGAGTGGACGGACTTTTTACCGATCACCCGGACAAGGCCCTCGCCTATATTTCCCGGATGACCGAACCCGAGACGAAACATAGCGGGAGCCCCGCACAAGTCCCCCTGGACAATGAACAGGTGACAGGGCCCTAAAGCTCTACTGCAGCGGTTTCGGGCTGGTATTCCACCACCTGGTTGCGGCCGCGACGCTTGGCTTCATAGAGCGCCCTGTCCGCGTGCTTCAGCAGCGTCTCCATCGAGATTCCCGGTTGCCAGCTCGCGATACCGATACTCGAGGTGAATTGCAGGTTGCACCCGGCGGCTTCCAGTTCGATGGCCGCAATACAGTCCCGCAGGCGCTCGGCGGTATGCCGCGCGTTTTGCGCATCTTCCGCGATCAACAGGCCGAACTCTTCCCCACCCAGGCGACCGAAAATATCCGTTTCCCTGGTTTTCTCGAATATCGTGCGGGTAAATGAGCGCAGCGCTTCATCGCCGACGCTGTGGCCGTAGTTATCGTTGATGGACTTGAAATGATCTATGTCAAACATCAGCAGGCTGATGGGCTGGTGCTTTCTCTGTGCCAGTTTCAGGTAGAGCCCGGCATCGGCAAAAAAGCTGCGGCGGTTGCGAATTCCGGTAAGGGGATCGGTACTCGCCTCGACTTCGGCCAATCGCTTTGCGGCTTCCAGCTCCCGGGTGCGGGCCCAGACCAGTTGCT
Organism: Microbulbifer taiwanensis; assembly: GCF_014904815.1. Classification (GTDB taxonomy): domain Bacteria; phylum Pseudomonadota; class Gammaproteobacteria; order Pseudomonadales; family Cellvibrionaceae; genus Microbulbifer; species Microbulbifer taiwanensis. Next base: position 1,899 of record NZ_JACZFR010000022.1, read on the forward strand.
GGAGTTCGGACCTGGACTGCTCCAGGTGTTCCCGATACTGTTTTTCCGCCACCAGCTTCTGCTGTCGCAGGCGGCGGACCTTGATGCCTATCGCCGCCATGATGGTGAGCATTTCAGTAAAGGAGGAAAACGGCGGCCAGTAGTAATTGATGAAGTTGTGTTCGACATACCCCAGGTCCCGGAACGCCTGTACCACCAGCCCGATCATCAGCAGGCTCCATGCCAGCGCGAACACCGCAGCCTCCCCGGAACCCTGGCGCCAACGTACTATCCCGACAACCGTCGTCACCGGGTAGAGCAGCAGGGCTATGGTGATGGTCACCAGCGCCAGAACCTTGATTGCAAACAAGCCGCTGATCAGCAGCACCCCGGCGTTGGCCATCATCAGCAGGAGCACATAATCCAGCTTCGCCGTATAGCGTCGTGTCTGCAGGAAAATGCGGGCGAAAATCAGGCCGCACAGTATGGTGACGGCACCACTGATGGACATATAGCGCCAGTGGAAGTCCTCCCGTATCAGGTACTGGTGTGTATACCCGAGAATGGTGGCCCAGCCGATGATTTTTGCCAGCGCATAGACGGAGTAGGCATAAAAGGTCCGGCTGCCGGTAGCGATACCGCCGACCAGGGCGAAAATCGACATCAGGAAGAAACCGCCAAACAGGAAGGCGATGGATCCGGTCTCCAGGGTATGGTTGCTGCGGAGAGTATCGGGATTCCAGATTCGCATGCTCGGAAATACGAACCCGGCACCGTCTGAGCTGAACCTGACCAGAAACTCCCGTGTTTGCCGCGGCTCCAGACTGACAGGAAAGACAAAGCGATTGTGCGAGATGCGACGATGATCAAAAGGCTTGTTCATCGATAGGTTGATCAATGGCCTGTAACCGGAGGCGGCGCCCGGCTCCCGCTGAAATACCGAGAGTTCGATCAACTGGTGATCCACATATTCGATACTCAGCGTGACGGGGCTGTCGGTGACGTTTCTCAGCGCAAAGTGCGACCAGAAAGCGCCCTTTTTCAAACCGGTGGAGCCCGCGCTCAACAGCGGCCCGAATTCGCCATCCCGGTAGGCTTCCACGATGCTGGCGAGGGGCTGGCTGTCGTCCGGGTCATGCCAGACTTCACTCTGGCCAGTCAGCTTATCGCCGCTTTCGCGGCCGTCGACCTCGATGGGCTCCAGGGCAAAAGCACCGAAGGGAAAGATCAGTAATACAAGGAGCAGGGCCCACCGCGAGATCGCCATGCTATTGGGTGGCGGCGCGCCCCGGCGCGAGTCAAATCCCTGTATACAAACTATTTTTATCATCGTTATCAAGCCGCGATTTAACTTCCGCCGATTACTGCGGTGCAGCACTAACGCAGTTGTGCAATCGCAGACAGCCGGAGGTCTGCAGGCCACAGGTTACTACAGATCAACAGTCTCGGACATTTCAAAAGCGGTATCGAAGAAGCGGAGTCAGATCCACGACAGGGAGAGAAGAGCAAGAAAATGTCAGTTTTGGCAGGATAAGCAAGATGAAAATTGGCCGCTCAAGGAGCGGCCATTCCGATCATTCGAATCGGGAGAAGTCCGCCGGGCGCTTTTCCATAAATGCCGTGGCGGCCTCCTTGAACTCCTCCGACACCAGGCGCTGCTGGAAGTGGCCAGCCTCGCCCCGGATCACCTCCATTCCAACCTGCTGCGTACCTTTGCGCAGCAGCTGCTTGGTCAGGCGCACGGCTTCCGGTGCCTGCCCGGCCAGCTCGGCGGCGGCGGCGCGCGCCCGATCCAGGGCCTCATCGGCGGCTACGGCGGCATTGCAGATACCCAGCTCCGCGGCCTCCTCCGCGCCGAACTTTTTCCCCAGCAGCAGCAGTTCGGAAGCCCTGGCATGGCCGACCAGGCGCGGCAGGAAGTAACTGGAAGCGTACTCCGGGCACAACCCCAGGTTGACGAAGGGCATCTGGAACATGGCGTCACTGCCGGCGAAGGCCATATCGCAGTGCAACAGCATGGTGGTGCCGATGCCGACGGCGGGGCCATTGACGGCAGCCACAACCGGCTTGGGGAAATTGTAGAGGGCGAGCATAAACTGGAAGACCGGCGAGTCCGCACTGGAAGCGGAGCCACCGAGGAAATCCATCAGGTCATTGCCACTGGTAAATACCCCCTGGGTGCCGGAGATAATCACAGCGCGGACTTCCGCGTTGTCCGCAGCGCCGTTCAGCAGTTCCGCCATGGCACTGTACATGGCCATGGTAAGGGCGTTCTTGCGCTCTGGGCGGTCGATGGTGATTTCCAGTACGCGGTCGCTGACCTGGGCCAGGATTTCTGCACATGAGCTTTGCATGATGGTCTCCGGATTGCGAATTCAGGTGTGGTGACCGTGGTGCCCGCCACTGGCGGGCGGCATCGGCACACGACGAAAGTGTCCATAGTAGCGATTACGGTCGCGCGGGCGAGTCCCTAATCGACCACTTTCGTTGACGCCAGCGGCCGTCACCCGGGTCAATTCAGCGGCGTCAGCCCGCCACCGGATCCCGGCGCAGCGGCTGGCACATGCAGTGCACGCCACCGCCGCCGGGGGTAATCATGGAGATATCCGGGTCTATGACCGTCAAACCGTGAGCGCGGCACTTCTCCGCCAGGTCCCTGTTGGCCTTCGGCAACATCACGCGGTCATCGCCCAGGGCCACCACATTGACTCCCAGTTCCAGCACCTGCGGGAAGGGAATATCGATGACCTCGATATTGCGGCTCCTGAACCACTGCACCAGCTCCGGTTCTACCGCGTCCACGCAGATGGCCGCGAGCTTCTCCGCCAGCATGGCCACCAGCACATCGATATGCAGGAAGAAGGGGTCGAAGGGATAGCCCTTCACCTCCCAGCCCTCCCTCTCCACCCAGGATTTCATCTGCTCGAAGCCCTGCGCACTGGTGCGCTCGCCGGAGTAGCCGCACAGGATCACGCCCGGCTCCAACACCATAAAGTCCCCACCCTCGAGGGAGCCCGCGGTGACGACATCGTAGATGGGAATTCCCAGCTCGGCGTACTTCTTTACGATGGACACCCACTCGCCGCGGCGCCAGGGGCTGTACATCTGCGTCACTATCGGCCCCCAGGGGGTCATCACCGAGGAGTCGCGGCCGTAGATCTGGTAGGGCAGACTGCTGTCCGCTGGGATTATATGAGTATTCACCCCGGCGTGGCGGTAGGCGTCAAGCATTTCCGCGTGCTGGGCCGCGGCCACCTTGTGGTCGAACTTCATACCCAGGCGCTCGGCGCGGCGGGCGCTGGCGTTGCCGGTGCGCCAGCTGAAGTTATCCACCGGACCTATCAGCACATCGCGCAGCAAACCGTATTCCGAGTCCATGCCCCAGTTTTCCAGCGGCCGGGTACCGCCTTCGTCTTTGCGGTGTTTCAGGGTGAATTCAGTCATCTGTCTCGGTTCCCGAATCAGGCTTTATTTCGCTGTCAATGTCGGGCCGGCCTGCGGCCCTGTCTCCCTCAGGCCACACCCGCCCTGTCCAGCATCGCCTGCAGCAGCACATTGCAGCCGGCTTCCAGGTGATCCGGCTCCGCGGACTCGGCCTCATTGTGCGACAGGCCGCCGGCGCAGGGGACGAAGATCATCGACACCGGTGCCACGCGGGAGACGTAGACGGAGTCGTGGCCGGCACCTGAGACCATTCTGCGGTGGCTGTAGCCGAGTTTCTGCACCGCGCTGTCGACCGCCTCTATACAGCCTTCGTCGAACTCTACCGGCGGCGAGTGCCACTCCTCGCGCACGTCGATGGTCGCACCGGTGGCCTCCTCCACCTGTTCCGCCAGCCGGTAGAGGGTGCGGTGCAAATGCTCCAGTCCCTCCGGCTTCGGGTGGCGCAGATCCAGCGCCAGTACCACCTTCTCCGGCACCGTATTGCGGCTGCCAGGCTCGGCGCGCAGGTCGCCGCAGGTCATACGGGCGTCGTCCGAGTATGCCTTCACTTCGCTGTAGAGGCGCTCGCACAGCCAGGCCAGGGCCTGGACCGGGTCGCGCCTGTCCGCCATGGGTGTAGGGCCTGCGTGGCAGGGGGTGCCGCGGAAGGTCACGTCGTACCAGCGTATGCCCTGCACACCGGTGACCACACCGATCAGCTGGTCCTGCTTTTCGAGGATGGGCCCCTGCTCTATATGGGTCTCAAAGGCCGCGGTAACGGGTTTCGGCTCCGCCGCCTCCTCGCCCAGGTAGCCGATGCGCTCCAGTTCCGCGCCGATGGTTGCGCCGGATTTATCGGCGCGGCCGTGACCGTATTCGAGACTGAATTCACCGGCCCAGACCCCGGAGCCGATCATCGCCGGAGAGAAGCGCGCACCCTCCTCGTTGGTCCAGACCACCACTTCCAGCGGCGCCCTGGTCTCGATGCCCCCTTCCTCGAGGGTGCGCAGCACCTCGAGGCCGGCGAGCACGCCGTAGACGCCGTCGAACTTGCCACCGGTGGGCTGGGTATCCAGGTGGGAGCCGGTCATCACCGGCGGCATTTCCGGGTCGGCACCGGCGCGGCGGGCGAAGATATTGCCCATGCGGTCGATGCGGATGTCGCAGCCGATGTCGCGGCACCATTGCAGGAAAAGGTCGCGGCCCTGTTTGTCCTCGTCGGTCAGGGCCTGGCGGTTGCAGCCGCCGGCTGGGGTGGCGCCGATACGGGCCATTTCCATCAGGCTGGCCCAGAGACGGGCGCCATCGATTCGCAGATCTTGCGCAGCTTTTTCCATTGGAGGACCTCCAGACCTTATAATGGCACCAATATTAATGTCTTTTCCGCAATTTTAGTTTTGATCGGCGCCGCTTGAAGAGAGCATTGTTTCGCAACTGATCAAAGCGCAACCAGGTGTGAATACTCTATGACCGTTACTTATAGTTCCTATCTGAAAGTAGACGAACTACTGCAGTGCCAGAAGCCACTCTCCGAAGGGCCGGAGCACGACGAGCTGCTGTTTATCGTGATCCACCAGAGCTACGAGCTGTGGTTCAAGCAACTGCTGCACGAGCTGGATTTCCTGGTGCGCCTGTTCAACAACGGCGAGCGCAATCGCGCCCTGCACACCCTGAAACGGGTGGATGCGATTTACCGCACCCTGATCCAGCAGGTCGACATCCTCGAGACGCTGACACCTCTGGAGTTCATGTCCTTCCGCGATCGCCTGTCCACCGCCAGCGGCTTCCAGTCGTTCCAGTTCCGCGAACTGGAATTTCTCTATGGCGCCAAGGATGCAAAGAAACTGGAAAATTACACACCGGGTTCGGATCACTACCTGCGCTTGCAGAAGCGACTGCTGGCGCCAACCCTGTGGGACGCCTTCCTGAACTTCCTGGCCAAAGAGGGCCACGAGGTGCCGCAGAGCGAACTGCAGCGGGATTTCAGCCTGGTGGCCGAACCGTCACCGGCGGTACAGAAGATACTGATCGACGTCTACCGCAACGATCCGCTGGTCAGTGAGATCTGCGAGGCGCTGGTGGACATCGACACCTCACTGCAGCAGTGGCGCTACCGTCATGTGAAGATGGTGGAGCGCACCATCGGCAGCAAGATGGGTACCGGTGGCTCCAGCGGTGTGGGCTATCTGCAGGGCACCCTGTTCAAGCCGGTGTTCCCGGACCTGTGGGCGATTCGCTCCGAGTTCTGATTCATTGGAACCCGGGCCCCCTGCAGGGGACCCGGGTCGCAGGCATAAAAAAAGCCAGCATTTGCTGGCTTTTTTCGTATCGGGAAGCGTTTAGTTCTCGAAGGGCACCAGGGAGACCTGCATACCCGGGTTCACTTCCTTGGCCGCGTCGGCAATCTGGACATAGGTGTCGGCGCTGGACTTGTTGTGTGCGCGCACGATCACGATGGCCTGCGGGTTTTCCGCGAACAACTGGGCGATACGGGCGCGCACAGCACGGGTATCGACTCGGTTGGTACCCATCCAGATCTCGTCGTTGGCATTCACGGTCAGCAGGATGTTCTGCTTGTCTTCGTCGGGCGGGGTCTCAATCTGCTGATCCGGATCCGGCACGTTTACATCCAACGCTTTCTCTTTCACAAAGGACGCCGTCACGATGAAGAAGATCAGCATGATGAACACAACGTCCAGCATGGGCGTCAGGTCAATATCGGCTTTTTCCTCTTCTACGGCCTTACCGCGTCGTCTACTCATAAAACACCGTACAGTTATCTATTGCGAATGGCGCCGGATTGACCGGTCTCATCAGGTGGGCAAGATTGCCGCGAAATTGTCAGCATTGCAAGTGAAACCTGCGCACCCAAAAAAATACCCTTAAAAATCAATAAGTTGCAACAAAACCCAGAGCGGAGAGATCATTTATTGACCAGCGCGAACGCCTATCTGGTGGCCAGATAGCCCTGGTAGTCCGGCACCTCGCGCTCGAAGGCGCTCTCCATCAGTGCCGACTGCACCATCATATCCGCGCTGGCGCCGTTGCAGGCTACGGGTATGTTCCACACCGCCGCGATTCGCAGCAGCGCCTTGACGTCCGGGTCGTGTGGCATCGGCTCGAAGGGATCCCAGAAGAAGATCAGCAGGTCTATCTCCCCCTGGCAGATCTTGGCCCCCAGTTGCTGGTCACCGCCCATGGGGCCACTGAACAACTTCTCCACCGGCAGTCCGGTTGCCGCCTCTATCTTACGGCCGGTGGTACCGGTGCCCAGCAGCTTGTGCCGCTGCAGCAGTTCCCGGTGGCGGCTGCACCACTCGATCAGGGCGCCCTTGCGGTTGTCGTGGGCCACCAGTGCGACCCTTTTGGTGGCCGGCAGCGGCTGAGCAATAAATTCCATCCCCACCTCTAAGCTGTATCTTACTTCTATATCTACCCGAGCATTCTACCCGCTGTGGCGGCCGCTGGCGTCCCCCCTCCGGAATCCCGCCCTCCCCCCTGATCGCCGAATCGCTATAATGCGCGACAATTCGCACCGGTAAAGGATGTTAAGCAATGAGTGTCGGAGCCTGGGAACCGCAAAAGCCATCAGCGCAGGACAGTAGTGACGGGGAGATCAGCCGGGCGCTGCTGTTGCGCTGTCTCTCTGCCGGGCAGTCGCCCACCCCGCTCGGGGAGTCCCTGCCACAGGAAGACCGCCAGGCCTCGCACCTGATGCGCCTGCCTTTACAGCGCTGGCTGGAGGAAAGTGAGCACTGGGACAACCAGCAGCTGTGGCAGCTGATCCAGTTTTTCACCCTGGCGGAAATGCAACTGCCCGGTTGGGATGCCGGGGCCGACTCACCAGTGATCCCGCTGGCGAAAGCCCTGCGCCGGCGCCAGGCGCCACTCAGTCGCGAACAGTTGCTGTGGATCAGGCAGAACTCCGACAATCGCTACCTGCCCTACGGGCCCCTCTGAAGTGATCGATACCGGGTGGCCAGTGGAGAGCCGGGAGAAGAGCCGAACTGCTGACCACTCCAGCTGCCCCACCCGGAAGTCACAGGCCCAGTCCAGAAAGCGGGATACTCTCGACCGATACAGCTCCCGTTTTTCCTGCGCGCCTCACCCCTCTGGCTGGCTTGGCTGGACTCGCACTCGATACCCTTTTTTGCACGCTGCCTGTATTTCGTTTATCGACAGGTGGAAACAGGGCCCTACTTCACGCGCCGACGCCCCGGCCCATTCGGAAATCTGTTTGACCAGGTAACCGCTCCGGCCCTGGCGATGCCTGCCGCAACGCCACCGATCAGTAAACTCGCTGTGCGCCGGGCGCATACCGCTCCGTTGTAATACCACCCCGGCAAATCCGCCCCAACCAGTGTCACCACCAATTTACCGGGACCGGAAACTCACTCTTCCAGGCGAAACAGCTGGCCGCGCATCAGTGCCGCATCTCCGGGAGTGCGGTAATTTGCGGGCAGGTGTCGCCAGAGTACAAACCCCTCCCTATCCAGCAGCCACTGGCTCGGGCGAAGCGCAGCCGTGTGTTGCGACAACAGCGGGGCTCCACCCCGGGCAATAAATGGGGTATTGGCGGCGGCACCGGCGGAGAGCTGAAACATGTTCACCGACAGCCGTTCGCGCAGGTGCGCGGGCCAGAGTGTCGGAGGCTCGGTGCTGAACAGCAGCAATTCGATCCCCCTTTTTCGCAGCTCCGGCAACAGCTCCGGCAACCGGGCGAGCATCGCGCGGCTGTCGGCGCAGAAGCTGCCGCGCAGGAAAACCAGCAGCAGGCCCGCGCAATTATCCCGCCGGGAATATTGCCCGGCATCCCAGGAATTACCATTTATCGTTGTTAGCAGCGGAAAGCGGCTGCCCACTGCCGGCATATCGGGATGATTCAGTGCACTGAGATGGAACAGGTAAATCAGGCAGACAAACAGGTTGCAAATCGCCAGGTAAACCGGCGCACCTCTTTCACTGTCGCTGAGCAGCGCAACTGCCAACCCTGCCAGGACTGCCGCAAATGCGGGGGTCTCACGCAGATCGCCGCTGTATCTGCCCGGCCGAGCGAAGCGCAAAAGCATCCACAGAGGCAGCGCCCAGGCATTAATCAACGGCCCCAGCCAGGCAATTTTCCCGCTGGAGAGAAATTGAAAAATTGCCCAGAAACCACAGCTCCAAAGCCAGAAAAATGCGATAGCAGTGAAAAAACACTTAAATTTAATCATTACAGAGCAAAAATACCCTTAAAACACTTGCAATCAAGTATATAAATAAGCTGCAATTAGCGCGATGAATTTTAGGGGCCCCTCTATCAATTGTTTCCTGCAGGAATTCTTCATTGTGCCGGCTCATTTGGGCACACTCAGGCAGGAAATAATTGATAGAGGAGCCCCTTCATCTACAACAATACTCAATACAGGGATATTTTAATGGCTGCACGTAAGAAAGCGATGGTGGTTAGCCCCATCGCAAAACTGGAAGTGGAACTGAGTTCACTGAAGGCCAAGCTGGCCCAGGCCCGCGACAAGCAGGAAAAAGACCTGGACAAGACTGCCGACAAACTGGCCAAAGACGCCACCAAGGCCGCCGCCAAGGCCAAAACTGCCGCTGCCAAAGTCAAAACCATTCGCGCCAAGAAGAAATCCGCCGCTCAACAGAAGCAGCTGAAGGCGGCCCGCACCGCAGCAGCTGCGGCGAAGAAGGTCGCGGACAACACCAAGGCCGCCGCCGCAGAAGCCAAGACCCAGCTGACCACCGTCAAGGCGGAAAACAAGCTCGTCGCCCAGGTTGCGAAAGCTGTAGCCAAGGAAGAAGCTGCCGTTGCCAAGAAACTGGCCGCCGCCGCCAAGAAAAAAGCCGCCGCTGAGGCCAAGAAAGCCGCTGCCGCGGCCAAGAAGAAAGCCGCTGCAGACAAGAAGAAGGCCGCTGCCGCTGCGAAGAAGAAGGCTGCCGCTGACAAGAAGAAAGCTGCTGCCGCCAAGAAGAAGGCCGCCGCTGCTGCGAAGAAAGCCGCCACCAAGGCCAAGGCCGCTGCAAAGAAAAAGCCCGGTCGCCCGAAAAAGGCCGCAGCCAAGACCGCTGCAAAGAAAGGCCCCGGTCGCCCGAAGAAAGCCACTGCCAAGCCCGCTGCAAAGAAAGGGCCCGGCCGTCCGAAGAAAGCCGCTGCCAAGAAAACCCCAGCCAAGAAAGGGCCCGGTCGCCCGAAGAAGGCCGCTACCGCGAAGCGCGGCCCCGGCCGCCCGCCCAAGGCCATGTAAGAGAAAACCCGGCTCCGGCCGGGTTTTTTTGTCGTCAGTGGGGCAGAGTTTCGCGCTACTGATCACCGACCATCATCTGCTCGCCGCAGGCACATCGCGCAAATCCGGTGATTCCGCCCCAGCTCGAAGATACAGTCCGCACGCGCGGGCATCTCCGTAAGCAGGTTGCGGGTGATCCGCTCGTAGTGCTGTACGAAGCGCTCCAGCTCCTCGTCGCTCATACCGCCGCCGGTGCGCGCGCACAGCTTGCGCTCCTGCAGGCGCCGCCATTCCAGCACAGAATCCATATCCGGCACCTTCAGCATCAATAGCACGTCCAGCTGAGCGAACAGTGCGCGGTAGGGGCCGGCCAGCTGCGTATTGATATAGTCGCGCCAGATTCCGTCGGCATCCTCCTGCCGTTCCAGCGCATTGATCGGCTCAGCCCCATCCTTCCAGGGCTGTGCACCGACACACCAGCCTTCGAACAGCAGGATATCCACAGGTCCGCGCAAGCGGGGCCAGCGCGCCCGCGGTGCGCGGTCGTCGGTGGATTTATCGAATGAAGGGATTGCGACCTCGCTGCGGGAATCCCCATGGCACAGAGCCTCAATGGTATCCAGACCCAGTTGCACATCGTGGGTGCCGGGCACACCGCGGGTCGCCAACAGGGGGTGCACGGCCTGCGCGAGCCTCTGGCGCTCGGCGCGGGTGAGGTAAATATCGTCGAGGGAAAAGCCGGCACTACACAAATCCATAGCGGCCCAGGCCAGCCGCAGGAAATCCGTCAGGGTGGACTTCCCCGATCCCTGGCCGCCGCAGATACCCACGACCAGGGGCTGCCCCCGAACACGCTTCTGCGCCAGCCAGACAGCAAGGGGCAGGTAGTAATCGTCGATCAGGTGGTGAAATGAATCGGGCAGCCGCTGCTCGCGGATAAACTGATCGATCTGCGGGCGCAGCTGCTCGCGCAATTGCGCCGCGCGCTCAATGACATCCCCTGGCCATTTGCCATCCCGCATTTCGCATTCATCATTCCGCATTAATCCCTACCCTTCCCCCCACTGGTTACCGCGTATCTGCGGCGGCAGTATGCCGCGCAACAGCTCGCGCAGTCGCCCCGGCAATACCAGCATCACCGGTGTGACGACCAGGGTCAGCAGTGTGGAGAAGGTCAGGCCATAGACGATGGCGCTGGCGAGCTTGACCCAGAAGGAGGCAATCACACCGGCAACCACCACATTGCGCCCCACCATATCCACACTCACCCCCAGCGCCAGAGGCAACAGGCCGAGAATGGTAGTGGCGGTGGTCAGGAATACCGGGCGCAGGCGCTGCGCCGACGCCTTGACCGCCGCCGCGGCCGGAGACAGCTCCGGCTCACTGTTGCGCACGTAATTGTAGGTATCGATCAGTACGATATTGTTGTTCACCACAATACCGGCCAGCGCGACTATCCCCACACCGGTCATGATGATGCTGAAGGTACTCTGGGTCAGCAAAAGCCCCAGCATGACCCCGAAGGTCGACATCACCACCGATGACAGGGTCAGCAACGACTGGTAAAAGCTGTTGAACTGGGTTACCAGCAGGATAAACATCAGGAACAGCGACGACAGCAGTGCCACCAACAGGAAGGCCCCCGATTCATTCTGCTCCTCATCAGCGCCGCGGAACAGGAGTTCCACTTCGCCTGCCACCGGGCTTTCCTCCAGCCAGGCTCGGATCTCTTTGACCTTGTCATCTGGCAACACACCCTCCTCTGCATCCGCCTTCACCTGCATACGGGTGATACCGTCGATACGCTCTATCTTATCCACCTTCGGCCTGGCCTCTTTGTGCACGAAGCTGCTGATGGGCACGGCGCCGCGGGCGGTATTGACCTTGAGCTGGTCCAGCGCGGCAATACCGCGCGCACTGGCCGGGTAGCGGATGCGGATATCCACCTCCTCGTCACTGTCGTCAGGGCGGTATTCCGCCATACGCACGCCGTTGGTGACCAACTGCACCGCGCGCCCAACTTCGGTGAGGTCGGCGCCGTAGAGGGCGGCCTTGGCCCTGTCTACCTGCACCTCCCACTGGATTCCCGGCAGTGGCGCGGTATTGACGACATCGCGCAGGCCTTCGAAGTCATTTTCCAGCGCGCGGTGCAGGCGCCAGGTCTCCGCCAGCAGGGTGTCGTAATCCTGCGCGCGCAGCTCCAGCACTATATCCTTGCCCACCGGCGGGCCGCCCTCAAATACATTGGCCGTCGTCTTGATACCGGGGAAATCCGCCGTGCGCGCTCGTATATCGGCAAAGACGTCCCGACTGCGGCGCTGGCGTTCTTCCGCCGGCAGCAGCTCCACCAGCATATTGGCAATCTGGTCCGGCGCCCTGTCGCTGTTGCCGGACAGACCGCCGGAACCGATCGCCGTGTAGCCGACCCGTACCTCCGGTACCGCCAGCACGGCCTCCTCGATCTGCGCCACCAGCACTTTCTTTTCCTCTACAGAGAGGTTGCCCTGAGCGCGTATTTCCACGTTGCCGTACTGCTCTTCGGTATCGGTGAAAAACTCTACCCCGGCGCCGAAGCGGCCGAAGGCGACAAAAATTCCGACCAGAACAAGCAGGGTGACGGCGAAAGCCGACAGCGGCCGGCGCACCACGGCTTCGAGTATGCGCGCGTAGGCGCCCGTAATGCCGGTGAGCTCGCCCGGCCGCCCCACCTCCAACTGCTTCAGGTACTGCCGGGTAGGGAGATCCAGGTTGCTCTTGCCGATCATCGAGCCCAGTACCGGGGCAAAGAAAAGTGCATAGAGCAGTGAGCCGGCGAGTACCGCGAATACCGTTACCGGCAGGTAGCGCATGAATTCGCCCACCACACCGGGCCAGAACATAATCGGCAGGAAGGCGGCCAGTGTGGTACCGGTGGACGCGACCACCGGCCAGAACATACGCCGGACCGACAGCACATAGGCCACCCGCGCCGACATGCCCTCGGCCATCTTTCGATCGGCGTACTCGGTGATCACGATACAGCCGTCGATCAGCATACCCAGCGCCAGCAGCATGCCGAACATCACCATAAAGTTGAATGAGTAACCCAGGTACCAGGTGACGATGGAACCGAACAGCAGAGAGAACGGAATACCGAAACCTACCAGCATGCCGGAGCGGAAACCCAGCGCCGCCACCACGATAATCATCACCAGCAGCATCGCAGTGAGGATATTGCCCTGCATTTCGCTGACCATATCGCGGGCAAACTGCGACTGGTCGAAGACAAAATTGACCTCTACACCGCGCGGCAGGTATTGCAGCTCGTCGCGCACCAGCGCGCGCACCGCATCCGCAACCTCAACCGAGCTGGCCTCGCTGCGTTTCTCCACATTGATCGCGAGACCCGGGCGGCCGTTGACGCTGGTGTAACTGGACGCATCCTTGAAGGTGCGGCGGATATCGGTCACATCCCCCAGGGTCACAACGCCGTCACTGGAATTCTTCAGCGGTATCTCATACACGTCCTGCGCAGTTTCGATCAGCCCGGGTACCTTGACCGAAAAGCGCCCGCGATTGGTCTCCAGTTCGCCGGCGGGAATCAGCAGGTTGTTGTTGAGCACCGCATTGATCAGCTGGCCGCTGGTGATCTGGTAGTGCTCCAGGCGCACCGGGTCAATGGTGGCCTCTACCACTTCCTCGCGGTTGCCGGCCAGGTCAGCACTGAGCACCTCGCCGATATTTTCGATCTTGCGCTTCAGGTGCTGGGCGCTCTGCAGCAATACCCGCTCGCCCACCTGTTCGCCGGCCAGGGTGACGACGATCGACGGGAACGGCTGTGCCGATGCCTCCTCGACCACGGGCTCGTCGGCTTCCCGCGGCAGTTCCGCCTTGGCCCTGTCCACCGCGTTGCGCACCTCGTCCACCGCATCGTCCACATCCATGGCCGAGTCGAACTCGATCACCAGGTAGACCAGCGACTCGCGCGCGGTGGAAATCACCTCTTCCACTCCCTCGATAGCGCGCACCTCTTGCTCCAGTGGCCGCACCAGCAGACGCACGCCGTCTTCCGGGGAAATGCCCTCGTGGGTAACCTGCACTATCACGAACGGCGGATTGACCTCGGGGCTGGATTCCACCGTCATGGCCCCGCGGGCGACCAGGCCGATCAATACCACCAGCAACATCAGGCTGATAGTGCTGCGGCCGCGGTCAATGGCGCTGTCGAGCAATCTCATGGCTGACCATCCTCACCCGCTGAGTGCGGCCTGTCGGCCACCGGCGTCGCCCCCACCGCCGGCTCTCCGGCGGTTTCGCTCGGCGCCGGCAGGTCGGCCCCGGGCTGTTCCAGCACAGCCTGTACTATTTCGCCAGCGGTCACATATTCCTGCCCGATGGTAATCAGCGTGACCGGATCCGGCAGGCCACTGACCCAGACACCGGCATCGCCGTCACCCACCAGTTCCACCCTGGTGAAATGCACGCGATTCTCCTCGTCGAGAATGCGCACGCCCAGGTCCCCGCGATCGTCCAGCGTCAGCAGGGAGGAGTTGATACGGTGCGCGGTGATTTCGCCGGTCGGCAACGCCAGGCGACCACTGAGTCCCGCACGCAGCGCACCCGATGCATTGTCGACCGCCACCTCCACCCGGTAGGCGCGGGTAATATCGTGGGCCTGCTGGCTGATATAGCGCAGGCTGCCCGCCACCTGCAGCCCCTGCTGCAACTGTGCGCTGGCGGGGCCGCCGGGGATCAGGCTGCCCACCTGGGATTCGGACACTTCACCCACCAGCAGGATCGGATCCAGGTCCAGCAGCGTCGCACACTCCTCGCCGCGGCGAATCAGGTCTCCCAGTTCCACCGCACGGCTGTTGACCACACCATCGAAGGGAGCGCGGATCTGCAGTTTTTCCACATTGACTTTCGCCCGCACCAGCTCTGCGCGCGCGTTGGTCAGCGCCACCTTGCGCTGCGCCATGTCGGTTTCCGACTGCAGGCCTTTCTTCTGCAGGCGCAGGGCACCGGCATAGTCGAGCTCCGCCTTGCGAAGCGAAGCCTCGGCACGGGCCAGCTGCTCCGGGCGATCCTCAGGGTCTATCTCGCAGATCACCTCACCCTTTTCAACCGTCCGGCCCTCGGCCACTGGCAGTCCCACAATGGCGCCGTCCAGCTCTGCACGCAGGCGCACACTGCGGTTCGCCTCTGTGTGGCCGTTCACCAGTACCCGAGTGGCATAGGGCTGCGCCGGGATACGCCGCGCCTGCACCCGCAGTGACTCCGCCTGGATCGCGCCTGGCCCTGCGCTTGCCTGTTCGGTTTCCTGCGGGTCGGAGGAAAACGATCCGCTCAGCAGCCACAGGAGTGCCAACAAAGCGACGACAATGGCCACGCGGTAATTGCGTTGCCGCCAGAGAGAAGCGAGAAAACTCATACCCGGACACCTGTGCGGAGGGGACTCAATCAATTCGAATTGCCTAATGGCTGCCGAAACCACCGTATTCCGGCAGAGGGCAGATTGTAGACGCGGAGCAGTTGTTGCGCAGTGGCGATTTCTATCGAAATATGAAATTCGCAAGCGAAGACAAGCCCCGCCCGACTTTAGCATCACCCTGTTGCGATAGAATTGCCGAACTCTATTTGGAAACGTTTAGGCAGCGGAGACGTTTAGGCAGCGGAGACGTTTAGGCAGGGTACTCCCCTGAAGCGGGAGGGTGGTCGGTGGTCGGTGGTCGGTGGTCGGTGGTCGGTGGTCGGTGGTCGGTGGTCGGTGGTCGGTGAAATAGTATGGGCGAACCTTGTGTTCGCCCGTACAGCCAGAGTCCCGAGTACTATGAAAGCATAGACTCGAGGAAGTCAGACATATCCGACTCATCGTCCATCAGTTCGCCGCTGCCGAATTCGGCATTCCAGTCCAGCAGTATCCGCGCCAGTGCGCGGGCCTGGTCCGCCAGCGCCAGCAGTTCCTCGCGGCAGTTTTTAGGACCGGTATAGAGCTTCAGTTTGCGGTGACTGTCTGCCAGCTGGTGCCCCGGATACTTGGAGCGGTAGACCTCCAGCTTCCAGCGCAGTGAGTGCACCATATTGCGGTAGAACACCAGCTTTGTGGGCAGCTGCAACAGGGTGAAATCGTCCAGATCGCCGAAGAGGGTACAGTCCAGCCCCAACACCTGGGTATCCCGACTGTCCGGCGCCGCCACTATGGTGGCACTGCGCGGTTCGGCCAGCAGCATGGAGAGATCGCCAAAAACCTCGCCGGGGCGGATCACCGCCAGAGGCCGCTCACCGGAATCGGGCCCGGCCGCACTCTCGACGTGCACATGCAGTTCGCCGCGCAACAGAAAATAGACCCACTGATCCACATCCCCGGCACGCAGCAACTGTTCTCCCGTCTGCAGGCCGACAATACGGGAACGCTTCAACAAAACATCGTACTGCCACTCACTGGTGGCACGAATGTCACGAAAAAGATGAATGACATTCAACAGGCGATCCACGGCGTCCCGCGGATAATCACTGAGAGGCTTAATATCCATTCGCTACTTGAAATTAGTGAAATTTATTCTGCTCCGGGCGGAACCGCTGCCGAAACAATTTTTAATTGGCGGTATTTAAACAATACCTGATTTCCGCATTCTAGCGACAGGGTGACCACTGTCTTCCCCGCGCATCTTCGAAATTGGAAAAACGAGACATTCTACCCGTTTCAGGGTTGAACTCCATTGCAGTTGCAGTAGAGTTAGGCACAGTTCAGGTTAACTTGTCCCATAGTGCCAGACATTTAGTGCACTTTTTAACCTGACAGGCGCGCCTCGGGGGAGGGGGTGCCAAAAAGCATATCCGCCGGATTCTTCCCATCCGGAAATAAAGACACCGAAAAACAATGAAATCGATAAAGATCGTCATCGCCCTAATGGTGTTTGCGACAGCGCTATCCGCGAAAGCCGCACCCCTGCTCAACGGCCTTGCCCTGGAGCAGCAATTCAATAAAGACCGCTATATTGCCGCAGTCTATTCCGAAACCCTGGCCAACAGCTCGAGTGTGCTGCTCGACAACGGTACGCCGCGCCGCCTGGAAGTGCGTATCGTCGCCAACAGCCTTTCCGCGCGCCGCTTCCGCAACCAGTGGATGGAAGGTATCGCCATCAATAATCCCGGCGACACCCTGAGCAACCAGGCCGAGAACATGGTGACCTTTGCCAACCTGTTCCAGGGCCGCCTCAGAAGAGGCGACCGCCTGAGCATCGACTATGCCGCGGACTCCGGCACCACCAGCGTCGCCCTGAACGGCTTGGCGCTCGGCGAAATTGCCGATCGCGACTTCTTCAACACATTGCTGCGCGCCTGGGTCGGCCCGGTGCCGCCCTCAACTGATTTCCGCGACGGCCTGCTGGCCGCCGGCCAGGTATCCTCCGGACTGTTGGGCAGCTACGAGCTGCTCGAGCCCAGCAGCGAACGCGTCGCCGAACTGGCTGTGCGGCTCGAGGAAGCGGAAGAAGAAGCCGCAGCCGAGGAAGTCGTGGCCGCCGCACCGGTAGCAGCCAAGCCCTCGCCTGCCAAGCCGAAACTCGCCGCCGATATTCCGCCGCCGACGCTGGCCGCCATCGACAGCAAGCCGGAGGTGCCGACAGGCAAGTCCGAGCCGAGCAAACCACAGCCGACCAAGGTAGCAGCTACCAAGCCCGCCGCCTCCGCACAAGAACTGGAGGAAGAAGAGGAAATTGAAGAGGATGAGGCACCGCTGACCGCGGACCTGATCCTGGCCCGACAGATCTATCACTCCATGCTGTTGCGCCACACCTTCAAATATATCCGCTATCCGAAGCGCGCCCAGGAGCGCGGCCAGGAGGGCAGTGTGCGCCTGAACGTCACCATCGACGCCAAAGGCAAGGTACAGGACGTGCAGACACTGCAGGAGTCCCGTTATGCCACTCTCAACCGCGAGGCCCGAGAGGCAGTGGATCGCGCCGGCCCCTTCCCCGCCGCGCCGCCGCAGTTGGCCCGGGACAACTACCAGTTCTCTGTGCCGATCACCTTCCGCCTGCCCGACTGACCTCCTCACAACGGTCACAGAGTATGCACAAGCCCCGCCTCGCGGGGCTTTTTCGTTTTGCCCATCTCCTTTTCACCGCAGACCCACCCCGCCTAGCCGCAGCCCGGTTGCCCCTGCCGGTGGCAAACACTTACCATGGCTGCGGAATAACCAGCCCAACGAAGGCATACAATGAACAAACTAATCCTATCTCTCGCCATAGCCGGCATAGTGACCGGCTGCTCCAGGTCCGAAGCGCCGCAATCCCAGCAGAGCGCCGACAACAGCGCCACCAGCGCCGCGGTACAACAGGCGGAACTCGGTTCCGGTATCGACCTCGCGGCCATGGACACCAGCGTGCGCCCGCAGGACGACTTCTTCAATTACGTCAACGGCGCCTGGCTGAAGAACACCGAGATACCCGCGGACAAGTCTCGCTGGGGCGGCTTCACCATACTGCGCGACAAGAGCACCGAGCGGGTCAAGGCCCTGATCATGGAGGCCGGCGAGAACGCCAGCAGCGCCGATGCCAGGCAGATCGGCGACCTGTACAACAGCTTTATGAATGAGAAGCTGATCGAGGAGAAAGGCCTGACGGCCCTCAAAAGTGAACTGGCCAGGGTCGATGCGATCGAGTCGCGCAAGGACCTGACCGATTACTTCGCCTACGCCGATACCATCGGCTACGACAGCCCCTTCGGCGCCTTCATTTACCAGGATATGAAGGATGTGGAGAACTACATCGCCTTCATGTGGCAGGCGGGCCTGGGCCTCCCCGACCGCGACTACTACTTCGACGATTCCGAAAAGGGCCAGAAGCTGCAGCAGGCCTATATGGATTACCTGGTGAAGGCCCAGAAGCTGGCCGGCCTGGATGACGCGCAGGGCTACGCAGACAAGATCTACGCGCTGGAGAAGAGCCTGGCCGAGCACCATCGCACCCGCGTCGACAACCGCGATCCGGACAAGTACTTCAACAAGAAATCCGTACAGGAACTGGCGGAGCTGATGCCGGACGTCGACTGGGACAGCTACCTGTCCAAGGCCATGCTGGAAAAAGCCGACAGCGTGGTCGTCGGCCAGCCGGAGTACCTGCAGGCGGCCAGCAAGATTATCGCCGATACCGATATGGATACCTGGCGCCGCTACCTGAAGGTCAAGGTGCTGACTGCCGCCGCCCCCTATATGCACAGCGACCTGGCCCAGGCGCACTTCGACTTCTACAGCACCGCGGTGCGCGGCGTCGAACAGATGGAACCGCGCTGGAAGCGCGCAGTGCAGTTCGTCAATGGCTCCGTCGGCGAGCTGGTGGGCAAGCGCTATGTGGAAAAACACTTCCCGCCGCAAGCCAAGGCGCGCATGGTGGAGCTGGTGGACAACCTGAAAGCCGCCTACCGCGAATCCATCGAGTCCCTCGAGTGGATGAGCGAGGACACCCGCAAGCAGGCGCTGGACAAGCTGGCCAACTTCACCACCAAGATCGGCTACCCGGACAAGTGGCGCGACTACAGCGACCTGCAGGTCAGCGCCGACGACCTGGTCGGCAACCTGCTGGCGGCCAACCTGTTTGAGGCCAGCTTCGAGCGCGGCAAACTGGGCAAACCGCTGGATCGCGGCGAGTGGGGCATGTCCCCGCAGACGGTAAACGCCTACTACAACCCGGCGATGAACGAGATCGTCTTCCCGGCCGCGATACTGCAACCACCCTTCTTCAATATGCAGGCGGAAGACGCGGTGAACTACGGTGGTATCGGCGGCGTGATCGGCCATGAAATCGGCCACGGCTTCGACGACAAGGGCAGCAAGTTCGACGGCAAGGGCTACCTGAACAACTGGTGGACCGACTCAGATCGCAGCAACTTCGAACAGCTCACCGGCAAGCTGGTGGCCCAGTACAACGGCTACGAGCCGATCGATGGCGAGCACATCAACGGTGAACTGACCCTGGGCGAGAACATCGGCGACCTGTCCGGTCTCGGTATCGCCTACAAGGCCTACAAGATGTCCCTGAACGGCCAGGAGGCACCGGTGATCGACGGTTTCACCGGCGACCAGCGCCTGTTTATGGGCTGGGCCCAGGTGTGGCGCAGCAAGATCCGCGACGAGGCCCTGAGCGAGCGCCTGAAGACAGACCCGCACTCGCCTGCCGAGTACCGCGTAAAAGGTGTGGTGCCGAATATCTCGGCCTTCTACACCGCCTTCGACGTCAAGGAAGGCGACGGCATGTACCTGCCGGAGGAAGAGCGCGTAGTGATCTGGTAACACGCCTGCGGAACTCTAGAAACTCTGTTTCAAATCAAGCCATCACAGACTCGTCATACCGGCGAAGGCCGGTATCCAGTTTCGGAGGCACCTGGATTCCGGCCTGCGCCGGAATGACGAGAAGCTGATCTGTAGGGGCGAACCTCGTATTCGCCCACGCGGGCCGCAGGCCCGCCCTTAAAGCCCCGCAACCGCGGGGCTTTTTTGTAGCTATCCGGCCAACCTATTTATTGGCGGGACCAAAATACTGCTCGCGCAACTCGGCAATGCGTCCGCTCTCATAGGCGCCGATAATTCCCACGCTCAATGACCGCGTCAGCGCGCTTTGCAGTGGCAGCCCGAAGCCGTACTTATCCGGCTCGAAAATTTTCCCAACCAGCAACAGCGGTATTTCCGGGTGTGAGTGTGCGAAGTAGGCCAGCACCGGCGCATCGCCGACAATCGCATCGATATGTCCCGCGCGCAGTGCCCGCACCGCCTCGTCGATATCCCTGAACTCGCGCGAGCCTATGGCATTTTCACTGATGTACTCCTGCGCCACACTGCCGGCAAATACACCGACGGTCTTTCCGGGCAGGTCGCGCAAGCCGTTGATCTGGCTGGTGAGCGACAGCGACGTCATCACGCTGGTCACCGACGCGGTGATATAGGACACTACCGCCACACCACAGAGCAGCCACAACCCTTCCGCAATACGCCCCAACCAGCCAAACAGGTTCTTGCGCGACATGCGTCCCGAGGTGGCAATGGACATCACCGAATAAAAACTCTCCGCCAGTCCGTCGCGCCAGCGCCGGGGAAATTCGCTGTCGAACCTGCGATCGAACAGGGTGAACAACAGTGTCACCAGCAATACCACCGAGGCCAGCCAGGCGTAGCCTTTCAAATGTCCGGAATCCTTCAGCCCGGCTATCACTTCGGCAAATCCTGCGCCCTGGTCTTTGTTCACCATGATGCGCAGGCCGGCGTCGAACCAGGGGTGGGTAAAGTCGATGCGCCGGGCCCGGTCCTCGGTGATGGTGAGATTGGTCACCGCCACATCGACCTCGCCCCGTGCCGTTGCGTCCACCAGTTCACGCAGGTTGGGGTAGACTCGGTAGCTGGACTGCAGCTTCTGTTCCGCAGCTATCTCCTGCCACAGG
The DNA here is from genome assembly GCF_014904815.1 of Microbulbifer taiwanensis. Taxonomy (GTDB): domain Bacteria; phylum Pseudomonadota; class Gammaproteobacteria; order Pseudomonadales; family Cellvibrionaceae; genus Microbulbifer; species Microbulbifer taiwanensis. Next base: position 22,937 of record NZ_JACZFR010000022.1, read on the forward strand.
TCCACGGCCATCCCCGAGAAGCGCTTCCCCTTTTCGAACACAAACGGCGGACTGGCATAGAGCCCGACCCGCACCGGTTGTGGCGCCCGGTCCGCCGGCTGCGCGCTTGCCGCGGCGGCCAGCGAAAACAGCAGTGCACAGGCCAACTTCAACATCCGTCTGTCCGCTTTACTTCCCAGTCCCTCAGCTTAGCCCAGCGGCCTGCTTTTGGCGTACCATAGGGCGAAACCGATTGAGGGGACGTCGTCCATGGCCCACAAGAACCAATTCCAGCTGCTGGCCAGCCGCCGCTTTCTGCCGTTTTTCCTGACCCAGTTCCTGGGCGCCTTCAACGACAACGTTTTCAAGAATGCGCTGATCGTGATGATCGCCTTCCGCCTCGCCGCCAGCGAGGCCAATGCACTGATCAACCTGGCCGCGGGCCTGTTTATCCTGCCCTTCTTCCTGTTTTCCGCCACCGCCGGCCAGTTGGCGGACAAGTACGACAAGAGCCGCCTGATCCGCATTATCAAGCTGGTGGAAATCGGCATAGGCGCCTTCGGCGTATTTGCCCTGGTGAGCGGCAATAACAACCTGTGCCTGGCGGTGCTTTTCCTGCTCGGTGTGCAGTCGGCGTTTTTCGGCCCGGTGAAGTACGCCATCCTCCCCCAGCACCTGAAGAAGACCGAACTGGTGGGCGGCAACGCGCTGGTGGAGATGGGCACCTTCGTCGCCATCCTCGGCGGCACCATTGTCGGCGGCCTGCTGGCGGGTATGACCGATGCCGGAGAAGGCGGCATCCTCTACCTGGGCCTGGTGATCATGGGCGCCGCCCTGTGCGGTTACCTGACCAGCCGCGCCATTCCCCGGGCCGCAGCCCCGGCGCCGGAGCTGAAAGTGAACTTCAATCCGGCCACGCAGACCATGAGTGTGCTGCGCGAGGCGGCCAAGACGCCGTCGGTCTTCTACGCAATTATCGGTATCTCCTGGTTCTGGCTACAGGGTGCCGCCTACCTGACGCAGATTCCCAGCTTCACCAAAAACGTGCTCGGCGGCAGCGAGTCGCTGGTCACCCTGTTGCTGTGCACCTTTACCATCGGAATAGCCCTGGGCTCGCTGCTGTGTGAACGCCTCTCCGGCGGCCGTATCGAACTGGGACTGGTGCCCCTGGGTGCCGCCGGCCTGACCCTGTCCGGTGTCGCCCTGGGCATCACCGGCAGCAGCTTCGCACCGCTCGTGGAACCGACCCTGGCCAGCTTCTGGGCCGCCGACGGCGCCCTGTCGATTCTCCTCTATCTCACTATGATCGGCATCTTCGGCGGCTTCTACATAGTGCCCCTCTACGCGATGATGCAGGCGCGCTCGGAAGCGTCGATCCGCGCGCGGATCATCTCCGTAAACAATGTGCTGAACGCGCTGTTTATGGTGATCGCCGCGGTGCTGGGTATCGTCTTCCTCAACCTCTTGAAGGCGACGATTCCGCAGTTCTTCCTGATCATCGCGCTGATGAACGCCGCCGTGGCCATATTCGTGTTCAGCAAGGTACCGGAATTCGCCATGCGCCTGCTGATCTGGCTACTGTCCCACACCATGTACCGGGTAAAGCACCAGGGCCTGGAGCAGATCCCCGAGGAGGGCCCCGCCATCATCGCCTGCAACCACGTCAGTTACGTGGATGCCCTGCTGCTGGCCGGCGCCGTGCGCCGTCCCATCCGCTTTATCATGTACAAGCCCATCTATGAGATTCCGGTGCTGCACTTTATCTTCAAGACCGGTCGCGCCATTCCCATCTGCTCCAGGCAGAAGGACCCGGAGGGCTATGAAAAGGCCTTCGAGGACATCGAACAGGGATTAAAGGACGGCGACCTGCTGTGCATTTTCCCGGAGGGCCAGCTGACGAAGGACGGCGAACTGGGGCCCTTCAAGGCCGGCATCGAGAAAATCCTGCAGAAAACCCCGGTGCCGGTGATTCCCATGGCCCTGCGCGGTCTCTGGGGCAGCTTCTTCAGCCACAGGGACGGCCACGCCTTTACCACCTGGCCGAAACGATTCTGGTCGAAAGTGAGTGTGGTGGCGGGCCCACCGCTGGATGCGGCGGCGGCAAAAGCAGAAACCCTGCAGGAGCAGGTATTGGGGTTGCGGGGGGAACAGCGCTGAAGGCACTGCGCGTTTCAGTCCGCCCAGTGCTCGCCGATCCAGGACGCGGGCCTGGTGAAATGGTGCGGCCGCTTGCCCTCGTAGCCCTGTAGCGCCTGGTGCGGGTGGGGCAGTCCGTGGAAGGCAACGATACTCGGCTCCCCAACCCGCTCCGGCGTGCGCGGCGGCAACACAAGATTGAGGGGGAAACCGCGGCGGCAGTGAAATTTGAAACTGCGCACCCAGCTGTCCGGCCAGTAGGCCATGCGGTCGCGGATGCGCTCGGTGAGATAGGTTTGCGGCGGCCACCACTGCTGTAGCGCCTGCTCTTTTTCCGCCTGGAAGTGCTCGACAATGTAACTGCACTCATTGGCCGGGAAGCGGAACACCGAGGAATTGCCAATTTCCGGGCGCGGGCGCAACAGCGTCTTGTGCGGTGAGATCCAGTTGTGAATGATGCAGATATGATCCGGCTGGTAGGCAAAAAAGCGGGTCAGATCCGAGCAGACCACTATATCCAGATCCAGAAACAGCGCCGGCCCCTCCAGATTGCCGAGCCGGTTGCTGAAGACACCGAGCTTGCGCCAGGTTGTATTGCCGAGGCGCCCTTCGATACCCAGGTCGGGAATCGGCAGCGTCTCTATGCCGTCCAGCAGCCCGTCAACCTTGTCCGTCAGGCACACAAATCGGTGCGGCAAGCGCAGCCAGCGACTGACCTGGCGATACAGGCGGTTCACATACTCGGGGCCGTACTTGTCGCCCCACTTCATGCAGATAACGTTGACGGGAGACTGGATGGCAAGGTGCATCGCGGCAAACTCTCGTTGTCGATCGACTCGCACCGCAGCCTAACGCGAAGGTGTGACAATCCGGTGGCACCGGCCCCCTGCAACAACAGCAGCCTTTCCCGGGACAGAAAGACACCGCACGTCGCGTATCCCGCGCCTTCAGTTGCCCCTGACACCCTTTTCAATCCTGTCGCCGATATCTGTGTCCACATTGCGCCAGTACGCGAAGGCACGCTTGAGGATTTCCTCGGACACACCCGCCTTCAGGTGGCCCACCACGTTGGACACCAGCCGATCCCGCCCCGCATCGTTCATTACTTCCCGCACCAGGGCAGCCGCCTGCACGAAATCGTCGTCTTCACTGTGCGGCGTATAAGCAGCATGCATAAACTCGCCGCTGGCCTCCCACTTTTCCGTATAGTTGTGATTGGCCTCGGGCCCACCCCTGGAGTTGGGGGCATAGACAGGATCGGACACATTCTCTACCCGCATGGCGCCATCCTTGCTGTAGCCGTGCCGCGGGCACTTGGGGGCGTTCACCGGTATCTGTTTGTAGTTCACACCCATGCGCGCCCGGTGCGCATCCGCATAGGAAAAGACTCGCGCCTGCAGCATCTTGTCCGGGCTGAAGCCGATACCGGGGACGACATTGTTAGGCTCGAAGGCAGCCTGCTCGATCTCGGTGTGGAAATCGGTCGGATTGCGGTCCAGGATCAGGCGGCCGACTTCCCGCAGCGGGTAGTCGCCGTGGGGCCACACCTTGGTCAGGTCGAAGGGGTTGAAGCGGTAATCCTGCGCCTCCTCGAACGGCATTATCTGTACATTCAGGGTCCAGCTGGGGTGGTCGCCGCGGGCAATCGCGTCGAACAGGTCGCGGCGGTGGGCATCGGCGTCCTCACCGGCCAGGCGGTCGGCTTCCTCCTGGGTCAGGTAGTCGATGCCCTGGTCCGTCTTGAAATGGTATTTGACCCAGGAGCGCTCGCCCTTTTCGTTGACCCACATATAGGTGTGGCTGGAATAGCCATTCATATGACGATAGCTCTTCGGAATCCCCCGGTCCCCCATCAGCCAGGTGACCTGGTGGGCCGATTCCGGCGACAAGGTCCAGAAATCCCACTGCATATCGTGATCTCGCAAGCCTGAATCCGCGCGGCGCTTCTGCGAACGGATAAAGTGCTGAAACTTCATCGGGTCGCGGATAAAGAACACCGGTGTATTGTTCCCCACCATGTCGTAATTGCCCTCCGTGGTGTAGAACTTCAGTGCAAAGCCGCGCGGATCGCGCCAGGTATCCGGGCTGCCCTGCTCGCCGGCTACGGTGGAAAAGCGGATCAGCGTGTCGGTTTTGGTGGCCGGCTGGAACACCGCCGCCCTGGTATAGGCGCTCACATCCTGGGTCACCTCGAAATAGCCGAAGGCGCCCGATCCCTTGGCATGGGGCTGCCGCTCCGGAATCCGCTCGCGGTTGAAGTTCGCCATCTGCTCTATCAGGTAGTGATCCTGCAGCAGAATCGGGCCATCCGCGCCCACCGTCAGGGAATACTCATCACTGGCTACGGGAATACCGGCATCATTGGTGGTGCGGTTGCGGTCGTCTTTTTCCACGGCGCTATATCCTCTGTCGCGTACAGGGCGGCTTTATCAATCGGGTATTAAACAGAGGAAACGATAGTGCAGTATTGGGGCTTTTGGAGGGAATTTTGCGCTATGGCCGGAAGCATTGCAGGATCTAGAGCTGGAGTTCGGGTGAGCAAAGGTAGCTCAGAATGTAGTGTGATGGTGAGAGACGGGATTTACTGGGGAAAGAGTGATGTGATGTCAAACTACCGGCTTGACATCACAGTCGCCTGCCAGAGCTCTAGTGAACTCTCGTCCAGAACGTCATGTTTACAGATTCTTTGTCGATAAGCTCCAAGTATTCCAGAGCCACTTTGTCACTCAACCACTGCTGGCAATACTCCTCAGCCTTTTCCTGCGAACTGGCGATAGCCACATCGGCATAAGTGCCATTTGCGCCACGAACCAGAAAATGAAGAATCAGCTCATCTTGCTGACTAAGAAAATCCAGCTCTACTCTGTTAGATAGCTCCACTAATGTTGCTTCTGTTACACCTTCTTTCAGCCTGAAGGTCGCGAACTCCATGCCGCCGATGCTATCAATGTCGCCTTTCTTGATCATGTCAATGCCTCAGTTATCAGTTGAATGACAATTCTAAGGCTTGGCTACTGACATCACGTGTCAGTAGGCATTCACGAGCAAGTCGTTCTACAGCCAATCTTAAATTATTGATGATCACGATTTAAGAAGCATAACCCTTTTACACAATCACTCATTCCGCGCAGTCAAACGAGTGGTTCTGTGGATATACCTGTGAATTTAATGAATCGCTCCGTAATTCATCAATTTTTCGATGTTATGCACCAAACAGAACATCTGCCATTGCCCCTGAACCTTATCTCGGCCACGCAACGAGAACCGATCCAGCCCCTTATTGGTACCGATGTTGCCAAATACCGGCTCCACCACCGACATACGGTGGCCGTAAATCACCTTGCCCTGGCGACTGTCGACACGTCGCTTCATCCAGTCGGTGCCGGTGCGACCATTGGTGACGGTGATCGAGACCTGCCGGCCGTGTCCCTCACGGCTGTCTGCGGATTCTGGGTTGCGCATACAGCGCTGCTTTATAGGACAGCTTCGGCAGTCACTGAGATTGCCTTCAAAGTGCAGTTTCTTTTTGCCCTTGGATATATTTTCTTCGCAGCTTAGCCACATGGCCTTGCCTGCCGGGCAGATACAGCTTTTGCGCTTGGTGTCGAACTGGAATTCTCGGGCCGGGATAACCTTGAGCTGCCCCTTGACCTCCTTCTGGTGGCGCTTTCCGTACTTTTCCTTTTGATCCTTAAAGGCTTTGTCCCGAGAGCGGAACTGGTTGTCCGGGATATAGGCGTTGACGCCTTCTTCCTTTATATGGTCATTGTTCTCCTCACTGGAGAATCCGGTATCAGCGGTGATGATGACACCGGCTGCCAGAATGTCGTCACTGATCCGGGTGCGCCGGTAGCGTTCGCGAATGCTGTCGAGCACGGGCTTCAGGGTGTGCTGTTCCTGTCCGGCGCCAAAGGCCTGCGCATCGACGATGACCTGATGCTTTTTATCAACCGCTGCAACGCCGTTGTAGCCCTGGATGGTACCCTTGCTGGTGGTCATCTTGGCGGATTCGTTGTCGGTGATATTACTTTTGACTTCTGCCGGTTTCTTGCCCTGCCCCATCCTTGGGGCTGCCGTCTTTAGGAACTGGTCTATCTTGTCGAAGTGCTTCTTGAGGGTTTCCGAAGCCTGGGCGAGCTGCTGCTTCCTCTCTCGCTCTTTGGGCTTCCGGCCATCGAGTCTTTTATACTCATTCAGGCACTGGCGAATCTTCTTCTTGATCTTGCCCCGCTTCTGTTCCAGCTCTTTGAACGTGCCGGAGTGTTCCTTTGAGGCATCCGAAC
>NZ_JACZFR010000081.1 GCF_014904815.1 Microbulbifer taiwanensis
CTGCATTTCCAGCTGATCGAAGAGCGGGCCATCAAGGTGGTCGACGCGATCGAGCGCAAGCAGGCGCTGCACGGTAGCCGGCTGCGCAAGCGCTTCCCCTGTATCGCCTGCGAGGGTGATGGACTGCTTTCCACACTGACCTTTTACGGGCCGCTCGGTGGCCGCCCTGGCGATCTGAAGCGCGGCAACGGTCAAGAGGTCGGCGCATTCGGGGCGGTGCGTTGTTTCGTCTGTGACGGTTCCGGCGTTGACCATCAGGCCGCCGGCCTTGCGCACCTGGAGCGCGCCAAAGTGCTGCAGCTGGTACGGGGAGGTGCACGGTGAGTGAGTCAGCAGTGGTAGAGGTAAGTCTCGAGCGGATGCGGGAGATTTATGACGCAATCGGGGAAATTGAGTGGGTATTGTTGCGCGTGCAGCAACTGGAATCTGAGCGGGGGCAAGCGTATGCGCTGGGGTATCTAGAGTCGGTTGTGGACAGTGTGCGAAAACAGCTGTCCGGGGCGATACCGGAAAGCGTGTATGAAAAGCTGGTAGCTGACGCTGACGCTGAGTCGGCGCCATTCTAATGACCGCTGCCGCCGTCCAGCTGCTGGAGCAGCAGCGCCGGGAGTGTTTCGACCGCTGGCAGCAGCGAAAGGCTGCTGAAAAGGTTGAGCGGGTGCGGGAGCTGGCCGAAGCCTACGGGCCGGCGCCGCTGAAAAACCGCATTCTTGCCCGCTATCACTTCCATATTCTCTGCAAGGCTCTCGAGCGCGAATACAGCGAGCGGGAGAAGCGGGCGGACGGCTGGCAGGCGCTGCACTGGCTTGAGTGCTTTGAAGAGCAGTATTTACGCCTGCGGGTGCCGCTGCTGAATGTGTGCAGCCATGACAAGGCGCTCAAGGACGCCGCCGAAACCCTGGCCCGCAAGTGCGAGCGCACATTGCTGGCCGATATCGCCAAGCACCGCGAGGGCCGCGACGGGCCCGCCGCCTGCGAATATGCGCTTTCCCTGGTTGAAACCATCTGCACCGGTGCCGGCGTCAAGATGCCGCCTATAGCTGACTGCCACCGCGACGACAAACACAAGGTAGCTGCGGTGGTGATGCGCCTGACTGACCCGAAATGGTGGCGCGGCCAGATTCGCAAAGCGCAGGCCAGACAGCTGGAAACCGCCGCCCGCCGCCTGGGCCTGACCTGCAAGAAAACCGGCGGCTATGTGTCCGGGCTGTCCCTGCTGCGCCGACGACAGCAGAAGCGTCGCAACCGGTCCCTCCTGGAAAACCTAATTGCCGAAAATGATCAGGGTCAGGTGTACACCCTGGCCCAGCTGTCCGACCTGGGTGTGTCTAACCCGGTCAACCGTCGAAACGAGTTAATGACTCGGATTCGGGGCTGTGAGGAGTGGGCGGAAGCCTTCGGCGATCACTTACAGGCCGTGTTCCTCACCGCGACCTGTCCTTCCCGCTTTCACGCCTACAACCGAGGCGGCAAGCGTTACGACAACTGGGATGGCTCAACGCCGATCGATGGTCAGCAGTGGTTAAACCGCCGCTGGCAGTTGCTGCGCGCCTATTACGAAAAGCGCGGGATTCGCTTTTACGGTCTGCGCATTGCAGAGCCGCACCATGATGGCTGCCCGCACTGGCATATCGTGATGTGGTTCGACAAGCGCCAGGTGAAGTTGGCCATGCTGCTGTTCGCGGAAATCTGGCGGGGCATAGTCCGCCCGCGCTGGGTGCGCGGTGCCGATGGTCGCCGCCGCGTTAAGGCGCGCACCGGTGTCTGTCATCTGGATTGCATGGGCGGGGAGCCTGGGGCGGAAAAGCGCCGCACCAAAATTGTTTATCTGAACAAGGGCGAAGGGGGCGCGGCTGCCTATGTGGCCAAATATGTCTCGAAGAATATCGACGGGATGGGGACGGTTAAGACTGCGGAAGGGGAAGTGCAGCAGGCGTGGAGTCTGGATTCTGTGCGGACGGCCGAACGCGTGGAAGCATGGGCTTCTACTTGGGGAATCCGTCAGTTTCAGGCGCTCGGCCAGCCTTCGGTTACGGTTTGGCGTGAGCTGCGCCGGCTGGATGCGAATGGGCAGGGGTTTGCGCTGCAAGGGCCGCAATTCAATGCGGCCCGCGAGGCAGCAAATTCCGGGTGCTGGTGCGACTATCTCACCGCGCAGGGAGGCCCCATGCGCCGCAGAGGAGAGGCTGCTCTATCGCCGGTTTATCGAAAAGCACCGGCGCCGAATAAATACGGGGAAATTTTGCAGGTTCTGGAGGGTGTCGGCGGCGGGCTGCAAGGCGTGGAGCTGACGCGGTTGCGCGAGTGGAATATCTACGAGCTGCCAAAGGCAGCGGCAAGGCCGCAGGCCGCGCAGGCGCCGCCGCAGGCGGCGTAACCTTGGACTTGTGTCAATAACTGTAACCGGGGGATTTATGAGGAA
>NZ_JACZFR010000082.1 GCF_014904815.1 Microbulbifer taiwanensis
GTCTAACTTTGTGCACTTTTTGCGCGGTCGCTTCGCTCCCATTATCGCGCAAAAAGCGCACAAAATTAGCCGCGGCTGAGCGCGGCGTTAGCTGTAAAGCATACCAATCCGCATAAGGAAATAGAAATGAACAGAATTACTGTAGGGCTAGCTACGGTGCTCGTTGCGCTGGGATTATCTGTTAATACTCTTGCCAAGGAGTGGTACGAAGGTGGCACTCTGTCATCTGCAGGCGTTCTGGAGTGGCAAAGTGCGACAGCTGAAAACAAGCTGGCTTCATCTGCCGATTTTGTAGCAGTTCTGTATCAGAAAGAGATGTTGAGCCCATCGATTTCCGGAAAGATCACCTCTATTGAGGATATCAAACCCTACGCGGTGGATTTGGCCACTTGCATTGAGGGTGCATCTGAAAAAGAATCAGACTTAGAGAAAAATAAGCGTATGTATGCAAATGAAACTGTAGCGTCTCTTGCATCCATCTGCATTCTAATGATGGGGTGGGGCCGGTAGGGTCTCAGCTAACCAGGCGCTGCTGAGGGACAGTTTACTTTATACACATTTGTGTGGCTCGCTGCGCTCGCATACTCACACAAATGTACATAAAGTAAACTGCCCCAGAGCGCAACGTTAGAGCAACGAATGGACACTGAAGAAATTATCTACATAGTCTTATATTTGTTGCTGTTGGTCACATACTTCACAACCGCATTTTTTACTTCAAGGTGGCTATGGAGGAGGTTGGACCGGTTGGGCTACAAGGCCAAAATACCATTGAGAGCAGGCGTACTTACATTTTTCTTCGCTCCAACAGTATTTGCATGCGGAGCAGCAGCCTTTATACCGTTTCCAGTATTATTGGTGACTGAAATCGTCAGTGAACCTAGTGCATGCTCTGGTCAAGTTGGGTTTGCATTGCCAACGCTAGAAATTTTTTGGGTCTTGTGCGTGGTTGTATATCTTTCAAAATTGGCCATCGGCAGGCTTCGGTCATGAGTGCCGGGTTTGCTCTAACAATCACAGGCAGTGAAGCTCCGGCCCTTCGGGCCTCCGCGGGACGTCTTACTTTGTGCACTTTATACGCGGGTCGCTTCGCTCCCATTTTCGCGCATAAAGCGCACAAAGTAAGCCGCCCCTGCTGTGGGCGTTATGTTTCCAAGTATTATAAATAGGAGAATATCTTATGGTTTCATTTTTTCAAAAGTATAGAGTTTTTTGGATTGTTGTAGCATGTGGCTTAAGCCTGCTGGGGGTTGTTCTTTGGGGCGGGAGGTTTGAACAGTTTCTTGTAGTATTTACCATCCCCGGGATCATGCTGGGAGTGTTCATGTTCCTAACAAGCGCTAATAAAAGGCATTCGGCAGAGGTAATCAGCGAAGCAGATGAGATCTTGAAGTGGAGTCAGCTAAAGGATGCGGGTGCCATTTCAGAGGCTGAGTATGAAATTAAGAAGAAAGAAATTCTCGGTTAATATCTCGCTAACAAATCTGGCGAACACCTTGATAGCGTTTTAACAATTATCGTATTTTGGAAGATAATGAATATTAGTAAAATTAAAAATTTATTGGCGAGTGGCAATATTTCAGCCAATGAGGTCAACCCATTAATTGATTCCATTGAAGTTCAACATTTTGGCCAGCTGTCAGAGCTGGAGAAAAATTCTTTGCGAGAAATAATTAATACCATCCTTCTACTGAGTCAAGACCAGAACTCCGGTGTATACATAAATAATCCTGATAAAGCCGAATCTCTGTTAGAGGCCCTGGGTTAAATTCCACATAACAAACAGCGGCAGAGCGACAGCCAACGCTACGCACCTTTTGTGTTACTCGCTGGCGCTCAAACATTAACACAAAATGCGCTCCGCGCTGGCTGCGCCTGCGCTGGGCGTTAAGCATAAATACGTAAATGCCGAGAAAAATTGAGTTAAGTTACATAGTTTTTGCAGCATTAACCGCCGGTTACGCGATAATTTCTACTGCTTTAGGAGAAGTGATTTCATTTCAGCGTGCTGGATCTGAAGCTATTAGTGTTTTAGATGATCCGGAAAGATTCTGGGGTACTGTCTTAGTTTATGCGGGCTTAGCACTTATAGCAGCCATTCTTGGAGTGAAATCCTATTTCCATCCAAAAATCTACAACTTTCTAAGTTTTGGCTTTGAATCTAAGCTTTCTGGGCAGCAGGTAATATTTGTTCTATGTCTCGCTGTTGCAATGTATTCTGGTATTTTTTGGCTTTCAGGAGTCTTGGCAAATGCTTAACAAGGCCATGAACTTCGCGCCTGACGGCGCCGGACAGCCTACGCTACGCTCCGGCTGCCGGTTATGGCAACGTTATTGAGGCTTGTTCCGTCGGTAAGGTAAGTTCTTTGTATATGAGATTTCTGTGCCTTGTTTTGGCTCCAACATTGAACCCTGTGCCG
>NZ_JACZFR010000083.1 GCF_014904815.1 Microbulbifer taiwanensis
AGCTTACCTTGTGCACGTTTTGCACAGGTCGCTGCGCTCCCATTATTGCGCAAAACGTGCACAAGGTAAGCTGCCCCTGCTGGCGGCGTTATACGGCTAAGTAGAAATGGCATCATTTATAAGTGAGTTTCTTAAACCTGAAATTTCTCCAGAGCCATACGTGCCAGAAAGCGACGTTGTTGCTTATAAAGAATGTAAAGATGAGCCTGTGATTGTAGAAGTCTACTGTCACGAAAATGGTGCTTACGGCTTTCGTTACAATAGCTGGGTTGCATGGCGTGATGCGGGGTGTGAGGTTCGCTCCCACGATTGGAATCTAACATACCCCCCAATAACAACATATTCAGAGAAGCTCGAGTCAGTGATCGAGGCCGCGGAGCTCGATGCTAAAGAAAATTCTCTGAACACCTGTGGGGGCTGGATGTATGCCGTATAACAAGGCCGGGCAATTTGCTCCGGGCCTGCGGCCCTCCACGGGACAGCTTACCTTGTGCACATTTTGCGCTGGTCGCTGCGCTCCCATTATTGCGCAGAATGCGCACAAGGTAAGCTGCCCCTGCCGGCGGCGTTAAGTGAGTAATGGAGTACACATGAAATCATTTCTATTCAATTTGGCTGGCCTACTTGGTTCTTGGCAATTCGTAGAGCTTTCTTCGGATAGTGTGTTCAACTCAGTTTTTGCACCGATAATTTTTGTAGTTTTTCTGATTTCTAGCGTTCTTTGGCTCATTGTAAAATTTGGTGTAAATCAGCGTACTGGTGGCGGCACATACTTTAGCGGGGATGCCGGCGGATATGGCGGTGGTGGAGATTGCGGTGGTGGCGGAGGCGGCGGGTGCTAATCCCCCACTTAACAATCACAGGCAGTAAAGCTACGGCCCTACGGGCCTCCGCGGGACAGCTTACCTTGTGCACTTTTTGCGCGGGTCGCTACGCTCCCATTTTCGCTCAAAAAGTGCACAAGGTAAGCTGCCCCTGCTGTGGGCGTTAGGCAAGTGGCCAAAGTCATGGAGAGATATAAGTACAATATTTTCGGTAGGGAAGTCCTGATTGAAAGAAGCCAAAATCGCTGGGCAACTTTCTATCAGGGTTCAGAAGGTAAGCGCCGAAATGCTGGAATATTTGTTCCGCCAGAAATTACGGAAATTGAGTTAACTCAGTATCTGGCTGATCTTTGTCATGAGTGGGCAACTGAAAGGCATCCATCAGTGGTACGCCTGGGTGAAAATAAATAGATTGGCATTCGTAGGGCATCCTGCCTAACAATCACAAGCAGTAAATCTACGGCCCTTCGGGCCTCCGCGGGACAGCTTACCTTGTGCACGTTTTGCGCAGGTCGCTACGCTCCCATTTTTGCGCAAAACGCGCACAAGGTAAGCTGCCCCTGCTGTGGGCGTTATGGTGGCTTGGCAAAAAATTAAAAAAGTTAGTGCCAAGGAAAGTTTCGGTGCTTTTTGATAGCTCTATTTTGTTGGCACAGTGCACGGTTGCGGTTAAGTAGTTTCGTTCCTGATGCCTTCTTTGTAGGGCGAGCGCCGCAGCAAGTTCAAGCCAGCATTGTGGGTAAGTAATAAGAAAATTCAGTGGTGCGGAAATTTTGGTATTCTTTCGCATCTTAAATAGGCGGTGGCCCTTCGCTGCGCTACGGGCAAAGTGCCAGTAGCGAGCTCAGAGCGGCGCCAGCCATAACCAGGCCAGGCAGTACGCTCCGGCGCTGCGCGCCTCTGCTGGCAACGTTATGGTGCCGGTCGGTAAAAATTAATATTTGTGCGGCTGCAATTTTTGCGCACAGTTTAGGCATCCAGTATTTGGCCTTTTGCCTGGGCGCATTCAAGCAGTTTCGTTCCTAGAGCGTTCGCTTAGGTTCGGCAGAAAAGGGCATTCCTCTGCAGTATTGCAGAGTGCCAGTAAGATATGAATTGGTTGGGGAAAGTGCGGTATTCTTTCCTCGTTCTAAATGGGCGGTGGCCAGCCAAGTCGTGGCTGGCAAAGTTCCGGAAAGCGGGCGCGGAGTGCGGCATACCATAACAAGCGCAAGCAGTTTGCTACGGCCCTTCGGGCCTCCGCGGGACGCCCAACGCTATGCACATTTTGTGCGGGTCGCTGCGCTCCCAGTTTCGCACAAAATGTGCACAGCATTGGTCGCCCCTGTTGCGGTCGTTATGCATCAATGGAGATTCCGTGAGTAAGTTTTTAATTGTCGCGATCCTTGCGTTAAATATTTCGCATACCTGGGCATCAGTGGAGAGCCTTCGATCTGTTGGTATTGAGACCAGTGGAGAAAATGGTTGCTATCTTTCTAATGGTAAGAGCGTTCTGGGGCCTACTATCGGGATGATGGTGGATGCATATGAGAACCATCCAAAGCTGCC
>NZ_JACZFR010000084.1 GCF_014904815.1 Microbulbifer taiwanensis
CTGGACAACGAGTACTGCAAGAGAGACAACTCCGACCAATATTGAAATTATTAGTACGACGCCCATCAGATTGCTTTCCTTGCCTAACGCCCAGCGCAGGCGCAGCCAGCGCGGAGCGCCTTTTGTGTTAATGTTTGAGCGCCAGCGAGTAACACAAAAGGTGCGTAGCGTTGGCTGTCGCTCTGCCGCTGCTTGTTATAGGTTTTGCACCTCACTCTTAATTTTCTCGCAGCTTGACTCATAGCCCGCCAATGGAAGGCTTTCCAATTTTCTAGAAAGCTCTGTGAGACTTTCCAGGCTTTCTTGCTTTTTAACTTGATCAGAAATTTTTCCAATGACTTCTGAGTAACATAAGTTGGTAGTGAAAGAGGCTGAGAATGCACCCAGCCAAAAGACAACCACAAGGCCAAACAGGACAGAAATTGTCAGAATTGCGCCTAGAGTTATCTTCATTATCTGACTGACCTATAACGCCCAGCGCAGGCGCAGCCAGCGCGGAGCGCATTTTGTGTTAATGTTTGAGCGCAGCGAGTAACACAAAAGGTGCGTAGCGTTGGCTGTCGCTCTGCCGCTGATTGTTATGCTAGCGGACCTCGAAAATGTACAGTTTCTTGGGTTTGCCTTCAATTGGGACCCAAACCTCTTTGATGCCTTTAAAGTCCAAGACCAGATCGGCCTCTTCCAAGATGCTTTGGCCTTGGACGAGACCATCCCAGTACACCCCGCCACAAGTCCAGTAAACTGGAGCCTCTTTTTCAGGGATGGTTACCATTAACTCGCCACTTTCTGGCCTGGTGATGCTTAGCTCATGTTCTTTGAATGCGGCGGCAGAAATGAAATTTTTCCCTTCAATGGTCATGATTTCAGGAAGCTCTATGTCTCTCACTTCTTGCGACGCACAGCCGCTAATAAAGATTAAAAATACTGCGAGAAATATGCGATTCATTTTATTCCTACTTGAGCATAACGCCGCGCTCAGCCGCGGCTAACTTTGGGCGCTTTATGCGCAACAATGGGAGCGAAGCGACCGCGCATAAAGTGCACAAAGTTAGACGTCGGCTGCAGCGCTTGGTTATGCATTATCTGCTACTAAGCTCGTTAACTTGTGGAATTCTGGTAATGGCATGCATCCCAGTAATGGTTCATCTTCCCCAAGCTGTGGCTCATACTTAACTGCTACGCTAGCTGCGCCATAAAACTCCTCACTTAGGTAAATATACGAAACTTTATATTCTTTCTTCTCTAGACCATGGAAGTCATCACGCATCGGTCGAATCATAAGGTCTGTCGTTATATACGTTTCTTCTGAGACCTCTATATTCAGTGTAAAACTAGATACCGGAACGCCTTCAGACTCACTCGGGTAATAGACTGTCACTCCGTCGGCACCCTCACCTTGGCTCCATTTTTCAACAAATATTTTAGGTGTCGTTTTCGGTTCATCTTCACACGCAAATGAAACTATAGAAATCAAAAAAGACAATGTGAAAATTATAGTTCTCATGATCCCTCGATTGCATAACGCCGCGCTCAGGGGCGGACAATGCTATGCACCTTTGTGCGATAATGAGAGCGTAGCGACCACCACAAAGGTGCATAGCGTTGGCCGTCCCTTGCAGCGCTTTGTTAACCAGTTGCCAGGCACTCTTTTAGAATAAAGAAGGTTTCTTCCGTTACAGATCGCTTTGTGCCATATATTCGGTTAGCTAGTGGTACAAACAGGGGCCTGTTAAGATATTTCCAGTCACGCATTATATTCCCGATAGCTGTAATTTTTGAAACGCCACGATCCCTATACACACTAAGAAAAAATAGAGCAGAATCGTAATAGTTACAGGTATAGATACGATCTGGATACTCAATTTTTGCAATTGTAAAGCAATTTTCCATCATGCTGGATTGTGCATGAACATAACTTTTAAATGGCCCACTATCTAGCGCAGAGATCAATTCATTTTTCACATCTTCCCGAAAAATGCTTCCTGCATTGAATTTTCTTAAATCATCTATGTTCTTGTTTTTCTCGAAAACCTTTGAATATATGTATCCTTGATACTTTGAGTTCGTATAACACTGCCAAGCTGAGTGGTCTTTATCTAGTGATGCTGCGACCTCATAAAATTCATTCAAACGGTCGTACGCATAGGACCAATTTGGGATAAGAGAAATTACAATAAATATGTGCAATATGTTGTGTTTCATATCTCTTGCTTGGTTAACGCCGCCAGCAGCGGCGGCCGTAGCGTTTTTAGCGCGAAGCGCGTTGCGTAGGCCGTCCGGCGGAGGCGCGCAGCGCCGGAGCGTACT
>NZ_JACZFR010000085.1 GCF_014904815.1 Microbulbifer taiwanensis
AGCCAACGCTAAGCACATATTGTGCTGGTCGCTGCGCTCCCTTTTTAGCACAATATGTGCTTAGCATTGTCTGCCCCTGCTGTGGGCGTTATGTGTACGGTACTGATCAGTAATGATTTATCGGCAACTGCGTAAGATAAAATCAACATTTCGTCTTGGAATGATTTTTGTTCCAACGATAATTTTATTCGGCGTGATTATTCTAGCTACCGCTATTATCTTGCAACGTTGGATAGAAAGGACATTTGAAGTGGATGTTCCAAATGACGTTTTTGCGATACTCTCCCTTTTAAGTGTGCTCGCATTCGGTCAACCATTTCTTAGAAGGTTCAAAGAACTAAAAGAGCATGGTAAGTAGCATCACACATAACCAGGCCAGGCTGTACGCTCCGGCGCTGCGCGCCTCCGCGGGACGGCCTACGCTATGCGCTTCGCGCATAAACAGCTCCGGCCGCCGGTTATTACAACGTTATGGCAATCGAGTAGAGAGAGCATGGAAGAAGTCATTTCTTATGTGAGCCTGGCAATAGGCGTAGCAAGTTTCGGATTTGCTATTTATCAAACCAATGAGAAGAGAAAGCTCAACGAGTATGTGAGAGCGAATAATTGGTTCAATTATCAGAGAATGGAAAATACGAACGGAACTGTTCAGTTGGCCAAACGCCTTTATCTAGAGAAACATAAAGATAACCTCGTTCCAGAGTTGCTGGACCGCCTATCCATGGCTGATGCGCACGGGCAAGAGCTGCTGAAAGAGTCGATTCGGCAAATACAAATCGCAGAGCCTTCATTTAGATCAAAAGATATTGAGCGCTGGAAGAAAGAAGGGAAGATTTCCGAGGCCAAAGAGAAGCTGTTTACTCAGTTTTCCATAGACGCAGAGCTATCAGCGCCATAACAATGCAATGCAGCCGACGTCTTACTTTGTGCACTTTTTGCACGGTCGCTGCGCTCCCATTTTCGTGCAAAAAGCACACAAAGTAAGCCGCGTCTGATTGCGGCGTTAGGTGGTCAATGAGGAATCGAGTTCCACTGAATAAAGAGGCATACTCTGACGAGTCAAAGCAATCAATTGGGTGGGAGTATCTCGGAAAAGAATATAGAGATATTTCATACACCTGCAAGAAGTGCAAGAATAAAGCGATTTTTACGGCTCGAGAGCAGAAAGAGTATTTTGAAGTACAAAAAAAGTATATGTGGACAAAACGTACGCTTTGTTCAGTATGCTGGAAAGAAATTAAGCAGATTAAATCTGAGTTAGCATCTCTAGAGCAGCGCTATATAGAGCGCAAGCTAGAGTTAAAATCTGATCGTAAATTTCTATTGCGTTGGCTTCAGTTACTTCTAGAGTACCCAAAATATGGAAAGCCAAAAAACAGTTCAAAGATTGCATCAATTGAGAAAGCACTGTCAGAAGCCACGGACACCTAACAATCAGCGGCAGAGCGACAGCCAACGCTACGCACCTTTTGTGTTACTCGCTGTCGCTCAAACATTAACACAAAAGGTGCTCCGCGCTGGCTGCGCCTGCGCTGGGCGTTAGGCGATTAAAGCTATGAACGAACAAGAGATGTAAAATGAAGCTAACAGAGTATCTTGCTATTTATGCTGCAGCTCTTTCGACAATTGTATTCTTCTGGAATATTTTGAGCTCAAGGCCAAGATTGCGCATTCGAATTTTACCTGGCACTCATGGTGATGATGAAAACATTGAAATGGGTGTGCATATTTCTGTGCAAAATACTTCAGCTCATGTTATCCATGTTTCGAACTCTTCAGTACTTTACCCTCACATGACGACAACGTTAATGGATAAAGTGAAACACCTTATAAAATATAAAAGACTATGTACAACAGTTGGTTGGGTGCATTCTGATCTTTCATATTACGATGTTAAGGATAAATTTCCCGCGTCTATTGAAGCCAGAAAACCACATGATATTTTCATTCCAGAACGTGCTTTAGGAAATATTCTAACGGATGCGTCAAGCCGGGAAATTAGATTCGGAGTGCAAGATGCTTTATGGCGAAGCACATACTCTAAGTCATTTAAAATTGACTGGCATCTTGAAGGTAGCACACCAGCCGCGGAGTGTAGCGCCTAGTATCAACTTTGAACCGCGACAAAAATAGTTACTTACCATAGTACATTTGCTCTGGTGTCTTGTACGCAAATCTTTTCCTAGGACGGGTGTTGAGCTTTCGTGCAATGTCATCGCATTGTTGCTGCGTCAGCCCCATCATCGTTTGTCCCTTCGGGAGGTATTGTCTTATCAGGC
>NZ_JACZFR010000086.1 GCF_014904815.1 Microbulbifer taiwanensis
GAATTTCGGTTAGCGAGACTGCCGTTGCCTTGAAATCGTCATCGTAAGAGTTGTAGTGCTTTCTGCGTGCCATTCGACACCTCCGAATCAGCTAGGTGGAGGTGTGTGCAAAAACGGGTTAAGTTCCGAACGAACTGCCTGTGATTGTTATGGTTTGGTCGCTACGTACCCACTATTGGCACTTTACTTTTGGCCCCTACGGACAAGCACGGCCCGAACAGTACGCGGGAAAATTACCGTAATTTCCCACCTAATGCATTATCTTACTGGCACCACTAAAAACTGCGGCGGTCTGCCCTACCCTACCAAATCCGAACAAACATGCCAGGAACGAAACTGCTTGAATTTCCCATGGCAAGAAGCCAATTACTGGATGCCAGAACAACGCGCAAAACATGCCGTGACGTAACTACAAATTTTTAATGCCTACTACCATAACGTTACCATCTGTGGCAGCCGGAGCGCCTTTTGCGCGAAGCGCATTGTGTAGGCTGTCCGCAGCATGGCCTGGTTATGTGCATTTCTGCGGGCTGGCAAGCCGAAATATCTTGCTGCCCATCTTTGTTTTAGTTTTGCTTAGGCAAATTGTTTTCCCCACCTTTACCTGTGCTGCAGACGCAACGCTAAGCTCTGCTACACCGCCATCATTTAGCTTAACTCTCAGCATGGCGCGATTTCCTAAATCCGTGCCAACATAAAAATTTTCTACAGCAACGGCCTTCTCATAGCTGACCTTGCTGCTGGGCAGACCGCCATAGATCAGTAATGAAAATAAAATTCCTGCTATCACAAATGCAATGAGTAAAGAGTGTTCGACCAAATAGAACTTGATTATTTTTTTCAAAGCTCACTAGCCCTTCGGCACATAACGAGGCTGTAGAAAAATAGGTTCACGATCAAGTCGTTCTACAGCCAGCCTCAAAATTACTGATGATCGCGATTTAAGCATAATCCTTTTACATAATCACTCATTCCGAGAAACCCGCGCGCGATTTTGTGGATATTCCTGTGGATTTAATGGATCGCTCCGTAGTTCATCAATTTTTCGATGTTATGCACCAAACAGAACATCTGCCACTGCCCCTGAACCTTATCTCGGCCACGCAACGAGAACCGATTAAGCCCCTTATTGGTACCGATGTTGCCAAATACCGGCTCCACCACCGACATACGGTGGCCGTAAATCACCTTGCCCTGGCGACTGTCGACACGTCGCTTCATCCAGTCGGTGCCGGTGCGACCATTGGTGACGGTGATCGAGACCTGCCGGCCGTGTCCCTCACGGCTGTCTGCGGATTCTGGGTTGCGCATACAGCGCTGCTTTATAGGACAGCTTCGGCAGTCACTGAGATTGCCTTCAAAGTGCAGTTTCTTTTTGCCCTTGGATATATTTTCTTCGCAGCTTAGCCACATGGCCTTGCCTGCCGGGCAGATACAGCTTTTGCGCTTGGTGTCGAACTGGAATTCTCTGGCCGGGATAACCTTGAGCTGCCCCTTGACCTCCTTTTGGTGGCGCTTTCCGTACTTTTTGATCCTTAAAGGCTTTGTCCCGAGAGCGGAACTGGTTGTCAGGGATATAGGCGTTGACGCCTTCTTCCTTTATATAGTCATTGTTCTCCTCACTGGAGAATCCGGTATCGGCGGTGATGATGACACCGGCTGCCAGAATGTCGTCACTGATCGGGGTGCGCCGGTAGCGTTCGCGAATGCTGTCGAGCACGGGCTTCAGGGTGTGCTGTTCCTGTCCGGCGCCAAAGGCCTGCGCATCGACAATGACCTGATGCTTTTTATCAACCGCTGCAACGCCGTTGTAGCCCTGGATGGTGCCCTTGCTGGTGGTCATCTTGGCGGATTCGTTGTCGGTGATATTACTTTTAATTTCTGCCGGTTTCTTGCCTTGCCCCATCCTTGGGGCTGCCGTCTTTAGGAACTGGTCTATCTTGTCAAAGTGCTTCTTGAGGGTTTCCGAAGCCTGGGCGAGCTGCTGCTTCCTCTCTCGCTCTTTGGGCTTCCGGCCATCGAGTCCTTTGTGCTCTTTCAGGCACTGGCGAATCTTCTTCTTGATCTTGCCCCGCTTCTGTTCCAGCTCTTTGAACGTGCCGGAGTGTTCCTTTGAGGCATCCGAAC
>NZ_JACZFR010000087.1 GCF_014904815.1 Microbulbifer taiwanensis
CGTCCAACTCTAATACATGGCCATTGAACTCCGCCAAGACACTTTTCATATGACCAAGACTTAAAACTACACCTAACTCAGCATCCTCTAACATATAACTCAAACGATCCGGTGGATAGCTCGGGTCTAACGGTACATAAGCGCCGCCCGCTTTTAAAATCCCCAGAATACCAATCACCATTTCTAAGGAGCGCTCTACGCAAAGTCCCACCAAAGTATCCGGTACGATATCATAGTGTTCTTTTAGATAATGTGCTAACTGGTTAGCCTTTTCATTAAGCTGCTTATATGTCAGTGAATTGTCCGCAAAAATTATCGCGATATTATCTGGATTAGATTGCGCTTGTTGCTCAAACAGCTCATGGATACATTTATCTCTTGGATAGTCCATCGCTGTGTCATTTAGATCATGCACCAAGTACTGTATTTCATCAGCTGACAACATTGGTAAGTCACGGAGCTGTTGTGACGATTGCGTTCGTGATTGACCCAGTCCCTCGAGTAAACGACAAAGGTGATCATTTAACTGAGTAATATGCTGCTCTGAGAATAAGCTAACATCGTAATTCCAGCGCAAACTCACACCTTTCTCACTGATGCCCAGGTTAACAGTAAGGTCAAATTTCGCTTGAGTAAGATCTGACTGATACGGTTGAATATTTACGTCCGGTAGCTTGAATGTAGGATCAGCAAGATCACTGTTTGATCCGTAATCCGTGTTTGTAGTCAGCATAATTTGGAATAACGGACTGTGGGCTGTACTTCTCGGTACTTTTAATCGCTCCACCAGCTGCTCAAATGGTACATCCTGATTTGATTGTGCATCTAAATGTACTTTTCTGATATGAGCAAAGTAGTCAGACAGAGTATCATGCTTAGTATCCGCTCTAAGCACTAAAGTATTCACAAAGAACCCAATCAAAGATTCAAGCTCTGCCTGTAAACGGTTAGCCACCGGCGTGCCAATGACAATATCGGTACTGTTGCTGTGTCTCGATAAAAGTAGTGACAGCGCGCCATGCAACAACATGAATGGAGTTAATTCATGCGCTTTCGCCACGTCAAGCAGCTGCCTGGCTACTGTTGCGGGTAAGTCAGCGGTAACTATCGCTCCTTTATGCTGTTTTATCTTCGGCCTCACATAGTCTAAAGGCAGACTATGTAACGCAGGCAAATCATCAAGTTGCTTCTCCCAGTAGCACAGTTGCGACTCTAATAGGTCACCTTCCAGATGTTCATGTTGCCAATGGGCATAGTCTGCATATTGAACTGTCAGCGCAGGGAGTGGATTCATCTGTCCCTGACTATAGGCCTCATACAAACTCAAAAACTCTTTAAACAGTACATTCATTGACCAGCCATCTGAAGCAATGTGATGCATATTGAAAATGATCACGCCGCTACCGGCTGTCTTTTTCACATAACTCACCCGTAGCATCAGGTCTTCTGCAAGGTTAAAGGGCGTGGTGATATCCGATTCAACCAGTGCCTTTACCTGATCATCAAGAACATCGCCGGCAAGATGACTTAAATCTTTAACCTGAACATCAAAAACAACATCTAACCTATTGCGTATATGCTGAACGGTCTCCCCTTCTTGCGTGACATACACTGTCCGGAGTATTTCATGACGATCAATAATCGTATTAAAAACATCCCTCACCATGGGCAGATTGAGATGGCCTGTCACCTCAAACGCCATCGGCATGTTGTATTCTGGTGAACCACCCTGCAGGTTATCGATAAACCAAAGGCG
>NZ_JACZFR010000088.1 GCF_014904815.1 Microbulbifer taiwanensis
TTCATAGGCGGTGGTGAGGCCGTTGCCGAGCCTGACTTCCTTGACCTGGCCGCGCACGGTCATGTCTTCGACCGTGTAGTAGAAGCCCTCGCCGACTGGGGCCTCCAGGTCGCGCACACCCTGCTTGTAGCCGTAGAGGTTGTAGATGGTCTCCACGCCATGAGGTAGTGGTCATGCTCGACAGCCTGGAACTGGTCGGTTGGCCCCCAATAGAACTTGCCAGCTCATGAGATCCCATATTCTCTACCCCACACGACTGAGCGGCGAGGCAACGTCATGTCACAGCGCCAGAGGTGGGCGATGGTTCACCTATTCTAAAATTGGCCCAAGCGAGAAAACTTCGCCACCATCACCGGTTAAATAAAACTTGACGTAAAACATTTTCTCATTACAAGAAAAGTCCGCACTATAACCTATCGTGGCAGCATCCAATTTATGCAATCCGATCCGATCAATTTTTTTTAATTTGTTGTTGCATAACTTCAAATACCCATTTCCAGAAAGATTTTTAATAAAATTAAATGCTCTCAACATCGAATAATCATCAATTTTGCTTTCAATTTTAACAATCTTTTCTTTATATTTTTCCCAATCTTGACAACTCTGTTTAGACTTTAAAAAGATAGCTCCGTCTATGTACCCTTTCTGATTAAACTCTTCATCTAGGATCAGGAATTTCCCTTTGTCATTCTTATACTCATCTAGCGATTGAAAAATTTTGACTCTGCAAGTTTCTTTGTACAGATCATTTCCCTTATGGACTTTTATATAGTATCCATCACTACCCAACCTGCTAAATGGGAACCATTCTTCTCCATATTTCGCATCTAACTCCTCTACGTTTAACGCTTCTTGCGCAGTTGCACTTAAATAAAATAATGCCCCTAATGCCAAGATGAGGAAATGCCGAAATTTAATTTCCATAATATTTCACCAACATTTGGTAATCTTTAATGGTAAGAGCCCTAGCCTCTGCATAACTTCTGATTGACCCCGTAGAATTGTAATCATGATTAAAACCTATAGCATGCGCGAACTCATGTGCTGGGGTATCAACTCTAAAACGTGCACCTGCATAGTTTTCCATTACAAATCTAATTTCCCCTGACCCCACTCCAGCACAAGCGGCTGCGCCGGCCGGGCACCCACCATTTTGTAGTGACAAAGATTTGCTGACAGTTTTAAAGACTATTTCTGCCCCTCCACCTAATGCTCTGCAAATAGCATCACATGGACCAAATTCGCTAAGATTTACTGTCAACTTATTCTTACCACCAAACTTCTGAGTGAAACTGTTTTCAATTTGTTCCGCCCAAGAATCAATAATAGCATCGTCAATCGTACTCTGATTTTCATAGGTTAGATCTAATACATGTTCGACTGTACCGTCTGCATGTTTGATTTCTTTAAATTTTTTCTTGATTTTTGAATTGGCTACAAATTGATCGCTTATATCGTCAGGCTCTCCCCCGTGTCCATCCGCTTGACCACCGCTTTGCATAGCCCAAGCAAACGCAGCCGTTGCGGCGCCGCTAATGAACTTACCACCGGTCGCATCCGAAATAGCCCCGGAAACAAGCATCCGCGTGACCAAGCCGGTGTCCTTGCTGAAACCTCCTCCGACTCCTGCCGACACAAATCCATGCCCGAACTTGCCGCCGCCTAGAGTAGAGACGACTCCGCCCACAAAGCCGCGCACAGCGAAGGCTT
>NZ_JACZFR010000089.1 GCF_014904815.1 Microbulbifer taiwanensis
TGGGCAGATTGAGATGGCCTGTCACCTCAAACGCCATCGGCATGTTGTATTCTGGTGAACCACCCTGCAGGTTATCGATAAACCAAAGGCGCTGCTGGGAGAAGGATACCGGTACCTTATCGCTATCACGGCTAACCGCTAACAGCGGCGGGCGTACAACACTCTGTGAGCCACGACTGATTAATTCGGCCAAATCCTGTAAACGGGGATTATCAAAGATATTTTGAACCGATATCTCCACTCCCCTGCGGCGACGAATTTCTGATACTAGGCGAATACATAGCAGGGAATGACCACCAGACTCAAAAAAATTGGCAGTACGACTGACTAACTCAACAGGAAGATCTAACAAACCCGCCCAGATTTCGGCAAGTATCTTCTCTGATTCAGTATCCAACGCCACATATTCTCTCTGCTGGCCACTGCCGTCCGGCGCCGGCAGTGCCCGTCTGTCCACCTTGCCATTGGGGGTTAACGGCCATTCTTCCACAATCGTGATATACGCAGGTATCATGTAGTCCGGTAACTGTGTGGCCAATGCCGATTTTATAGACGCAATATAATCTGGGTATTCTGAAGTAGTTATCGTACTTTTTGGCTTGACATAGCTCACTAGCTGCTGACTACCTGCCGTCACCAGCGCAGAATCCACCAGTTCCAATTGCCCAAGTCGTGCCTCGATCTCTCCGAGCTCTATCCTAAAGCCTCGAATTTTTACTTGATCATCACTACGTCCTAAAAATTCTAAATTGCCATCTGGTAGATATCGCACCAGGTCACCGGTACGGTATAAAAGCGCTGAACTGCCTGCTTTACCTGCCACATGAAACGGGTTCGCGATAAAGCGTTCTTCTGTCAGCTCAGGACGATTCAGATAACCTCGTGCCAACCCGGCCCCCCCAACATATAGTTCACCAGGCACGCCTACTGCCACCAACTCATTGTGTTGTGAGAGAATATATAAAGAAGCATTAGGCATTGGCCTACCGATGGGCAAACTCAATCCGACACTTCTGTCGATTTTTTTTACCAAGTAGCTTGCACAACCAATGGTTGATTCGGAAGGGCCGTAATGATTGACCAATAAAAGGTTGGGAAAATGATCAGATAGTTGTTTAGCCAATTGATCATCAAATGTTTCGCCGCCAACAACAAATACATGTCTGGTTCGAGATATACGACCGCTTAATTGATTTATCAGTAAATGTGCGTGTGAAGGTGTCATTCTTATAAGGCGCGGAGAATCATTTAGCAATATTTCTCCTACACTTTCACTCATAATTGGATGATGAATGGCTAACTCAACAAACTTGCCGTTTAATAAGGGAAGATAAAGGCTAGGTAACGTTAAATCAAAGCTAAGGGAAGTGAATAGTAAGGAGCCCTCTAACTGCTCTTCAAAATAATTACTATAATTACCCAGCATATAATCCGTGAGGTTGTCATGCTGGATCATGACTCCTTTAGGCTTCCCCGTAGACCCGGAGGTGTAAATCACATAAGCCAGATGGGAAGGTGTTAAACCGGTACCTATTACATTCAGGTTTTCTGTGCTGTAGTCAGAATAGGTGTGTCTATTGCTTTGAGCCAATCCGTCCAACTCTAATACATGGCCATTGAACTCCGCCAAGACACTTTTCATATGACCAAGACTTAAAACTACACCTAACTCAGCATCCTCTAA
>NZ_JACZFR010000090.1 GCF_014904815.1 Microbulbifer taiwanensis
GGGGAAGCATAAAAAGGTCGCGCTGACGGCCGCAATGAGGAAGTTTTTGACGATTCTGAATGCCATGGTACGGGATGACCGGGAGTGGGCGCACTAAATATTTTCGCTAGCGCTTGAACCACAGTCGCTTGTTATACCGATTTATGAGATGTGGCAAGGCCGACTCCAAATACCATGTAGAAACTTCCACTTACCCGGCTTATAAGCTTGCTGCCTCTCGGTGTTGATAGGCCAGATTTTGCTGCCTTTAAAAATATGGCATAAGTACAATGAACTATAACAACTAGAAAGCTAAACGTTAAAGCCAGCGCAATAAATTGAGCTTGATAATTTTCACTTGGTGTTATGAATTGTGGGAACAACGCCATGAAAAAGAAAATTGGCTTTGGGTTTAATAATGTAATAAGAAATCCTTCTGCAAATCTCAGTTTATGACTCTTTTGTTTTGTTTGGATCTGTAGATCAAATGTTGACGATAATCGCCACATTTTAATGCCTAAATATATAAGGTAAGCAGCACCAATGAACTTAAATATAGTGAAAGCCATTGCAGAAGCTGCAAGAATAGCAGCTAGTGTGGTTGCAGAAATTGTAGCAATACAAAGCATCCCGCCAGAGATACCTAAGATTCCAGGGATTGCCCCCAAAAATCCATAACGTAGAACATTTGTGATAGTAAGAACCACGCCTGGACCGGGGCTAGCAATTGTTGCTGATGCTATTGCAACATATAGAAGGTATTGTTCCATATTTATCCTATTTAGGTATAACGCTCGGCTCTGGGGCGTGGTGATGGTTGGCTGCTTTTCAAGCCAAGCTTTACCACGTCCCTAGCAGCCGCTTGTTAGCTTTAACCTCTGACCGGGCACTTTACCAGTGCGGACTCTACGCCAGAAATAACTTTATTAAATTCGCTTTCATCTAATTCGAATACCACGCCCCACTCGGATGGCCGTTGGCCAAACTGCTTTAGATCGAAGTTTGGTTTCAGCTCGTAGCTTAGATGGATTGATATTCTCACCGAACTATCTGTACAAGCTAGAAACTCAAATTCCAAGCAAGGCTCGGTAAAACAGAGTCGCGCGTAACGCGGTAACCTTCGCTCAGAGAGACATCTAAACCATTCAAGAATGCTCAGCAATTCTGTAGTTTCGAGCGCCGGATCCTCTGCTTCAAAGGTATCTTCATCCTGCTTGACGATTACTTTGATGATACACCAGTCATCCTTTGGGCTTTCGGGAAACTGGTAGCCTTCAACGGATAACTCTAGCTCTACTTTATTTTCTACATTACTTAATTTGAACATATTTCTTTCAGCTACGGAAAGCTAACGCCCACAGCAGGGGCAGACAATGCTAAGCACATATTGTGCTAAAAAGGGAGCGCAGCGACCAGCACAATATGTGCTTAGCGTTGACTGTCCCGTGGAGGCGCGAAGCGCCGGAAGGGACTTAACCCGATTTTGCACACACCATGTTGTTAGCAATTGATTTTACACTCAAATTCATGCGGTGATACATACCCAATAGACGAGTGCGACCTCTGAGTGTT
>NZ_JACZFR010000023.1 GCF_014904815.1 Microbulbifer taiwanensis
GGCCGGAATCCAGGTGCCACCGAACTGGATACCGGCCTTCGCCGGTATGACGAGACAATAAAAGCTTGTTTTGCAACAGAGTATCTACAGGGGAGCTGTAAAATTGCAGTCAGGCGACGTTTTCCCCAAGTGTCCAATCAATGGCTGTGTTCGCACGCAAGATCGATGCGATCTCCGGCTTGCAGGAACCGCAATTGGTGCCGCAGCCGAGCAGCTCGCCCAGTGCCTCCACTGAAGCGGTGCCCCCCGCTATGGCTTCCTCTATCTGTTGCCGCGACACCTGCTTGCAGCTGCACACCATCTGTGCGCCCGGGGCGATATTTTGCAGCAGTTGCGCCGGTGCCGGCGGCAGTGGTTGCTGTAGGTGCTGCTCCAGGACGCGCCTGTCGGGCAGTGTGCGCCAGTCGCCGCCGCTAAAGATCAGCAACTTCACCCGCTGCGTATGCGCCAGCCAGCGCTGCCCCTGTAACAATTGCAATTGCTGCCAGCACAGTGTCGGGCCGCTATTCGCAAACAGCTCCCCGCCGAGAGCGCGACCATCCAGCGATTCGCGCAGCGCCAGCTCGTAGCGATAGCCACCTTCACAGGGCACGCGGTACCAGTGCACCAGTTTTCTCTCCTGGCGGGCCAGCCACTGTTGCATGGGAGCGGCGGTCTCTTCGTGACATAGCAGCGTCGCGTAGCTGTGTACCGGCAGCGGGGACAGCTGCACTGGCAGCTGCTTGAATTCCGGCTGACCCGAGTGGGGATCCGTGGCCGGCCCGGCCAGCGCACTGACGCGGGCGTCCTGTGCCAGGGTTTCGCTCCAGTGAATCGGCGCGAACAGCTCGCCGGGTTTCTGCGCAGCGGAGACGAGGGCGCGGCCACACATCCTGCCGCGCGGGCTGCGCAGTTCCAATAGCTGGCCGTCGCCGATGTGGTAGTGTCTGGCGTCGCCGGGGTTGATCTGTATCTCTGGCATCTCGCTGTGGTCGAGCAGATTGCGCGCGCGGCCGGTGCGGGTCATGGTGTGCCACTGGTCGCGCAGGCGGCCGCTGTTCAGCCAAAGGGGGAATTCGTCGCTGCGACTCTGCTCCGGTGTACGCGGCTGCACCGAAATAAAGCGCGCGCGACCAGTCGCTGTGAAGAATTTGTGCTCGGTAAACAGGCGTTCCGTGCCGGTCGGGTTTCTCTCGTTCACCGGCCACTGTACGGGCTGCAAACCGTCGTACTGGCGCAGGCTGATTTCCGCCAGTGCGGAGATATCGAAGGCGCGGCTGCCGTCGTTCTCGAATCCCGACAGGGCCGCGTGCTCACGGAAAATCTCCACCGGGTGGGCGTAGTCAAATTGATCACCATGGCCGAGGCGCGCGGCCAGGTCGCAGATAATCTGCCAGTCGTGGCGCGCCTCTCCGGGGGGCGTCAGAAAAGCGCGTTGCCGGGAAATGCGTCTCTCGGAGTTGGTCACGGTGCCGTTCTTCTCACCCCAGGTGGTCGCCGGCAGCAGAAGGTCGGCGCAGCGCGCAGTATCCGTATCGGCCACGCAATCGGACACCACCACCAACGGACATTTCTGTAACGCGGACGCCACCCTTGCAGCATCCGGCATACTGACTGCCGGGTTGGTCGCCATAATCCAGATCGCTTTTATCTTCCCGCGCTCGACCGCCTCGAACAGATCCACCGCCTTGAGCCCGGGCTTTTGCGCGACCGAATCCGCCCGCCAGAAGCGCCCGACCCGGTCGATATCTCCCGCGTTGAAATTCATATGGGCGGCGAGCATGTTCGCCAAGCCGCCCACTTCGCGCCCGCCCATCGCGTTGGGCTGGCCGGTGATGGAAAAGGGCCCGGCCCCCGGCCGACCTATTCTGCCGGTGGCCAGGTGGCAGTTGATGATCGCGTTGTTCTTGTCGGTGCCGCTGCTGGATTGGTTGATGCCCTGGGAATAGAAGCTGACAGTCTTCTCCGTCTGCGCAAACAGCCGGAAAAATTCCAATAATTGCTGTTCGGCAATGCCGCAGGCCGCGGCGGTTTTGGCCAGTGACCAGTCCCGCGCTATATCGATTGCCTCGTCGAAACCCTCGGTGTGCAGGTCTATGAATTGGCGATCCAGCCTGTCTCGCTCCACCAGGAAATTGAGCAGGCCGTTGAAGAGTGCGGCATCGCTGCCGGGCGTAATTGCCAGGTGTAGGTCCGCCATTTCACTGGTGGCGCTGGCGCGGGGATCTATTACCACCAGCCTTGTGCTGGCCGCCTGCATGCGCTGGAACAGGATCGGGTGGGTCCAGGCGGCATTGGAGCCGACCAGCACCACCAGGTCTGCAACTTCCAGGTCCTCGTAGCAACAGGGCACCGCGTCGGCGCCGAGAGCGCGCTTGTAGGCGGCCACCGCCGACGACATGCACAGGCGCGAGTTGGTATCCACGTTGCCGCTGCCAATAAAGCCCTTCATCAGCTTGTTGGCGACATAGTAATCCTCGGTGAGCAGCTGCCCGGACAGATAAAAAGCCACCGAATCCGGACCGTGCTCGGCGATGGTGCGGGCAAACTGGCGGGCCATAAAATCCATGGCGCTGTCCCAATCGTGCTCGCGACCGTGCAACCGGGGCTGCAGCAGTCGTCCGCGCTCACCGAGGGTCTCCGCCAGCGCCGAACCCTTGACGCACAGGCGGCCGAAATTGGCCGGGTGCTGTTCGTCGCCGCTGACCGCTACGGTTTCTCCACCTCCCCGGCGCTTGACGGTCGCGGACACGCCGCAGCCGACGCCGCAATAGGGGCAGGTGGTGCAGGACCTGTGCGCGCGAAAATGCTCCGTCAACGACATTTTCAGCCTTCGTCAATCGCGATACACACGGTGTCGCCATCGAGGGCGACCGGGTAGCTGGCCAGTTGCACCGCCTCGTCCTCGATACAGGCGCCGTCGCCCAGGCGGAAGTGGTGCTTGTACAGCGGTGACGACACCGTCAGCTCGCCGTCTATCTCCGCCACAATACCGCGGGCGATAACGCCGGCGCCGGCGACGGGGTCCCAGTTGTCCAGGGCGTAGAGCTGCGGCTCGGCGCCGGGAATAAAAAACAGGGCGATGCTCTTGCTTGCGCCAGAGGCACCGCCCACAAGAGCACACACTCCGGAATCGGCAACCAGATCTGATCGCTGGCAGATCGGCTGCCACTGGGTGTGGGTTATGGCAACTTGGGTCATGGCTTGTTCCTAAGTAAGCAACGAAATTATTGGTTCGTCATGCCGGCGCAGGCCGGCCTCCAGCAGGCACTTCGAATCTCTGGATTCCGGCCTGCGCCGGAATGACGATGTGCGTTATGCGAAGGTGCTGGTGTCGCACCCGCTTCAAAAAATCAGGCCGGCTCGGCGATTTTGACGATTTCCTCGTTCCGCGCCGGACGCGGCTGGCCGCGCTCCTCGACGAAAACGATCTTCTCGTCCGGCTCATCCGTGTTGACGAACTGGCGGAAGCGCTTGACCATTTCCGGGTCGTTGATCGCCGTCTTCCACTCGCACTGGTAGGTGCCGACCACATTGGCCATCTGCGCCTCCAGCTCGTCACAGATGCCCAGCTTGTCGTCGACGATGACCTCGCGCAGGTAGTCGAGACCACCCTCCAGGTTTTCCAGCCACACCGAGGTGCGCTGCAGCTTGTCCGCGGTGCGCACGTAGAACATCAGGAAGCGGTCGATAGTTTTGACCAGCGTCTCGTCGTCGATATCGGTGGCGAATAGATCCGCGTGGCGTGGGCGCATGCCACCGTTGCCGCACACAAACAGGTTCCAACCCTTCTCGGTGGCAATCACGCCCACGTCCTTGCTCTGCGCCTCGGCGCACTCGCGGGTGCAGCCGGACACCGCCATTTTTATCTTGTGCGGCGAGCGCAGTCCCTTGTAGCGGTTCTCGATATCCAGTGCCATCTTGACGCTGTCCTGTACACCGAAGCGGCACCAGGTGCTGCCGACACAGGACTTCACCGTGCGCAGGGACTTGCCATAGGCGTGACCCGTCTCGAAGCCGGCATCGATCAGCTCACCCCATATCAGGGGCAGCTGCTCCAGCCGTGCACCGAATAGATCCACCCGCTGGCCGCCGGTGATCTTGGTGTAGAGGTTATATTTCTTCGCCACCTGGCCGAGTACGATCAGCTTGTCCGGCGATATCTCACCGCCGGGTACCCGCGGCACTACCGAATAGGTGCCGTTTTTCTGCATATTGGCCATAAAGGTGTCGTTGGTATCCTGCAACCCTACGTGCGGCTTCTTGAGGATATGCTCGTTCCACAGGGAGGCGAAAATCGAGGCCGCTGTCGGCTTGCAGATCTCACAGCCGCGGCCGCTGCCGTGCTTCTGTAGCAGCGCATCGAATGTTTTTATCTCCTCCACCTGCACTATGTGAAACAGCTCCTGGCGGGTGAAAGGGAAGTGAGTGCAGAGATGGTTGTTTACCTCCACACCCAGGGCCGCCAGCTCCTCGTCGACCACATTTTTCAGTAGTGCCGCGCAGCCGCCACAGCCGGTGGAGGCCTTGGTCGCGTCTTTTACATCGGCGAGGGAACAGCAGCCGCCGGCCACGGCATCGACGATCTGCCCCTTGCTGACGTTGTGGCAGGAACAGATGGTCGCGGTGGCGGGCAGGGCGCCGGCGCCCAGGGCCGGCGCGGCGCCATCGGCGGCGGGCAGAATCAACTGTTCCGGGTGTTCCGGCAGGTCGATGTCGTTCAGGTGGTATTGCAGCAGCTGATCGTAATCGTCCGTATCGCCCACCAGCACGGCACCCAGCAATTTCTTCCCTTCTGCATCGGTGATCATGCGCTTGTAGACGCCGCTCTGCTCGTCGACAAAGGTGATGGCCGCGGCGCCCTCTGCGCGACCGTGGGCATCACCGATCGATCCCACCTGCACGCCGAGCAGTTTCAGCTTGGTACTCATATCGGCGCCGGTGAAAACTTCACTCGTCTCGCCGCACAGCTGCGCCAGCGCGGTGCGCGCCATGGTGTAGCCGGGGGCCACCAGGCCGTAGACAAAATTGTTGTAGAGGGCACACTCGCCGATAGCGAAGATATACTCGTCGGAGGTGCGACAGGACTCGTCGACGGCGATACCACCGCGCTCGCCCAATTGCAGTCCGGCGGATTTGGCCAGCTTGTCTTCCGGGCGGATACCGGCGGAGAAGACGATCAGGTCGGTCAACAATTCACGCTCACCTTTACTCTCTCCTTGAAAGCGCATGCGCAGGCGGCCGTCCACCTCCTCGATGAGTTCGGTGGCGGTGCTGGTGTGCACGGTAACGCCCAGGTCCTCGATCTTGTTTTTCAGCAGCTCGGAACCGCCGCCGTCCAGCTGTACCGACATCAGGCCCGGGGCGAATTCCACCACATGGGCCTCCAGCCCCAGCTCCTTCAGCGCGTTGGCCGCTTCCAGGCCCAGCAGGCCGCCACCCACGACGACGCCCACAGTGCCGCCTTCACTGGCCGCGCGGATCGCATCCAGGTCTTCGATGGTGCGGTAGACGAAACATTTTTCGTGTTCGTGGCCGGGAATCGGCGGCACGAAGGGGTAGGAGCCGGTGGCGAGCACCAGGCGGTCGTAGTTCTTGACAGTGCCGCTGGCGGAGGTGACGGTTTTCTTGTCCCGGTCGATCTCCACCGCTGTGTCGTTCAGCAACAGCTCGAAGCCCCAGTCCCGGTACTGCTCGACCTTGCCCATAGCTAGGTCGTCAATGGTGCGGCCGGCGAAATACTCGGACAGGTGCACGCGGTCATAGGCGGGTCTGGGTTCGGCGCAGAAAACGGTCACGTCGAACAGTTCTTTTTCCGGCCGTGCGGCCAGCTGCTCGAGGAAGTGGTGGCCCACCATGCCGTTGCCGATAACGATGAGTTTTTGCTTAACCCTCGGTTCAATCATCTGAGTTCCTGCCATTTTTTCTGAATTTTTCGGCAGGGGAGGGGAGCGCGGTGGAGTGGCACGGGCGCCGCCTCTTCTCTGCCGAAGAGTCCGGGCGCCGTTGCCTCGTTAGGGGGATAAATTGTGTTGGTAGTTATTGTTATTCAAGGATTGTGCCAATACGAAATCCGTGTTTATTGCGGAATTTTGGCGGTCGATACTGACTCGGTTGCAATAAATTGGTGCGTCGGCGATTCGGCTGCCCCTCGATGGTGCCCGCCATTTCGCCCCGTAGAAGCGGCCCATGGCCGCGATCGGCATCTGGTGTTGCCCGTGAGTCTGATCGCGGCCATTAATTTAGTGTCAACGGGCCCTGGGAGATATTTGCGTAACGGAATTTGCGTAACGGAGTTACAGAAGGTGGAGGAGATGCGACAGCAGCAACAGCAGCGCAACCAGCTGCCAGAACAACAGCGGGTTGCGCTCCAGCAGCGGTTTTTCCCGCTCGCGGGTGAACTGCGGGTTCGGTGTCTGCAGGTCGTGCACGAATTCCGATAGTGCCGGGTAGCGGTTGCGCGGATCCGGCGCGCAGGCCCGGCGCAGGGCGCCATCTATCCACTCGGGAATATCCTCGCGGTGTTGCCGCGCACTGATGTACTGCATACCGGCATAGCTTTTCAGCTGGTAGTGGCGGAAGCCCGCACGCTCGCGGTAGGGGTAGCGACCGGTGAGCAGCTCGTAGGTGATGACGCCGAGTGAGAAGATGTCCGAGCGGTGGCTGGGCGCGTCGTCGAAGAAGTACTCCGGCGCGGCGTAGTTCTTGCTGCCTGGCGGGGCCTCTTCACCTGGATAGCCGCCCAGCTGCAGCTGTTCGCGCAGGCCGCTGCCATCGGCGCCGCCCAGGTCGATCAGTTTCAGGCGGCCGTCTTTCGCCACCATGATGTTTTCCGGCTTCAGGTCGCCGTGCACTATCTCCATCCGTTGCAGCCGGCGCAGGGCGCTGACCAGCTGGCTGATCAGTTCCCGCACCTGCTCCACCCCCGGGGCGGGATTCAATTGCATCCACTGGCGCAGGTTCTGGCCGTCGATATATTCCAGCACATGGTAGAGAAACTGCCGCCTGGCCCTGGGGGGAAATATTTTGACGATACCCGGGTGATCCAGGCGGCGGCCGGTCCACTCCTCGGCGACGAAGCGCTCGATATAGGCGGGGTCGTCGGCGAAATTGATCGATGGCGTCTTGATCGCGCGCAGCGCGTCGCTGTCGATATCCCGCGCCAGGTACAGCTGGCTGCGGGGGCTGGCGTGCAGCTCCTGCAGAATCAGGTAGTCATCGACTTTATCGCCCGGTCTCAGGTCCGGCGGGAAAGGCAGCTGGCGGTTGCGGTCCAGCAGTTCGTTGCCGCTCGGCCGCACGCGGTGGATGCGGCACACGGCCGCGCTCAGGTTGTCGCCGGAGCCGCCGGCCAGGGCTGCGTCGACCAGCGCCTGGGCGGCGGCCTCGCCGCTTTCCTGCAGTATTTCGGCGACGGTTTCCGACGGGAGAAAATCGTGCACGCCGTCGCTGCTGAGCAGGTAGATATCGCCGGCCCGCAGTTCCTCGCGGCGATAGTCCACATCCACATGGGCGTCCATGCCCAGGGCGCGACTGAGGAAGGTGCGGCCGGGGCCGAGGGCGCGGCTGTGATCGCGGGTCAGGCATTCCAGCTTTCCGCCGCGCAGGCGGTAGATGCGCGAGTCGCCGATATGGATCAGGTGAGCGCTGGCGCCCTTGAAAACAACGGCGGAAAAGGTGGTGAGCCATCCTTGGGCGATTTCGTCGCCGGCGCCCTGGCGATAGAGCCAGCTGTTCAGCGAGTGCAACACCCGCGCGGCGGCCTGCTTTACCGGCCAGGTCTCCGGGGTGCTGTAGTAGTCGGACAGGAAACCGCTGATGGCCGCGCGCGCGGCCTCGCCGCCGGCTTCGGCGCTGGCGACGCCGTCGGCCAGCGCGGCCAGGGCGCCGTGGGGGCGCAGTTCGGTCGCGGCCGGGGTGCAGGCGGCACAGGCGTCGTCATTGTATTGGCGGCGGCCGGCGCTGCAGGCACTGGAGAACTCCAGGGTCATTGTTTCCTCTCCCCCGCGAACGGGAGAGGGGAGTTTTTCTTCCCGAGTCCCGTTTTTAAGCAACATCGATCAGTGTCACGCTGCCATCCGGCGCTACCTCTGCCATATGTCCGCGCGGTTCTTCCAATAGCAGGGTGGCGGCGAAACCGAGCAAAGCGGTGGCGGCGATGACCAGGAAGAAGACCTGGTAGGACACCAGGCTCAGTACGGTGAGATAGAAGAGGCCGCCCACATTGCCGTAGGCACCCACCATGCCGGCGATCTGCCCGGTGAGGCTGCGCTTGATCAGGGGCACCATGGCGAACACCGCGCCGGTGCCGGCGTGCACGAACAGGGCGCAGAGCATGATGGCGCATACCGCCAGGTAGAGGGGCCAGGAGGCGTCGATGGTGCTAAGGCAAAAATAACCCAGGACCAGCCCCAGGGTTACCACGAGCAGGGTGGGTTTGCGCCCCCAGCGGTCGCTGATCAGGCCGCCGATGGGGCGCATGGCCAGGGTAACCACGGCGAAGGTGCCGGCGAGCAGGCCGGCTTCCACCGGATCCAGGTCAAAGGTTTCGGAGAAGAACAGCGGCAGCATGGATACCACCGCCAGCTCGGAGCCGAAGGCGATGAAATACAGCAGGTCGAGCACCGCCACCTGCTTGAATTTATAGCGGTGAATCGGCGCCGGCGGATTGCTGAATACCTCGCGATTGATGCTGAAGGTCTTCATGGCGTCGAGCGCGTAGAGCAGGGCCAGTGCGCAGTAGATCACCGCGGCCCAGAATCCGGTAATCATGCCGACGCCGCTGGACAGTTTCCAGGTCAGCAGTGCCAGGGCCGCGTACATGGGAATTTTCATCAACAGCAGCAGGACGAAGTCGCCGGGGCTGGTGACTGCCATGGCACCGCTCTTTTTCGGCTTGAAGTAGGTGGAGCCTTTGGGGGTGTCGGTAACCGAGGCGTAGTAGATAAAGCTGTAAATGAGTGCGATGGCACCGGTCAGGCCCACGGCCCAGCGCCAGCCATCGTCGCCGCCGAACAGCAACGCCAAGGTGGGCAGGGTAATGGCTGCGGCGGCGGAGCCGAAGTTGCCGAAGCCGCCGTAGATACCTTCGGCGAGACCCAGCTGGCGCGCGGGGAACCATTCGGACACCATGCGGATACCGATCACGAAGCCGGCACCGATAAAACCGAGCAGGAAACGGCCCAGGGCCAGTTGCACGAAGCTGTCGGCGAGGGCGAAGATAAAGCAGGGCACGCTGCCCGCCGCCAGCAGCAGCGAGTAGGTCAGGCGCGGGCCGTATTTGTCGGTGAGCATGCCGATCACGATGCGCGCGGGAATGGTCAGGGCCACGTTCAGGATCAGCAGCGTCTTCACCTGGTCGGGGGTGAGCGACAGGCTTTCGGATATTGCCATCAGTAGCGGTGCGTGATTGAACCAGGCCACGAAGGTAATGAAGAAAGCCAGCCAGGTGAGGTGAAGTATTCTGGTGTTCCCGCGGAAGGAAAACAGGTTCAGGGTATCGCTGGACATGCGCATTTCCTTAATCGTCATCGTTTTATCGCGGGCACAAAAAAAGCCCACGGGTGCGGTTTTTCCGCTGCCGGTGGACTTCGTTGTCCGTGTATCGGTTTGTCGTAGGATGGGCATGCTGCGCTTTGCCCATCCTACAGATTACGTATTCAATTTTTGTGCCATCATTTTTTCTTGTGCAGGAAGTCGACTGTCTGCTGGTACAGCTCCGGGCGGAAGGCGTTTTCCTCCCCGTCGGTGACCGGGGAGAAGTCGCGGCAGAGTTCCAACAGTTGCGTGGCTTTTTTCTTCGTCGGGCGACCAGAATCGTTTTCGAGTTGGGCGAACAGGTGCCAGCCGGGATTGGCAGCCGTTTCGGTATTGCCGTGGCGGAAGGGCTGCTCGCCCAGCGAAGGGGCCAGTATTTCCTCCGGTAAATCCAGGTACTGCCCACGAGCCAGTAGCGCTGTCGCATCGCGGCGCCGGTCGCGCTCCGACAGCCAGTCGCAGGCCTGCAGCAGCGCCGCGCGCAACGCCAGGTGGGCGGCGGGGTGGGCACGGTGCCAGCTCTCGGTCACCGCCAGTACCTTTTCCGGCATCGCCGGCAGCAGGCTGTTGCAGGGGGTGGCGATGGTGCCGATACCCCTGTGTGCAGCCAGTGTGTTCCAGGGTTCACCCACGCAATAGCCGTCTATATCGTCGCGCTGCAGGCTGTCGACCATCTGCTCCGGCGGCAGTACCACTAATTGCAGGTCCCGGTTCGGATCTATGCCCGCCGCGCGCAGCCAGTGACGCAGTTGCAGTGTGTGGCTGGAAAAGGGATAGACGGTGGCGAACCTGAGCAGTGCCTCGCCGCCGGGACGGTTTTGGATATAGGTTGCCAGGGCACGGCCGACCCCGGCGCCGTCGCAGTCCGCTGCCGGCAGTATCAATTTGCGATACAGGGAGGCGGAGAGCGTAATTGCATTGCCGTTACAACTCAGTATCAGGCCACTCAGCAGTTGCTCGCCGCACTGGGGCAGCGCCTGCGCCAGGGTCAGCGGCATGGGCGCGAGCATGGCGGCGGCGTCGGCGGCACCGCCGATCAGCTTGTCGCGCAGCGTGGCCCAGGAAGTCTCGCGCTGCAGTTGCACTTTGAGGCCGTAGCGATCGAAGAAACCCATTTCCTGCGCAATGATCAGCGGTGCGCTATCGGTCAGACGCAGGTATAGCAGTTTGATATGGCTTTTTTCCGGGCGCAGCTGTATCGGCATACTGGACTCAAGTTTTATGGCTGAAGGCTCAAATTGTTTGGAGCTGAAGGTTCAGTTTTTGGAGCTGAAGGCTCAATTTCCGGGCTGAAAATAGTGAATTATCTGTTCCGCCACTGCGCGCATGGTGGCATTGCTGCTCATGGCCAGGTTGCGCAGTGTCTTGTGCGCCGCGTCTTCGCTGAGGTTTTTCTTCGCCATCAGCAAGCCCTTGGCTCTCTCAATGGCTTTGCGCTCATCCAGCTGCTTCTGGGTGCGCTCGAGGGATTGGCGCAGCTGCTGGTAGCTGCGGAACTGCGCCATGGCGATTTCTATTGCAGGCTGGACCCGCTCGGCGGATATCCCCTCGGCCATATAGGCGCTCACCCCCGACTCCACGGCGCGGGCGATAAACTCCGCATTGCCGCGCGCGGAAAATACGGCCACCGGCGTGGGGGCCTGGCGGTTGATAATCGCCAGGCTCTCGAGAATATCGCGGTCCGGCGACTCGATATCGATCAGTACGATATCCGGCTTGTGCCTCTCCACCTGGTACAGCAGCCCCTCGGCACTGCTGAGCTGCGCCAGCAGGCGATAACCGGCCGCGCGCAGCTGCTCGCACACCATCTGTGCGCGCTCCGCCTGGTCATCGACCAGCATGATGCCGAGGGACTTGTTCATCGTTTCTGTCGTTGTCTTCTGTAATCTACAGACTAAAAAGCCCGGCCCACCAGTCAGTGCAGCCGGGCTTCTTTGCCATTGCCCAATGAACAATCAAGACTTGTGCCAAATACGCCACGACCGCGATTGACAGGGATTTTCAATGCCCGTCATTTTTTGCATTCGTTGCGATTGCACATCGGTGGTGCGGGGAGGGTAAGGTCGGCCTGATTTTGGTGCGTGTGACTGGCGATACTGGTGCGGCAGCAGGGCGCGGACTCTATGGCACGGTGTTTGCGTTGTGTTATTGGTGACGGCACAGCGCGGTAGATTGGCAGTGAGAGCGAAAAAAGATAATGACCGATAAAGTGATGCGCATCTGTCCGCTACTGCTGGCCGGCGGCCACTCGAGTCGCATGGGACGCGACAAGGCGCAGGTGGAGATCTCGGGCGGGCAGACACTGCTGGCGCGCGCGGAAAAACTGTTGCGTGACCTGCCGTCGCGGGCGGGCCTGCAATTTATGTCGCCGCGTATCAGTGGTGACAGGCCCGGCGGTATTCGCGATCTGGTGCCCGGTCGGGGCCCGCTGGGGGGACTCCACTCTGTGGTGGAATATCTGTACGAAAACAACATCGCCTGCGATGCGCTGCTGGCGATTCCGGTGGACATGCCCAATCTGCAGCGGCAGCAGTTGCAAAGTCTCTGTGCCGCGGGTCACTCCGGTGGCGACAGCGCGCTCTGTTTCGGCCACTGCTACCTGCCCCTGTGGTTGCGCCTGGACAATCACAGTCGCACTTACCTGCGCGCCTGTGTCGGAGGCGTGGAAGATTCCTCCGTCGGCGCCATGCTGCGCGCCCTGAATGGGCGCCAGCTGGAAATGCCGCCGGGGGACTGGCATCACAATCTCAACTGCCCTCAAGCGCTATACCGTTACCATCAGTCCCTCTGCCGCTGAGCCTCGCAAGGCGCTGTTCTCTCATCCTTATCTCTCTTTTCTGTGTATCGTATTTGTATACGAGATAGTGTCCCTTCTCTCCTGAATTCGCTGCAGGCGATTCTTTC
Organism: Microbulbifer taiwanensis; assembly: GCF_014904815.1. Classification (GTDB taxonomy): domain Bacteria; phylum Pseudomonadota; class Gammaproteobacteria; order Pseudomonadales; family Cellvibrionaceae; genus Microbulbifer; species Microbulbifer taiwanensis. The sequence goes on from NZ_JACZFR010000023.1 coordinate 12,421, forward strand.
TGGCGTATAAAAACTCTATTAGGTGGATATGTGTGCCACTTGTTTGTCACTCGCTTGACAGTTGACGCATCAGTCTTCAAATTCGGTATACATAAAAGTACACAATAATGATTGCTACGGTGGCGCTGAAATTGTTGCGCGGTCGTCGCGGCCGAGGAGAGAAACATGGCAGAAGAAAACCGTACCCTGTGGATTCGCGACCCGCTGGACTGCGCCGACAGGGGCGCGGCCGGTGGTGTCGTCGTGGACGGGACGCGCATCCTGGAGAAAGTACCTGCGGGGGGTAGGCCCAGCCGGCCGCCGCAGGAGATCATTGACGCCTCCAGCCATGTGCTGCTGCCCGGCCTGGTCAACACCCACCACCACTTCTACCAGACACTGACCCGCGCCTACTCCCCCGCCCTGAACAAGGAACTCTTCCCCTGGCTGACCACCCTCTACGACGTCTGGGCGCACCTGGACGAGGAACAGCTGGCGCTGGCCAGCGAACTGGCCATGGTCGAGCTGCTGATGTCCGGCTGCACCACCGTCGCCGATCACCACTATGTCTTCTCCGGCGCCTTGGAGGGCGCCATAGACCGCCAGGTGGAAACGGCCCAGCGCCTGGGCGTGCGCGCGGCGCTGACCCGCGGCTCCATGAGTGTGGGGCGCGACGAGGGGGGGCTGCCGCCGCAGTCGGTGGTGCAGGACGAACAGACCATCGTCGACGACAGCCAGCGCCTGATCCGGCGCTACCACCAGCGCGGCGACGGCGCCATGGTGACCATTGCCCTGGCCCCCTGTTCCCCCTTTTCTGTGAGCCGCGAGCTGATGCGCGAGAGCGCGCATCTGGCCCAGGCCGAGGATGTGCGCCTGCACACCCACCTGGCCGAGACGGAGGATGAAACTGCCTACTGCCAGGAACTGTTCGGTATGCGCCCGCTGGATTACCTGGAGGACAGTGGCTGGCTGTCAAACCGCACCTGGCTGGCCCACGGCATCCACTTCAACGACGACGAAATAGCGCGCCTGGGCCGCGCCGGCACTGGCATCGCCCACTGCCCCTCCTCCAACATGGTGCTGGGCTCCGGCCTGTGCCGCACCCTGGAGCTGGAGGCCGCCGGCGCACCGGTGGGCCTGGCGGTGGACGGCTCCGCCTCCGCCGATCACTCCAACCTGGCCGAGGAAATGCGCCAGGCGATGCTGCTAGGGCGCCTGCGTTACAGCCCCAGCCAGGTGACCCACGAGGCAGTAATCCGCTGGGCTACACAGGGCTCGGCCCGCTGCCTGGGGCGTGAGGATATCGGCGGCCTGGAGCCGGGCCAGCAGGCCGACCTGGCGCTGTTCAAACTCGATGAACTGCGCTTCTCCGGGGCCGAGAATCCCCTCGCCGCTCTGCTGCTCTGCGGTGCCAGCCGCGCCGATCGCGTCATGGTGGCGGGTCGCTGGCGGGTGACCGACGGACTGCCCTGCGATCTCGATCTGGACCAGCTCATGGCCCGCCACGACAGCGCCGCCCGGCGCCTCAGAAACGCCCTGTAACCGAGCGATGCGCCGGTAGCGGCGTCGCTCTCCTCACCTTGAAATAAAGATAAAAATTGGGAGAGCCCTGATGTCTACAACTCCTTCCGCAAGTTCCGCCGCGGTCGTCCCTGACAGTCGCGATGTCAATGCCATACCGCCGCTGCGGCGCGCGGTGCCACTGGGTATCCAGCATGTGCTGGCGATGTTCGTGGCCAATGTCACGGTGCCGATTGTCATCGCCGGTGCCGCCGGCCTGTCGGCGGAGCAGACCGCCTTTATGGTGCAGGCGGCCATGTTCGTCGCCGGCGTCGCCACCCTGCTGCAGTCCTTAGGGGTGGGCAGGGTCGGGGCGCGGCTGCCGATTGTCATGGGGACCAGCTTCGGCTTCGTGCCGGTGCTGATTCCCATCGCCGTGGGCATGGGGGTGCCGGCAGCGCTGGGTGCCGGCCTCTGCGGCGGTATCGCCATGGCCCTGGTGGGCTTCTTCCTGCCCTGGCTGCGGGCGCTCTTCCCGCCGGTGGTGACTGGCACCTTCGTGATCATGCTGGGCATACTGCTGATGCCGGTGGGCTTCGCCTATGTTGGCGGCGGCTTCGGCGCCGAGGACTTCGGGGCAAGTCAGCACCTGGCCCTGGCAGCACTGGTGTTTTTCGTGACCGTCGGCCTGCACCAGTTTGGCCGCGGCGTCTGGTCCGAGGCGGCGCCGCTACTGGGCCTGCTGAGCGGATACGGGGTGGCCATGGCTTTCGGCCTGGTGGACTTCTCTGCGGTGGGCTCCGCCGCCTGGTTTTCACTGCCGGTGCCCTTTGCCATAGGTATCGAGTTCCACCTGGCCGCGGTGGTGCCGGTGGTGCTGCTGGCGCTGGTCACCTGCGCCGAGTCCATCGGCGATATTGTCGGCACCACCGCCGGCGGCTTGAACCGCGAGCCCACCAAAAAAGAACTGTCCGGCGGCGTGATGGCCGACGGCATTTCCAGTATCTTCGCCGCGGTGTTCAACGCCTTCCCGCAGATCAGCTTCAGCCAGAATGTGGGTATGGTGGCGCTGACCGGTGTGGTCAGCCGCTATGTGGTGGCCATCGGTGGTGTCTTTTTAGCGCTGGCGGGCCTGCTGCCCAAGTTGGGAGCGGTGATCACCAGTATCCCCAGCGGCGTGCTCGGCGGCGCCGTGCTGATCATGTTCGCGATGATCGGCAGCGCCGGCGTGCAGATGCTGAGCCAGGTGAATTTCAACAAGCGCAATATGATGATCATCGGCGTGCCGCTGGCGGTGGCCGTGGGCCTGCCGGTGCACAAGGGCCTCTACGCCGGCCTGTCGGAAAACCTGCAGGCGATCATAGAGTCGGGCCTGATTCCGGCGGCGCTGTGCGCGATAGTGCTGAACCTGGTGTTGCCCGGGCGCGACAGCATGGCCGGCGAGGTGGAAGAAGAGGGTGGCGAGGCCCTGGACACCGCGCGCACGGCAGGGGCCTGATGGGAAATGGAATGAAAGAAGGCTGGACGGACTACTCCGGGCTGGGCGAGTCGGGCCTCTAGTAACAGTTAGGACTTGTCTCCCCGGTAGGAGCCTGCTTGCCGGCGGACGGCTTCCGCGGTTTTCCCCTTTTCCCTGCCAGCCGGCTCCCACACGGAGGGCCCCTGAAGCTGGTTCATAACGTAGCGTCCGCGCAGTAGTTATGAAGTTGCTTGCGGCCAAACCACTAGGACCAGCATTTCGGGAGCGCTTGCACGCGTCCCTGCAGCTCCGCCGGCATCCCTGCTCGGCAGCCCCGAAATGCTGGACCTGGTGGCTCGGCCCAGAAAAACTTCAGCAGCTGGCCGCCTCCGCCTTCTCGCTGGTGTCGCTGCCGTTCAGCGCCTTGAGATCGCGCCAGGACAGGCCGCGGCGGGCAGGTTTTTCGGTATTGTCTGCGGCGGCCAGGGACAGCAGTTCCGCGCTGATCGACACCGCCACTTCCATCGGCCGTTTGCCGGGTACATCGCTCCTGCCCACCGGGCAGCGGATGCGGTCGATTGTCTCAGCGGAAAAGCCGCGGTGCTCCAGGCGCTGGCGGAAGCGCCCGGCCTTGGTGTCGGAGCCGATCAGGCCGATGCTGGCGGCGCTGTCCGCCTTCAGCAGTGCCTGGCACAACTCGAAATCCAGCGCGTGGTTGTGGGTCAGTATCAGTGCGTGGGCGCCGGCACAGAGTTCCCCGGCGTCGCCGGCCGGGTCGTCGGTGTGGTGTACCCGCACATTGCCGGGGATTTCCGCCGGGAAGGTCTCCGCGCGGGAGTCCACCCAGGTCACCCGCCAGGGCAGCTGGCCGAGGATCGCCATCAGCGCCTGGGCCACGTGGCCGGCGCCGAAGACCACCAAGTGGTTTTCCGACCCCGGCTGCGCCTCCAGCAGCACCGCGACGGATCCGCCGCAGCACTGGCCGAGGCTGGCGCCGAGGGGGAAGTGGGCCAGCTGGTAGCGGTAGTCCCTTGCCGCCAGCTGCTCCCGGGCCTTGGCGATCACCCGGTACTCCAGGTGACCGCCACCGATGGTGTCGTAGGTCTGCTCGCCGGTGATCACCATCTTGGTGGCCGGCTCCCGCGGCACAGAGCCGGTGACGCCGAGCACCGTAACCAGCACATAGGGCTGGCCGCGATTCTCACATTCGGCCACCGCCTGGTGCCAGTTCAGCTTCTTCAGCATACCGGCTCCCCGGTGGCCGGCGCCCCGGCGGCCGCGGTGTCTTTTTCCTTCACCCACTGGCGCGTGGCGGTGACTGCATTCAGCACCCGCTCTGGCGTGGCCGGGGTATCCAGGGGTGGCGAATAGCGGTAGTCGGCGATGCTGGCCACGGCGTCGCGCAGGGCCGACCACACCGACATACCCAGCATAAAGGGCGGTTCGCCCACGGCTTTTGAGCGGAACACCGTCGCCTCGCGGTTGGGGCTGTCCTTCAACAGCTGCACGTTGAACACCGGCGGTGCGTCGGACACCGCCGGTATCTTGTAGGTGGCGGGGCCATTGGAGAGCAGGCGGCCGTCGTCGTTGAACACCAGCTCCTCGGTGGTTAGCCAGCCCATACCCTGCACGAAGCCGCCCTCTATCTGGCCGATATCGATGGCCGGATTCAGTGAGTCGCCCACGTCGTGGAGTATATCCACGCGGGTGCAGCGGTATTCGCCGGTCAATGTGTCCAGCACTACTTCAGCGCAGGCGGCGCCGTTGGCGTAGTAGTAGAAGGGGCGGCCCTTGCCGGTAGCGCGGTCGTAGTGGATCTTCGGCGTGCTGTAGAAGCCGGATGAAGATAGCGAGATGCGCGCCATATAGGCGCTCTGTACGAACTCGGCCCAGTCGACGGACTTGTCGCCGGCGATGACCTGGTTGTCGGCGAAGCGGACCTCGTCAGTGGAGACGCCATAGGTCTCGGCGGCGAATTCGACGAGACGCGCCTTGATCTTCTCACAGGCGTCCAGCGCCGCCATGCCGTTCAGGTCGGAGCCGGAGGAGGCGGCGGTGGGGGAGGTGTTGGGCACCTTGTCGGTGCGGGTGGAGGACACCTTGATCTTGTCCAGGTCCACCTGGAAGGCGGAGGCCACCACCTGCGCGACCTTGATATAGAGGCCCTGGCCCATCTCGGTGCCGCCGTGGTTGATCAGTATGCTGCCGTCGGTATAGATATGTACCAGGGCGCCGGCCTGGTTCAGGTGCTGGGCGGTAAAGGAGATACCGAACTTCACCGGCGTCAGCGCCAGGCCGCGCTTCAGCACCGGGTTGTCGCGGTTGAATTCGGCAATCTCCACGCGACGATTCCTATAGTCGGAGCTGGCTTCCAGCTGTTCGATCAGGTCCGCCAGCACATGCTGCTCCACCACCTGGCCGTAGTGGGTGGTGTCGCGGCCGGGGCGGTAGAGATTGCGCTTGCGCAGGTCCAGCGGATCGAGACCGCGGTGGCGGGCGATATCGTCCATGGCGCACTCGATCACCATCATGCCCTGGGGGCCGCCGAAACCGCGGTAGGCGGTGTTGGAGACGGTGTGGGTCTTGCAGCGGTGGCCGGTGACGCGGGCGTCGCCGAGGCTGTAGGCGTTGTCGGAGTGGAACATGGCTCGGTCGACGATGGCGTCGGACAGGTCCGGCGAGAAGCCGCAGCGGCCGGCCACCATGATGTCGGCGCCCTGCAGTATGCCGTCGTCGTCAAAGGCGATGTCGTAGGTAGTGAAGAAATCGTGGCGCTTGCCGGTCTGCACCATATCGTCCTGGCGCGCCATGCGGTACTTGATCGCGCGGCCGGTGTGGCGGGCGAGCAGGGCGGCGATACAGGCCAGTGGCGCCGCCTGGGTCTCCTTGCCGCCGAAGCCGCCACCCATGCGTCGCACTTCCACCTGCACTTCGTGGATCGGCAGGTCCAGCACTTCCGCCACCAGTTTCTGCACTTCGGTGGGGTGCTGGCTGGAGGTGTGCACATGGACGCCGGCATCCTCTGTCGGCTCTACCAGGCAGGCCTGGCCCTCCAGGTAGAAGTGTTCCTGGCCGCCCACGTACAGCTGGCCCTGCAGTCGGTGCGGGGCTTCCTTCAGTACCTTATCCGGTTCGCCGCTCAACTGCTGGTGCATCGGGCGTACGAAACTCTGTGCTTCCAGTGCCTGCTCGGCGGTGAGGAATTTTTCCAGCGGCTCGTATTCGACCTTGGCCAGGCGCGCTGCCTGGCGTGCGGCGCGGTGGCTGGTGGCGGCCACGGCGAAAAGCGGCTGGCCGATATGCTCGACGATATCGTCCGCGAGCACCGGGTCGCCGGGAAATACCGGGCCTATATCGGTGTGGCCAGGCACGTCTTTGACCGTCAGCACCGCCACTACGCCGGGATAGGTGCGCACGGCGGAGAGGTCCATGGATTTGATGCGTGCGTGGGCCTGGGCACTCTGGCCCACGGCCGCGTGCAACATGCCGTCCGGTTCCGGCAGGTCGTCGATATAGCGGGCCTGGCCGCGCACATGCTTCCAGGCACTGTCGTGTTCGGCGCGGCTGCCGACCAGGCCGCGAGCGCCCGCGGCGGGCTTAGCGCCTGCGACGGATTGAGGGTTGGTATCGATCAGTTTACGCATAGTCGGTCACCATCAGCGGCTGCTTCTTGTCCTTGTGAGTGGATTCCAGCAGGGCGCGGCGCAGCAGGTTGCCGGCCACCTGCATGCGGTAGGCACTGGAGCCGCGCACATCGGACATGGGGGTGAACTCGCCCTCGAGGGCGGTCACCGCGGCCTCGACGGAGGAGATATCCCAGGTCTGGCCGCGCAGCGCCGCCTCTGCGGCGGGGCCGCGCTTGGGGATGGCCGCCATGCCGCCGAAGGCCAGGCGGCAGTCCGCCACCCGCTCGCCGTCGCTTTTGATCCAGAAGGCGCCGAGCACCGCGGAGATGTCGTCGTCCAGGCGCTTGGAGATCTTGTACAGGTACAGCTGCTCGTCGGCCTTGGGCTCGGGTATCCAGACGCCGCGGATAAATTCGTTGGGGCGCAGGTCGGTTTTCTTGTAGTCGTGGAAGAATTCCTCGAGGGGCATGCGGCGTATGCCGTCGACGCTGTCCAGTTCCACTTCGGCGCCCAGGGCGATCAGCGCCGGCGGCATATCGCCGATGGGGGAGGCGTTGCCGATATTGCCGCCGATGGTGCCGCGGTTGCGGATCTGGCGTGAACCGAGGCGCTCGATCATGGCGTGGAACTGGGGCCAGCGACGGCTGAGCAGCGGTTCCGCCTCGCGATAGCTGACTGCGGCACCGATATAGAGGCCGTCTTTGTCCTCGCGGATCTCATGTAGCTTGTCCACGTTGGCCACCGAGATCAGGTGATCCAGATCCTTCAGGAATTGGGTGATTTCCAGCGACAGGTCGGTGCCGCCGGCCACCAGGCGCGCCTGTGGGTACTGATCGCGCAGTTGGCGCAGGGCCTGGATATTGGTCGGGGCGTCGTAGCGGCGGCCTTCGCTGTCTTCCAGCCCTGCGGCGCGCTCCTGGATCTGCCCCAGTGTCGCCAGCATTTCGGATGCCTGTAACCAGGCGGGACCAGAGAGGTCGATTTCATCACCTTTGGCCTGCTGTTCCGTGCCCTGTGCCGGCTCCCAGGTCTGCGCCGCGGCGCGGCGACCCGCCTCGATAATGGGCCGGTAACCGGTACAGCGGCACAGGTTGCCGGACAGCGCCTCCAGCAGCGCCTTGTCGTCGGCACTGGCGCCGGTGGCGGCGCTCTCGGTGTGCAGCGCAAACAGGGACATGATGATGCCCGGCGTGCAGAAGCCACACTGGGCGCCGTGGCACTCGACCATTTCCTTCTGCACCGGGTGCGGTTGTTCCTGCTGCAGGCCATCCACGGTCACCAGGTGTCTGCCGTGCAGGCTGCCCAGCGGGGCTATGCAGGCGTTGACGCTGTCGTAGCGCAATGCGCCGCCGCGACCCGCATCGGGTGAGCCTATGGCCACGGTGCATGCGCCGCAGTCGCCGGAGGCACAGCCCTCCTTGGTGCCGGTGAGTCGCGCATCGGTGCGCAGCCATTCCAGAATGCTGAGATTGGGATCGGCGCTGTGCAGCTGCCGGTGCCGACCGTTCAAATAAAATTCGATCACGGAGTTCCCCACTGTTTTTATTCTCGCGCCGCCCGTCCCGCGTCCACTGCTGAATCATCGGTTTCAGGCGACTGAGCCCTCGTCAAACCCCGCTTTGGCGCGCCGATTCCGCTGTGCGGATGCCGCTGTCAAGGTCGGGGTGAGTGTTGTTTTACACTTTCCTGACCATTTGGACAAGTTTTTATGGTTGCATAATCGATTATTTTCATGGATTTATTCTGCAGTTCAGTCAGAAAGCTGATCGCCTGGTCGGTTTTCCTGGGGGCTGAGAGGTGGCGTTTTTTTGCCTGTGGCGGGCACTTGGGATACTGTCGGCTTATTGATCGCTTTTTCACTCGTCACTCAGCAGTTGTCCAAGGCAATGACCAACCGATTAGAAGCAGACACCACCAAGATCACCGAGGCGCTGGCCCCCGGTAAGAGCCGCAGGAACCGCCCCGGGCGGATTCGGGAGCGCAATCGCGACTGCATACTGGCGGCGGCGGAGCGGGAGTTCGCCCTGCACGGTTTTCGCGGCACCACCATCCAGGGCATCGCCGAGCGCGCGGAGTTGCCGAAATCCAATGTGCTCTACTACTTCAGCAACAAGAAGCGTATCTACTGCGCCCTCTTCGACTCGATCATGGAGCGCTGGAACGCCATGCTGTCGGAGATAGAGCCCGAGGATGATCCGGCCCTGACACTGGCGCGCTTTATCCACGCCAAGGTGGAGATGTCCCGCACCCACCCGCTGGCGTCGCGCCTGTTTGCGATGGAGGTGATCCAGGGCGCGCCCATCGTCAAGGATCACCTGCGCACCACCATGCGCGAGTGGGTGCGCGACCGCTCCGGGGTGATACAGCAGTGGATTGACGACGGCCGCATGGCAGCGGTGGACCCGGTGCAGCTGATACTGCTGATCTGGTCCTCCACCCAGCACTACGCCGATTTCCAGGCGCAGATACTGCTGATCGAGAACAAGGCCGAGTACACGCCGGAGGATTTCGATCACGCGGCCGATTTCCTGACCCAGGTGATATTGCGCGGTTGTGGATTGGAGGTGCCGAGTGCGGAGGCGATTGCCGAAGCGGCTGAGATTGCTGAAGTTCAGGCGGGGTGAGGCTCTAGAGCTGACACTTCGTGGTTCGTCAATGCGATGTGCTTGATGCGAAGATCCCGCTGTCGGGGACTTTGCTCAGTGGTAGCAGGGCCTCCACATCGTGTCTCGCAGGACTGTGAGACTCCAGGGGTTTGTACGCTATTTGGACTGCGTGAACTCCTAATTTCTTGACGATTTGGTCAGGTTTTTGTTGACGGGGCTTCCGGCTCTGGTTTAATTTTTTTTGGTTCTCCAGCTGGTCAATGCGGTATCCGACCGCTGGAGAAGCACCCTGTAACCAGAACAGAAACCAGAGAAGAATTCGGGAGTGATCATGTCCCAGCGCCGAGCCCATCGCGCCGCCATACTGCACACTGTCGCCGATCCCCGCGAGGTCGGGATCGAGGCCTGTTACCAATATTTTGAAGATGGCCTGCTGGTCGTCGAGGACGGCAAGGTCGTCCAGCTGGGCGATGCCGAAGAACTGTTACCGGCGCTCGGGGGCGACGTGGAAGTGGTGACGCACGGCGATGCGCTGATCACCCCGGGATTTATCGATACCCATATTCACTACCCTCAGGTGGGCATCATCGGCTCCTACGGCGAGCAGCTGCTGGAGTGGCTGGAGACTTACACCTTCCCCGGCGAGGCCCAGTTCGAGGATATCGATCACGCCCGCGCCCAGGCCAACCTGTTTATCAAAGAACTGCTGCGCAATGGCACCACCACGGCGCTGGTCTTCGGCAGTGTGCACAAGCAGTCGGTGGACGCCTTCTTCGAGCAGGCCCTGGAACTCAACCTGCGCATGATCGCCGGCAAGGTGCTGATGGACCGCAATGCGCCGGATTACCTGCGCGATACCCCGGAATCCGGCTACGCCGACAGCCGCGAGCTGATCGAGCGCTGGCACGGCAAAGGGAGGCTGCACTATGCGGTGACTCCGCGCTTCGCACCGACGAGTACTCCTGAACAGCTGGCCGCCGCCGGCAAGCTGTTCAATGAATACCCAGACCTGTACATGCACACCCACTTGTCCGAGAACAAGGCGGAAATCGAGTGGGTGAAAGAGCTGTTCCCGGAGCGGGACGGCTACCTGGATGTGTACGACCACCACGGCCTGATCGGTGCGCGTTCGGTCTTTGCCCACGGCGTGCACCTGTGCGACAGCGAGTGCGCGCGCCTGGGGGAGAGCGGCTCGGCAGTGGCATTTTGCCCCACTTCGAATCTGTTCCTGGGCAGCGGCCTGCTGGACCTGGAGAAACTGGAGGGGCACGGCGTGCGCGTCGGCCTGGGTACTGATGTGGGCGCCGGTACCAGCTTCTCGCAGCTGCAGAGCCTCAACGAGGCCTACAAGGTGCTGCAGCTGCAGGGGCAGAAACTGGATCCCTTCAAGGCGCTCTACCTGGCCACCCTCGGCAGTGCGCGCGCCCTCTACCTGGACGACAAGATCGGCAACCTGCAGCCCGGCAAGGACGCGGATTTCGTGGTGCTCGATTACTGTGCCACGCCATTGCTGGAGCACCGCACCGGCAGGGCGGACAGCCTGCGGGAGAAACTCTTTGCGTTGATGATTCTCGGCGATGACCGCGCGGTGAAGGAGACCTTCGCCGCGGGGGAGTCGCTGCACCGGCGCTAGTCTACAAAAGCCGCCGCGCTCAGCTTCTGCAGGTGGGCGCGCAGGCCCTTGGGCCAGGACTCGATGGTGGCTTCAAAAATCCTGCGCTCGCCGGCGCGCAGCGCCGCCTCGGCCTGTTCGAAGCCCGGCAGTTTTTTCGCCAGGGCCGACATGGAATTCTGGATGGCGTCGCAGGCTCGGCGCCGGCTTTCGGTCCTGCTCTGTTGCCGGCCCTCGGCCTCCTCGGCCAGCCTGCGCAGTGTAGTGCCCGCGCCGCCGGGCTGGCCGTCGAGCCAGGCCCACAGGTGCGCGGGCAGTGTGATCTCCCGGGCGCGACCCGTCTCTACGGGCGCAGCCGCACCACCACCCTGCCGCGCCGGCAGGCGCGCCAGAACCTCCTCCTCGCTGCCGCGGAAGTCGATTTCCACCAGCTGGCTGCTCTGGTCGCTATAGACCATGACCGAGGCCAGTTCCCGCTCCGACAGCTCGCGTTTCAATGACAGCGCCACATCCGCGATATGCCCCCTGGCCAGGCGCCGCTCGCCGTAAAATGCGCTGACATTGTGTTGATTCTGTTCGCTCATTGTTGTTATCCCCGGGTAATGTCTTGCTTTTTTTGGGTCGCCCGCCGGTAGTATCTGCCGGCCGTGCGAATCATTCTTGTACACAATAATCTGCTAAAAATCCGAATAAATTACTACCGATTTGCAAAATTGGCGCTAAATTCATCCTAATGGTGACTCTTTATTCGATCTATTACGAAAGTTTTGTTGCAATTCTTGTATACAAGGAGATAATCAACTCAGCTCCTGGTTCTTGACCTTTTGGTCAGGAGAAGCTGTAGAGAGGGGCCGAACCGCCACCTTCCCCGGGCGATGCACCCGGGTGATTGACAAAAATAACGATGAGGGATTGATTGTGGAATCCATCAACCAGCAGGATCAGCAGACACTGCGACAGTCACAGCAAACAGACTGGCTCGAGCGCTTGTTCAAGCTCAGCGAGCACAAGACCAACGTCCGGACCGAACTGGTCGCCGGGCTGACCACCTTTTTCACCATGGCCTACGTGATATTCGTCAATCCCAACGTCATGGCCCAGGCCGGGGTTGACCACGGTGCGGCCTTCGTCGCCACCTGTATCGGCGGCGCCATCGCCTGTTTCCTGATGGGGCTCTACGCCAACTGGCCGGTGGGCCTTGCCCCGGGCATGGGCCTCAACGCCTTCTTTACCTATACGGTGGTGGGCGAGATGGGTCACAGCTGGCAGGTGGCCCTGGGGGCGGTATTCATCTCCGGTATCCTGTTTACGATCATGAGCCTGTCGCGCATCCGCGAGTGGCTGTTGAACAGTATCCCCATGAGTCTGCGCTTCGCCATGGGCGCCGGTGTCGGCCTCTTCCTCGGCCTGATCGGCCTCAAGACCGCCGGTATCGTGATCGCCAGCCCCGCCACCCTGGTCACCCTGGGCAGCTTCGGCGAACCGGCCACACTGCTGGCCGCACTCTGCTTCCTGTTGATCGCGATACTCAGTCACCGCAACGTCTTCGGCGCGATCCTGTTCAGCATGCTCGCGGTCACCGCTATCGGCTGGGCCTTCGGCCTGGTGAGCTACAACGGCCTGGTATCCATGCCTCCGAGCCTGGCGCCCACCTGGATGGCGATGGATATCGCCGGCGCCCTGGAAGTCTCCATGGTGAGCGTGATCCTGGCCTTCCTGTTCGTGAATATGTTCGACACCGCCGGCACCCTGATGGGGGTGGCGCACCGCGCGCAGCTGGTGGACGAGAATGGCCGCATCAAAAATCTGTCCCAGGCCCTGAAGGCGGACAGCAGCTCCAGCGTGATCGGTTCCTTCGTCGGCTGCCCGCCGGTGACCAGCTATGTGGAGAGTGCTTCCGGCGTGGCCGCCGGTGGCCGCACCGGGTTGACCGCCGTCACCGTGGGTGCGCTCTTCCTGCTGGCAATGTTTTTCGCCCCACTGGCGGGCATGATTCCCGCCTACGCCACCGCCGGCGCGCTCATTTATGTGGCCATGCTGATGATGGCCGGTATGGCGCATATCGACTGGAAGGATCACACCGACACCATTCCGGCGATAGTCACCGTAGTGATGATGCCGCTCACCTTCTCCATCGCCAACGGTATTGCGCTGGGCTTCCTCACCTATGCGGCGCTGAAGCTGGCCACCGGCCAGAGCGAAAAGGTGTCCGTGAGCCTCTATGTGCTCTGCGCCATTTTTATTGCCAAGTTCGCTTTCCTCTAGAACCAGAATCCCAACCCAATGTGGAGTGCTCTCTCTTCTCTTTCGAGGGGAGAGTCGCCCCGCGCCCATAAAAATAAGCTGCCCATAAAAATAAACTGAAAGGATGATGAGCTATGAAACTACACAATAAACTACTGGCTGCACTCTGCGCCTCGGCCGCTATCGCGCCCGCGGCCCACGCTGAGAAGTTTTTCGGTTCCTCGAGCATTTCCGGTCTCTACGGCGACCAGTACGAAATCTTCGGTGGCGACCAGGAGGCAGCCAGCGTAATCACCATAGAAAATGTGTCCGCGCACAACTGGGGCGACAGTTTTCTGTTTATCGACCGCTACCAGGTGCAGGGGGATTCCGACAGTCCCAATGACGTCTACGGCGAATTCGCCCCGCGCCTGAGTCTCGGCTGGCTCACCGGCAGCGAGCTGAAGTTCGGGCCGATCAAGGATGTCCTGTTGGCGGCTACCTATGAATACGGCGGCGGTGCGGATGCGAATAACCTGCTGACCGGTGTCGGTTTCAGCTGGGATGTTCCGGGGCTGCAGTATTTCGATACCAACTTCTATCATGTGGATAATGACGACGCTTTCGATACACCGGACGACTGGCAGACGACCATCACCTGGGGTGCGCCCTTCGAGATTGGACCGGCCCGCTTCCTGTTCGATGGCTTTATCGATTATTCATCCGGTGTCGGCGGTGCGCAGAAAGCAGAGCTGCACGTGAATCCGCAATTCACCCTGGATATCGGCCACTTCTCCGGCAACCCGGGTGTGATGTACGCGGGCATCGAGTACTCTCACTGGCGCAACAAGTTCGGTACTTCGGCGATCGAAACCGAGAACGCCGTCAGTGCGCTGGTGAAATTCCACTTCTGATTTTCATTGCGCTTCCGAAAAATAAAAATGCCGGGCGATTGCCCGGCATTTTTTTATCCATCTCTCCGAGACGGCCAGTTTCGCAAATCAGGAATCGGCACGATCCTCCAGGCGGAAAAGCGCAATGCGATTGATCTGCTCAATCGCCATACCCCGCTCCTCCTCCAGCGAATTCAGCAGCCGCTCTTCGAACGCGGCCAGAATCACGTGCCGATCGCTGCCTTTCACCGCCATGATGAACGGAAAACCGAAGCGCTTCTTGTAGGCCGCATTCAGTTTTTCGAAGCGGGCCATCTCCTCCGGCGTGCACTGGTCCAGGCCGGCGCCGGCCTGCTCGCGGGTGGAGTCGTCGGTCAGGGTGCCGGCAATGGCCGCCTTGCCGGCCAAGTCCGGGTGCGCGCGGATCACCTCCAGCTGTCTCTCCGGATCCGCCTCGCGCAGCTCCCGGCTCATGGCTTCCGCCAGGCCCAGGGGAGTGTCCTGTCTGTCGCCCAGGCCTCTGTCCCAGGCCAGTTCCGCCACCCAGGGTGAGTGCTCGTAGATGTCGCCAAAACGGCCAACGAAGGCGTCGCGCGCCAACTGGCTGGGTCTCGGTGTCAGGGTCTTGCCGCTCATATTCGGGTTACTCCTCTTATTGTGCAAATAATGTTGCAACAAAGTGTATACAATATTGATGCATAAGTGTATTCTATTTTTAAGTTCAGTGAATCATTATATGTCGACACTTTGTCGAGGTGACTGTTTACACCATGTAAGGAGGCTTTTATGGGACGCCTGACCACGCACGTACTGGATACAGCCCTGGGGCGACCGGGGCAGGGCATTCGCATCGAGGTTTTCCGCCTGCAGGGCGGAGAGCGGGCGCGCTTGACCGAAGTGGTGACCAATGACGACGGGCGCTGCGATGCTCCCATTCTCGAGGGCGAGGCATTCGTTACCGGCGAGTACGAGCTGGTCTTCCATGCCGGCGATTACCTGTCGCGCCAGGGGCTGGAGAGCGGCGAGCCGCGCTTCCTGGACGTGATTCCGCTGCGTTTCGGTGTGGCAGATGCGAGCCAGCACTACCATGTGCCGCTGCTGCTCTCCCCCTACAGCTACTCCACCTACCGCGGCAGCTGAGCCGGCAGCGGGTAACCAATAGACGTATCGACAATAACTGCAATAAAGAGAGAGCGGGCCAATGGAATCCTTTGTCTTTGAATTTGCCAACTTTATGCTGCGCTGGCTGCACGTGATCGCCGCCATCGCCTGGATCGGTGAGTCCATCTACTTCGTGATGCTGGACAACAGCCTCAAGACGCCCAAGGGCGAGGCATGCCGCAAGAAGGGTGTGTTCGGTGAGATGTGGGCCGTGCACGGCGGCGGCTTCTACCATAACCAGAAGTACGCCACCAGCCCGGAGTCCCTGCCCGAAGACCTGCACTGGTCCTTCTGGAAGTCCTATGCCACCTGGCTATCCGGCTTCGCGCTCTTCGTCATCCTGTATATGGCCAAGCCCAGCTTTTACCTGGTCAATCCCATGAGCAGCTGGGAGTGGGCCGCCGGCATGAGCGGCTGGCAGGCCAACACGGTAGCGGTGCTGTTTCTGCTCGGTGGCTGGCTGGTCTACAACGAGCTGTGCAAGCGTATCAGCCCCAATATGGAGCGCGACGGCCTGCTCAGTATTGCGGTGGCGCTACTGATGGTGCTGGTGGCCTATCTCAGCACCCAGATTTTCTCCGGGCGGGCGGCCTTCCTGCTCACCGGCGCGGTGATGGCCACGGCCATGTCCGCCAACGTCTTCTTCTGGATAATCCCCGGGCAGCGGCGCATGGTGGCGGCGATCAAGGCGGGCGAACAACCGGATCCCCTGGATGGCAAGCGCGGCAAGCAGCGCTCCGTACACAATACCTATTTCACCCTGCCGGTGGTGCTGCTGATGATCAGCAACCACTACGCCTTTACCTACACCCACGAATACGCCTGGGTGTTGATGGCGCTGTTTATCGTCGCCGGCGCCCTGATTCGCCAGTTCTTCGTGCTGATGCACGCGGGCCAGATTCGCCCGGCCTACCCGGCGGTGGGCGCGGCGCTGATACTGCTGGTGTTCTGGATAGCCGCACCGGCGAGCAAGCCGGTGGCGGCCAATGTGGCAGCAGCTGTCGAGGTGGGGACGCCCGAGCAAGAGGCCGTTACCAAAGAGGCTGCCGGGCCGGAAGTCGAGGTGGTTGCCACCGAAGAGGTGGATGCGGCACAGCCGGTGGCGGATGTCGAGGCAGAGGCGGGCGGCGAGACCGCTGCGGCCGAGGCGTCCACCGAAGCGGCAGACAATGCACTGGAAAGCAGTGCCCAGGCCGACGCTGAGGTTCTGCATGCACTGATCGAGCGCCACTGCGTGGCCTGTCACTCGCAGACGCCGACCCAGCCGGGCTTTGTGGCGCCGCCGGCGGGCGTTGCCCTGGATACCGAGCGGCAGTTGGCCCTGCAAAAGGCCAAGATCCAGGAGGTGGTGGCCAGTGGCTATATGCCGCTGGGCAATATGACCGGCATGACCGCCGAGGAGCGACAGCTGATCGCCGCCTGGTCCGAATAAGCTTTTGACGCGCTTGTACCCCGGAGCCCGCGCCGCGGCCTCCGGTTTTTCTATTTGGGCGGCTTTCTCTACTTAGCGGCACGATTTGTATACAATAGGCGCCAGTGGAACCGAGAATAAAGTGAGGAAGCCTGTGAGCGAGATGCCCAAGGCGTCTAAGACCGACAGCAAGAGGCGCGGCGCCGAGCGCGACGACGCCATTTACCGTGCCATCGCCGATGCGGTGGTGGAGCACCGGTTGAAGCCGGGCGCACGCCTGCGCGAGGATGCGCTGGCCGAGGTATTCGGCGTCAGTCGCACCGGTATCCGCAAGATTCTGCAGCGCCTGGCCCTGGAGCAGCTGGTCACCCTGACCCCGCGCCGCGGTGCCAGTGTCACCCGGCCCACCGCCGCCGAGGCCCGCGAGGTCTTTGAGGCGCGCCGTATGGTGGAGTGCGGCCTGATCCCGGAGGTGGTACGGCGCGTCACCAAGGGCGATATCGACGAGCTGCGCGAGCTGACCCGGCGCGAGGTCGAGGCGCTCAACTCGGGTGAGCAGAGTGCCGCCATCAAGATTTCCGCCGCCTTCCACGAGCGCCTGGCGCAGCTGTCCGGCAACAGCACCCTGGCGGAATTCGTGGCCCGTCTCTGCTCCCGTTCATCGCTGATCCTGGCGGTCTACGGCAATTCCGGCCACGCTGGCTGCGAGTCCCACGATCACTACGAGCTGGTGCAGCTGTTGGAGGAGGGTGCCGGCGAGCGGGCCCGCGCCTTTATGGAAAAGCACCTGAGCGCGGTGGAGTCCTCCCTGTCCATCGTCGAGGGCGCCGACGAGGTGCCGGATCTCTACAGCATTTTCGCCGGCTGATCGAGCTTCCCCTCTAATACCTGTGCAGGCCTCCCGTTCCCCGGGTGGCCTGCCGCCGTCCGGCGGGCAGTCGCGCCCGCGCCCGCATAGCCACCTCCACCCATTCGATCCTGTAGGGCTGCACAGCGGGCGCCAATGCCTCTGTGCGCCCGTTGCGTCATCTGTATACAAGTCGCTTGCCCTCAACATCGGCGCCAAAGGGCGCCAGATCTCGATTCTTTCCGTTTGCCCCAGGTCCCGCCCGGCTTTGTTGACCAATAAGTTTCAACAGGGATTGCAAAAGTTATGAATACACTATATCGTAAAACTGTATACAATAATGTCGACCAAAGAGTGGCGCCAAGTGCATCCACCTGGTCGCACGATAACGCAAAGGAAAAGAAGTCTTGAGTTCCTACGAGCAGGATCAATACCCCCGCGATCTGGTTGGCTACGGCCGCAACCAGCCGCAGGCCAACTGGCCGGGCAGGGCGCGCATCGCGGTGCAGTTTGTTCTCAATTACGAAGAGGGCGGCGAGAGCTGTGTGTTGCACGGTGACAGTCACTCCGAGCGCTTCCTGTCCGAGATAGTCGGCGCCGAGGCCTATGCCGACCGGCATATGAGCATGGAGTCCATCTACGAGTACGGCGCCCGCGCCGGTGTCTGGCGCATCCTCGGTGAGTTCGAGAAGCGCGGTCTGCCACTGACGGTATTCGGCGTGGCCATGGCATTGCAGCGCCACCCGGAGGTCGCGCTGGCCTTCAGGGAGTTGGGCCACGAGATCGCCTGTCACGGCTGGCGTTGGCTGCACTACCAGGATGTGCCGGAGAGCGTCGAGCGCGAGCACCTGCGCTGCGCCATCGAAATCTTCCAGGGGCTCTACGGCGAGAAGCCGCTGGGCTGGTACACCGGCCGCGACAGCCCCAACACCCGCCGCCTGCTGCTGGACGAGGGGGGCTTCCTCTACGACAGCGACAACTACGGCGACGACCTGCCTTTCTGGACCAGCGTGCAGGATAGCAGCGGCGAACTGCGGGACCACCTGGTGGTGCCCTACACCCTGGACACCAACGATATGCGCTTCGCCACGCCCCAGGGCTTCAACAGCGGCGAGCAGTTCTTCGATTACCTGCGCGACGCCTTCGACGTCCTCTACGCCGAGGGTGAGGACACGCCGAAGATGCTGTCGGTGGGACTGCACTGCCGCCTGATCGGTCGCCCCGGGCGCTTCAGGGCCCTGCAGAAATTTCTCGATCACATAGAGCGCCACGACCGGGTCTGGGTGACACGCCGCCTGGACATAGCCCGCCACTGGGCGGAGCAGCATCCGCCCTCGGCAAGATGACAGCAACCGCAACGGAAGACCAAGAAACCCATGAGTAACGCGAAGTACCCCATGCACAACTACTACGCACCCAAAGGCGGCCATCCGCCGCAGACGCAACTGCTCACCGACCGCGCCGTATTCACCGAGGCCTACGCGGTGATTCCGAAGGGCGTGATGCGCGATATCGTCACCAGCTACCTGCCTTTCTGGGAGAAGACCCGCCTGTGGGTGCTGTCGCGCCCGCTGTCCGGATTCGCCGAAACTTTCTCCCAGTACATCATGGAAGTGCAGTCCGGCGGCGGCAGCGAAAAACCGGAAACCGATCCCGGCGCCGAGGGCGTGCTGTTTGTGGTCGAGGGCGAGCTGACCCTGATTCTGAACGGTGAAACCCACCGCATGCTCGAGGGCGGCTACGCCTTTATTCCGCCAGGCAGCGACTGGCAGGTGCGCAACGAGTGCGCCTCCACCCTGCGCTTCCACTGGATCCGCAAGGCCTACGAAAGAGTCGACGGCATAGACGTGCCCGAGGCCTTCGTCACCAATGAAAAAATGATCGAGCCGATCGACATGCCCGGCACCGAGGGCTGCTGGAGCACCACCCGCTTCGTGGATATCGAGGATATCCGCCACGACATGCACGTGAATATCGTCACCTTCCGCCCCGGCGGCGTGATTCCGTTTGCCGAGACCCACGTGATGGAACACGGCCTCTACGTCCTGCAGGGCAAGGCCGCCTACCTGTTGAACAAGGACTGGGTGGAAGTGGAGGCCGGCGACTACATGTGGCTGCGCGCCTTCTGCCCCCAGGCCTGCTACGCCGGCGGCCCCGGCCCCTTCCGCTACCTGCTGTACAAGGATGTGAACCGGCAGATGAAGCTGGGCATCGGGCAGAAATAGCGCAGAGGTACAGCAAAGAAAGCGGGCGAGGGTCGGATACCGAATTTTTTAACTGCAGGAGACAGCACCATGTTGCAACTCAAGGCACAACCGCTGACCGCCGAGGCATTCGCGCCTTTCGGCGATGTCATCGACAGCCGCACCGCGGATTCCTTCGCCATCAACGGCGGGCGGGCGCAGCGGTATCACGATCTGGCCCGCATCGAGACCCTGGGCGATGAATCGCGACCGCTGATCAGCATCTTTATCAGCGAGCCGGTGGACCTTCCCCTGCAGCTCACTTACCTGGAGCGTCACCCACTGGGCAGCCAGGCATTTATTCCGATGCACGGCGAGCGCTTTGTGGTGGTGGTGGCCCCGAAAGGGGAAAGCATCGATCCGTCTGAAGTGCGCGCCTTCGTCACCGATGGCCACCAGGGCGTCAACTACCGCGCCGGCATGTGGCACGGCGTGCAGTCGGTGATCGAGCGCCGGGGGGAGTTCGTCGTGGTGGACCGCGGCGGCCCGGGCAACAACTGCGAAGAGTATCCGCTGGAACTGCGGGTAGAAGTGGAAGGGGTTGAGGTCGCGACCCCGGCGTAAAGGACATAGGCCGATCCGGCCGCGTCGGAAAGGCCGAGAAAATAACAGTAATTATTGGAGAGAACCTATGGCTCGCATGACAGCAGCAGAAGCCGCCGTTCACGTCTTGAGAAAAGAGGGTGTCGATGTCGCCTTCGGCGTTCCCGGCGCAGCGATCAATCCCTTTTACTCCGCGATGCGCAAAGTCGGCGGCATTGACCACACTCTCGCGCGCCATGTGGAAGGCGCCTCGCATATGGCCGAGGGCTACACCCGCACCAAGGCCGGCAATATCGGTGTCTGTATCGGCACTTCCGGCCCCGCCGGCACCGACATGATCACCGGCCTCTACTCGGCCAGTGCCGACTCGATTCCGATCCTGTGCATCACCGGCCAGGCGCCGGTGGCCAAGCTGCACAAGGAGGACTTCCAGGCGGTGGATATCAAGGCCATCGCCAGCCCGGTGGCCAAGTGGGCCGTGACCGTACTGGAGCCGGCCCAGGTGCCGCGCGCCTTCCAGCAGGCCTTCCACCTGATGCGCAGCGCGCGTCCGGGCCCGGTGCTGATCGACCTGCCTATCGACGTGCAGATGGCGGAAATCGAATTCGATCCGGACACCTACGAGCCGCTGCCGGTGTACAAGCCGAGCGCCACCCGCGCCCAGGTGGAAAAGGCACTGGAAATGCTCAACGCCGCGGAAAAACCCTTGTTGGTAGCCGGCGGCGGTGTGATCAATGCCGACGCCAGCGATCTGCTGACCGAGTTTGCCGAGATTACCGGCGTGCCGGTGATCCCGACCCTGATGGGCTGGGGCAGCATTCCCGATGACCACCCGCTGATGGCGGGCATGGTGGGCCTGCAGACCTCCCACCGTTACGGCAACGCCACCATGCTGGCCTCGGATTTCGTCATGGGTATCGGCAACCGCTGGGCCAACCGCCACACCGGTAACCTCGACACCTACACCGAGGGCCGCAAGTTCGTGCACGTGGATATCGAGCCGACCCAGATCGGGCGCATATTCGGCCCCGACTACGGCATCGTCTCCGACGCGAAAGCGGCGCTGGAGCTGTTTATCCAGGTGGCCAGCGAGTGGAAGGCCGACGGCCGCCTGAAAGAACGCGGTGCCTGGGCCGAGGAGTGCCGCGAGCGCAAGCGCACCCTGCTGCGCAAGACCCATTTCGACAATGTGCCGGTAAAACCGCAGCGCGTTTACGAAGAGATGAACAAGGTATTCGGCAAGGACGCGCGCTACGTCAGCACCATCGGCCTGTCGCAGATCGCCGGTGCCCAGTTCCTGCACGTGTACAAGCCACGCCACTGGATCAACTGCGGCCAGGCCGGCCCGCTGGGCTGGACCGTGCCCTCGGCGCTGGGTGTGGTCAAGGCGGACCCGGAGGCGGAAGTGGTGGCGCTGTCCGGCGACTACGACTTCCAGTTCATGGTCGAGGAACTGGCCGCCGGTGCCCAGTTCAACCTGCCCTATATCCACGTGCTGGTGAACAACTCTTACCTGGGCCTTATCCGCCAGGCGCAGCGCAATTTCGATATGGACTACTGCGTGCAGCTGTCCTTCGAAAATATCAACTGCCCGGAGATCGAGGGCTATGGAGTCGATCACGTGTCCGTGGTCGAGGGCCTCGGTTGTAAGGCGCTGCGGGTCACCCAGCCGGACGATATAGCGCCCGCGCTCGAGCAGGCGCGCGAGCTGATGAAGCAACACCGGGTGCCGGTAGTGGTGGAAGTGATCCTGGAGCGGGTCACCAATATCGCCATGGGCGTGGACCTGGACGGCGTCAACGAGTTCGAGGCACTGGCCGAGAACCAGGCCGACGCGCCCACGTCCATCGCCGCGCTGACCTGAGCCCTGACGACTCCTCCCCTCTCTTCTGTAGAGAGGGGAGAGAGGCCACCAAAAAACAGGAGATAAAGAATGCCGAAATTTACCGCCAACCTGAGCATGCTGTTTACCGAGCTGGATTTCCTCGACCGCTTCAAGGCCGCCGCCGAGGCAGGCTTCAAGGGTGTTGAATACCTGTTCCCCTACGATTACAGCGTTGAGCAAATCAACCAGCGCCTGAAGGCCAACGGCCTCGAGCAGGTGCTGCACAACCTGCCGGCCGGCGACTGGGCCGCTGGCGAGCGCGGTATCGCCTGTCACCCGGACCGGGTGGAGGAATTCCGGGAAGGCGTCGACAAGGCCATCGAATACGCCACGGCACTGGGCTGCAAGCAGGTGAACTGCCTTGCCGGTATCAAACCCGCCGGCGTCAGCGAACAGCAGGCGCGCCAGACCCTGGTGGAAAACCTGCGCTTCGCCGCGGACAAGCTCGAGGCCGCCGGCATACTGCTGCTGGCGGAGCCGATCAACACCCGCGATATCCCCGGTTTTTTCCTCAACGGCACCGAGCAGGCGCTGGATATTTTTGATCAGGTGGACAGCGACAACCTGAAGCTGCAGTACGACATCTACCACATGCAGATCATGGAGGGGGACCTGGCACCGACCATCGAGAAACACCTGGCGCGCATTGCCCACGTGCAGCTGGCCGACAACCCGGGTCGCCACGAGCCGGGCACCGGCGAGATCAACTACCCCTTCCTGTTCCAGCACCTGGACCGCCTCGGCTACCAGGGCTGGATCGGCTGCGAGTACAAGCCGAAGACCACGACCAGTGAAGGATTGGGTTGGCTCGATAGCGCGCACTGACTCACCGGATGGATGTATCCGGTGCGTTTCCTGCTGATCGGGTGTGGCACAGGAGTAGGGAGTCCGGCTGGGGTGCGCCTTTCCGGGACCGTATGAGGCATGGATGCCGATTACGAGCGTACAGGGATGTATTCACAGCGTGTCCCGGAAAGGCGCACCCCAGCCGGACCCGCGCAGGAATTTGCCGTTCCCACCAACACAAATGTGGATTTTGAGCGAAGTAAGAAATTAGGAGAAAGATAATGAGCAAGATCGGATTTATCGGCCTCGGCATTATGGGCCGCCCCATGGCCGGACACCTGCTGGACGCCGGCCACCAAGTGACTACCGTTGCCCGCCCGCGCGGCCTCGACGAGGGCCTGGCGGCCAAGGGCATGAAAGAGCTGGCCAGTCCCAAGGCGGTGGCCGAGCAGGCGGAAATCATCATCACCATGGTGCCGGACACCCCGGACGTGGAAGAAGTGCTGTTCGGTGAAAACGGCGTGATCGAGGGACTGCAGCCGGGCACCCTGGTGATCGACATGAGTTCCATAGCCCCGGTGCCGACCCAGGAATTCGCCCAGCGTATCGCCAAGGCCGGCGGCGAGTATGTGGACGCGCCGGTATCCGGCGGCGAAGGCGGCGCCATCAACGCCGCGCTGACCATCATGGTGGGCGCCACCCAGGAGGGCTTCGTGCGCGCCCAGCCGATTCTCGAGATCATGGGCAAGACCATCACCCACGTGGGCGATCACGGCGCCGGCCAGACCTGCAAGGTGGCCAACCAGATAGTCGTGGCCCTGACCATTGAAGCGGTGGCCGAGGGCCTGCTGTTCGCCTCCCGCGCCGGCGCGGATGTGGCCAAGGTGCGCGAGGCGCTGCTCGGCGGCCTGGCCCAGTCCAAGATCCTGGACGTGCACGGCGAGCGCATGATCAAGCGCACCTTCGATCCGGGTTTCCGCATCCGCCTGCACCAGAAGGACCTGAACCTGGCCCTGACCAGCGCCCGCGCCTTCAACCTGGCACTGCCGGGTACCGCCAATGCCCAGCAGCTGTTCCAGGCCTGTGCCGCCAACGGCGGCGCCGACTGGGATCACGCCGGCATACTGCGCGCGCTGGAAAAACTGGCCGACCACGAGATCGGCGAATAAGCGCCCGCGGCCAATAAAGCGCCCGCGGCCAATAAAGAGGCAATTGACGAATTCCCGCGCCCCCAGCCCGACAGTAGATCCACTGCGAGCTGAGGGACCGCGGAAAAAGAAGGACCCAGTATTCCGCCGGCGCGCGATGAATCGCCGCCCGCCGGCGGCTTTTTCTCCCTCCCCCGATCAGGGCATCTATGCCAGGGCCAATAGGTGAGGTGCAACCAGTAACCGCTGCGTTTCGCCTATTTGTCTTGCACCGTTAAGTAACCCCGCTGTGAGGAACCGCCGATGAATGCACTGCCCGAATTAGAGACTCTCAAGCGCCCGGCGGATCTCGATGCCTGGCTCAGGCAGCTGGCCGAGACAGCGGTGGCCGCAGTGCATCCGGACGCACTGCTGCCGGATCAGCTGCCCGAGCCACCCGCCGGCCGCACCTTCGTCGTCGGGGCCGGCCAGGCCGCCGCCGCCATGGCCTCCGCCCTGGAGAAGGCCTGGGGTAAGAAATACCCCGATGCCGACCTGGATGGCCTGGTCGTCACCCGCTACGGCCACGGCGTGATCTGCGACAGGATCGAAGTGCTGGAGGCCTCGCACCCGGTGCCGGACGAACTGGGGCAGAGGGCCGCAGTGCGCATGCTGGAATCCGTGGGTGGGCTCACCGCCGACGACCTGGTGATTGCGCTGGTGTCCGGTGGCGGCTCGGCGCTGATGACCCTGCCGGCGCCGGGCATCAGCCTGGGTGAAAAGCGGGCCATCAATAAGGCTCTGCTGCGCAGCGGCGCACCCATCAGCGCCATCAATACCGTGCGTCGCCACCTGTCGGCGATCAAGGGTGGGCGCCTGGCCGCCGCCGCCCACCCGGCGCGGGTGGTCACCTACCTGATTTCGGACGTGCCCGGCGACCTGCCCAGCCTGATCGCCTCAGGGCCGACCCTGCCGGACAACTCGATTCCCCAGGATGCCCTGGCGCTGCTGGAGCGCTACAAGGTGCCTGTGCCCGACTCGGTGCGCCGTCACCTGGAGGCGGGCGCCCCGGCGCCCAGGTCCAACGCCTCCGCTTTCGCCGCCGACAGCGCCCATATGCTGGCCAAAGCCAGTGACGCCCTGGCGGCCGCCAGCGATGCGGCCAGTGTCGCCGGTGTGCAGGTGCGTATACTGGGCGATGACCTGGAGGGCGAGGCTCGCGAGCTGGGGCGTGCCCATGCGCGCCTGGCCCTGGCGGCCCAGCGGGAGAGCGACGCGCCCCTGCTGATAGTGTCCGGTGGCGAGACCAGTGTCACCGTTACCGGCGACGGCCGCGGCGGGCGCAATGTGGAGTACCTGCTGGGACTCTTTGCCGCCCTGGAGGGCGCGCCGGGAATCCACGCCCTGGCCATTGATACCGACGGTATCGACGGCTCCGAGGACAACGCCGGCGCCCAGTTCTCCCCGGACGACTGGCCGCGGTTGTCGAAGCAGGGGCTGGATCCCGTCGCTTACCTGGCGCGCAACGACGCCTATAGTTTCTTTGCCGAGCTGGAGCGGCTGATAGTCACCGGTCCCACAAGAACCAATGTCAACGATTTCCGCGCCATACTGATATTGCCGCGGCAGTCGTGAGGAGCTAACCATGCAGCAGAAAAACCCGATCAGACGCACAAAAATCGTCGCCACCCTGGGCCCCGCCAGCGATCGCGAGGGTGTGCTGGAGGCCATGATCGCCGCCGGTGTGGATGTGGTGCGGCTCAACTTCTCCCACGGTTCCGCCGAAGACCACCGCCGGCGCCTGGCCGAGGTGCGCGAAATCGCCGCGCGCCAGGGCAGGACGGTGGCGGCCCTCGGCGATCTGCAGGGGCCCAAGATCCGCATAGCGCGCTTTAAAGATGGCGCCGTGGAGCTGTCCGAGGGGGATGCCTTCGTGCTGGATATGGCGCTGGATTCCGATGCCGGCGACAGCGCGCGGGTCGGCTGCGACTACAAGGCGCTGGTGGAGGATGTCGCCCCCGGCGACAAGCTGCTGCTGGACGACGGCCGCCTGGTACTCGAAGTGGAGCGGGTGCTGGACAAGCAGGTAAACACCCGCGTCGTGGTCGGCGGCAAGTTGTCCAACAACAAGGGCATCAACAAGCAGGGCGGCGGCCTCTCCGCCGCGGCCCTGACCGACAAGGACAAGCGCGACCTGGAAACCGCCATCGACATAGGTGTCGATTACCTGGCGGTCTCCTTCCCGCGCACGGCGGCGGATATGCAAGAGGCGCGCGCGCTGCTCGGCGAGCGGGGCCGGGAAATCGGCCTGGTGGCCAAGGTGGAGCGCGCCGAGGCGGTGGCGGACGAAGAGACGCTGGACGACATCATCCGCGCCTCGGATGCGGTGATGGTGGCACGCGGCGACCTGGGCGTGGAAATCGGCGACGCCCAGCTGATCGGCGTGCAGAAACGCATGATCAAGCGCGCGCGCCAGCTCAACCGCGCCGTGATCACCGCCACGCAGATGCTGGAAACCATGATCACCGCGCCGCTGCCCACCCGCGCCGAGGTATTCGACGTGGCCAATGCAGTGCTCGACGGCACCGACGCGGTGATGCTGTCCGCGGAGACCGCCGCCGGCGATTTCCCGGTGGAGGCCATCGAGGCCATGCACCGCCTGTGCCTGGGGGCCGAGCGCGAGAAGAGCGCGCAGGAGTCCGGCCACCGTATGCACCAGGGCTTCACCCGCGCCGACGAGACGGTATCCCTGGCGGCCATGTACGCGGCCAACCATATGCAGGGGGTAGCGGCCATCGCCTGTATGACCGCCACCGGCTACACGCCGCTGATCGCCTCGCGCATCCGCTCCGGACTGCCCATCGTCGGCCTGGCCCACGACCCGGTTGCGCAGCGCCGAATGGCCCTCTACCGGGGTGTCATATCGCTGCCTTTCGACACCGAGTCCATGGGGGATGCGGAGATCAACCGCGCGGCCCTGGCGCTGCTGGAGTCCCGCGGTATCGCCGCGCGCGGCGATATGGTGATCCTGACCCGGGGCGACCTGATGAATGCGCACGGCGGCACCAATACCCTGAAGATACTGCAGGTCGGGGAATAGTCACGTCCCCTTGTGGTGCAGGTGCCGCCCTCTTTTGGGGCGGGCTGGAGTGCAAAAAAAGTGTATACACTTTCTGTCGACAGCATTACACTCGATTGAACAGAATTTGAACCGAGAGAGCCCGCGGGGCGAGAGCAACCTGTAATGAATGAGGCCTGGCAGCGACAGATACTGGCGGAAAGTGGCAACGGCCGCATCAGCGACCAGCAGATAGTCGACAAGATCCGCAGGGCGGTACTGACCCAGCGTCTGCCCCCGAACACGCGCCTGCCCGAAGGTGCGCTGGGGGATATCTTCGGCGTCAGTCGCTCGGTGGTGCGCAAGGCACTGACCCGCCTGGATGCGGAGCACGTGGTCAGCCTGGCGCCCAACCAGGTGGCGCGGGTGCGCGCGCCCAATATCGACGAGACCCGCGACACCTTCGTCGCCCGCCGCCTGGTGGAGGGCGAGGTGGTGGCGCTGCTCGCCGGCAAACTGACGGCGGCACAGCTGGCGGATCTGGAGAAGATGGTGGCAGGAGAGGCCGATGCCTACCGGCGCGGTGACGAGGGAGCGCGCATCGAGCAGTCCCTGCGCATCCACCACCTGCTGGCGGAACTGTCGCCCAACCGGGTGCTGGGCAGCATACTGACCGACCTGATTCTGCGCACCTCCATCGTGATTGCGCTCTACCGGCGGGACGGCCTGGCCTCCTGCTACCTGGAGGGGGATCACCCGCGACTGCTGGCGCACCTGCGCGCCGGCGAGGCGGAGGCGGCGCGAGGGGCTATAGTGGATCATCTGAACGCCCTCGAGAGACTGATGGATCTCGGCAGCCGCGATGCCAGTATCGACCTGATGGAGATACTGGGCGGACGGCGCGTGGGTTGATACGGCACGAAAATTGCTGTCATCGAAGAGTCACTGGCAGTGGAAACTGACAACTAACGGAAAACTGACCACCGAATCATCACAACAGCTACCGAGCCACTGGGCCTAAGTTCGCCAATAGCGCGAGTAGGGCCTCTTGGCCGCAGGTTCCGGAGTCAGACAGACTGAGGTGCCTGCCAGGGTCGGCGGAGAAATCTTCCGGCCTCCCGAATTTGGAAAGGTAATGCGAAACAACGAAATGCATGAAGCTGGCCAGGGCGTCCTGGAAGACGGCCACGGCCGCCGCTTCTACTATCTGCGCCTGTCGGTCACCGATGCCTGCAACTTCCGCTGCGACTACTGCCTGCCGGAAGGTTACCGGGCGCGGGCCGGCGAAGCGGCCCCCCTCAGCGTCGCCGAGGCGGCGACCGCAATGCGCGCCTTTGCCCGATTGGGCACCCGCAAGGTGCGCCTCAGCGGCGGCGAGCCATCCCTGCGTGCCGACCTGCCGGACATCATCGCTGCGGCCCGCAACACCCCCGGTATCCGTCGCGTGGCGGTCACCAGCAACGGCTACAAACTGCCGAAGGTCATCGACGAGTGGCGCCGCAGCGGCCTAGACCAGCTCAATATCAGTATCGACAGCCTGGACGCGGCGGAGTTTGCGCGCATCACCGGCCACGACTGCCTGCCGCGCATCCGCACCGGCATAGACCGCGCCCTGGAGCTGGGGGTACAGACCAAGGTCAACGCGGTACTGCTCAGCGACGGCGCCACCGAGCGCCTGCAGCAGTTCCTCGACTGGCTGCGGGATACTCCGGTCACCCTGCGCTTTATCGAGCTGATGCAGACAGGCGACAACCGCGACTATTTCGCCAGCAATCACCTGCGCGGCGACACCATAGAGCGGCAGCTGATAGAGAGCGGCTGGCAACTGCTGCCGCGGGCCATAGACGCCGGTCCGGCGCGGGAGTATGCGCACCCGGATTACCGCGGCAGCATCGGCCTGATCACCCCCTACAGCAGGGATTTCTGCCAGAGCTGCAACCGCCTGCGGGTGTCGGCCCAGGGCAAGCTGCACCTGTGCCTCTTCGCCGATGCGGGTCTCGATCTGCGCGAGGAAATCCGCCGCGGCGATGTGGCTGCACTGGCGGAGAGAATTCAGACCCTGGTCGGCGGCAAGGCCGCCAGCCACTACCTGCAGCAAGGACAGACGGGTGCCACCCGCAACCTGTCCGTGATCGGCGGATAAAAGCCAGATAACTGAATGGGCTGGATTCGTGGGGTGCGCCGTGCGCACCGGATCAGGGCGGATGTTGGCTTCAGCGCTTTTCGGTGCGCACGGCGCACCCTACGGCCGCAGTGAATAGAGAACCCCAAAGTATTCAACGAGGTAAGTAACAGTGTCCCATCACACAGATAACAGCGGCGCGGCACTCAATATCGCGGTGCTGACGGTTTCGGACACCCGCACCGAGGAAAACGATACCTCCGGCCAGTACCTGGTCGAGGCGCTGCGCGCGAGCGGGCACAAGCTTGCCGACAAGAAAATCGTGCGCGACGACGTTTACCAGCTGCGCGCCCAGGTCTCCCAGTGGATCGCCGACGGTTCCATCGAGGTAATCATTACCACCGGCGGCACCGGCTTCGCCGGCCGCGACTCCACCCCGGAGGCGCTGGCCCCCCTGTTCGACAAGACGGTCGAGGGCTTCGGTGAGTTGTTCCGCGCGATTTCCTACGAGGAGATAGGCTCCTCGACGATACAGTCCCGCGCCCTCGCCGGACTCGCCAACGACACATTGATCTGCTGCGTACCCGGTTCCACCGGTGCCTGCCGCACTGCCTGGGAAAAGATACTGCGCGAGCAGCTGGACGGCAGTCACAGGCCGTGCAATTTCGTCGAGCATCTGCGCCGCGGTGATAAAAGGTGAGGAGCTGAGCATGAGCCTGACCCATCTCAACGAGCGCGGTGAGGCCAGTATGGTCGACGTCACCGACAAGGCCGTCAGCGAGCGCAGCGCCCGCGCCCAGTCACTGGTCACCATGAGCCCCGCGGCCTTCGCGCAATTGGTGGCGGGGCAGAACAAGAAGGGCGATGTGCTGGCCACGGCGCGTATCGCCGGTATCCAGGCGGCCAAGAAAACTGCCGACCTGATCCCGCTGTGCCACCCGCTGGCGCTGACGAAAGTGCAAGTGGATTTCGAGCTGGAGCCGTCGCAAAACAGCGTGCGCATCGCCAGCTACTGCCGCCTGGCCGGGCGCACCGGCGTGGAGATGGAGGCGCTGACCGCGGCCTCGATCGCGGCGCTGACCATCTACGACATGTGTAAGGCGGTGGACCCGGCCATTGTCATCAGCGAGACGCGCCTGGTGGAAAAGCTCGGCGGCAAGCGCGGCCACTGGCAGCGCGGTGACGAACAGAGTGGAGGTGAGCAATGATTCGCGTACTCTTTTTTGCCAGCCTGCGCGAGCAGCTGGATTGTGCCGAACTGCAGGTGAATCCCGGCGAGTGCGGGACCCTGGCCGAACTGCGCGAACAGTTGAGCGGGCGCGGCGAAAGCTGGCGCCGCGCCCTGGCCGACCCCAGCCTGCAGGCGGCTCTGAATCGCGAGGTGGCCTCGGGCGAGGCAACGCTCAACAGTGGCGACGAGGTGGCCTTCTTCCCGCCGGTGACCGGGGGCTGACAGTGAGCGTTTCCGTATCCGTGCAGGAGCAGGCCTTCGATGTCGGCGCCGAGTACGCCGGCCTGCGCAACGGCAACTGGGCCGACGGTGCCACGGCGATGTTTGTCGGCTCGGTGCGCGACTTCAACCTGGACAGCGCCGTCAGCTGTATGGAACTGGAACACTACCCGGGAATGACCGAGCGGGTGCTGCAGGATATCGCTGAGAAGGCGCAGCGGCGCTGGGCGCTGGGTCGGGTGCGTGTAGTGCACCGGGTGGGACGCCTGGGCGCCGGCGACGACATAGTGTTTGTCGGCACCTGTGCGCCGCACCGCCAGGCGGCACTGGAGGCCTGCGCCTTTGTGATGGATTTTCTCAAGACCCGGGCGCCCTTCTGGAAAAAGGAAAAGGGACCGGACGGCGAACGCTGGGTGGAGGCCCGGCAAAGTGACAGCGACGCGCTGGAAAAATGGTAGGGGACATTGTAGATCGCGGGTTTCGCCTATAAGCAACACCAATCCCGACTATTCCATTTAGTCTCTTTTCATCTTCGCAGTGTGGGTTTACACTCGAATTCCTTTTAAATTGGTCAGACCAATAATAACAAATGTAACTAAAAGGATAGATTTAGCGGTAATTCAAAAAACAGTAATTGAGAGGGAGCAAAGCGGTGATCATAGCCATACCGAGAGAGACCGCTCCGGGGGAGTCGCGGGTAGCGGCCACGCCCGACAGCGTGAAGCGTTTGCGCGATCTGGGATTTTCCGTCGCGGTGGAAAAAGGGGCTGGTGCAGAGGCCAGCTTTACCGATGAGGCCTATATCGAAGCCGGGGCCGAAATTCGCAAGGATTTCAAACATTGCCTGGAGGGCGCCGGCCTGGTGCTCAAGGTGCAGGCGCCCAGCGATGAGGAGCTGGCGCTGATTCCGGAGGGCGCGACCCTGGTCGCTTTCCTCAAGCCGGCACAGAATGCAGAGTTGCTGCAGAAATTCGCCGACAGGAAGATCAATGCCCTGGCGGTGGAGTCAGTCCCGAGAATTTCCCGCGCGCAGAAAATGGATGCGCTCAGCTCCATGGCCAATATCGGCGGCTACCGCGCGGTGATAGAGGCGGCGCACAATTTCGGCCGCTTCTTTACCGGGCAGATCACTGCCGCCGGCAAGATTCCACCGGCCAAGGTGCTGGTGATCGGCGCCGGTGTTGCCGGACTTTCCGCCATCGGTACCGCCAAGAGTATGGGGGCGATTGTTCGCGCCTTCGATACCCGCGCCGAGGTGCGCGAGCAGGTGGAATCCATGGGGGCCGAATTCCTCACCGTGGAAATCGAGGAAGAGGGCTCCGGTAGCGGCGGCTACGCCAAGGAGATGTCCAAGGAATTTATCGAGGCGGAGATGGCCCTGTTCCGCGAGCAGGCCAGGGAGGTGGATATCGTTGTCACCACCGCCCTGATTCCGGGCAAGCCGGCGCCCAAGCTGTGGCTCGCGGATATGGTCGACAGCATGGCCGAGGGCTCTGTAGTGGTGGACCTGGCTGCGGAGATGGGCGGCAACTGCGACTACACCGTGGCCGACGAGAAAGTCGTCAAGAGCGGTGTCACCATTATCGGCTACACCAACCTGGCCAGCCGCGCCGCCACCCAGTCCTCCAGCCTTTACGCCACCAACCTGGCGCACCTGCTGAGTGAACTGAGCCCGGAGAAAAACGGCGAAATTGATATCAATTTCGACGACGAGGTGATCCGCGGCGCGACCGTGGTCAAGGCCGGCGAAATCACCTGGCCGCCGCCCCCGCCCAAGATCTCAGCGCAGCCGAAACCCGCGGAGAAAAAGGCTGAGCCGCAGGCGACGGTGGTCGAGGAGCAGCCGCCGAAGAAAAAGTCACCGCTATCAATACTGGCCTTCTGGCTGGTCGCCGGCGGCCTGTTGCTGTGGCTCGGCCGCGTTGCACCGCCGGACTTTGTATCCCACTTCACCGTCTTCGTGCTGGCGATCTTCATCGGTTGGCAGGTGATCTGGAATGTGACTCACGCGCTGCACACGCCGCTGATGAGCGTAACCAATGCGATTTCCGGCATTGTCATCGTCGGTGCCTTGCTGCAGGTGGGCGCAACTGGCTCGGGCCTGGTGACACTGCTCGCCTTTATCGGTGTGCTGGTTGCCAGTATCAATATATTCGGTGGCTTTTTCGTCACCTATCGTATGCTGAAAATGTTTCGGCGCTAAGGGGGGAGAGTAATGATGAACGGTATGATTTCCATGGCTTATCTCTTCTCCGCGGTGATGTTCATTCTCAGCCTCGGCGGACTTTCCAGCCACGAGACGGCCCGGCGCGGCAATGTCTACGGTATGGTGGGTATGGCCGTGGCCATTATCGCCACCGTGGCTGGTATCACTACCGGCGCCTACTGGATGGTGGCTACCGCTATGGCGGTGGGCGCGGTCGTGGGCCTGGCGCTGGCCAAGCGTGTGGCCATGACGCAGATGCCGCAGATGGTGGCGCTGCTGCACAGCTTCGTCGGCCTGGCTGCGGTGCTGATCGGCTGGGGCGGATACCTGGATCCGCGTTTGTCCCTGACCGGTGCCGAGCACATAGTGCACAACACCGAGATCTACCTGGGTGTCTTTATCGGTGCCATTACCCTGACCGGTTCGGTGGTGGCTTTCGGTAAGCTGCAGGGCCTGATCTCCGGTAAGCCGCTGATGCTGCCCGCGCGCCACTGGCTGAACCTGATAGCGATCATTGCCTGCGTGGTGCTGGGCGCCCAGTTTATTCCCGCCGATCAGAGTGCGGGCACGGTCATCAATCTGCTGATCATGACGTCGATTGCGCTGCTGCTGGGCATTCACCTGATCGCCGCCATCGGCGGTGCGGATATGCCGGTGGTGATTTCGATGCTGAACAGCTATTCCGGCTGGGCCGCCGCGGCCACCGGTTTCATGCTCAGCAACGACCTGCTGATCGTGGTCGGTGCACTGGTAGGCTCCTCCGGTGCCATCCTGAGCTACATCATGTGTCGCGGCATGAACCGCTCCTTCGTCAGCGTGATCCTCGGCGGCTTCGGCTCCGACGGTGGCGAAGTGGCAGAGGGCGAGATTGAAGGCGAGGTGGTGGCCACCAGTTTCGACGAGATGGCGGCGGACCTGGAAGCGGCCGACAGCATCATCATAGTGCCCGGCTTCGGCATGGCCGTGGCCCACGCCCAGCAGGCAGTCAGCGACCTGACCGACAGGCTGCGCAAGATGGGCAAGACGGTGCGCTTCGGCATTCATCCGGTAGCCGGCCGCCTGCCCGGGCATATGAATGTGCTGCTGGCGGAGGCCAATGTGCCTTACGATATCGTGCTGGAGATGGATGAGATCAACGGTGACTTCCCCAGTACCGACCTGGCGCTGGTGATCGGTGCCAACGATACCGTCAACCCGGACGCGGTGGAGAAACCCGGTTCCCCCATCGCCGGTATGCCGGTGCTGGAGGTCTGGAAGGCCGGCAAGGTGGTCGTGTTCAAGCGCTCCATGGCCTCGGGCTACGCCGGTGTCGCCAACCCGCTGTTCTACAAGGAGAACGCGCGCATGCTGTTCGGCGATGCCAAGGACAGCCTGCAGAGCGTACTGGGTAAGCTGAGCACCGAGAGCTCCCGTCAGGGAGCGGCCACTGGCGGCCGCCAGCAGGCCGTCGCTACCTGATAATGCAGCGTCCGCATTAAACAGCACAGGGATGTGCTGGCGCCGGCCCCGGGCCGGCGCAATTCCCTCCTCTCTTCCCCCTCCTGAATTCGCGTCGGTTACCTTTCCCCCCCTGCCATTGGTACCCGCAGCGGCTGAATCGTCGGACACTTTTTCCGGTCGATTGTATTGGGTGGTGGTGATAATCTCCCGGCTTCGAATAACTAATTAGAAAATGGAGTTCGTTGTCATGGGGGCTGGTTACCGCCGCTTTTTCTTATCTACTTTCCTTTCGTTGAGTGCTTTCTGTCTCGCTGCCTGTAGTGGCGGTGGAGGCGGAGATAGTAGTAACAGCGGCAACGACAATGACAACAACTATAACGAGCCGGTAGGTTGGCAGTCCGGCGTTTTCCAACCGGCCGATGACTTCGCCAACCGCTGCGAGTCTCCCCGCAGCGGTATCGACCCGGCCACAGATGCGCCCTATAAGGATATACGGGGCACAGCCCTTGACGAGAGGAATTGGCTGCGCTCCTGGAGCAACGACTTCTACCTGTGGTACGACGAGATTGCCGATCGGGATCCCGCCAACCACGGTACTCACGAATATTTTGATCTGCTGAAAACCACCGAACTCAGTTCCACGGGGGGCGAAAAGGACAAATTTCATTTTCTGATGCCCACGGACGACTGGAACCAGCAGTCCCAGTCCGGTGTTGCGGTGGGCTATGGCTTCCAGTGGGCTATTCTCCAGTCCAAACCGCCGCGACAGATACTGGCGGCTTACAGCAACGGCGAGGACAGCTGGCCGACCGGTATTTCCCGCGGCGCCAGGGTGCTGATGGTGGACGGTGTGGATGTGGTCAATGCCGAGGATCAGGCGAGTGTGGATATTCTCAACGCCGTCTTCTTTCCCGCTGAGTCCGGTGACAACCACGACTTCCTCGTTGAGTACCCGGACGGCACCACTGCCAGCGTTTCCCTGACGGCAAGCGCCGTCACATCGGATCCGGTGCAGAATGAGAATGAGGATGTTATCACCATAGCCAATGGCAAGCGGGTGGGTTATCTGCTGTTCAACGACCATATAGCCACCGCGGAAAAGGAACTGAAGCTGGCAGTGGAGCAATTAAGTGCGAAAGGCATCGACGAGCTGGTACTGGATCTGCGCTACAACGGCGGTGGCTACCTGGCAATTGCCAGCCAGCTCGCTTATATGATTGCCGGCCCCGAACAAGCCGGAGTCAATTGGAACGCTGGGGAGTGGACTGCCAATAAGACCTTTGAGCAGCTGGAGTTCAACAACAAGCACCCGGATACGGACCCCTTCACCAAGGAACCCCTGGACCCGATACCCTTTATCCCCGTCACCATCGGTCTCTCGCCGTCGCTGGATAAAAACCAGCCGCTGCCGAGCCTGAATCTGGACCGGGTCTTCGTGCTCACCGGTCCCAACACCTGCTCCGCCAGCGAGGCGATTATCAACGGCCTGCGCGGCGTGGGCGTGGGCGTGGTGCAAATCGGCAAGCAGACCTGTGGCAAGCCCTATGGCTTCTATCCCACGGACAACTGCGGCACCACCTATTTCTCGATTCAGTTCCGCGGTGTCAATGAGAAGGGCTTCGGAGACTATTCCGACGGCTTTATCCCGGCCAGTTACGACGACGGCGGCGCCGTAGTGCTCGGCTGCGAGGTGGGCGACGATTTCAGCCGCCCGCTTGGCGACGTCGGCGAGGCGCGCCTCGCGACCGCGCTGAACTATATTGAGACTGACAGCTGTGGTGCGTTTTCCGCCAACAGTTTTGCCGGTGAGGCGCAGTATGGAGTCCGCCTCTCCGCCGGCGAGGGGCGCATCGCCAAGAGCCCTTGGCGGCAGAACCGTATCTTGCTGATGGGGAGATGAGGCAGCTATGAGAAAAGTAGCGACAGCCACGGTATTGGCCGCACTGGCCCCCATGATCGCCTGCAACTCACAGCCGGCCCAAGGTGATGAGAAGCCGGCTGTGATTGCCGAAGCCACGCCGCAGAGCCACGCCGAACTGCAACGCCTGGTGACAGAGGCGCTGGGCGGAGCGCCGGTTACCCTGGCGGAGGACGCGCTGACGCGCGAGAGCGTCCTAGTAATAGAGCGCAATCCACCGCAGGATCTGCAGCAGCGCCCCCTTCAGGGGCGTAACCGGGAAATGCCGAAGAAGTTCCGCCTGTTGCTTAGCGGCGACCGCTGCTGGCTGGAGCGCGCAGCCGACGGCGAGCGCTGGGAGCTGCTGGAAGCCAAGTGCGTGCCCGCGGACAATTAAAGGAAAAGGGGTGCGGATTCCGCGCCCCCTAATCGCCTCTTCTGGGAAAATCCGCAAAGGCCTCGCTGCCCAGTATTTCACCACCATCAAGGCTCTGCCCGTAATAGCACTGATGGTGGTGATACTTCTTGCGCAGTTTTTCCACGTCACCCAGGAACCTGGGATCCTGCGGCCTCTCCCGTGAGTTGATATAGGCGGCCACATCCCAGGCCTGCTGCTGTGTCAGCTGAATGCTTTTGCCCAGCGGCATGTTTTCGTAGATGAAGGAGGCGGCGGTGTTGATGCGGTGCATGCCTGCGCCCCAGTTGTAGCTCTGCGGTCCCCACAGGGGCGGCAGTGTGTGGACGCCGGCACTGGCAAAGCCCTGGCCGTCGGCGCCGTGGCACAGAAGGCAGTGTTCGACGTAGACCTGCTGTCCGCGCTCCGGTGAGTAGGCTTCCGGTGGGTTTTGCAGTGGCGGGTAGCCGCGTCCGGCCAGTGCGGCGCGCTTGTCCACCGGCAGTGCCTTCTTCAGGGCGACCGGCATGGGGAAGTCCTCCCGCCTGCCTCCTTTGACCAGTTCCTCGTCGCTGATGGCGGGCACAGACCCATCCAGTTCGTAAAAATCCATCAGGCCGCCCATGCCGAGCCAGTAGGCGTAGGCGGACAGGGCTATGGCCTCAGCCCCCCCGACCGGGGGACCCTCGCCATTGGTGGAGTAGGTGAAACAGCCCTGCAGCCGCTCGGCGAAGCTGTTCACCTTGTCGTTCTTCTTGCGATAGGCGGGATAGGCGAAGTAGGCCGCCCACAGGGGAGCCGAGTTGGCCCGCCGACCCGCGTCCATATGGCAGTTCACGCAGCTGAGGTCGTTGCCCACATAGCGGTCGCGCAGCAGCTGGGAATTGACGAAGAGCCGGTAGCCGAGACGCACCTTGTCGCCAAACTCTCCCGTCGGTATCCGCTCCAGTGGTCGCGGGACTATGACCGGGTGCATCTCCTCTATTGGCGGCGGCAGTGGCTCCTGGCGGTCCAGTATTTCCTGGGCCGCCAGGGGCGTTGCGGTGATGGCTGCAGCATTGAACGCGGTGATGAGGGCGGCGGGCAACTTCCGTTTCACGGCGGCTTTCTCATTCAAGTTCGGCGAAATAGCGGGACAGGGCCCGGATTTCGTCATCGTTCAGCTTGCCGGCGATATTGGCCATAACGCCGTCCCTGTCGCCTTTGCGCCGCCCCTGTTGCCAGTCCCGCAGCTGGTTGCGCAGGTAGTCGGCCTGCTGGCCGGCGAGCCGCGGGATATCGCCCACTCCGGTACCGGAGGGGCCGTGGCAGGAGACACAGGCGGGTAACAGGCGCGGCCAGTCACCCTGGTAGGCCAGCCGCTCGGCGGGGTCTGTAAACAGTATTTTCTCACCGCGCCGCAGAATGGTGACGGGTCTCACCGACTGGGCTGCGAAGTAATTGGCCACCTGTGCCAGGGGTTCGCCTTCGATTTCCATCGCCAGTGTGTGCATGCTGACATTCCGGCGTTCGCCGACCTGGAAGTGCCTCACCTGCTCGCTGATATAGGTGGCTGACAGACCGGCAATGCGCGGCCCCAGTTTTTCAAGACCCTGACCGTAGACGCCGTGGCAGCCGGCGCAGACCTCCGCCGCGGGCGGCATGTCTGAGCTGAAACTGTTGCTGCACGGGACGGTGCCGAAAAGGCATAGATACAGGGCAACTGGGGCGGGCTTCATGGTGCATCCACTCCCTGGGGTGGTGGCGCCCGCAAAGGGCGATCGGGATCGTCGCCTAAATATTAGGAACTATTGCCGGGGGAGGAGGTGGGATGGCGTATTAATGGACTCGAAGTTTCGGTTGCACGGGAAATGGGGGCTGACCGCGACCTGGCCGCCCCGCTTTTGTCTGGCGGATCAGCGCAGTAGATTGGAGAGCCTGGCGTTGGGTTTCTTGGCCTGGCGGTAGATCAGTGCAATCTTGCCGATCTCCTGCACCAGCTCGGCGCCGCTCTGCTGGCACAGTTCGCCGATCACCTGGTGGCGCAGTTCGCGGTCGGCGATCATCAATTTGACCTTGATCAGCTCGTGATCCTCCAGCGCCCGGTCCAGCTCTTCCATGACCCCCTCGCTCAGGCCCTTGCCGGCGATGGTCACCACCGGCTTGAGGTTGTGGCCCAGGGTGCGCAGGGCTTTTTTGCGGTCGGCGGTTAAAGGCATACAATACTCCATGCCCACAATGTGGGTACCTATAAATTGTAGGAGCGGCCCATGGCCGCGATCGGAGCCGGCTATAGGCACTGATCGCGGCCATGGGCCGCTCCTACGGAGAAAATTTAGGAAGTATTGTACCCGATGGGCCGATCCAAGAGCAGCCACCGCTGGCTGCGTGAACATTTCAACGACCAGTACGTCAAACAGTCCCAGAAGGAGGGCTACCGCTCCCGTGCCAGCTACAAGCTGCAGGAACTGCAGAAGAAGGACCGGCTGTTCAAGCCGGGCATGACGGTGGTGGACCTGGGTGCGGCGCCCGGTGGCTGGTCCCAGGTGGCGGCGGAACTGGTCGGTCACAAGGGCCGGGTGCTGGCCTCCGACATACTGCCGATGGATCCCCTGGCCGGGGTCGAGTTCGTGCAGGGGGACTTTACCGAGGAGTCGGTGTTGAACCGGTTGCTCGAGCACCTCGGCGATGACATGGCGGACCTTGTGATTTCCGATATGGCCCCCAATATGAGTGGAGTGCGTGACGTGGACCAGCCGGCCTCCATGTACCTGGTGGAACTGGCGGTGGATATGGCGAGCCGGGTACTGAAACCCGGCGGCGCCTTCGTCGCCAAGGTATTCCAGGGCGAGGGTTTCGACCAGCTGATCCGCGACCTGCGCGGCAGCTACAACAGCGTTGTGACCCGCAAGCCCGGTGCATCCAGGCCCCGCTCCCGCGAGGTCTATGTGGTGGCGCGGGGCTTCAGGGGCTGACAATTGTCCGGGCCGTTTCTGGCCGCTGTCCCTTGTATGGTATAAGCGTACCTGTGACGCCGGGAGACAGGGGTGCCCTGCCTATACTGGTGTGGACGCCTGGTGTGAATGGATTTCGAAAGTGAGTGCGAAAGCGAGAGGGCTATCCCTTTGAACGATATGGCAAAGAACCTTGTACTGTGGTTGATCATCGCGGCGGTGCTGCTGATGGTGTTCCAGAACTTCAAACCGCAGTCACGGGATGAGGCGCTCAGCTATTCCGACTTTGTGCAGGATGTGCAGGCGGGCCAGGTGAAGAGTGTGCTCGTGGACGGGCTGGTGATCACCGGTGAGAAGGCCGACGGCAGCCGCTTCAAGACCATACAGCCGCAGATCATCGACGACGAGCTGACCAATGAGCTGGTGCGCAGTAATGTGCAGTTCGTCGGCCGCGAGCCCGAGTCTCCCAGTATCTGGCAACAGCTGCTGGTGGCCAGCTTCCCGATTCTGATCATCATCGCCGTGTTCATGTTCTTTATGCGCCAGATGCAGGGCGGTGCCGGCGGTCGCTCCGGCCCCATGGCCTTCGGCAAGAGCAAGGCGCGCCTGCTGGGCGAGGACCAGATCAAAACCACCTTCGCCGATGTGGCGGGCGTGGACGAGGCGAAAGAGGATGTACAGGAACTGGTGGAGTTCCTGCGTGATCCGTCCAAATTCCAGCGCCTGGGCGGTGCCATCCCCCGTGGCGTGTTGATGGCGGGTCCTCCCGGCACCGGTAAGACGCTGCTGGCCAAGGCCATCGCCGGCGAGGCCAAGGTGCCCTTCTTCTCCATTTCCGGTTCCGACTTCGTGGAGATGTTTGTCGGCGTGGGTGCCTCCCGCGTGCGCGACATGTTCGAACAGGCCAAGAAGCAGGCGCCCTGCATCATCTTTATCGACGAGATCGACGCTGTCGGTCGCCATCGCGGCGCCGGCGTTGGCGGCGGTCACGACGAGCGCGAACAGACACTCAACCAGCTGCTGGTGGAGATGGACGGTTTTGAGGGCAACGAGGGCGTGATCGTCATCGCCGCCACCAACCGCCCGGACGTGCTGGACCACGCGCTGCTGCGCCCGGGGCGCTTCGACCGCCAGGTGTTTGTCGGCCTGCCGGATATCCGCGGTCGCGAGCAGATTCTCAAGGTGCATATGCGCAAGGTGCCGGTGGACGATAAGGTATCCGCACAGACCATTGCCCGCGGCACGCCGGGTTTTTCCGGTGCCGACCTGGCCAACCTGGTCAACGAGGCAGCCCTGTTCGCCGCGCGCGCCAACCGCCGCGTAGTGACCATGGAGGAGTTCGAGCGCGCCCGCGACAAGATCATGATGGGCGCCGAGCGCAAGTCCATGGTCATGAATGAAAAGGAAAAGGTGAACACCGCCTACCACGAGGCCGGTCACGCGATTATCGGCCGCCTGGTGCCGGAGCACGACCCGGTACACAAGGTCACCATCATTCCCCGCGGCCGCGCTTTGGGTGTTACCCAGTTCCTGCCGGAAGAGGACAAGTACAGCCTGTCCAAACGCGCTATCGAGTCGCAGCTGTGTTCCCTGTTCGGCGGCCGTATCGCCGAGGAGATGACCCTGGGCCTCGACGGTGTGACCACCGGTGCCTCCAACGATATCGAGCGGGCCACCGAGCTGGCGCGCAATATGGTCACCAAGTGGGGCCTGTCCGAGAAGCTGGGCCCGCTGCACTATGGCGAGGACGAGAGCGGTCAGCCCGGTCACGGCAATCCCGTGTCTGGCAATACCTCCAATGAGATCGACACCGAAGTGCGCCGCATCATCGACAGCTGCTACGACCGCGCGCAGAAACTGCTGGAGGAGAATCGCGATATTCTCGAGGCGATGAAAGACGCGCTGATGGAATACGAGACCCTGGATGCAGAGCAGGTGGATGACCTGATGGCGCGGCGCAAGGTGCGCCCGCCGCGTGACTGGCATGACAGCGATCTCGGTTCCGGTGGCAGCGGCTCCGCCGACGACACCGACCGCGCCGCCGCCGAGGCGGACAAGGGCAACCCGGTCGGCGGCCCCCTGAACGGACACTAATAACGGAAAGATGAATGCGGAATGCTGGATGTGGAAAGGGATAGCTCCTGCCGCATTCAGCGTTCCGTTTTTTGTATCGGTCTATGAAAATTACCTGTGGCAAGCGCTCGCTCGACCTGACCCGTCCGGTCGTGATGGGCATTCTCAATACCACCCCTGACTCCTTTTCCGACGGCGGCAGCTACTTTGCCAGTGGTGCCCTGGATCTGGATCTGGCACTGCGGCGCGCGGAGCAGATGCTGGGTGAGGGCGCGGCCATCATCGATGTCGGCGGCGAGTCCACCCGCCCCGGTGCCGCCCCCGTGTCCGAGCAGGAGGAGCTGGAGCGGGTGGTGCCGGTAGTTGAGGCCATCAATGCCAATCTGGACGCGCTCGTCTCCGTCGATACCAGCACGCCGGCGGTCATTTCCGCAGCGGCTGCGGCCGGCGCCGGCCTGATCAACGATGTGCGCGCCCTGGAGCGCCCGGGTGCGCTGGAGGCCGCGGCGGCCACCGATCTGCCCGTGTGCCTGATGCATATGCAGGGTCAGCCCGGCAATATGCAGCGGGACCCGCACTACGACGATGTGGTGGCAGAAGTGGGCGCTTACCTGCTCGATCGTATGGAAGCCTGCAGGGCTGTGGGTATCGACTGCGAGCGGATCATCTTCGATCCCGGTTTTGGCTTCGGCAAAAATGACGAACACCACCTGGCACTGCTGCGGAACCTGGCTTTCTTTGGCAAATTGGGGAATGGGTCGCCATCGGATATCCCACTGTTGGTGGGGGTATCGCGCAAGTCGATGGTCGGCCGACTGCTGAACCGCGAAGTGCACGAGCGTCTTCCTGGCAGCCTGGCCCTGGCGATGCTGGCGGCACAGCGCGGGGCCAGGATTCTGCGCGTGCACGACGTCGCCGCCACGGTGGATGTGCTCAAGATGCAGCAGTTGGTAGACAACCCGAGTCAATGATGGGTAAAGGCGCGCGACGGCCTGCCCATCAATAAGGAACGAGAGAAGTAAAAAATGGCGAGACAATATTTTGGCACTGACGGCATCCGCGGGCGCGTGGGTGAGGGGGTAATTACTCCAGACTTTATGCTGCGCCTCGGCTATGCCGCCGGCAAGGTGCTGGGTGACATGGCCGGCAGCAAGCGCCCCGGTCGCCCGAGGATCCTGATCGGCAAGGACACCCGGGTGTCCGGCTATATGTTCGAGGCGGCACTGGAAGCGGGATTGATCAATGCCGGTGTCGACGTGGGCCTGTTGGGCCCCATGCCCACCCCGGCCATCGCCTACCTGACGCGCACCTTCCACGCTCAGGCGGGCATCGTTATCAGCGCTTCCCACAACCCTTACCAGGACAACGGCATCAAGTTCTTCAGCGCCGAGGGCAGCAAGCTGCCGGACCAGGTGGAGCTGGAGATAGAAGCGGCACTGGACCTGCCGATGACAACCTCGCCCAATCTGGGCAAGGCCTGGCGTATCGACGACGCCGCCGCGCGCTATATCGAATTTTGCAAGGCCTCCACTCCCTGGGGCTTCTCCCTCGATGGGCTCAAACTAGTGCTGGACTGCGCCAACGGCGCCACCTATCACATAGCGCCCAAGGTGTTCCGCGAGCAGGGGGCCGAGGTCACCACCATCGGCGTCAGCCCCGACGGTCTCAATATCAACCTGGAGTGCGGCTCCACCAAGCCCCAGCAGCTGCAACAGGCAGTGCGGGAGCGCGGCGCCGACCTGGGCATCGCCTTCGATGGCGATGGCGACCGGGTGCTCTTCGTCGACAGGGATGGCGAGCTGATCGACGGCGACCAGCTATTGTTTATGATCGCCATGCACCGCCAGCAGTTTCTCGGCGGCTGCAACGGCGTGGTCGGCACGCTGATGAGCAACTATGGTTTCGAGCTGGCCCTGCGCGAGCGCAAGATTCCCTTCGAGCGCGCCAAGGTGGGTGACCGCTACGTGCTGGAGAAGATGCACGCCAACGGCTGGACCCTGGGTGGCGAATCCTCGGGCCATATCATCTGTGCCGATGCCACCACCACCGGTGACGGCATAGTGTCCGCGCTGCAGGTGTTGCGCGCCGTCTGTGACTTTGACGAGCCCTTGCACCAGCTGAAGACGCGCATGAAAATGCTGCCCCAGCATATGATCAATGTGCGTCTGGCCCATCGCGACGGGGTGCTGGACCACGCGGATGTAAAGGCCGCGGTCAGCGAGGCGGAAGGCCAGCTGGCGGACAGCGGCCGGGTGCTGTTGCGCCCGTCTGGCACCGAACCGCTGATCCGGGTCATGGTCGAGGGGCGGGATGGCGCACAGGTGGAGCAGCTGGCCAAGCAGATCTCCATTGTCGTCGAGCGGGTTGGGAATGAATGATGAAGGCGGAATGATGAATGCGGAATACGCGCGCCGACTCCGTGCTGTAGGAGCGGCCGCTGGCCGCGATTGAGCCTTAGGCAGCCCCCAATTTTTGGGCGCGGCCGCGAAGCTTCCCGATAGCAGTGAGCCACTCCGCGAATTCCGCATTCATCATTCATCATTCCGCATTTACATTCCCCGACAATATCGCTAAGATTTGCGCCCCTTGAAGGAGCACACATGCGCACACCGCTGGTAGCAGCTAACTGGAAAATGAACGGCAGCCGAGCGTTCGCCGAACAGTTTTTCACCGCCCTCGATCTGCAGGGCTCTGGCTGCGAGGTGGTCATCTGTCCTCCTTATCCCTACCTGCCATTGGTGGCGGAAAAGGCGGGGGCCGGTTTCTCCACCGGGGCTCAGAGCCTCAGTGAAGAGTCGTCCGGGGCCTATACCGGCGAGGTGTCCGCGGATATGCTGCTGGACTGGAGCGTTCGCTATGCGATA
Organism: Microbulbifer taiwanensis; assembly: GCF_014904815.1. Taxonomy (GTDB): domain Bacteria; phylum Pseudomonadota; class Gammaproteobacteria; order Pseudomonadales; family Cellvibrionaceae; genus Microbulbifer; species Microbulbifer taiwanensis. The sequence goes on from NZ_JACZFR010000023.1 coordinate 56,759, forward strand.
GTGGGGCACTCGGAACGTCGCAGCCTCTATGGCGAGAGCAGTGCGCTGGTGGCGCGCAAGTTTGTCGCTGCCAAATCGGCCGGGTTGATTCCGATCCTGTGTGTGGGGGAAACCCTGCAGGAGCGGGAAGAGGGGCGCACGCTGGATGTGGTTGCCGCCCAGTTGCAGGCGGTCTCAGAGGCCGCTGGCGATGATGTCTGGAGTCGTGCCGTGATCGCCTACGAGCCGGTCTGGGCCATAGGTACCGGTAAAACGGCCACGCCGGAGCAGGCGCAGCAGGTGCATGGATTTATCCGCGAGCAACTTGGCGAAACCGGTGCCGCGGTGCAGATCCTGTACGGAGGCAGTGTGAAAGCCGCCAACGCCGAAGCGCTGTTTGCCCAGGTGGATATAGATGGCGCCCTCGTGGGTGGAGCCTCGCTGGATGCGGAAGAATTCAGCAGAATTTGTCACGCCGCCGACCGCTGATCCGGCAGCGGAATTAGAGAATACTGAATAACGGGTTCACGGAACCCCGGTAGAGAGTTTCCAGAAAATGGAAAAATTGGTTTTAATCGTACATATACTGACTGCGCTGAGTATCATCGGCTTGATTCTGCTGCAGCAGGGCAAGGGTGCGGAAGCGGGTGCCTCCTTTGGCGCCGGCGCCTCCCAGACTGTATTCGGCAGCCAGGGTAGCGGTAACTTCTTCTCGCGCCTGACCGCCATCATGGCTACCGTGTTTTTCGTGACCAGTCTCGGCCTGGCTCTGCTGGCCAAGCAGGGTGCCGAAACAGATATCGATGCCGACCTTCCGCAGATCCCTGAGGCGATTGAGCAACCGCTGCCGGGCGAATTGCCGCAAATCGACGGCGATGACATCCCGCAGCTGGATGCGCAGCCCGAGGCGAGCGACATTCCGGAGGTTCCGGCAACGGAAGAAGATACTGGCGAGATCCCGGTCGAGGGAGACGAGCAGCAGTAACAGTTTTTGCCCAGGTGGTGGAATTGGTAGACACGCTATCTTGAGGGGGTAGTGGCCTATGGCCGTGCGGGTTCAAGTCCCGCCCTGGGCACCATTTTAGAAGGCACTCGCGAAAGCGGGTGCCTTTTTTTGTTGCCATTGAGCGACCTCGGAATCCGGTTGCCGTGTGTGCGGTTACTCCGCGGACATGCAGCGACAATCTCTTCTTCTTCCCGACTGCAGCGTGCGTGTCGACCCTGTGACTGTTGGCGAACGCAATTCACATTTTTGGAAAGTCCTGCTGGCTAACTGCGCACGCGATCACTGTTTCGGGTCGTCGTGCATGCCATGTCGCTGCAATTAACCCCCCTCAATCTATCTCCCGCTAAAACTCTCTCCGCGTTCGCGGAAAAAACCGCTGGGCCGGGATGCTTGAGATTTGACCTGTCTCACATTTGGCCGCACCCGGATTGCAATACAATCCCGCTGACTGAAAGTCCCTTGTCTACAGGTGTTTCCCGACGGTCGGGGTCTGGCTGTGGCGTCGCCGGCGCTCATTGTTAGGGGTAGGGTTAGAGGTAGGTAATATGGTCAGAATTCTACAGTTAACAATTTTGCTGCTGCTGGCGGGTATTGTTAATGCGCAAAGTGTCAGTCGCGGTGAGATTCGCGGTCTCGATGAGCAGATCCAGGATGTCAAAAAAGACGTGATCGATCTGACGGCCGAACTGACGCAGCTGGAGGAAAAATTACTCTTTCCATCCAATACCCAGGTCTCATTTTTTGTTTCTTTTGCAGATGCGCAACTATTTGACCTGGAGGCGGTGCAGCTCAAGCTGAACGATGAAATCGTTGCCCACCATCTCTATACCTTCCGCGAAATTGAGGCGCTGCAGAAGGGTGGGGTACAACGTATCTACACGGGCAATGTGCAAACCGGGAGCCATCCGCTCGAAGTGAGCTTTATAGGCAAGTCGCCTGCGGGCAAAGAGCACCGGGCCAATGCCAGCTACCGGGTAGACAAAGCCGTAGGGCCCAAGTTTGTCGAAATCAAAATTGCCGGGGCAGAGTCCGCGATTAATTTCAAGGACTGGTAACCATGTACCTCCGACTGGTATCTGCATTGCGCGGCGCTGTTCCGGTTTCGCTGCTGGCATTCGTCCCTGCGCTGGCTCTGCTGTGCAGCCCCGCCGCAGTTGGAGATGACGGGAAAGACGAGCTCGAGGATCTCTTCTTCGGCGAGGCCATGTTCCAGGCCTACCAGGAGAATTTTTTCGACGCCATTGTCGACCTGGATGCCGAGCTGGATCAGTACCGCCGACTGGATGAGCCGGAACTCGATCCTTTTAGCGCGCACCTGGGGCAGGCCGAATTTTCCGTCGGTGACCTGGAACTCTCCTACCGCATGCACCGCGAGGCCGGTCGCGCCATCGAAGCGGTGCTGAAAGGCAATGTGCCGCAACCGGTGCGCAACGAGGCCGCCTATCGCCTGGCGAAAATCCACTACCACAAACAGCAGCCCAGCAATGCCCTGCACGCCCTGGACATGATCGAGGGGCGGGTGCCGGAACGGGTGCGCGCCGAGGAGCAGTTTCTGCGCGCGCGGGTTTACATGGAGCTGGGCCGCTTTGAGGAGGCAGTGGAACTGCTGCGGGACCTGAAAGGCGAGGAGTCACTGGACGGATTTGTGCAGTACAACCTGGGTATTGCGCAGCTCAAGTCGGGGCAGGAGGAGCGCGGTATCCTCGAATTGACCTCCCTGGGCAAAAACCGCAGTTCCGATACCGCCAGGCAGGCACTCTACGACAAGACCAACCTGTTGCTGGGCTCGCACCTGATGGAAGCCGGCCAGCTGGAGCTGGCCAGACCCTATTTCGACAGGGTGAATCTGGAGGGTCCCTTTTCCAACCGCGCCCTGCTCGGCGCCGGCTGGGTGGAAGCCAAAGCCGGGCGCTACGACCGCGCCCTGGTTCCCTGGAAGCTGCTGCAGGATCGCAAGAACACCAATGAATCGGTGCACGAGGCGATGCTCGCGGTGCCCTATGCCTACGGCAAATTGGACGTGCACAGTACCGCGGCGATTAACTACGGTCGCGCGCTGGAGTCTTTCGGCAATGAAATCGACACCCTGAGCGCATCTATCAAGAGTATTCGCGAGGGGAAATTTCTCGAGGCGCTGCGCCGCAAGGAGGCCGCCCAGGTGAAAAACTGGGTGGTGGCACTGCGCAAACTGCCCGACGCGCCGGAAACCCACTACCTGCTCGACCTGATGGCGTCCAACGACTATCAGGAATTCCTGCGCAATTACCGCGATCTCAATGACCTGTTCGAACGCAACGAAGAGTGGCTCGACAGCCTGTCGGCCTACGAAGACATTATCGAATTGCGCCGCGCCTACTACGAACCGCTGCTGCCGGGCCTGGATAAGAGGTTCCGCGAGCTGGACGCGCGCATCAAGCTGCGCATAGAGCAGCGCGACCGGTTTGCCAGCCGCATAGAACAGATGCTGGTCACCCGCCGCCCCGAGCACCTGGCGAAAGCCGAAGAACAGGAGGCGCGCCTGCAGCTGCAAAGCCTGCGCAAGCTGATGGCAAAAAGTCCGGGCGGTTTTACCGCGGCCACGCAACGGCGGGTTGCACGTCTCGATGGTGTGCTCGACTGGCGCCTGGCAACAGAGTACGACCATCGCCTGACGGAAGCCTACAAGCACCTGCAGGAATTGAATGCAGAAATTGAGCAGCTGCAGACTGTCTATCAATCCTACGTGCGCAGTCGCCAGGCGGCTACGCACAGCTACATCGGCTACAACGACACCATTCGCCGCCTGCGCGCCCAGATTCAGAACACCCAGGGGCGGTTGGATACGCTGATGGCACGGCAGGGCAATATGCTGGAAACCCTCGCGGTCAATGAACTGGACCGCCGCCGCACACAATTGGAGAGCTACCAGATCAAAGCCCGTTTCGCCCTGGCGGACAGCTTCGATCGCGCCAACGAACTGCAGGAAGAGCGCGCCGACCAGATGAAGGTAGAACAGCACCGCGCCAACCAGCCAGAGCCGCTGCCGCAGGACAACCCGCCGGAACTTGAAGCGCCGCAGAAAGACGGGGGTGAACAGTGAAGCCCTTTAACGAGCGCGCCCCGATGAATGCCGTCGTGGTGCGGCGCTGTGCCACCGCTGCCTCCATGGCACTGCTGCTTAACGCCTGCGCGGTCAATAGCGGCAAGACCATCGGCAGCCTGCAGAAAGTCGATATCGAGATCAAAGAGGAGTATATCGACGGCAGCCTGGAGAAGGCCCTGGCCAGTTACCAGAAGTATCTGCAGGAGACACCGGAAACCAGCCTGACACCGGAGGCGATGCGGCGCATAGCCGATCTGAAGATAAAACAGGCGCACCGGGCTGAAGATGCGGCCTTTGACGGGGCTGTCAGTGCGGCGGCGGGCAGCGGTGCGGTGGTTGCCATCGATGCGGAAAGCAGCGAGCAGGCGAACAGACTGGATGCGCCAACCCGCGCCAGTGCGCCCCTGGCTACCGCGCAGGCCGCTTCAGCGAGCAGCATAGCCAGCAGCGGACAGGAGTCGGATCGGGATTTCGAGGCCCGCGCCAGCGCCAGTATCGATATCGCCGCGGACGAAACAGTGCTGGAAATGCCGGGAGACAACCCCGACGCAATGCTGTCCGCCAATGCGCGTGAGGCCATCGGCCTGTACCGGGACCTGTTGGCCAAGTACCCGCTGTACGATCGCAACGACCAGGTGATGTACCAGCTGTCCCGCGCCTACGAGGAAACCGGGCAGATAGACGCGGCCGTGGACGTGTTGCGGCAACTGGTAGCCAAGTATCCGGATTCACGACATATCGACGAATCCTATTTCCGCCTCGGCGAATACTATTTCACGCGCAAGAAATACCTGGATGCGGAGGAGGCCTACGGCAAGGTCATCGGAATAGGTGTCGGTTCCAGTTTCTATGAGCTGGCGCTATACAAGCGCGGCTGGTCCCTGTTCAAGCAGGAAATGTACGAGATGGCGCTGAACGACTATGTCGCCATGCTCGATTACAAGGTCTCCCAGGGCTACGATTTCGAGCAGCAGACCAATGACGTCGAGCGCAAGCATGTCGAGGACACCTTCCGCGTCGTCAGCCTGAGTTTCTCTTATCTTGGTGGTGCCGAGTCGATCGCGGACTATTTCTCCCGCAACGGCCAGCGCCAGTACGAATCCATGGTGTACAGTCACCTGGGTGAATACTACCTGGACAAGCGCCGCTACCAGGACGCGGCCGAGTCTTACAACGCCTTTGTGCAGCTCAATCCGCTGCACAAGGTGTCCGCGGATTTCTCCATCCGCGTGATCGAGATTTACAAAAAAGGCGGCTTTCCCAAGCTGGTTCTCGACGCCAAGAAAGAATTCGCCACTACCTATGCGCTCAATGCACAATACTGGTCCGTATTCGATATCAACGAATACGGCGAAGTGGTCGAATTCCTGCAGAGCAACCTGATCGACCTGGCGGGCCACTATCACGCCGCCTACCAGAACAAAAAGCTCAAGGACAAGAAGGCGGAGCACTACCGGGAGGCGATCCATTGGTACCGCAGCTACCTGCAGTCCTTCAGTGACAAGCCGCGCGCGCCTGAGATCAACTACCAGCTCGCCGGGCTGATGCTGGAAAACCGCGATTTTCACGGCGCGGCGCTGGAGTATGAGCGCACAGCCTATGAGTATCCCGCGCACAAGGACTCCAGCGAGGCCGGCTATGCCGCTGTCTACGCCTATCGCGAGCACCTTGCGAATAACTTCAAGAGCGCGGAGGCGACACAACGCGCTCCGTTGCTGCGGGAGATCATCCGCTCCTCGCTTACTTTTGCCGAAACCTTCCCGGATCACGGTAAGGCGCCGCAGATTATGGTGGGCGCGGTCGAGGATCTCTATGGTCTCAAGGACTTCCCGCAGACGATCCACAACGGCAGGCAGCTGCTGGAGAAATTCCCTGCTGCGGAACAGGAGATCCGCCGCTCCGCGTGGATGCTGGTGGCCCACGCCTCCTTCGATACGGAGGCCTTCGTCGATGCCGAAGCCGCTTACGGCGAGGCCCTGGTGCTGACCGCGGTGGACGCCAAGGACAGGAGTGGCCTGGTAGATAACCTGGCGGCATCCATTTACCAGCAGGGCGATCTGGCACGCAAGCAGGAGGACCACTCCACCGCGGCCAGTCACTTCCTGCGCATTCGCAAGGCGGCTCCCGGAGCCAGCCTACTGGCAACTGCCGAGTACGATGCAGCGGCCTCGCTGATTGTGCTGCAGGACTGGACACAGGCGGCGACGGTGTTGAACGGCTTCCGCCAGAATTTTCCGCAACACAAGCTGATCAAGGATGTCACCAAGAAGCTCGCCGTGGTCTACCAGGAGAGTGGCGAACTGTTACTGGCGGCGGCGGAATTCGAGCGCATAGAGCGGGAGTCGGATGATGACGATGTTCGCCGCGAGGCGCTCACCCAGGCTGCCGATCTCTACGGCGCAGCCAAAGACAATGATAAAGCCCTGAAAGTGTTGCGCCGCTACGTGAAGCTCTTCCCCAGCCCGATGGAGCCGGCGCTGGAAACACGACAGAAAATCGCCGATCTGTACAAGGCGTCCGGGGAGCATAAGCGCTATCTGGATGAGCTGCGGGAAATGGTGCGCATAGAGCTGCGCGGCGGTAATGCGCGCAACGACCGCACCCGCTACCTGGCAGGCAATGCGGCGCTGTTGCTGGCCGAACCCAGTTTCGATGCCTTTACCCAGGTTCGCCTGGTCGCGCCGCTCGAGCGTAACCTGAATGAGAAGCGCCGGCGCATGAAGGCCGCCATCAGTGTCTATTCTGACCTGATCGATTACCAGGTTGCGGATGTGACCGCGGCTGCGACCTTTTACCTGGCGGAAATCTACTTACATTTCAGTCAGTCGCTGAAGGAATCGGAGCGACCCACCAATCTGAGCGCGCTGGAACTCGAGGAGTATGAGTTGGCGCTGGAAGAGCAGATCTACCCGTTCGAGGAAAAGGCTATCTCGGTTCACGAAAAGAATGTCGAACTGCTGGGCGTCGGCATCTACAACGCCTGGATAGACAGGAGTATCGGCAAGCTCGCCGGCCTGGTGCCGGCGCGCTATGCGCGGGCAGAAGAGGCCGGCGATTACTTGCAGAGCATAGTGCCTATGGCACCAGCGGCGGAGCAGGCCAGTGCCGGCAGTACGCTTTCCGGCGGTGAGGGGTAAAGGAACATGAGGGTATTTTCCGGGGGAGAGTTACTGAAAAAACTGGCGGTGCTGTCGCTGTCTCTGCTGCTGGCCTCCTGTGCCAGCACGCCGACAGGTGGCGGCAGGGTCTCCGATTACTCCTCGGTGCGCGTGTCCGGCAGTATCAACCGGGACTTTGAGCGCTCTCTGGAGTATCTGCGCGAGGAAAATTTTACTGCTGCAATAGAGCTACTGCAGTCAGTTGTGGAGCGCGAAAAGCGGCTGCCGGCGCCTTACATCAATCTCGGTATCGCCCATTACAAGAGTGGCGACGAGAAAAATGCAGAGGAGGCATTCCTGCAGGCGCTGGAGATTGATCCGCAGCACGCGGTGGCGACCAACGAGCTGGCGGTTCTGTATCGCAAGCAGGGCCGCTTCGCCGAAGCCAGGAAAATTTATGTGAATGCACTGGCAAAAAATCCAGATTACCTGCCGCTGGTGAAAAATCTCGGCATATTGTGTGATCTCTATCTGCAAGATCTCCAGTGCGCTCTGGCACAATTCGAGCAGTACCTGAGTCTGGATCCGGACGACAAAGACGTCGCCATCTGGATGGCCGATCTCAAAAGGAGGGCGGGGCAATGAAATCATTGAATTTCAAAGTCGCCATCTCACTGGCTATTTCTCTCTGGCTGTCAGCTTCTGTCGCAGGAGCACAGACCGAAAAGGCAGAAGAGAAAAAAGTGGATAACCAGGTCAAGGAGCTGTCGGGCATCTCGATTATCGGCAATAAGGAAGCGCCCAAGTCGCTCTACATAGTGCCATGGAAGAGCTCCGAAGTGGGTGTCGAGAGCGACCTTGTCTCCAGCCTGATGGATGACAAGCTGAAGCCCCTGGACAAAGAAGTTTTTATGCGCGAGCTGGATTTTTACGAGTTGAGTCTGTCCGGCGACTGAGCCTGGCATTCTGAATCGATTTATTGACACAAATTACCGCAGTATTTTCTAAGAGGGTTTGTAATGGACTTTTTCAATAGCGTAATCGCGTTCTTCCAGACAGGTGGTACTTTCATGTATCCCATTCTGGTGGTGGCCGCCCTGGGTATCGCGGTGGCGACAGAGCGCTATATCCGCCTGATCTACGAGCGCCATACCAACCGCGCCATGTGGGACAAGCTGCAGCCGGTATTGGCCTCCGGCGATTTCGACCGCGCGCGGAACCTGGTCAAGCAGGACAACTCCAGCGTCAGCAAGCTGCTGTCCATGGGGCTCGCTCGCCAGGGCACGGTGCGTCGTCGTGAGGATATCGAGATCGCGATGGAAGAGAGCATGATGGAAATTATTCCGCAGCTCGAAAAACGCACGCCCTATGTGGCCCTCTTCTCCAATATCGCCACTCTGCTCGGCCTGCTGGGTACCATCATGGGCCTGATCGAGGCCTTTACTGCGGTGGCCAATGCCAATCCGGCGGAGAAGGCCGACCTGCTGTCTGCCAGTATTTCCGTCGCCATGAACACCACCGCCTTCGGCCTGATGACTGGTATCCCCCTGCTGATCGTGCACGCGCTGCTTAACTCCTTGACCGGCGAAATCATCGACAGCCTGGAAATGGCCTCGGTCAAGGCGCTGAACCTGATCTCCACCTCCACCCGCCGTCGCCACGAAATCGACGCTGCCCCGGCTACGGATGCTAAAGAAGACGATGAGTCTTCCACTGCGGATGCAGATGTCGACAACGCTTCCATCGATGAGAGTCCGACGGGGGAATCCACTGCAACTGAAGCTGCCGAAGACCAGCAAGTGGAAAAAGTGTAATGAGAAGGCGGCGCCAAGGGAGAAACAAAGAAGCTCCGGAGCTGGATATCACCGCCTTCCTGAACCTGATGGTGGTGCTGGTGCCCTTCCTGCTGGTGTCGGCGGTCTTCTCGCGGGTCACCATCCTGGAACTGAATATGCCGAGTGGTGCCGGTGGCGGCGCTCCGGACGACCCCCAGGTTACCGTGGAAGTGGTGGTACGCAAGGACGCTCTGGAAATCAGCGACGGCGAGAAGGTGATCGCGCGCTTTGCAAACCTGAATGTGGCCGAGCCGGGCGAAGGGGCCGAGACGCCGGCGGATGCTGCCGAAGCAGCAGAGCCGGAAGGGCTGGTGGTGCTTCCCACCGAAGAGGTATACGACCTGAATAAGTTGGGCCGCTTTCTGCTCCAGATCAAAGGCAGCTACCCGGAAAAAACCGATTCCATCCTGCTGATGGAACCGGATATTGCCTATGAGCACCTGGTCGGTGTGATGGATGCCGTGCGCGGGGTCGATGTGCGTGAGGAAGGCAGTGATCCCGATGACCCGGAGGCCGTTGAGCACGTTGTACTTTTCCCGGATATATCCATAGGAGATGCGCCGTGAAGCGTGAAAGCCGACGCATGAAGCGCATGGCGCGGAGCCACAAGCGCAAGAAAACTTCGGGGATGAACCTGACTTCGCTGATGGATGTATTCACCATCCTGGTGTTCTTCCTGCTGACCAACACCTCCAGCAACGAAGCGCTGGAGCCTCCAAAGGCGATTACCCTGCCTGACTCGGTGGTGGAGACCAAGCCGCGGGAAACTGTAACCCTGATGGTGACGGACAAGGAAATACTCGTTGAATCCACCTCGGTCATTGCCACCGAAGAAGTGCTCAGCAGTGAGGAAAACATTATCGAGGCCATCAAGCAGGCGATGATCGCAGAATTGGACAAGGCGCTGCTCGTTGCCAATGCGGATGACGCTGCAGCGGTGGCTGGAGAAGAGGGCGCCACCGAGGGCGAGCTACAGGAGCAGCTGCCGCCGGAAGTGAATATTCTCGCCGACAGGACCATTCCGTTCAGCTTGCTCAAGAAAGTGATGTCCAGCTGTACAGATGCGGGCTACACCAAAGTTTCCCTGGCGGTCATTCAGAAAGCATCTCAAGGTTAATGGAAGTTTGTGAGTAATTTTCTTCAACTACAGCAAGCGGTCAGCGGCGAGCTGGAATCGGTTCGCCGGCGCCTGCACCTGCTCGAGGGCGAGCAGCGGGAGATCGATGCCAAACTGGATGAGCTGCGCAAGGACGGGAGCAAGCACCAGCTGCTCGACGAGATTTCGGACCGTCTCAACAGGCTGGAAGAAGCCGGTGCAGGTGAACTCTTCTGGGCGGAAGACTACCGCGAGGACTCGTCCAAGGTAGTCATTCGCCGCATCCAGCATACGGTCAGTATCTACAATGCGAATCTCGATCTCCTGCTGGAGCGCCGTCGCAGGGTGTGCGAGAAGGTCGAGGATTGCGAGGATGAGATCTTCGCGCTGGACGAGCGCGCCGAGAACCTGCGCCGCGAGCAGGAAGAATCCCGCTTCGAGTTCGAGGTAACGCGCGAGTTCGAAACGCCGGAATACCGGCCCATGGTGATGCCCTGGCACACCCAGGGCGAAGACGAGCGTCGCTTCCGCCGCTGTTTGTTCGCCTCACTGCTGATAGCGCTTTTTCTCGGCTATATGGTGCCGCTGTGGACCCTGCCCGAGCCGGACAAGGATGAAGTGGTGGAGATTCCCGAGCGCCTGGCCAAGCTGGTGATCGAGAAGAAGACCAAGCCCAAGCCGCCGCCGGAGCCGGAGAAGCCCAAGCCGAAGAGCGAGGAGAAGAAGCCCGAGCCCAAGCAGCAGGTGGCCAAGCAGGATCCCAAGCCGACCAAGGCGGAGAAAAAGGATGCGCGCAAGAAAGCCGAGCGCGCGGGAGTTCTGGCCTTCAAGGACAATTTCCAGGATCTGATCGAGGACGACCTGGACAACCGTCTCGGCCAGCAGACCCAGCTCAGCACCGCGGGCAAGAAGGAGAACCGCAGTCAGCGTTCCCTTATCACTGCGGCCGCTAAAGCCGGCAGTGGTGGTATCAATACCGCCGAACTCAGCCGCAACGCGGGTGGTACCGGTACGGCGCTGGCTGGCGTGGCCTTCTCCCGGGTGGAGAGCTCCATCGGTACCGAGGGTGACTTTGCCGGCGAGGACCGGCCGCTCAGTGATGGTGTGGGCCCGTCCCGTACCGACGAGGAGATCCAGATCGTTTTCGACCGCTACAAGGCCGCGCTGTATCGCATCTACAACCGCGAACTGCGCAACAACCCGGCGCTGCAGGGCAAGATGGTCCTGAAGATCACCATCGAACCGGACGGCTCCGTATCCCTGGCCAAGGTCGAGTCCAGCGATATGGATTCGCCGGCGCTGAACACCAAGATCCTGATGCGGGTGAAGCGGTTCAACTTCGGTGCCAAGGCCGGTGTGCCGACCATCACCATTCTCTACCCGATCGACTTCCTGCCTGCGGCCTAGTGCCGCACCGGGCCGCCCCCCCCCCCGGGGGGGGGGGGACAGACAGGGGGGGGCCAGGG
>NZ_JACZFR010000024.1 GCF_014904815.1 Microbulbifer taiwanensis
CCACCACCTTTCCCTCCCCGCTCGCCTCCCTGCCGGCGCCCTAGTCCCGCCCCGGGCCCCCCCCGCTCTGGGGGGAGGGCTAACTGCAGGAGCGGCCCATGGCCGCGATCGGTCTTGCAGTCCACTCCAACCCTGCAAAAGGGTGAGGAGCGACCCACCACTCCAGAGCGGCCCAGCCCCCGCCCCACTCACTCCTACCCGTCACTTAATAATCCACCTCAAGTTCCCCTGAGAACTACTTGGCAAACCTTAAAAAAGTTCCCTGCCAAACCCCTATTTATGACCTGCTTCACGGCCCCAAACCCGCCGTCTGACTAAAGTTCGCCCACCGGGGAGTGTCTACCCGGTAGCGGCACCAGAGGGTGCTGCAAACAGGAGTTTCAATCGAGAGTGGCGGCTGATAAGTGGCGATGATGTCGGAAGTAACTGGACGGAAATCTTGGAAGAATGCGCTTGTTGGCTTGGTGCTTACCCGCCGGCAGATGCCGCTGGTTGCATTTGGGCGGTTGATTTCGGCCCTGCTGCTTTTGATGGTATCCGGGAGCGCCTGGGCGGCCTACGGTGATATCTGTGTGGTCGGTGAGCAAAACCCGCCTACAAACCTGGTGACCGTACAAAATGGCTACTGTGAACTCTGTGGCTACGGGTTTGTGGAGGTGCAAATCACCAACCCTTACCGGGCCGGTACCAATGCGCCGGACGGTGATGAACCCTATGAAACTCGAGTAACTCAGGTATGGTATAACCCTCCCGGCCCCGGTGGCCCGGCTTGGTACGATGTCACCCAGAGCCGGCGCAACCCTGATTACGGTTCGCAAAACCCGGCACTGGATTTTGGCAGTAACGGCCTCACCATCGCCCTGACTAACGGGCTGGAACGATATACCGGTGTTGCACCTACGCTGCCGCTGGGCGGCAGTGTCAGTGGCTCCAGCACTGTCACTATCAGCAATATGTCGGATCTGGCCCCGGGTCGGACTGTTACTGTGCGCATTCCGGTGCACCGCCGCCCGACCAACAGCCCGGAATCTCTCTACGGAACAACCCCCCTGGCCACTGCCACGATCAACTACACCATGCGGGATGGTTGTGAAGATGATCCCGGCCTCCGCTATAACTGGCGGAATAACGGTTGGTACGACAACTTTCCCGGAGATGCCGACAACCCGCCCACCAATTTCTGGCAGAACTACAGTCGCCCCGCTAACCAGGATACCGGCACTGTGGATATCCGCGAGCCGGGAATCGCTCTGAACAAGCAGGGCTGGAACTACGACAGTGGCCAGCGCGAGGGCACCCGCAGTGATCAGGTCTTCGGTCACAACGACGATGACGTCGTCTGGCGGATCAACATCCGCAACACCGGTGACGCGCCTCTGCAGGATCTGCGTATCGACGACCTGCTGAGCCGCGCCGACGTGATGGATGCAAACTATGTCTGCCCGACGGCCGCGGCAGCCGATGCAGTCGCAGCCAATAATGGCGCCCTGCCTTTGGGATCCAACTGTGTGGCTACAGACGCTGCCACTGGCACCGTCCTGGCCAACTGGGATGTGGATGCGCCCTTCGGCCATAACGACAACATTCCCAACCCCTATGCGGGCACCGTGAACGCGGTGAACCCCGGCACTGCCAACGATGCCATCGATATTCGCCAGGGTGGCAATATCAACCTCTATGTGGTCGGCAAGATCCACGACGACGGTTCCTGTGCCTCTGGCCGGCTGACCAATACTTTCAGCGATGTGGAGTTTGGCTGTGCGGTGCAGACGCCACCCGGTGGTATCGATTCCAACCAGTCGGAAACTGCGCGACTGGATACCTACTACGGCCTGGGCAGCGGCACCAACGCCCTACGCGTGGAGCGGCAACTGACCGGTATTACCGGTACCGGCCCGGTGGGCATGCGCGGCCTGATGACCGTCACCCTGCGCAACGAGGGCAGAGGTACCGTCTGGTTCGACCCGAGCATGGCCTGGCATTTGCGCGATGTGCTGCCGGATGAGTATGTGGTGGACCCCAGCTTTGAGCCCACTATCGAAAATGCCTATTCTCTCTATGGGGCTTATGAGGGACGTGTGGACCAGTTGGAGTGGGTTAATGCCCAGGGCACTATTCCGGGGAACACCAGTGACACCACCAGTTATCTCAATAACTCCCAGCCGCAATTCAAGCTGACCAGTAGCACCACAGATTCGGATAACGACCAGGTCGAGGAGAGCACCGGCCTGATGCGCCACGGCGATGTGGTCGTTATCCGCTTCGCGGTGGTGATGAAGGAGGCGGATTATTTCGACCGCGCCGCCGACCTGGACGTGCAACAAGAAGATCCCAGCACAAGCCTGTACCAGCGCCCCGGAGAGAAGACCGATCCGGACCTGAGCGGATTTTCCAGTTTAAACAACACCCTGGTAATGCGGATCAAAACGCTTTGTGATGCCCAGGGCGTGCTGCAATCCACCATGACCGGCAATGGCCAGAATAATACCTTTGCCGCCACGGATACTGGCGTACCGGTGGATTTCGACCCGGAAGAGCTGGATATCAGCATCAACCAGCCCACGTTCATCCTCACCGACGATCGCAGCCAGACGACGCCCCTGTCGGTCACCCTGACCAACAACGGCGGTGATGAGGCGCGGAACTTCCGAGCCTTTATCAGTTTCGGGGCCACGATTAATGTAGTCAATGCCACGCCGCCGATGGGCTTCAGTTGTTCTCCAACGAGCGTGGTCGGATCGCCCGTACCCCAGCCGGACCCCTACAAGGTCTGGGTGGTCAATCCTCCACCGGATTCGCTGACCAATTTGCACATGCCGTTGCCCACCAATGGCACCGTTTACCAGTGTCAGCCCAATGGAGTGCCATTTAACGCGGCACTTGCGGCGGGTGCCAGCGCTACCTTCGAGTTTGAGGTCAACAAAACCACGGACCCGGCCGGTATCGCCGCCGACGACCTGACCTTCCGTGCCGATGTTGTGGGGGAAATCTTCACGCTCAGCGATTTTACCATCGCGGCGACTCAGGTCAGCGTCAATAATGTCGGCGTGGGCCAGGTCAACAACGGCGGTAACCGCAGCATTTCTTCGGTTACTGTCAACGATCCCACTGCGATCACCAATGGCAATCCGTTGTGGTTCCCGGCCCCGGGCAGCGTGGGCAATACCCGCACTGATGGAGAGGTGGATCGCGGCAACCTCTATTCACTGGATGCGCACTGGTCGCGGGGTATCGGCTTTAACCTGAAAAAAGATCAGGTGACTGCGGGTGACACCGATTCCGGCAATTACGGCGGGGTGCCGGATCTGGGCATCTGTAATGAAAACACCGCTGACGTCAGCCGCGCGTCGGCAAATACTTTCCCCGGTCAGGCCAAGCCTGCAGAGCACGTGCAGATCGGTGAGGAATGTACCGTCCGTATCCAGACCGGTGGCTGGTTTGGTTTCGAGTCCCGAGGCTTCAACTTTATCGGTGTACGCGATATCCAGGTTCTGGATCAGATTCCGAATGGTCAGAGTTATATTTCAAGCACTGCGCCACTGGTAACAGCACAAATCGCCGGTGCTACACAGGCTCCCAACGATCCGGCCACGACACCCCTGAATGAATTCAGTCCTTTTGGTTGGCGCTTTACCGGCAGCGAGACCAGCAGTGATCCCGGTGACCTCTACAGCGATTATGTCGTGGATATTGATCAATGGTTCACCATCAATTCCACCAGCCGTCTGCTCAACAAGGTGCAGAATGACAGGGTTGCACCGAACGTCCACGGCGATAATAGCGCCAATGTGTTGGACTCTACCTTTGGTGCCACCTTTGTCAACAACAACACCGGTGAACGTGAATACTACCGTTTCGGCAACGGCCAGGTGGGTCGTGAACCGGCCCTGTCGGAAGGTACCACCGTGGGCTACCCCAACGAGCCCATCCGTCGCGTCGATGTAGTCGTTACAGAACCGCTGATCGAAGTGGTCAAGGAAATCTGTGATGTCTCTGATTTTAACGCCGCGACCGGAGCCTGCGGCGCCGGATGGACCGCTGACTATGTGGGCGCTGTCACCACCAACGACTACATCTATCGTCTTACCGTCAGTAGTGAGGATACAGCGGGCGGTCACCCGCGTCCGCCAGTTTACGATCTGACGGTGGTAGATACCCTGCCGGATTTACTTTATATCGAGGATCTCGATAGCGACGGCATTGATAACGATGGCGATGGCGTCGTGGACGAAGCTGGCGGTGAAGGTGTCATCGTCGGTAATGTCATGAATGATGGCAATGACACTGTCATCACCTTTTCCCACGACCAGGGCGTAGACGGTACCGGACTGCGTCGGCTGGAGGCGGGTGCCAGTCTGCACCTCTATTACCGGGTGAACCCTGACGATCGCATCGCCCCATCCGAGACGCTGACCAATACCGTCGTCGTGACCTACTACGATTCGCTGGAAGGCAGTGGCAATGATCATGGAAATCAGACCGTCGTCACGCCGGGCAGCGGAGAGCTGGGTGGTGCGCGCACCTATCCGGCGTCCGGTGATGCGAATACCGAAGCCGAAGCCTCGCTGACTTTCACTGAACCGACCACCGAGCCGAAGACCATCACCGCCCTGTCGGAAACACCTTTGGTGGGCAGCGGCACCCAGCCGGTCAAAATCGGTGAGGAAATCGAATACACGCTGACCGCCGAGCTGCCGGTGGCCCAATTACGCAATCTCACGGTCACCGACGATTTACCGTCGGGCCTGATTTGTGCGGATGCACCCACCATCGACCTGAGCAACGACGCACCCTGGAGTGCCGCCGGGTTCAAGCGCCCGGACCTCACCGATGTGGGCGATGTTGCGCCCACTTGTACCGACAACCAGGTGCGTTGGGCATTTGGCGATGTGGTGCTCACCAATCCGTCATCTGACCGGGATTCGAACCGCTTCACATTCGAGCTCACCTTTATTGCCCGGGTGCAGAACAGTACCGCCAATAATGACGGCACTTCCCTGATCAATGGCCGACCGGCAACCAATGCCACCCTGGAATGGCGCGACGAAGGCAACAATGATCACAGTCTCGATTATGGCCAGGTGGAGGTTCAGGTTACCGAGCCGGTTATCGTCCTGAGCAAATCCTTTGCCGTCACCAACAGCGATGCGGACGATATTCTCACGATCACCGTTACCGCGGAAAACACCGGTACCGCCAACGCTTACAATCTTCAGGTGCTGGACGATCTCAGCGGCAAGAAACTGACCTTCCTGCAGGCCTCGGGCGTTGCGGGTACTGATCCGCCTGATAATATTGATACGACGACTGTCGGCGCCAATGCTCCGATATTCAGCTGGAACCGTGCCAACAGCGATTATGTAATCGCGCCCGGCGAGACCAAGTCCTTCACCTTTGAGGTACAGGTAGATCAGGACGTAGAGCCACAGGAAATTCTCGACAACACTATTCAGGCCCGCTGGCAGTCGCTGCCCGGTCAGGATGTAGCGCTCAACAGTTCCAACAGCATTGGCACCGACGGCGCCGCCGAGGGCATGCGCAATGGCCAGCTGCCCGGTGAAGCGGATCCGCAACCTGGAAGTATCAACGACTACGAAACCAATGCCGCGGCACAGACCGAAGTGCTGCCACTGGTATTCAGCAAGACCGATCTGGACCCGTCTGTGGTGCCCACCATCGGTGCACACAAGCAGTTCCAGCTGGAAATCCAATTACCGGAGGGTGTCAGCCAGAATGTAAACATCGTCGACCAGCTGAATGCGGGCTCGGTAAGCTATGTGCTGAATACCGATGATGCAAACTATCCGGTCAGTTGTGAGTACCAGGATATTGAGTCCATCAATGGAGCCACGGCCCCGGCGAGTGATCCGGATTGCTCGCTGTTAACTGTTCCCACCGACGAGAGCACCGGTGCTGCTACCTGGGATGTCGGTGCGGTAGATACTGCGAGCGAGAACGATACGGCCAGCAGCGCGGTGGATCCGCGTGTTCGCATCACCTACTTTGCCCGGATCAACAATGATACAGACACCGATGCCGGTGACAGCCTACAGAATGACGCAACCCTCTCCTACAGCCATGGAGAGAGTGGTGCGACGGAAAACCTGAACGACAACACTGCGGCAGTAACAGCGGTCGAGCCGCAGCTGAACATTGGCAAAGCCGTCAGCAATGCCACCAATCCGGGCAACCTACCAGTAGGTGGCGACGTACTGGAATATGTGATTACCGTCACTCACAACGCCACCTCCAGCGCCGGCGCTTTCGATCTGAATCTAGTCGATACGCTTCCACCTGAACTGCAGTTCGACAACGGCTCTACTCCCACAGCCACGGTGAATGGAAGTCCCGTTTCAGGCTTTGTCGCCACACCGGCCGGCGCACCGTCCGGCCCCCTGGTATGGGGGCGCGACAACGGTGATAACAGTCTTGACCTGCCCCTGGGCGGCACTTTGGAATTGACCTATCGCGCAAAGGTAATGGGAGTATTCGGCAATCCGATCAACAACAGCGTGATGTTGGACTGGACCTCGCTGGATAACAGTAGTCCCAACGATACCGCCTACGAGCGTGATGGTGAGGGCTGCCCGACCACTACCGACCCGGACGACTACTGTGTTGGTCCGGCAGAGGCGAGTATCGATACCGTCGACAACACCAGTATCGTCAAAGATGCGATCGCCGATACGGATATCGATACCGCGGTCGGCGAGATGCGTGTGGGGGATACCGTCACCTACCGCCTGGAACTGAATCTGCAGTCTGGCACCACGCCGGCGGTCATCATCAGTGACCAGCTGCCACCGGGCCTGACCTTCGAATCGGTGCTCAGCGTCAACGGCGATAATGCTGCCCCCTACAGCGACAGCCTGAACGGCTTTACCTACTCGGCCAACAGCGTGCCGACAGCGGGTACCACTGGTACCGTTACCTGGGATCTGGGCGATATCACCAGCGAGTTCGGCAACACCAACGCGTTTATTGTCGAGTATACGGCGACAGTTACCGAAGATTCCGGTATTGCCGCGCCCAGCGCGACCCTGACCAACACCGCCAGCCTGAGCTACACCGGCGCCGCGTCGACACTGCAGGACGATGCGACCATCACCGTGCTGCAACCGGTGATCGACGGCCTGAGTAAAACTGAGCGCAACGGCAAGGCCAGCCCCTATGTCGTGACCGACCTGGCCGGAGACGTAATGCAGTTCACCCTGCACGCCTGTAACTCTGGCCTGGCACCTGCCTACGATCTGTCGTTGACTGATGATCTGGCAACGCAGATGGACGAAACTTCCATCGCCAATGTGCAGATTTCTGTCGACGGCAATCCACTCGCCGCCGGCACTGACTACACCTACACGGCGCCGGCGGTCCGCGGCGGCGATATGCTGTTCCAATTCAGCACTCCGATCGCCGTCGGTGCCTGTCTGGATATTGACTACGATATTGGCTTCCATACCGATGTTGGCGGCGGCCAGACCTGGTTCAACTCCTTTATTGTGGATGAGTACTGGTCTCTGCCGGCCTCCAGTGGCCAGCAGTACGGCCCGGTTAATCTCGGTACCGGTTTCCAGATGTCTACTGCGCCCACCAGCGTCGATCCACTGCAGAAATTACTGCTGCAGCCGGCGGACGGCACTGCGGCCGTGGGTGAAGAAGTGGTCTACCAGTTGATGGTGCCGGCCACCGATACCAGTTCCGCAATTTACGATATCGCGGTCACGGATACGTTGGATCCGAGCCTGGAGCTGATCAGTGTCCAGGATGTGAGTGCGAACAATTTCTCTATTGATGACTCCAATTCCAGCGGCAACGACCTGGACCTGCGTATCGATCTGATTCCGGCAGGTACTCGCGTACAGATCGAGATTCGCGCGCGTGTCGCCAACAGTTCCATCTCGCAGGCTGGTCGCGGCTTCGAAAATGTTGCCAGTTACACCTACGCGACTGTCGATGGTGGTGCCGCGCAGGATGGCGGTAATGGCACAGCGCCGAACCTGACCATTGTCGAGCCACAGCTCAGTCTGGCGAAAACTCTCGATAACCAGACCAGCCCGGGTGACGCCCCGGATGCAGGCGATATCCTGCGATTTACCCTAGATCTGAGCGAGGCTGGCAGTGCAGATAGTTCCGATGCACTGGACCTGGTCGTCAGCGAACAGCTGACCATGGGGCTGGAATACGTTTCCGGCAGCGCCACTTTCGGCGGCAGCGCTATCGCAGACCCCGCAGTGGCCGGTGACGGCACCAACACCGCGCAGACCCTGGACTGGAACCGCAGCAACAGCGACCTGGATATTGCAGCGGGCAGCAGCAGTCAGCTGGTATTTGACGTCCTGGTGCTCGACACCACGCTGGCGGCAAGCGACCTTTCCGGCACCGGTCGTATCGAGTGGACCAGCCTCAACGAGGACAACAGCAGCATCTACGAGCGCAACGGTTCCGAATTGCCGGCCCTGAACGACTACGTTATCAAGGATGAGATAGCGCAGCTCACCGCCGCCAACGACAGCACCATTGCCAAGACCCGTCTGGACGACAGCTACGGCACCGGTGACGCGCAGCTGCGGATTGGTGACTTCGTCGAATACGAACTGCGCCTCTCCCTGCCGGAGGGCAGTGCGCCCAATGCGGTCATGACCGATACATTGCCGCAAGGCATGGTGTTTGACGGCACATTGGCGATCAACGGCGACAGCAGCGCTCCGTTTGCGGCAACCGCACCCTTCAGCCACGGCGATATTGCCGAGCCGGTGCAGGCCGGCGACCCGGCCGTGGGCCCGACCACCGTAAGCTGGAATGTCGCCGACCTGGTCAACACTGGCGACAACAGCGCGGCCAACGACGAATTCGTTATCCGCTACCGCGCGCGGGTACTGAATGGGGATGTGCACCCCTGGCCGGCCAACAATACGCCGCTGACCAATAATGTGGACTTCAGCTTCGACGCGGCTACAGGTGCAGAGAGCCGCAACGACGGCGAGACGCTGGATCTGCTGCAGCCGAACCTGGCGCTGGCGATCAGTTCCAACCCGGCGGACGGCAGTACCCTCGCGCCCAATGACACTGTCGACTACACGGTGACCATCACCAACAATGGTTCGGCACCCGCCTACGATATGATATTCCGCGATACCATTCCCCATGGTCTGCGCCAGGGCGGAGTACAGGTCCAGTCTGTTTCTGTGAACGGCAGTCCGATTGTCTCATCGCTCCCTAATTTTGACCCATCGACGGGTGAAATGGTTTGGAACCAACTCAGTGATGTTCCTGTTGGCGGAACAGTTGAGCTGGTCTATCGGGTTACAGCCGACAGCAATCTGGGTGCGGGCCTGAACCTGCAGAATGCCGCCTTCGTTGAGTTCTATTATTCGCTGGACGATGACAACCTGCCTTCGCTGGGCAGCGCCACTGCCACAGTGGATATGCGCGAGGACTATGGCCCCACCGCCGTCGAGAGCGTGCAGTTCAATACTCCCAATGCGGCACCGCTGCTGATCGAAAACACCCAGCCCCATGCGTCCATCGGCGAGCCCTTCCGCTACCGGATCACCATTCCGGAAACGACGCAGAGCACGGCACTGCACGATGTGCAGGTCCGTATGAACCTGGATACATCCGCGGCTGACCTGGTGTTTGTCGAGGCGGCCAAGGTCTCCGGCAGTGCGGTGTTTACGCCGGTCAATACCGGTTCCGGCACCGACCTGGTGATCGAGGACACTGCCAACGGCATCGATGTGCCGCCGGGCGAGCAGGTGGTGATCGATGTAACCCTGCGCCTGCGCGACAGCAATCCGCCCAATGTGGACGGACTGGCGTTCAATAACAGCGCCACCTACGGTTACAACTACGAGAATGACAACACCGCAGCAGGGCAGGGTAGCGGTGCGGGCAATAGTACCGCGGATATGCTGGTGGTCGAGCCGACTGCGTTGACGATGACCAAGTCCGGCCCCGCCAGCGTGCAGTCCGGCCTGCCGGGTCGCTTTACCCTGGACGTGCACAATATCGGTACCGGCCCCGCCTGGGATATTGCCATTACCGATATACTGCCGGACAACAGCCCGGGCGGTATGTGCGAGGCACCGCCGGCGAATTTCACTGCGGAAATCGTCGATGGTGGCGGCGGTAGTGTTGCGACCCTGAACGCCGGCGAGCACTTCAATACCGCCTTCGATGGCGCCAGCTGTACCCTGACGGTGACCACCGTCGGCGCCGCCGCGTCCGTCCCGGCGGACCATCACCTGCGCATTGGCTACGACGCCTACCTGGATGCGGATACTGTCGATGGCGATACGCTGACGAATATCGCCGGCGTGGAACTCTGGCACAGTTGGGACAGCGCGGCTCCGGATGCGCGCCAGTATACGCGCGCGGCGCCGACCGACGGCACCCCGGGTACCCTCGACCACGAGGACGCCTATACCGTCAGCGCCGCGGTGCCGAGTGTGTCCTTCTATAAGACGGTGGAGAATGTCACCGCGGGACAGAGTCCGGCCAGTGTCGCCGCCCCCACCGATGTATTGCGCTACACCTTGACGCTGACCAACCTCAGCAGCGTCGACGTGGATGGTATCCAGATTACCGATGACCTGGGTCGTCTAAACAGCCTGCCGCTGTTTGAGTCGGGATCCCTGGCCAATATCGTCGTGAGCGGCGGAACCAATAATTCCGATGCGAACGGCGGCACCCACAACAGCGGTCTGCTGGACCTGAGTGACCTGAGCCTGGCGGCTGGCGGCAGCCTGGAAGTCACCTACGAAGTGACTCTGGCGGCAGTGATCGACAGCGGCACTGCGGTCCTGAACCAGGCCCAGGTGCGGCTGCCCGGCCAGCTGCTACAGGACAGTGACGACCCGAATATCAACGGCGCCGACGATCCGGATGTGGCCGGCGATGAGGATCCGACCCGGGTCATCATCGATTCAGCGCCGCAGCTGGTGGTGCAGAAGACCTCCGTGGATATTACCGGCGACGCCGATTTGTTGATGCCCGGCGATACTCTGCGCTACAGCATCCGCGTGGAAAACATCGGCAATGAAAATATTGTCGACGCGCTGTTGCGCGACCAGGTACCGGCCAACACCACCTATGTGGCTGGTACCACGACACTGAACGGCACGGCAGTCGGCGATGTCGGCGGCACTACGCCGCTGGCTTCCGGCCTCCCGATCAGTTCTCCCGGCGAGGCGGAAGGGGTTGTCGGTGCGGCAGCCGGCGGCGCTGCGGCGCTGGTAGTCGGCTTCGATGTGACCATCAACGATGTCAATGACGGCACGATTATTTCCAACCAGGGTTTCGTCAACGGCGCCGGCGCCGGCAGCGGTGCCTTTGAGGAGGTGCCCTCGGATGATCCGTCCACCGACGCGCCCAACGACCCGACCATCGATATCGTCGGCGATGTGCCGCTGTTGATTGCGCACAAGACGGTGGAAATCGCGGTGGACAATATATCCGCGGGTATTGTCGATCCGGGCGATGTGCTGCGCTACACCATCGCCGTGACAAATATGGGCGGCGTGGATGCGACCCAGGTGGCACTGACCGATCAGCTGCCGGCCAATACCACCTATGTGGCCGGCAGTACCACCCTGAACGGCATTGCCGTCGCGGACAACGGCGGTGGTACCTCCAGGCTGGACGCCGGTCTGCCGATTTCCTCCGACGACCTGACGCCGCCGCTGCCGGGCGCCGACGAGGGCGTGATCACCTCCGCACAGACGGCGACGGTGACCTTCGATGTGACCGTCAATGCGGGTACGCCGACCGGGACCGTGATCAGCAACCAGGGCAGCGTCTACAGTGTGGAGCTGCCGCTGACCCTGACCGATGCCGACGGCAACCCGTCCAACGGCGCCCAGCCCACCGAAGTGGTGGTGGGCGATGCGCAGCAGCTGTCGATCACCAAGGAAGTGGCGGTTGTCGGCGGCGGCGCGGCGGAGGCCGGTGCGACCCTGGAATACCTGGTGAAGGTCACCAATATCAGCGCGGTGCCGGCTACCTATGTGGCCATCACCGACGACCTGCTGGTGGCCGGTGAGAACGTACTCACCTACGTTGCCGACTCGGCGCTGCTGAACGGCCAGGCCGATGGTATTGCCGTGGATGGTTCCGTGATTACCGCGGACTTCGCCGCGGTCTACGGCGAGCTGCAGCCGGGTGACACCGCGACCCTGCGTTTCCAGGCCAAACTGTCGGAGAGCCTGGAAATCGGCTACCGGGTACTGAACACCGCCGAAGTGCAGTGGAACGATCCCCCGTCCAACAATCGGGCCAGTGTCGCCATCGATGTGGGCGGTACGCCGGGTATCGCCAACCTGAACGGCTACCTCTGGCACGATGTGAATTTCAACGAGCAGCTGGATGCCGAAGAGCGGCTGCTGTTGAACTGGACCGTGGAGCTGCATTTCAACAATGCGTTGCTGGAAACCGTGCAGAGCGATGAAAACGGTTATTTCCAGTTCGATGGCCTGGTCCCCAACTATGCGGGCGGCGCCAGTTACGAGCTGAAATACACCGCGCCCGATGCGGCTGAGAGCACGGCTTCGCTCGGCATCACCAGTTCGGACTTTACCAACGGGCCCCAGCTGATCAGTGAGATCTTTGTGGGCTCGGGGGCCAACCCACAGAACCTGAACCTGCCGATTACGCCCAATGGTGTAATTTACGATTCCGTGCTGCGCCAGCCGGTTGCCGGTGCCACAGTTACCATGCTGCGTGCGTCGACAGGGCAGGCGCTGCCGGATCGCTGTTTCGACGACGAGAAGCAGCAGGACCAGGTAACCCAGGCCGGTGGCTACTACAAGTTCGATATCAACTTCAGCGATGCCGCCTGTTCCGCCAACCAGGATTACCTGATCCAGGTACAGGCGCCGGGTGACGACTATGTCGCCGGGCAGTCGCTGATCATTCCGCCGCAAACGGATGCGGAGACCGCCGGCTTCGATGTGGGCGCCTGTCTCGGCAGCAATGCGGATATGGTGCCGGGTACGGCGGAGCACT
Source organism: Microbulbifer taiwanensis (assembly GCF_014904815.1). Classification (GTDB taxonomy): domain Bacteria; phylum Pseudomonadota; class Gammaproteobacteria; order Pseudomonadales; family Cellvibrionaceae; genus Microbulbifer; species Microbulbifer taiwanensis. The sequence goes on from NZ_JACZFR010000024.1 coordinate 13,003, forward strand.
GTGAAGCGCAGTTGTCCGAACTGCCGCCGCCCCTGGATATCGATGCCCGCGATGCGGCCACCGACTACTACCTGCGCCTGACCCTGGACGACAAGCTGATTCCGGGTGAGAGCCAGCTATTCAACAACCATATTGCGCTGGACCCGCAACTGGACGGCGCCCTGTCGATCACCAAGACGGCGGCGCTGTTGAACGTGACCCGCTCGCAACTGGTGCCCTACACCATCACCTTCGGCAACACATTGCCGGTGCCGCTGGCGGACCTGCAGCTGGTGGATTTCTTCCCCGCCGGCTTCAAATACGTGGCCGGATCTGCGCGCCTCGATGGCGAGTCGGCGGAGCCGCAGGTGAACGGTCTGCAGCTGATCTGGCCGGACCTGCGCGTGGATGCGGACCAGACCCGCGAGGTGAAACTCCTGCTGGTCGTCGGCTCCGGTGTTGGCGAGGGCAAGTACGTGAACCGCGCGCGTATGTTCAACCAGCTCTCCGGCCAGCAGGCTTCCGGTGAGGCCTCGGCCACGGTGCGCGTGGTGCCGGACCCGACCTTCGACTGTACCGACGTGATCGGCAAGGTCTACGACGACAGGAATATGAACGGCTACCAGGATCCCGGTGAGGGTGGTGTGCCCGGCGCGCGGGTGGTGACGGCTACCGGTCTCAATGCCACCACCGATGCCCACGGCCGATTCCATATCACCTGTGCGGTAGTACCCAATCAGGATCGCGGTTCCAATTTTGTGCTCAAGCTCGACGACCGCAGCCTGCCCAGCGGCTATCGTCTGACCACGGAAAACCCGCGGGTACTGCGCGCTACCCGAGGCAAGATGCTCAAGTTCAACTTTGGCACCAGCCTGCACCGCGTAGTGCGCCTGGATATGGCCGAGGCCGTGTTTGAACCCGAAAGCACCGAGCTGCGCCCGCAGTGGCACTCGCGCACGGAACTGCTGCTGGAAAAACTGAGTGAAGCGCCGTCACTGCTGCGCCTCTCCTACCTGGCGGAGAATGAAGAGCCGAGCCTGGTGGAAGAGCGCCTGCAAGCCATCAAGGCACAGATTGCCGACGACTGGGCGCGCAACTACGGCGACTACGAACTGACGATTGAAACCGAAGTCTTCTGGCGGCGCGGCGCGCCGCCGAGCAATGGAGGATTCGATTGATGTCCTCTTGTGAATGCGGAATTTATAAATGCGGAATGATGAATGCGGAATGCGGAATGAAAGAAAGTAGACCCGGAAAATTCCGTAGGATGAGAAAAGCTACGGGGTGGCTTTCGCGGTTTACTCCGCATTCCGCATTCCGCATTCCGCATTTGACAGCACTCGCCCTGCTGCTCGCGCTTCCGACCCATGCGCAGGAGGTGGAAGAAGCCGTACAGCCGGAGGCTCCCTGGTGGCAGGTCTGGAAAAAAATTCCGGGACTGTCCCCGGAGGTTGAAGAGGCCGAGCCGGAGGTGGCTTTCGAGGAGAAACCGATCGGCAATAACACCGAGTCCATGCTCCTCGGCCAGCCGCGCCGCCAGTGGGTTCAGGACGCTACCGCTTTTGTCGAGCCGCCGGAGCCGGTGATCGAGGAAGACGCGATCGAGCCACTGCTGTTCCGGGAGATGGGCGATGAGATCGCCGCAGACGCGGTTGAGGCTCTGCGGGAAAAACTGACCGAGCTGGGCGAAAAACCCAACCTGAAGCTGACATTTATCGGCCACACCGACAGCGATCCACTGAGCCAGCAGCAGCTGGCGGAATTCCTCGACAAGCAGGAATTCACCAGCTCCCGCGCGCAGCATGTGGCCGAATTTTTCCAGCTGGCGCTGGCGCTGCCGGAGGAGATGGTCTCCTACGAGGGACGCGGTGACGCCGAGCCGGTCGCGGACAATATCACCACCGCCGGACGCGAGCTGAACCGCCGCGTGCAAATACAACTCAGCTACGATGCGCTGGACGAATTCGCCATGGCCGAGCAGGCCCGCGCCCAGGCGCTGGCGCTGAACCGGGTCAAGGTGTGCCGCCAGGAGACTGTCTGCCGCCTGCACTACACCGCTGGCAGCGAGCAGCGCGCGCGCCTGAAAAACCTGGTAACGCCGCTGCGCTGGCAGCCGGGTCAGGTGGATCTGCCGGAGGCCTTCGTGCGCCGCATCCGCGAAGTGCGCGCGAATTTGGCAGACAGGAATAATCTGGTGATTCACTTCGTCGGTCACACAGATGCACTGCCGCTGCCGGAGGGACCGGCGAAGCTGTACAGCGACCATATGGCCCTGTCCCGCGCCGAGGCCAGAAGAGTCGCTCTGGCGGTGCGCGATGCGCTGAAGCTGCCGGGCACCATGGTGACCAGCAGCGGTGTGGGCGCCACCCAGCCGCTGGCCGCCAACGATACACCCAAGGGCCGCGCACTGAACCGCCGCATCGAGGTGGAGTTCTGGTATGACGACCCTCTTGAGACCGCCGGCGACGGCGTGCAGGCCTGTCCCGAGGCGGCCGCGGCGGAGACCATCACCATCGCGCACGAATCCCTGAACGGCCCCATTGCCCCGATTCGCTTCGATAACGGCGACCCGCTGATTTCCCAGGCGCAGCTGATGCAGATGCGCAATGCCATGGCGGAGATCGCCGGCAAGGCCAATGTGCGCCTCAGTTTTATCGGCTACAGCGACAACGAGCGTATGGAGCGCCGCGAGGCAATGGTCTACGGCGATGACGTGGGCCTCTCTTCCGCCCGTGCGCGCCGCGCCATGGAGCAGGCGCAGCAGGAACTACAGCTCACTGACGAGCAGGTGGAATTCGAGGGCCGCGGCTATGTGCAGTCGGAAGACGTGGTGGCGACCGGCTTTATCCAGCTGGACGGCGCCCGTGTGGAAGTCCAGGTGCTCTACGACGAGTTGGCGGTACTGGCGGAAAAAGATCGCCTGGAAATCGAGCGCATCGACCGCGAGGCCCTGGCCCACAATCCCTACGGCTTGAACCTGATGCGCATCACGGTGGACGGCAGCCCGGAGTACGACCCCTACAAGAACTCCGCCGACCTGCAGCGCTGTACCGATGTGGCGCTGGAAAATGCCAATATCCAGTTCCGCTTCGACAACAAGAAGATGCAGCCGCGCCTGAATGTCAGCGCCTGGCCCAATGCCATTCGCTACGCCGACGATCCGGAAACCGAGATCGCCGACAGCCGCGTGCAGTTTAAAAGCTACAGCAACTACCCATCGTTTATCGAGCGCGCCGAGGTGCGCCTGTTCGAGGAGGAGCAGTCCCTGCGCGACACGCCGCTGGCGGTGGTGGAGCTGGATGAGAGCGGCGAGGGCGAGTGGCAGGCGGAATTCGAGGAGTTCCAGGCACCGCTGAAAAAGCTGCAATACCTGTTGCGCGCCTACGACGACCAGGGCCGTTACGACGAGACCCGCGCGCAGACCCTGTGGCTGGTGGACAGTGTGGATCCCGTTGAGGAAGAGGCAGATCCGCAGCAGGAACTGCTGGTGGGTTACGGTGAAAACCGCTTGGCGCGCCGCAATATCCCGCTGGACGGTAACTCGGTGCTGGTCAACGGTGCGCAGATTCCTGCAAATCACACCGTGTGGCTGGCGGGCAACCCGGTGCCGGTCAACGCCGAGGGCCAGTTTGTCGCCGAGCAGATTTTTGATCGCGGCATGCACACGGTGGAAGTGGCTGTGCTGGATACCGAGGGCAACGGTGAGTTGTTCCTGCGCGATTTGCAGTTTGCCGGCAATGACTGGTTTACCGTCGGTATCGCCGACCTGACCGTCGGCTACGACAAGACCAACGGCCCGGCGGCACTGGTGACCGGCGATGAGACCCACTACGACAACTCCGTCAGCTACGACGGTCGCCTGGCCTTCTACACCAGCGGCGGTTTCGGCGACGGCTGGCGCCTGGCCGCCAGCGCGGATACCGAAGAAGGGCCGGTGGACGAAATATTTTCCAACTTCCTGGAGAAATCCCCCGATGCGCTGTTCCGCCGCCTGGACAGCGATCTCTACTATCCCACTTTCGGCGACGATTCCACGGTGGTCGAGGACGCGCCCACCTCCGGTAAGTTCTATGTGAAGTTGTCCAAGTACGACGACTACGGACTCTGGGGTAACTTCAAGGCCGCCTATACGGACAATGAGCTGGCCCATATCGACCGTGCCCTCTACGGTGCCAGTGGTCACTACGAGAGCGACGCCGTGACTGAATTCGGCGAGAAGCGTTTCCAGGTGGATGCCTTCAGTGCCGAGCCCGGCACCATCGCCGGGCGCGATGAGTACCGCGGTACCGGCGGCTCCCTGTATTTCCTGCGCCACCAGGATATCCTGAGTGGTTCCGAACGCCTGCGCGTGGAGGTACGGGACAAGGATTCCGGCCTGGTACTGGGCGTGAAAAACCTGAGCCCGGTGATCGATTACGATATCGATTACATTCAGGGGCGCGTGCTGCTGAACAAGCCGCTGTCGGCACTGGCCAACGACAACCTGCTGATCCAGGACGGCTCCTACAACGGCAACCCGCAGTTCCTGGTGGCACGCTACGAGTACACCCCAGGCTTTGATGAGATGGACACCCTGGCCATCGGCGGCCGCGCCCACTACTGGATCGGCGACCACGTCAAACTGGGTATCAGTGGCAGCCAGCAGGACGAGGATGACAATGAAACCTCCCTGCAGGGCGTGGATTTGACCCTGCGCAAGAGCGCCGGCAGCTGGCTGAAGCTCGAAGTGGCGGACAGCCAGGGCGGCAACCTGGACAGCGTCAACTCCTACGATGGCGGTTTCAGTTTCGACCAGCAGCAGCCGCTGGATCCGGAGGCCAAGGCGGGCGCATCCAAGGTGGAAGGCAGCCTGCAGCTCTCCGACTTTTTCGAGGGCAGCCGCGGATCCGGTACCTTCTATCACCAGCAGCGCGAGGCCGGCTTCTCGGCGCCGGGCCAGTTCGTCAACGGCGATACCACCCAATATGGTGCCAGCGTCAATATGCCCATCGGTGAACGCTTCGATGTCGGTCTCAAGGCCGACAGCAAGGAGGAAGATTTCGGCTTGCAGACCAGCGCTGTGGACCTGATGGTGGGTTACCGCATCAACGACAGCTGGCGTATGAATACCGGCGCCCGCGCCGATACCCGCGAGGATTTCTCCCCGGTAGTGCCCGCCACCCAGACCCAGGGCGACAGGACCGATATGGCGGTGGAGGCCGCCTACGATTCCGGCGAGAACTGGAGTGCCTTCGGGTTCGTGCAGGGTACAGTGGAAGTGACAGGTACCCGCGAGGAAAACAACCGTGTCGGCCTCGGTGGTGCCTACCGTGTCAGCGAGCGGCTGACCCTGGACAGCGAGCTGTCCGGCGGCGATACCGGCACCGCCGCGCGCCTGGGCAGCGACTACCTGGTGACAGATCGCACCAACCTCTACTTGAACTACACCCTCGACAACGAGCGCACCGACACCGGCGTGCGCGCGCGCAAGGGCAATATGAGTACCGGTTTCCGCAGCCGCTACTCCGACAGCCTGAGCATCTACGGCGAGGAGCAGTACAACCACGGTGACGTCTCCACCGGCCTGACCCACGCCCTGGGCATGGACCTGGCCCCGAATGACCGCTGGACCTACGGCACCTCTGTGGAGGCGGGCACATTGGAAGACCCGCGCACCGGGGCCCAGACGGACCGCCGTGCCATCGGAGTGAATACCGGCTTCAACGACGGCGATATCCGCCTCGCCTCCGCGGTCGAATATCGCACCGATGCGATGGAGACACCGGTGGACGAGGAGACGGTGACCGAGTCGGAGCGGGACACCTGGCTGCTGAAAAACACCCTCAGCTTCCAGATCAACCCCGACTGGCGTTTAGTGGGCAAACTGAATTACTCGGACAGCAAGAGCTCCCAGGGCGAGTTCTACGACGGCAAGTTTACCGAGGCGGTGATGGGCTACGCCTATCGCCCGGTCAGTAACGATCGCCTGAATACGCTGTTGAAGTACACCTACTTCTACAATGTGCCGACCCGGGATCAGGTCACGGTGACCAATACCTCCGCGGAATTTATCCAGAAGAGCCATATCTTCTCCGTCGATGCCAGCTACGACGTCAGCCGTCGCTGGACCCTGGGAGCCAAGTACGCCTATCGCCTTGGCCAGCTGAGCCTGGATCGGCAGGATCCGGAGTTCTTCGACAGCCGCGCCAGCCTGTACGTGGTCCGTGCCGACTGGCATTTCGTCAATCGATGGGACCTGCTGATCGAGGGGCGCATGCTCGACCTGCCGGATGCCCAGGACAGCCGCAGTGGCGCCCTGATCGGCCTCTACCGGCATATGGGCAAGCATCTGAAAGTGGGAGTGGGCTACAACTTTACCGACTTCTCGGATGACCTGACACAGCTGGATTACGACAGCCAGGGCGTGTTCCTGAACGTGATCGGAAAGCTGTGATGGGGGAGGGCTTTTACGAGCCCCGTAGGAGCCTGCCCTGCAGGCGAATGGTTAAGTGGTACCGTCCCTGTTCGCCTGCAGGCAGGCTCCTACAGGCACTGCGTAGAAGCTTGCTTGCAAGCGAAGCTGACTTGCGCTAAAACGGCCCGATGGCAAGGAAAGCAGAAGGCCACCGCCTACGGCTGGGCCGGCACAGTGAATCAAATTGCATTTACTTGGTTACCGCCGTTTGCTTTCGGCGGCAAAAGGTCTTTTCCAATTTCTGGCTGGGCCGCAGTTTCGTTCACGCCTTGATGGCGGTGGAAGACAGCGCGGCGACACTCTGTTACGTGGTAATGCCGGATCATATCCACTGGTTGGTTCAACTCAGCGAATTGGCCGATCTCTCCAGTAGAGTACAAAAAGTAAAATCCCTGACCACCAAAGCCTTGCGCGGACATCGAGTGGGCCCAGTGTGGCAGCGCGGCTTTCACGATCACGCGCTGCGCAGGGAGGAGGATTTGAAAAGTGTGGCCCGGTACGTCGTCGCCAACCCATTGCGCGCTGGCCTGGTGACCTCATTGCGTGATTACCCTCTATGGGATGCGGTTTGGTTGTGAATCTGTCAGGCATTCCGTATTTCCGCTGGGCGGCACTCCGCCATCCTTGGCGGTCGTAGGAGCTTGCTTGCAAGCGAACGGCTACGGAGTCCTTAACTTTTCGCCTGCAAGCAGGCTCCTACAGTGCTAGCGGCCTGTCAGTTTTTCCGAAAGCCGTGAACGGAGAAGGGAAGGCAAGATTTCAAAATAAATTGTCGCGAGTGTCTGGACATCCCGAACCCGGATCACTAGAATGCGCAGCCTCTTCGGCGCTTGAGGATTCCGGCGCCAGAAATTGAAACTTTACCGGGATTCAATTGTACAGAGTTGATGCGGGGTGGAGCAGCCTGGTAGCTCGTCGGGCTCATAACCCGAAGGTCGTCAGTTCAAATCTGGCCCCCGCTACCAAATTCCCCTTCAGTGGTTCTTAGGTCGACGCCCGACGGGCTCCCTATCTACCTCTGGCCGGCACAGCCGGGCGAAGGTCGTCAGTTCAAATCTGACCCCCGCTACCAAATTCCCCTTCAGTGGTTCTTAGGTCGACGCCCGACGGGCTCCCTATCTACCTCTGGCCGGCGTAGCCGGGCGAAGGTCGTCAGTTCAAATCTGGCCCCCGCTACCAAATTCCCCTTCAGTGGTTTTTAGGTCGACGCCCGACGGGCTCCCTATCTACCTCTGGCCGGCACAGCCGGGCGAAGGTCGTCAGTTCAAATCTGGCCCCCGCTACCAAATTCCCCTTCAGTGGTTCTTAGGTCGACGCCCGACGGGCTCCCTATCTACCTCTGGCCGGCACAGCCGGGCGAAGGTCGTCAGTTCAAATCTGGCCCCCGCTACCAGATTCCCCTTCAGTGGTTTTTAGGTCGACGCCCGACGGGCTCCCTATCTGCCTCTGGCCGGCACAGCCGGGCGAAGGTCGTCAGTTCAGATCTGGCCCCCGCTATCAAATTCCCCTTCAGTGGTTTCAGGTAGACGCCCGATGCTTCGGGTTCCCTTGCCCCTTCCGCACGATCGAGCTCAAACGATGTGAGCCTTCGCTGGTTCGGCGCTTGGAATTTTTCACTCTGCGTTTTTTCCACCATAGATAGAAGCCGGTACCGAACAGCAGCGCCGGCGCAAGACCTGAAATCAAAACCAGCCAGCGCCCGATCAGCCCCAGCGCATCGCCGTTGTGCAGCGGAAACTGCCAGGTGAGAAACTGGTTGCCGGCGGCAGTCTCGGTGATGTCGTGCACCATCAGGATTTCTCCGCTGTACTGGTCCAGGCGCACGAAGCTGGCGCCGTGGTTGGTCCAGGGTTCGCCCTCCTGTCGGAAAGTCAGCCCGTAGCTGTCAGTCGCGTCACGTGGCAGGTAGATGCGCTTCAGCTCCCCCCGCGGAAATACTTCCCTGCCTATGGCGACGGCGCTATCCGGATCCAGTGGCGGCGCGCCACTGGCCTGTGACTGTCCCCAGGAGCCGCGCGGCTCGAGCGGCATTATCCAGTTCACCATTTTCTCCACCTGCAGCGGAAATACGATACTGACGCCGGAAAAGGCAACCGCCAGCAGTGCGGGCAGCAGGTAAATTCCGAATACCTTGTGCAGGTCAAAATAAAAGCGAAAGCGGTTGCCGTCGCGTTTAATGGTAAAGGCACGCTTCCAGCGTTTTCCGTTTCTGGAGGGGCGCGGCCACCAGATCACCAGGCCGCTGATACAGAAAACCAGCAGTGCAATGCCCATAAATCCGACCAGGGTCTTGCCGGTATTGCCCGCCAGCAGCGTGTAGTGCAGGCGGTAGATCCAGGTCATGGTGTATTCACCCCAGCCGCGCACCGCCAGTACTTCCGCATCGGTGGGGGAAACGCTGACTTCAACCGGGCCGGGGGCGCCATCGGGTGTGGGAAAGCGCACAACAAATGGACTGCCGGGCTGGCGCGGCGTCATCAGGCGGGTGGGGGCCGGGTTGCCGGGTACCGCTGCCTGTGCCGCGGCGAGGACTTCCGCATAGGTGGCCGGCTGTTGGGAGGGGTTGAAGCGGACAGTTTCCGGCGCGAGCCTTTCATCCAGGGCGTGGTCGAACACCAGCAGGCTGCCGGTGACACCGATCAGTGAAAGCAGCAGGCCGAAGGTCAGGCCCGCGTATTTGTGCAGGATAAAAAGCGAGCGGCGCAATTGAGTTTTCCGTGAGCAGATCCGCCTGCGGGCGGGATTCTTCCGGGTGACCAGAAGGGGCCCGCTCGCAAGTGAAAGGAGTTAAAACAGGCGAGAATAGGACAGATTCACGTTGCGGCCCAGTCCCTTGAAGTTGCGGATATCGTTGCCCGCAGTCTGGGAGTAGTAGGTGAAGTAGTCTTCGTTGGTCAAATTCTGGATGCCCAGCGCAAATTCGCCACCCAGTGCTTTCAGTTGTGCACTGGCGTCGACGATGGTGTAGCCATCGAATTCGGTGGTCACTTCGCCGGCACTGTTCTCAAAGTCGCGATCCAGCAACCAGTTGGCCTGTACGCGGGTGCTCAGGGTGTCGGTCCAGTTGCGCGCCCAGCTCAGGTTGAAGCGGTTGGGGGCTATGTTGCGGCCATCCAGGTCGGTATCCACCTTGCCGTCGGCATCGGAATCGTAGCGGCCTTCGGTGTAGGCGTAGCGGACTTCCAGGGTGTCACTGTCAGAGGCAAACCACTGTCCGCGCAGTTCCACGCCGTCGATCTCGGTCTGCTCGCGCTTGACGCTGTAGATACCGTCGCTGCCCAGCGCCAGGCGCTGGCCGAAATCGGAGTCGGAGATGTAGTAAGCCAACTGGGCGGCAAATTTCTCCGCGCTGAACTCCACACCGAATTCTTCGTTCTGGGTCAGGATGGGCTTGAGGTCGAGGAAGCTTTCCACATCCTGGCCCGGCTGGTCGATACCGCGCAGTACCCGGCCGACGTCGGGCATGGAGAAGCCTTCGGAGTAGTTGGCGTAGACCCGCCAGGCGTTACTGATGGTATAGGTAGCGCCGATATTGCCGAGGGTCTCGCTGAATTCCGGGTTGCCGCCTTTGACGAACTGGCCACCGTTGTAGGAGTAGAGGGTGGTGAAGTCGTCCACCTTGAGTTCGGAGATTTCGTGACGCACTCCGGCGGTGACGGTGAGGCGGTCGATACCGGTAAACTCCGCCTGCGCGTAGGGGGCGATATTCTCGTACTGGGTGGGCGGTACCCAGGCGCGGCCGGTCAGGATCAGTTGCTGCCAGGTCTCATCCTGCAGCAGGTCCACGCCATAGGCGAGGCTCACCGGTGCGCCGGCGATATCGTCCTTGATCAGGGTCAGCTTCAGGCCGCGTTTTTCCGAATTGTTCTGCGACTGGTCGAACACCACTTCACCGTAGGTCGGATCCTGGAAGGTGCCGCTTGGTGTGCCGCCGTAGGTGCCGGCAAAATCCTGCGAGAAAACCTGTGCGCGCAGCCTCTGCCCAAAAATGTCTTCGTTACTGTATTGCAGGTTGACGGTGGTGACTTCATTGGACGGGGATTTGCCCGGCACATCCGCCTCTACGGCAGTGGTGGGGATGCCGGCGCCGATATCGCCGTCGACGCTCAGCCAGTTGTTATTGCCCTCGACCAGGTAGTGGTTGATTGTCAGCTGCAGCCGCTGTTCACCCCAGCTGTAGCCGGTCTTGATAAAGGCGTTGACGGAATCGCTGTCCATGGTGTCGCCCTGGGTGTTGTCGAAACCGACTATTTCACCATTGGCGTCGTAGCTGATACCGGTGTCGCGATAGCTGACACTGGCCAGCAGATCCACCGCATCCACTTTGCCGGAGACGCTGTAGCTGCCGCTATAGCCGAGGGTTTCGCTCAGTTCTTCGGTCTGCAGGGAGGACTCGACCCGCAGGCTCTGCTGGAACTCTTCGCTGGGAGTGCGGGTCACCAGGTTGATGATGCCCCCGGAGGCGCCCATGCCGTGAATGGCATTGGCGCCGTGGATTACTTCCACTCGCTCCAACATCAGCGGGTCTATGGTGTGGCCATCGCGACCGCCGTTGCGCAGCGGGTTGGACTGGGGCACACCGTCGATCAGGTACAGGGGCTTGCGACCGCGCAGGCTCTCGCCGGAGCTGGTCATTTTCTGGCGGCTGGGGGAAAAGCTGGGGATCAGGTTGCCGAGGATGGTGGACAGATCGCTGCTGACACCCAGCTGCTGGGCCAGCTCTGCCTCGTCGATCAGTGTGACGGTATTGGGAATACTGGAGAGCGGTTTCTCGGTGCGGCTGGCCGTGACGACAATCTCTTCCTCGATGCGCTGTTCCTCGGCCAGGGCGGCTGTGGAGGCGAGGAAAACGGCCGTGGCCAGAGTGGATCTTGTGCAGCGCATGCTGGAACTCCTGTTCAATTGAATCGGTCGCCTGGGTTGGGCGTGGAGAGGTGGTCTCGGAAGGTCGGCAATACTAGAGAAAATGAGAATCGATATCAATTGCGAGTTTGGATTCTGTGTGGTTTTCGGTGGTGCCGGTCGAAGGCGGGCTGCGGGAGGATAGCGGTGGATTCCCGGCTCTTCTATCTATACTGACTGTGGCGTGAGGCGCCCCCGGTTTGATGAGAAAATAAATGCCAGGTGTGACTTGACTCGCCGGAGCCGCGCCCATAGAATGCGCAGCCTCTTGAGCGGTTGGGGCAACCCGCCGCAGGGAAGCGAAGAGCAACCAGGCTTCGTTTCTCAGAGTTGTTGCGGGGTGGAGCAGCCTGGTAGCTCGTCGGGCTCATAACCCGAAGGTCGTAGGTTCAAATCCTGCCCCCGCTACCAAATTCAGGTGCCAGTGGTGCTTAGGTCGAGGCCCGACGGTTCGGGCTCCCTTTCTACCTCTGGCCGGCATGGCCGGGCGAAGGTCCCAGGGTTCAAATCCTGCCCCCGCCACCAAATTTTGCGTCTGCGCATACTGGCTGCGTGGATGTGCGGTCAAAGCCCCGTCAGGGGCTTTTTCGTATCTGCCGGAAATGTGGCGGATACTTATTCGAAGTGGGCCGCAGGCCCTTTTTTTGTTTTAAGGGGGTGCATCCCTGCACCCCATCCCTTCGGGGCAGCCGATGGCTGTGCAGATCGGCAGTCCCTGCCGATTTGTGTGGAGAGTGAATGGCGAGCAAACGCGAACAGCTGGAAGAACTTCTGGCGCCGGTGGTGGCATCCCTGGGCTGCGAGCTGTGGGGCATTGAGTACCAGACCCACGGCCGCAACGCTCTGCTGCGCATCTATATCGACTCCGAAGACGGTATTGCCGTGGAGGACTGCGAGAAGGTCAGTCGCCAGGCCAGCGCCGTGCTGGATGTGGAAGACCCCATCGGCGGTAAGTACACCCTGGAAGTCTCCTCGCCGGGACTGGACCGCCCGCTGTACAGGCTGGAACAGTACCAGCGCTTTGTCGGCGCCCAGATAGAAGTGCGTTTGCGTATGCCGCTGGACGGCCAGCGCAAGTGGCGCGGTCTTCTGGCCGGTGTCGAGGGTGACGAGGTGGTGCTGCGCGTGGACAGCGAAAACGAATACCTGTTGCCGATCGACAGCATCGAGAAGGCAAACATAATCCCCCAATTTACCAAGTAACTTGTAGGAGCCTGAGAGCAGGCGATTTAGAGGCACAGCTGCATGAACAAAGAGATCTTGCTGGTAGCCGAGGCGGTATCCAACGAGAAGGGCGTGGACCAGGAAATTATTTTCCAGGCCATCGAGGCGGCACTGGCAACGGCCACCAAGAAGCGCTACGACGAGGATTCCACCATCGAAGTCACCATCGATCGCAGGAGCGGTGACTACGAGACCTTCCGCAGCTGGGAAGTCGTGGACGACGAAACCCTGGCGGAACTGGGCACCCAGTTCACCCTGGAAGAAGCGCACGAGAAAGATCCTGAGCTGAAGGCCGGCGACGTCTACCGCGAACAGGTGGAAAATGTCGAGTTCGGCCGCATCGCCGCACAGACCGCCAAGCAGGTCATCGTTCAGAAGGTGCGCGAAGCCGAGCGTGCCAAAGTGGTGGAAGAATATCGCGACCGCGTCGGCGAGCTGGTTAGCGGCACCGTGAAGAAGGTAACCCGTGACTTTATCGCCGTGGATCTGGGCGGCAACGCCGAGGCGCGCCTGCCCCGCGACCAGCTGGTGGGCCGCGAGATCTTCCGCATGAACGACCGGGTGCGCGCCATCCTGCTGGAGATAGAGCCGGAAGCCCGTGGCCCGCAGCTGAAGCTGAGCCGCTCCTGCCCGGAGATGATCATCGAGCTGTTCCGTATCGAGGTGCCGGAAATCGCCGAGCAGGTTATCGAGATCAAGGGCGCCGCGCGCGATCCGGGCCTGCGCGCCAAGATTGCCGTAAACACCAACGACGGCCGTATCGATCCGGTCGGCGCCTGTGTCGGCATGCGCGGTGCGCGCGTGCAGGCGGTTTCCAACGAGCTGTCCGGCGAGCGTGTGGATATCGTGCTGTGGGACGACAACCCGGCCCAATTTGTGATCAACGCCATGGCGCCGGCGGAAATCGAATCTATCGTGGTCGACGAAGATGCGGGTTCCATGGATGTAGCGGTGGCCGAGGAGAACCTGGCCATGGCCATCGGCCGCAGCGGCCAGAACGTGCGCCTGGCGTCCGAGCTGACCCAGTGGCAGATCAATGTGATGAGCGTCGACGAGTGGCAGGCGAAACAGGAAGCCGAGTCCGGTTCCATTATGGAAACCTTTATGGAGCGCCTGGATATCGACGAAGATGTCGCCGGCGTGCTGGTGGACGAGGGCTTCACCACCCTGGAAGAGGTGGCCTATGTACCCATCGAGGAGATGCTCGGCATCGAGGGCTTCGACGAAGAGATCGCCGAAGAGCTGCGCGCCCGCGCCAAGGATGCACTGCTGACCCAGGCACTGGCTTCCGAGGAGCAGCTGGATGCCTCAGAGCCGCAGGAAGACCTGCTGAATATGGACGGTATGGACCGCCACCTGGCCTTCTTGCTGGCCAGCCGCGGTATTGCCACCATGGAAGACCTGGCCGAGCAGGCGGTGGACGATCTGCTCGATATCGAAGGTCTGGATCAGGAGCGCGCCGCCGCGCTGATCATGAAAGCGCGCGAACCCTGGTTTGCCGATGACAGCGGCGAAGAAGCATAAATAATTATGCAAAACAGATAAGTAACCCTCCGACCAAGTGACTTTTAGGAGAGAGAATGGCCGAAGTAACAGTTAGCGAACTCGCCAAATCGGTTGGTGCCACCGAGGATCGTCTGCTCAAGCAGATGAAGGAAGCGGGTTTGCCCCACACTACTGTGGATGCAGTAGTGTCGGACGAGGAAAAACAGGTCCTGCTCAACTTCCTGAAAAGCAGCCACGGGGAGCAGGGCACTGCACCGCGCAAGATCACCCTGAAGCGCAAGACCACCACCACGCTGAAAACCGGCTCTGGCACAGGCCGCAAAACCGTGAACGTGGAAGTGCGCAAGAAGCGCACCTATGTGAAGCGCCCGCAGGAAGAGCTTGAGGCCGAGGCGGCCAAAGAGACTGAGACCAGGGCAGAGCTGGACAAGGCGCTGGCCGAACAGGCCGAGCTGGAGAAGGCGCGTGCCGAACAGGCCGAGGCCGAGCGCATTCGCACCGAGGCGGAAGCCGAGGCTGCCCGCGAGGCGGCCGCAGCCGAGGCCAGGGCCGCCGAAGAGACGCCGGCGGAAGCCGCTGACGAACCTGAAGTGAAAGCCGAGCCTGAAGCGGCGCCGGCGAAGGAAGAGTCAGAGAAGCCTGCGGCCCCGGTCCGCTCCACTTATGTGGACGATATCGAGGCCATGCGTATCGCCGCCATGGAGCGCCGCAAGCAGCAGGCCGCTCAGGAAGCGCAGGAGCTGGAAGAAAAGAAGGCCCGTCTCGAAGAAGAGCGTGCTCGCGCCGAGCAGGAAAAGAAAGAGAAGGCCAAGACCGAAGCGGTCAAGCCCGCTCTGCGTCGCAAGCTGGAGGCGACTCCCGCTGCCGCGGAGAAGGAAGAAGAGGAGCCGCGCAAACGCCGCGGCCGCCGCGGCGCCAAGGGTGGCCCGAAGAAATCCAGCAAGGCCAGCCTCTACGATCAGGCGCTGGAGGTCTTTGAAAGCGAAGAAGAAAAGCGCAGCACCCGCTCGCTGTCCCGCCCGACGCTGAAGATCAAACCCACACACGGCTTCAAGAGGCCGACAGGAAAGCAGGTGTACGAAGTACAGTTGGGTGAAACCATTACGGTCGGTGAGCTGGCCAAGCAGATGAATATCAAGGCCGGTGAGTTGATCAAGCGCCTGATGAAGATGGGCGAGATGGTCACCATCAATCAGAGCCTGGACCGCGATACCGCCACCCTGATCGTGGAGGAAATGGGCCACAAGGTGGTGCTGGTCTCAGAGACCGCGCTGGAGGAGAGCCTGGTGGCCGAGTCCCAGGCAGTCGAGGGCGAAGAGGTTTCCCGTGCGCCGGTTGTGACCGTGATGGGTCACGTCGACCACGGCAAGACCTCACTGCTGGACTATATCCGCAAGACCAAGGTGGCCTCCGGCGAGGCCGGCGGCATCACCCAGCATATCGGTGCCTACCGGGTGAAGACCAGCCAGGGCGAGATCGCCTTCCTGGACACCCCGGGCCACGCCGCCTTTACCGCCATGCGCGCCCGCGGCGCCCAGGCCACCGATGTGGTGATTCTTGTCGTAGCCGCGGACGACGGCGTCATGCCGCAGACCGAAGAGGCAGTCAATCACGCCAAGGCCGCCGGTGTGCCGCTGGTTGTCGCCGTCAACAAGTGCGACAAGGAAGCGGCGGATCCGGACCGGGTCAAGAACGAGCTGGCGGCGAAGGACGTCATCCCGGAAGACTGGGGCGGCGATACGCAGTTTATCAATGTGTCCGCGCACACCGGCCAGGGTATCGACGAGCTGCTGGAAGCAGTTTCCCTGCAGGCGGAAATGCTGGAACTGAAAGCCAGGGTCGGCGTGCCGGCCAATGGTGTGGTGATCGAGTCGCGCCTGGAGAAGGGCCGCGGTGTGGTCGCCACCCTACTGGTGCAGAGCGGTGAACTGAAGCGTGGCGATATCGTGCTGGCGGGCCAGAGCTATGGCCGTGTGCGCGCCATGACCAACGAGCTGGGCCAGCAGGTCAAAGAAGCCGGCCCCTCCACCCCAGTGGAGCTGCTGGGTCTGGACACCACGCCCAATGCCGGCGACGAGTTTATGGTCGTTGCGGACGAGCGCAAGGCCCGTGAAGTGGCCGAGCAGCGCGCCGATAAGGAGCGCATAGAGCGTCAGCAGCGCCAGCAGGCCGCCAAGCTGGAAAACATGTTTGCGGATATGGAAGCCGGCGAGCGCAAGGTGCTGCCAGTGGTGATCAAGGCCGATGTACGCGGCTCCCTGGAGGCCATCCTGGGTGCCCTGGCGGATATCGGCAACGAGGAAGTTTCCGTCAATGTGGTTTCCAGCGGTGTGGGTGGTATCGCCGAAAACGATATCAACCTGGCCCTGACCTCCGGCGCCATTGTGATCGGCTTCAACACCCGTGCCGACGTCGCCGCGCGCAAGCTGGCGGAGACCGAGGCGGTCGAGATCCGCTACTACAGTGTGATCTACAACCTGCTGGATGAAGTGAAGCAGGCCCTGTCGGGCATGCTGGAGCCGGAACTGCGCGAGGATATTGTCGGTATCGCCGAGGTCCGCGATGTCTTCCGCTCGCCCAAATTCGGCGCCATCGCCGGTTGTATGGTTACCGAGGGTATTGTGCACCGCAACAAGCCGATCCGCGTACTGCGCGACAATGTGGTGATCTACCAGGGCGAACTCGAATCCCTGCGCCGCTTCAAGGACGACGTGCAGGAAGTGCGCAACGGTATGGAGTGCGGTATCGGCGTTAAAGACTACAACGACGTCAAGCCCGGCGACCAGATCGAGGTCTACGATATCGTCAAGGTTGCCCGCGAGCTTTGATTCCCTCTCCTTCCGGAGAGCTCCCTGTAGGAGCGGCCCATGGCCGCGATCGGTGTGGCTGACGGCACAGATCGATCGCGGCTATGGGCCCATGGCCGCCCCACCGCTCCTACAATGTAACGAAACAGATTTACCAAGAGACCAATGGCAAGAGAATTCCACCGCGCCGACCGTGTCGCCGACGCCATGCGTCGCGAACTGGCGCAGCTGATCCAGCAGGAAGTGCGCGACCCGCGCCTGGGCATGGTCAATGTCAACGACGTGGAAGTGAGTCGCGACCTGGCCGTAGCCAAGGTGTTTGTCACCTTCGTCGGCGAGGACGACCGCGCCAAGATCAATATTTCCATGGAAGTGCTGAACAAGGCCGCCGGTTTTCTGCGCAGTCAGCTGGCGCGCGCCATCCAGATGCGCAGCATCCCGCGCCTGCAGTTCCGCTACGATGAGACTTCCGTGCGCGGCCAGGAGCTGTCCGCACTGATCGACAAGGCGGTCAAAGAAGACCGCAAGCATCACGACGACGATTCAAGCGAAGACAAATCCGCAGGAGCGGATTTGGACGCCGAAGGCGCCCGGAGGGCGACCACCAAGGATGGTGGGAGTCACTGATTAATGGGCCGCAGACCTAAATGGGGCCGGCCGGTCCACGGTGTGCTGTTGTTGAACAAGCCCGCCGGCATCAGCGCCAACGACGCCCTGCAGAAAGCCAAACGCCTTTTTTTCGCCAATCGCGCCGGTCACACCGGTGCCCTGGATCCACTCGCCACCGGCGTGCTGCCGATCTGCTTCGGCGAGGCAACCAAGTTTTCCCAGTACCTGCTGGACGCGGACAAGCGCTACCGCAGCACCTTCTGTTTCGGCATGACCACTGCCAGTGGCGATGCCGACGGCGATGTGCTCGAGACCTGGGACGCTTCGGGGCTGACCGAGGGAGCGGTATTGGACGCGATGGCGCAGTTCCGCGGCCGTATCAAGCAGGTGCCGTCCATGTACTCGGCCCTGAAGCACAAGGGACAGCCGCTATACAAGCTGGCGCGCCAGGGGGTGGAAGTGGAGCGCGAGGCGCGCGAGGTGGAGATATACGAGTACGAGCTGCTCAGTTTTACCCCGGGCGCTCAATCTCCCGATAAACAGCCCCGCGCGGAAGTGGAGATCCACTGTTCCAAGGGCACCTATGTGCGCAGCCTGGCAGAAGACCTGGGGCGGACCCTGGGCGTGGGCGCCTATGTGGAGCAGTTGCACCGCAGCGCCGCGGGCCCCTTCGACGAGGCGGATGCCATCACCCTGGACCAGCTGGCCGAGGAGCGTGGCGAGGGCAGGGCGGAACTGCTGGATCACCATCTGCTACCGGTGGATTCTCCCGTCACATCCCTGCCCAAACTGATACTGCCGGATGACTCCGGTTACTATGTGCGCCAGGGCCAGCCGGTGATGGATCTGCAGGTCTACCGTATCGGTGAAGAAGGTGATATGGTGCGCCTCTTCCTGGAAAGTGGCGATTTTCTGGGCGTTGGAGAAATTACCGATGACGGACGGGTCGCCCCGCGCCGTCTGGTAAGTGCCCCGTAAGGGGAAAAGCGTTAGCTGGTCTGTAAATATGCACGGGCCAGCCGAATCTTCAAAGCATATTACGACGAGGTAATTCGTTATGGCACTGACTGCAGTTGAAAAAGCAGCCATCCTGAAAGAGCACGGCCAATCCGAAGGCGATACCGGTTCTCCGGAAGTCCAGGTAGCCCTGCTGACCGCCAACATCAACAAACTGCAGGGTCACTTCTCTGCGCACAAGCAGGATCACCACTCCCGTCGTGGCCTGATCCGCATGGTTAACCAGCGCCGCAAGCTGCTGGACTACCTGAAGCGCAAGGATCTGAACCGCTACGCACAGCTGATCGCCAAGCTCGGCCTGCGTCGCTAAGACCCTGGAATGCCCGCCACTGGCGGGCATTCTTTTTTTATACTCGGGATTCCGGGCCGCAGGGCGGATCTGTAAATAGCGTCCGCCATCCGCATGCACCCCGGGACCCGCAAAAATTTTCGCGCAATTTGCGAAAACTGTAGGGGTTACTGGAATGGGCCAGTAACCGTAAGGAAATAGGAAAAAACTAGTGAATCCAGTAAGCAAAACCTTCCAGTACGGCAATCAGCAAGTCACCATCGAGACCGGCCGCATCGCGCGCCAGGCCACCGGTTCGGCGCTGGTAACCATGGGCGAAACCGTGGTTCTGTGTACCGTTGTAGGCGCCAAGGAAGCCAGACCTGATCAGGGCTTCTTCCCGCTGTCCGTACACTATCAGGAAAAGGCCTACGCGGCCGGCAAGATTCCCGGTGGCTTCTTCAAGCGTGAAGGCCGCCCGTCCGAAAAAGAGACACTGACCTCCCGCCTGATTGACCGTCCGATCCGCCCGCTGTTCCCGAACGGCTTTATGAATGAAGTACAGGTGATGATCACCGTACTGTCCGCCGAGAAGGACGTGGATCCGGATATCGCCGGCATGATCGGCACCTCCGCGGCACTGTCCGTGTCCGGAATTCCGTTCGGTGGCCCGATTGGCGCCGCGCGCGTGGGCTACACCCAGCAAGACGGCTACCTGCTGAACCCGACCTACAGCGCCCTGAAAGGCTCCGAGCTGGACATGGTGGTTGCAGGTACCAAGGACGCCGTACTAATGGTGGAGTCCGAAGCCAAAGAGCTGCCGGAAGACATCATGCTGGGCGCGGTACTCTTTGCGCACCAGGAGATGCAGGCCGTTGTCAAAGTCTGTGAAGAGCTGAAAGCCGAAGCCGGCAAGCCCACCTGGGACTGGCAGCCGGAAGCCGTCAACGAGGAGCTGAAGTCCGCGCTGGAAAGTCAGTTCGGTGCCAAAGTGGCTGAAGCCTACAAAATCACCGACAAGCAGCAGCGCACCACCCGCCTGGGCGAGCTGCGCAGCGAAGCCGCTGAAGCCCTGGCCACCGAAGAAGTGGACGAAGGTACCGTCAAGAGCTACTTCGGCAAGCTGGAGAAGAAGACAGTTCGCGGCGCCGTAGTGCGCGGTGAGCCCCGTATCGATGGTCGCGACACCAAGACCGTGCGCCCGATCAACGTAGAAGTCGGTGTGCTGCCGAAAGGCCACGGTTCCGCGCTGTTCACCCGCGGTGAAACCCAGGCCCTGGTGGTCTCCACCCTCGGTGCTACCCGTGATGCGCAGATCATCGATGCCCTCGAAGGCGAGCGCAAAGACTACTTCATGCTGCACTACAACTTCCCTCCCTACTCTGTAGGTGAGGCGGGTCGCGTGGGCGCTACCGGTCGCCGCGAAATCGGCCACGGCCGCCTGGCGCGTCGCGGTATCGCTGCAGTACTGCCGGATCCGGAGAGCTTCCCCTACACCCTGCGTGTGGTTTCCGAGATCACCGAATCCAACGGTTCCAGCTCCATGGCTTCCGTATGTGGTTCCAGCCTGGCACTGATGGACGCCGGTGTACCGCTGAAGGCGCCGGTAGCCGGCATCGCCATGGGTCTGGTGAAAGAAGAAGACGGCTACGCCGTACTGACCGACATCCTCGGTGACGAGGACCACCTCGGCGACATGGACTTCAAAGTGGCCGGTACCGCCTCTGGTGTGACCGCACTGCAGATGGACATCAAGATCGAGGGTATCACCGAAGAGATCATGGAAACCGCGCTGGAACAGGCCCTGCAGGCGCGCCTGCACATCCTTGCGGAAATGAACAAGGTGATCGGTGTCTCCCGTGAAACCGTCAACGAGAATGCACCGCGCTACGCGACCCTGAAGATCCACCCGGACAAGATCCGCGACGTGATCGGCAAGGGCGGCGCCACCATTCGCTCCATCACCGAGGAAACCGGTGCGTCCATCGATATCGAGGACGACGGTACCGTCAAGGTGTTCGGCGAGGACGGTGAGAGCCTGGAAGCAGCGGTTACCCGCATCGAGGAAATCACCGCGGAAGCGGAGATCGGCGCCATCTACGAAGGTACCGTAGTGCGTATCGTCGACTTCGGCGCTTTCGTGAACTTCCTGCCGGGCAAAGATGGTCTGGTGCATATCTCCCAGATTGCCGAGGAGCGCGTCAACGCAGTCACCGACTACCTGAGCGAGGGCCAGAAGGTGTTCGTGAAGGTGCTGGACGTGGACCAGCGCGGCCGCATCAAGCTGTCCATCAAGGAAGCGAAGGCGGAGCAGGCCGAAGAGGCGAACCAGGCCTCCGACGAAGCCTGATTCTCCCGAGCTCGATAGAAAACCCGGCATATGCCGGGTTTTTTTATGCTCGTGGATTATCGACCACTGAGCGCTCGCCACTCACCACGCTGCCCGTTAAAATTCCCGAAAAGAATATGGGGAATCGTCTTGCACAACTTCTGGCTCGCAGAAATTCTGCTCGCCCTGGCCGCCGCGCTGGTAGCCAACCAGTACTGGATCATCGCGCGCAGCCGCTGCCAGTCACCGGCGCTGGTGATTGTCGCCGGCCTGGTGTGCCTGCTACTGGCGGCCTCCGTCGGCGCCTACCGCTACGGAATAGATCCCGGTGTCACCCAGTTGCATCGCGCCCTGTCGCGCCTGTCCGGCTACGTTTCTTTTCTGTTGATCGGCCTGGGACTGCTGTGGGCGCGCCTGCGCCTGCCAATCGGCCGGGACAGTCGTGCGCCGGCCTATGTCGCCATGGTGTTGGTCATCGGCTCGACGCTGGGTGCGGCGGGCACTGCCGCCATGTCACCGCAAGTGGTAAGCAGTCTCTCTTCGTCCCTGGGACTCGCGCTGTGGATGCTGGTGGCGCTGTGGGAGTTGTTCAGGCCGCATAGCCTGGCGCGCCCGCTGGCTCTGCTGCTGGCTGGCGGTGCCGCGCTGGTAGTCGTTGCCGGCCTGTTTATCGGTACCGACGCGGCGCGCTTACTGGGGCTGGCGAGAATCAACTGGTTTCACCTGTCCCTCGCCGCGGGGGCGCTGGCGCTCCTCTGTGCCCGCCCGATTCTTGAAATTGAAAATGAAAGCCGTGGAGAAATCCGTGAGTGACCAGAAGCAGACCGATTTGATTCATTACACCGACAGCGGTGCCCTATACGGAAAGCCGGGCCTGGACCTGCTGTTGGTGGAGACTTTGCACTGTCGCGCGGTGATCGCGAAGCAGGGCGCCCAGCTGTTGGAGTTCCGGGCCAGTAACCGCGAGCCGCTGTTGTGGCTCAGCCCGAAAGCATTGTTTGAGCCCGGCAAATCGGTGCGCGGCGGTATCCCGCTGTGCCTGCCCTGGTTCGGCGACAACCGCGTGGATCCGACCAGGCCCAAACACGGACTGGTGCGTGCGAAAACCTGGGAATTGGCCGGCGTAAAGGAATTACCGCGCGGGGAAATCGAGTTGGTATTTACTTACTGCCACGGCGGCAATGCGCTGTTCAGCACCGCTTTCCTCTGCGAAGTCACCATGATCCTGGGGCGCGAACTGGATTTGCAGCTGCGGCTGGAGAACCGGGGCGATGAAAGCGCAGAATTCAGCTGGGCCTGGCATACCTATTATGCGGTGGACGATGTCCGTGAAGTCGAAGTGCGCGGGTTGGAAAATTGCGAGTTCCTGGACAAGACCCGCGGCCTGCGGCGCTTTACCCAGGAGGGAGTACTCACTTTCCCAGGTGAAGTGGACCGCGTTTTCGAAAATGCCCCGGCGCAACAGCAGATAGCCACCCGCGCGCCGATCGAATCGCACAGTGAAAACTGCCACAGCGTTATCGCCTGGAACCCGGGCGCCGAACTGGCCGCGACCCTGGCCGATGTGGGTGAGCACTACCGCGAATATGTGTGCGTCGAGCACGGCAACGCCTTCGCCAACAGCTGGCAGCTGGCGCCGGGAGAAATGGCCAGTGCCGCACTGCGCCTGGCCCGCTGATCTGGCACAAGGCTGTGGCTGTTTGAAAATTGCGCCGCTGCCCCAATCAATGAGCAGATTGGGAATACTTTTATCGAGGGAAGTGATATGGCGGACAGATTTCACCTGGCCCAGGTCAATATAGGGCGGGCCAGGGGACCCATGGACAGCCCGGTCATGCAGGGGTTCGTCGACCAGCTGGACCGCATCAATGCGCTGGCGGATCGCAGTCCCGGCTTTGTCTGGCGGCTGCAGACAGAGGAGGGAGATGCGACCTCGCTGCAGGTGTTCGACGATGAACGGATTATCGTCAATATGTCGGTGTGGGAATCCCTGGAGGCCCTGAAAAGCTATGTCTACTCTGGTGAACACCTGGAAGTGCTGAAAAACAAGAAGCACTGGTTCGAGAAGATGCCCGGGCCGATTCTGGCACTCTGGTGGATTCCCGCCGGCAGCCTGCCGGCCATAGAGGACGGCGTGCGCGCACTGCAGTCCCTATCGGCAAACGGGCCCACGGCAGAGGCCTTTTCCTTTGCCAGGCCATTCCCGCTACCGCAGCAATTGCCCGCCTGATCATCGCCGGGTTGCCCTCTCTCTCCGGCGGACAATGGCGGTGTGCTATATAGGGACAGCACCCGCATTGTCAGCGAGAGGGAATTTGCGACAAGTGAAATCATTGATCGAAGCCACCCGCCACGTGATGACCGCGGCGACGCTGATCCTGTTGATCGTCTCTTTCTTTGCCATGATCTGGGGCGGCATCAAGGCCGTGCACGTCATTGAGCTGATTCTGAGCAGCAGAGGGGAGAGTCCGGATATAGAGGTCTCCCTGATCCGGGTGGTCGACGCCTTCCTGATCTCGATTGTCCTGTACCTTTTTGGCGTCAGCATCTACCAGTTGTTTATCGGCGGCCTGTCGCTGCCGGTAGCCAAGGACCTGGCCGAGATGAAGGGCCAGCTGAGCGGCGTCATCATCATGGTGATGGCGATACAGTTCCTCGAGCATGTGCTGAGCGACTACCCCGCACTGCAGCAGTTGTACGAGGGCGCCTCCATCGCTTTTGTGGCGATCGTGCTGCTGCTGCTGAGTTACATCGTCAGGAAGCGATAGCCGTGGGGAAGGGGCGCTGCCAATCGCGCGCAATACCCAATCGCTCAGTCAAATACAGTAACCGTCTGGCGCGTAAAGGCGACCAGCCGGCCCTGCGCATCCCACAGTCGCGCCTGAACCACGCCATAGCCGTCCGCGGCCTGCTCTACCTCTGCCAGGTACTGCCACCACTGGTCGGCACCCAATGCCGGCAGCGGTTCGATAAATTCCACCGTCCATGTCAGTGAGCTGGCGGGTGCCGGCTGTTTCAGCATCGGCAGAATTGCCGGCGGCCAGGCGTCGATCAGTGCCAGCAGGTGGGCGATTGTCACTGGCTTGCCGCTGCCATCCCGGAAGCGCACCCAGCCGCCCAGGTGTCTGCCACTGCTGCCGGTAAATGGCAGGGCACCCCGTGCGATGCGGTAATCGAACTTCTGCGTAAACTCCGGTACCACGCCGGGAATATAGGGCAGGGCCTCGCAGTCTTCGGCAGTGGCGAATTCCGGTGCCCTGCCGGTGGCGACGCCGATATTCGAATGGCGTCCCCTGCCGAAGCTGGCGAGGCCGGCCAGGGCCACCGAGCCCTCCTGGCGGATGTGCGCCTCCACCTGGGTTACCGAGCGGCCCGCGCGCAAAACGGTCGCAGAGGTATCAATCGCACCGGCCGCCACCGGGCCGACAAAAGAGATAGTCAGCGAGCGCAGACTCGCATCCGGTGCAACCTGCGCGGCCATTTTCTCGTGGAGGATTGCGGCCACCAGGCCGCCGAAGGTGGCGCGACCCTGGGTCCAGCCCTCGGGCACGCGCTGGGCCTTGCCGTCGGCGCGCCACTCATCGAGTAATTGGTCAAATGTCATAAACGCGTTCGCCCTATCCAGACGGAATTCAGTACTCAGCGGAAAGTGTGCTCATCGTCGGGGAACACACCGTTCTTGACGTCCTCGGCGTACTTGCGCAGTGCGCCGGGAATATTACCGGCCTCCTGCAGGAAGTTCTTGGAGAACTTGGGTGGCTGCTCGGTAAGACCGAGGATATCGTTGATCACCAGTACCTGGGCGTCGGTGTCGCGCCCGGCACCGATACCGATGGTCGGCATGGATACCGAGTCGGTGATGCGCCTGGCCAGGCTGGCCGGCACGCACTCCAGTACCAGCAGGTCCGCCCCCGCCTGGTCCAGCTGCGCGGCGTCGTCGAGAATCTCCCCGGCGCTGCCCTCATCGCGCCCCTGCACGCGGTAGCCACCCAGTTTGTGCACCGATTGTGGTGTCAGGCCCAGGTGGGCACATACGGGAATGCCGCGGTCGGTGAGTATTTTTACCGTCTCCGCCAACCAGGCGCCGCCCTCAATCTTCACCATATGCGCACCCGCCTGCATGATGCGGGTGGCATTGGTGAGTGCCTGCTCCGGCGTGGCGTAGGTCATAAACGGCATATCGCCCATGATCAGGGATTTCTTGTTGCCGCGCGCTACCGCTTCTACGTGGTAGATCATCTGCTCCATGGTGACCGGGATGGTACTGTCGTAGCCGAGCACCGTCATGCCGAGGGAGTCGCCCACCAGTACCGCTTCCACGCCGGTCCTCTGCGCCATCGCCGCCATAGGGGCGTCGTAGAGGGCCACGGTAATAAATTTCTCGCCGTCCGCCTTCATCTTGCGCAGCGTCTGAACCGTAACCGGCTTCTCCAACTCAGTAGGTGCGTACATTTCAGTTCCCCGGGTTGTAGTAGTGGCGGCCGCTGGTGATGGTGAGCATATACTCCACCAGCTGGCGGTAATCCTCTGGGCGGTCGACGATGTCGATATCCTCGCTGTTGACGATCAACAGCGGCGCCTCGTCGTAGTAGTGAAAAAAGTTGGTGTAGGCGTCGTTCAGCGTCGCCAGGTATTCATTGCCGATGGCGCGCTCGGCGGCGATGCCGCGGGTGCGGATACGTTCCTGCAGTACATTGAGTGGCGCCTGCAGGTAGACGACCAGGTCCGGCTTGGGCGCCCGCAGGGTCAGGTGCTGGTACACCTGTTGATACAGGGCCAGCTCGTCGGCATCAAGGGTGACCTCGGCAAACAGCTGGTCCTTCTCGATCAGGAAATCTGAGACGCGCACCGGCTTGAACAGGTCGTCCTGGCGCAACGCCTGTATCTGCTGGGAGCGCTGCAATAAAAAGTGCAGTTGCGTGGGCAGGGCAGCGCTCTTGGGGTCCAGATAGAAACGCTCGAGAAACGGGTTGTCTTCCGGCAGTTCGAGCAGTGTGTCGTAATTGAAGGTGGCGGCGAGCTTTTTCGCCAGGGTGGTCTTGCCCACGCCGATATTGCCTTCCACGGCAATAAATCTCGGCAGGGTACGGCCGGACAGGGCCAGATCGCCGGGGTGGGTTTCGCCGGTATCGATTGCCACTGGGCTTACTCCTTCTATTATTTGCCGCGTCCCTCGCCTCGGCGGGCGGCCACAGGGAAAATTCCGGTTGCCGCGCAGCGCAGTCAGATTTTCTCCAGGCGATTCTGCGGGCACTGTTGCAGCAGCGCCTGAATGGACTCCCCCGAGGGCAGCTGCAGTTGCGGTTCCAGCTCGGCCAGCGGCAGCAGTACAAAATTGCGCGACCCCATATGCGGGTGCGGAATTTGCAGGCGCGGTTCATCCAACTGCTGGCGGCCGAACAGTAGTATATCCAAATCGAGGGTGCGGGCACCCCAGCGAACAGTGCGCTCGCGTCCCTGGGCATTTTCGATCGCCTGCAAGCGGTCGAGTAGTTGCAGTGGGGGCAACGCGGTTTCCAGCTCCGCGACGGCGTTGACGTAATCTGGCTGTCCGTCGGGCCCGACCGGGGCGCTGCGATAGAAACTGGAACAGCGCAGCAGCCGGGTGCCGGGAATTTCCGCGATTGCGTCCAGCGCGCAACGCAGCTGCTTTAATGGTTCCGCGAGATTGCTGCCGAGCCCTATGTAAGCGAGCGGCATTTACTCGGCTGCCTTGGGGCGCCGGCGGCGTCCGCCGCGAGAGCCTCGGCCGCGACGGCCGTTACCGCCGCTGCGCTGGAGACTGCGCACCATCTGTTGGCGTTCTTCGTCATCGGCCTGCTGGAATTCTGTCCACCACTGGCCGAGTCCCGGGGCTATTTCCCCGCTCTCTTCACGCAAAAGCAGAAAATCGTAGGCGGCGCGGAAGCGCGGGTGCTCGCTCAGGCGCTGGGCGCGGCTGCCGCCCCGCTGTGGCAGGCGCAGCTGCATGTCCCAGATTTCGCGCATCGGTATCGAGAAGCGCTTGGGTATCGCGGTGTGCGCCAGCTGTGAGCTGGTGATCTTCTGCGCGGCCTGGGCCAGTGCCGGTACCGGCGGTGTGCCCCGCTCGATAAGACGCTGTTGTTCGGCACTGACCGCGGGCCACAGCAGGGCGGCGTAAAGGAAAGCCGGGGTTACGCGCTTGTCATCGCGAATGCGTTGGTCGGTGTTGCGCAGGGCCAGCCGGCTCAGCGCCAGCGCCGCCGGATCCTCGAGGCAGGCGGCATTGTCGGGGAACAGGTGATGCCACAGTCGGTACTGGCGCAGCAGCTCGAAAGTGCGCTCGCCGTGACCGTTCATCAACAGCTTGAGAATCTCGTCGAACAGGCGCGCCGGGGCGATATTGCGCAGCAATGGCGCCAGCTGTTCCAGCGGGGCCGCCGTCTTGTCCTCGATATTGAAGTCCAGCTTGGCGGCGAAGCGCGTCGCGCGCAGCATGCGTACCGGGTCTTCTTTATAGCGGGTGGCAGGGTCACCGATCATGCGGATCAGGCGCTGCTCTATATCGCGCATGCCGCCGGTGTAGTCGTGGATCGCAAAGCCGTTGGTGGTGTAGTAGAGGGCGTTGACAGTGAAATCGCGACGAATGGCATCGCTCTCCAGATCGCCGTAGACATTGTCGCGCAGCAGCATGCCGTGTTCAGACTGCTGCGCCTCGTGCTCCTCGCCTTCGCTGTGGTGGCCGCGGAAGGTGGTGACCTCGATGATCTCGCGACCGATGCGTGCGTGCAGGATACGGAAGCGGCGGCCGACGATACGAGCGCCGCGGAACAGCTCCTTGGCCTGCTCGGGCGTGGCGTCCGTGGCAACATCGAAATCCTTCGGGTGGCCGCCCAGCAGCAGGTCGCGCACCCCGCCGCCGACGATGTAGGCCTCGAAGCCGGCGTCCTGCAGGCGCTTCATCACGGTGAGCGCGGCGCGGCTGATATCCCGACGGGAGAGGTTGTGGTCGTTGCGGGCGATGACCCTGGGGCCTGGATTTGCCGGCTTGCGCCAGCGTTTGATACTACTGATCAGGGAATTGAGCATACGGCTGTCTGTCTTGACTGCTGCCAACGGGAAATGGCTTGGAGGTCCCGTCTCCGTCACTCAATCTGGTGCCGACAGGTCCTAGAGGAGGCGCATTCTAACACAGGCACAGGCGAGCGCCCGCAATTGACGCGGCGACGGCCGGAATCTGGTGAGTTTGGAGGCAAAGAAAGGAAAGGTGGGAATTATTCTTATTAAGATGAAGGCAGCGGCTTCCTTGCGCTATCAATTTGCTGTCTAGCAAACACCCTCTCCCAGGTACAATCAGTCAGTTTGTAACGCGCTTGTCGTTATTTTTGTTGTCTTCTGCTTTGTTGTTATTGTTTATTGTTATTGTATTTTTTATTTTTATTGAATTTTCTGCGGTTTTGGTCACTCTTTGCTCTTATTGT
Organism: Microbulbifer taiwanensis; assembly: GCF_014904815.1. GTDB lineage: Bacteria > Pseudomonadota > Gammaproteobacteria > Pseudomonadales > Cellvibrionaceae > Microbulbifer > Microbulbifer taiwanensis. The sequence goes on from NZ_JACZFR010000024.1 coordinate 41,540, forward strand.
CGACCGCCCCATTATTTTTATTGTGTTTCGCCCACTTATTGTCAGTTGTTATTAGGGCTTTAACAGTCATTTATTTTTATTCTTGGCTGTTCTTCTTGTTTGTACTAGTAAGAAAGCATTTAGCGTGCCAACTTTAAAAACTCTTTAAAAATCAATAACTTAAAAAATTTACAAAAATTTGCATGTCGTAGGGGAGGGATTTTGCGTTACGGATGTCGCGGCAGTTGTTACTGAGGGTGAGACTGGGGTAACACTTTCGGTTGTTACCAAAATGACCCGGCGGCGGGTAACAGATAGGCGGGGGACTGAAAACGAAGCGCTTGCCGGGGACTGGTCAGCGGTTGTGGCGAGGGAAGGTGTCTCCGGCCTCGATCACTCACCGCTGGTCACCGACCACCAACCACTCTCTAAGCCTCGGCACCCGCAACGCGGCGGGCCTTCTTGCGCGGAATGCCCAGTTTCTGGCGGCGCTCCCACAGGCACTTGCGGCTGACCCCCAGTTTCTTCGCCAGCTCAGTCTCGCTCATGGTGTCCTGGTGCTCTATCACGAAGCGGGCGAAGTAGTCCTCCAGGGACAGGTCCTCGCGCGGATCCGTGTGCAGGCTGCGCGGGCGCCGCTCCGGGTCCGCCTCCTCTATCGGCACCAGGTCCAGGTCGATATCCAGGGTTCTGTGGTCTATTTCCACGCTGTGGTCGTCGGTCAGGATTACCGAGCGCTGTATCGCATTCTCCAGCTCGCGCACATTGCCCGGCCAGGTGTAGGTGGTCACCGCCTGGATGGCCTCCGGCGACAGCTTCAGGGGCTGGCGCTCCACTTTGGCGCAGAATTTCTCCAGCAGCTGTTCGGCGATCGCCAGCACATCCTTGCCGCGTTCCCGCAGTGGCGCCAGCGTCATCTGCACCACATTGATGCGGTAATAGAGGTCCTCGCGGAACTTGCGTTCGGCGGACAGCTGGCGCAGGTTGCGGTGGGTCGCTGCCACCAGGCGCACATCCACCTTGCGGGACTCCACCGCGCCGATCGGGCGCACCTCACCCTCCTGCAGCACCCGCAGCAGTCGCGCCTGGGCCTCGAGCGGCAGCTCGCCGATCTCGTCCAGGAACAGGGTGCCGCCGTCGGCGGCGGCCACCAGGCCCTCGCGGGCAGTCTGGGCACCGGTAAAGGCGCCCTTTTCGTGACCGAAGAGTTCTGCCTCGATCAGGGTTTCCGGAATCGCCGCGCAGTTGACCGAAATCAGCGGCTTGCCGGCACGGCGGCTCTCCTCGTGGATGGCGCGGGCCACCAGCTCCTTACCGGTGCCGGTTTCGCCGTGCACCAGCACTGTGGCATCGGTGGGAGCCACCTTGTGAATGCGGTTGTAGAGATCGCGCATCACCGGGCTGTCGCCGATCATGCCGGCGATGGTGCGGCCGGATTCCCTGCCGGTCGGGGCCTGGGCGCGGCTCTGCTCCGCCTTGCCGATCACCCGGCGCACCGTGGCGATCATCTCGTCGTGATCGAAGGGCTTGGCGATATAGTCCGCGGCCCCCATACGCATGGAGTCCACCGCGGACCTCAGGCTGGCGTAACTGGTCATGATCAATACCGGCACGTCGCCGGCCAGTTTCAGCAGGTCGGTGCCCGGGGCGCCGGGCAGGCGCAGGTCGGAGATGATCAGGTCGACTTCATTGAGGCGGTACTTGGTGGTCGCCTCGCGCACTGAGCCGGCTTCGCTGACCTTGTACTTGTGCCGCTCCAGCAGTTTGCGCAGCGCCGTGCGAATAATGGCTTCATCTTCGACGATCAGGATGTGGCTCATATGTTACGCCTGGTTACAAAATGCTCAGTGAGCGCCTAGTTTTACCTGCCGGGCGTTTCGATGCAACCCATGAGTGGGAATGCGGAATGACGAATGCGGAATGCGAAATGGAGAAAGGCCCCAAAATCCGGGGCTGCAGCGCGCTTATTCCGCATTCCGCATTCCGCATTCCGCATTTGAAAGTGGCAGCTGCACGATAAACTTCGCACCCCGTCCGGTCTCGGGATGGGCCGGGCTGACCAGTTCCAGCTGGCCGTCGTGTTCCTCGACGATGCTGTACACCATCGCCAGGCCGAGACCGGTGCCCTCGCCGGGCTCCTTGGTGGTAAAGAAGGGCTCGAGGATACGCTCGCGATGCTGCGGTGAGATGCCGGGGCCGTCATCGGTGACCGAGATACAGGCGCAGCCCCGGTCGATACAGCCGTCGATCTGGATGTGACCGCCATCGGGACTGGCGTCGCGGGCGTTGCTGAGCAGGTTGATGAACACCTGGATCAGGCGCTGGTTGTCGCCGGGGGCTATGAGATCCCCGGGCACCGCGTTGTCGAAGGTCACCTGGGTCTTGTCCCGCTGCAGGGACAGCAGCTGCACCGCCTCCTGCACGCAGGCCTGGAGATCCACCGGCGCGCGCTCGCTGCCGCTGTCATGGCTGCCACCGTGGGAGAAGTTGACCAGCGAGTGCACGATACGACTGATGCGCTGGGTCTGGCTGAGTATCTGGTCGGCGGTGTCGCGCACCTCTGCGTTGTCGGACTCGAAGTGCAGGTTCTGCGCCAGGCAGGCGATGCCGGTGACCGGATTGCCCACCTCGTGGGCCACGCCGGCAGCCAGGCGGCCGACGGACGCCAGGCGCTCGCTGTGCATCAACTCCTGTTCCAGCACCTGGGTCTCGGTGATGTCCTCCATCAACAGCATCTGCGCGTCGCCGCGTTCACTGCGCGCGCGCCCGCTGCGACTGCTCTTCAGGCGTGTCTTGTGCAGGTTCAGCCAGTGGCTGTTGCCGCCCAGGCTCACCTGCTGCTTGAAGCGGCTGGCGTCGGCGGAGTCGGCGAATTCTATCAGCAGGGTGCGCCAGGGCTCCGGCAGGTATTCCAGTTTGGAGCCGATTACCTCGCCGGCGGCGATACCGGTCAGGTCCTGCATGGCGTAATTCCACAGCAATATCTCGCCGTCGCGCCCCAGGGAGCAGGCCGCCAGCGGCAGCTCTTCCAGCATCTGTCGGTGGTAGAGGCGCAGGTTGTTCAGCTCTGCGGCCAGGCCGGTGAGTTGGTTCTTGTAGCGCGACAGCCGCGTCTCGATCAGGTGGATATCCTTGTTGGCGGGCTGGTCGCTGTCCTTGAAGGGGAAGTGGCGGTCGATGATCTGTCCCGCCAGCACCCGGCCCAGCAGGCCGGAGAGGTTGGCTTCCAGCTTGTTGCGCAACCGGCGCAGGGCATAGGGGCGGCGCTCGTCGTCGGGCAGGCCCAGCTGGCGCAGGGCGCGGTTGACCTCGTGGGTGGCGGTGGCGGCGCCGAGACTCTCCGCCAGGCGCAGGCGGAAATCCGTCGCCGATTCCACATCCATCTCCAGGCGCAGGGCCTGGCTCAGGGTATCGTCGCTGCACAGGTCGGCCGCGTACTGCTCCAGGCTGCTGCTGCGGGTAAACACTGACAGACCGATAAACAGCAACACGTTGACCGCCAGCGACAGGGTGGTGACCTGGGTCCAGATGGTCATGCCCAGGGGCATCTGCAGATCGGTACCGGGCAGGGTGACACCACTGAGGCCGAAGATGGAGGGCAGCAGCAGGCCGCCGGCCCAGATGGACATGCCCGCCAGCAGGCCGCCGATAAAGCCGCGGCGGTTGCCCCGCGGCCAGTGGATCACCGCGAAAATGCCGGGCAGGAACTGCAGTGAGGCGATAAACGCCAGCAGCGCCAGGTCCGACAGCGACAGGCGGTTATTCAGCAGCAGATAGAAGGCAAAGCCGGCCAGGAACAGCGCCGCCACCAGGGCGCGGCGCAGCCAAACCAGCTGCCGGTACATATTGTCTTCCGAGTGCCAGCGGGTGCCGGGCAGCAGCCAGTGGTTCATCACCATGGTGGACAGGGCCAGGGTCATCATCACCAGGGCGCCGGTGGCAGCGGACAGGCCGCCGATAAACGCCAGCACGGTCAGCAGTGCCGAGCCACTGGCCCGCGGCACAGCCAGGGAGAAGTACTGCACCGGTTCGGTTACGTCCAGCGCGAAGCCGGCCCACATGATCGGGAAAATCGGCAGCGCCATCAGCAGCAGGAACAGCGGAAAACCCCAACTGGCGATGCGCAGTGTGCGCTCCGCCGGGCGCTCGGCAACACTCAGGTAGAAGATGTGCGGCATGGCCACCGCGGTGGCGATAAACACCAGCAGCAGCGTGTGGGAGGAGCCCTGTTTGATCGGGGTGTAGAGCAGCTGCTGCATGTCGCTGTTCTGCGCCAGCCATGTATCGAGGCCGCCGAAACCACCGAAGACACCGTAGACCGCATAGGCGCCGACTGCGACCAGCGCGACCAGTTTGACCACCGACTCCAGTGCCATGGCGCTGGCGAGGCCGGCGCGGCGATCGCGGGTGGCGCCGTACATGCTGGTAAACAGGGCCAGCAGCACACAGTAGAAGAAGGCGATCAGGTTCTTGCTGGTGACGCCGCTCTCCGGAAGTGCCAGAGCGGCGACGCTATCCCGCGACAGCAGGGCCAGGGTTTCCGACACCGCCTGGATCTGCAGTGCGATCAGCGGCAGCAGTGCCAGGAGCATAAACAGGGTGGCCAGGGTGCCGGCCTCACGGCTGTGGTAGCGGAATACGAACAGGTCCGCCGGCGAGGCCAACTGGTAGCGCTGTGCCAGCCGCGCCAGCGGCTCCAGCGCCACCGGCGCAAACAGGAACATGGCACCGGTGCCCAGGTAATAGGCCAGTACACCGTAGCCATACTGCCAGGCCAGGTCGACGATGCCGTAGAAGGTCCAGGCGGACAGGGATACGCCCAGGGACAGCACATAGATCAGCGGGTGGCGCACCCAGCGCGCAGGTAGCCAGCCTTTGGAGGTGGCGAAGGCCACGAAGAACAGCGCGGCGATATAGGCCACGCCGATCAGGGCGATATGTGTCAGTTCAAAGTTCACGGTCAAAGCTCATCGGACTTGCGTCTCATCTGCACGAACACCGCCAGCAGGATCAGTACGAACCAGAGGATAAAAGGCCGGTACCAGGCCCCCGAGGGGTTGATCATCCAGGTGAAAATGGTCGGCGAGAAGACATAGCCCACCAGGACCAGCAGGATTAACAGGGTGCGATTGCTCATAGGGGCCGGGACTCAAGGCACTCGGATGGCGACATGGAGTCTGCCATTGGTGACGCGCTATTTTTTGACGGGCGTAAGTATGCCGGGATCGACGGGCAATTTCAGCAGGGGCCGAGCTGCCGGTTGCGCAAATCCACCTGGTGGCGCTGCCAGCGCGCCGCGGCCCAGCGGAGAATATGCTGCGGTTCCTCCCGCACCAGATCTGCAGGCGTGTGGAAGCCGAGAAAATCCAGTGCGGTGCACAGGTTTTCCGCTGCCCTGCAATCGTCGATAGCCGGGGCATGGTTCTGCTTGCTCAGCTTCTGGTGTCCGTCGGGGCCCACTACCAGCGGCAGGTGGCCGAACTGCGGCACCGCCGCGCCGAGCAGTCGGAACAGTCGCTGCTGCGCGCCGCTGGTCTCGAGGAGATCGGATCCGCGCACTATATGGGTCACTCCCTGGTCGATATCGTCCACCACCACTGCCAGCTGGTAGGCGTAGAGGCCGTCGCGGCGTTTGAGAATGGTGTCCTCGCGGATCTGCTGGCACTGTTCGCCGCGCCAGAGGTCGTGAAAACGTTCCTCGCCGCCGGTGCACCTGAGACGCAGTGCGGCTGCACCCTCTTTCTTCTTGTTGCTCGCGCTGCAGACTGCGTCATCGTGGCCGCCATTGCGGCGAATCTCGCTGCGGGAGCAGTGGCAGGAATAGATCAGCCCGCGCGCCGCGAGGTCGGCAAGCGTGTCCTCGTAGAGAGGGTGGCGACGCCCCTGCCACTCCAGTGGTCCGTGCCAGTGCAGGCCGTGGGCTTCGAGAGATTTGAGTATGCGATCGGCGGCGCCGGGTTCCTCCCGCGGGGGATCCAGGTCCTCCATCCGCACCAGCCAGTGTCCGCCGTGGGCGATAGCGTCCAGGTAACTGCCCAGGGCACAGACCAGGGAGCCGAAATGGAGGGGGCCAGTGGGGGATGGCGCAAAGCGGCCGATGTAGGGGTGAGGAGTGTTCAACTGCGCCGTAGTAATGGGCTTTGAAATAGTTGTAGTGGCGGCCCCGGTGCCGGGGGCGCTTTGCGGGACACAGGCTAGGCGCCCCCCTAAATACATCCATAGGGGCTTGTCGGCGAGGTCCCTCTCGCCAACAGTCCCGCAAAGCGCCCCCGGCACCAGGGCCTTCGCATTGGGCTTTCGTACTCTGTTCGAGTTTCGAGCCCTGAATCCTGAAAATCAGCCCGAGATCTGCTTTTCCTTGATCTCCGCCAGGGTCTTGCAGTCCACGCACAGGGTGGCGGTGGGGCGCGCCTCCAGGCGGCGGATGCCGATTTCAACGCCGCAGGCCTCGCAGAAGCCGTAGTCGTCCTGATCGATCAGCTCGATGGTGGCGTCGATCTTCTTGATCAGCTTGCGCTCGCGGTCGCGGGTGCGCAGCTCCAGGCTGAACTCCTCTTCCTGGCTGGCGCGGTCGGCCGGATCCGGGAAGTTGGCAGCTTCATCTTTCATATGGGAAACGGTGCGGTCCACTTCCGCCATCAACTCGGCCTTCCAGGCCAGCAGCAAGTTGCGGAAGTGCTCCTGCTGCTTCTCGTTCATGTACTCTTCGCCCTTCTTCTCCTTGTAGGGCTCAAAGCCGTGCAGAGATTCGGTGTTCGCAGCAGTTTTGGGCATAGTCGTTGCCTCTCTTTCTAAACAGACCCCCGTTTATGGGGGCAATACCACCAAATTCAATCTAGCCTAGTCCGGAATTGTCCGAAGTGATGCATTTTTAACCCGTTCAGTAGGGATGCGATGGCAGGCTATTCCCTTTCTCGCCGTCCTTGATCCCAATTGAGAGGGCCCTGACGACCGAGGGCGAAGAAGCTACCAAATCTCTTCAATTCGCGCCACAAAATGTTGTCTGCTATTTTGTGGCGTCAGAATTGTCACAATTGGTCGTCACGTGAAGCTCAATCCCCCCCTGCAGCAGGCCACCCTGATGCGTCGCTACAAACGTTTCCTCGCCGATATCGAAACCCCGTCCGGAGAAACCTTTACGATTCACTGCCCCAATACCGGCTCGATGAAAAACTGTTGGGTGGAAAACACGCCCTGCTGGTACTCGGACTCCGGCAATCCAAAGCGCAAGTATCGCCACACCCTCGAGGTCACAACCACACCTGAGGGCGCCCTGGCCGGGGTTAATACCGGGCGGGCCAACGCATTGGTGGAGGAAGCGATCACCAATGGCATCATTACCGAATTACAGGGCTATGACGAGCTGCGTCGCGAAGTGCGTTACGGCGACGAGAACAGCCGCATCGATCTGCTGCTGTCCGGTCCGCAGGGCGACTGCTATGTGGAGGTCAAGAATGTGACTCTGGCCGAGGGCGGTCGCGGGCTCTTCCCGGACGCGGTCAGCAGCCGCGGCGCCAAGCATCTGCGCGAGCTGCAGAAACTGGCCGGGAATGGCGTGCGCGCGGTGTTGTTTTACTGTGTGCAGCACACCGGCATCGAGACGGTGGAGGCGGCGCGGGAGATAGACCCTGAATATGCGCAGACTCTGGACGCCGCAGTGGCGGCGGGAGTGGAAGTGATCGCCTATCGCGCGAGTATCAGCGCGGAGGAGATTGTGCTGGCCGAGGCGATATCCTTTGCCAAATAGGTTCCGTAGGAGCGACTGTTGACCCCTATGTCGTTCTTTCGTCATTCCGGCGCAGGCCGGAATCCAGGTGCCACAGAACTGGATACCGGCCTGCGCCGGTATGACGATTCAGTAAATGCCTGATTGCGACTCCGATTGCTTGGCTAATCCGCCAGCAGTACGTAAAGGCCTTCCTGGGTGTGCTCGATCGGCACCGGCGTCAGTGAATCACCCGCACAGGGGCCGGCGATACACTCGCCGGATTCGATCAGAAACAGGGCGCCGTGGGAGGCGCACTGAATCAGGGCGCCGTCGGGATCGAGGAACTGGTCTTCCTGCCAGTCCAGGTTGATACCGCGGTGCGGGCAGCTGTTCTTGTAGGCGTAGACCTCGCCGTCCTTCATCACCGCAAACACATTGTCCATTCCTGCAGCGGTGTCGCCGAGGGAGAAGCCCTTGGACTGACCCTCGGTCAGTTCGTCGTAACGGCAAAGAAAATATTTCTGCATAAAAATTGTTACTGGTCTGCTCTCCTCCCCCGCTCGCGGGGGAGGGGTTGGGGGAGGGGGAATTATTGCGGAGCGGCGAGTGTAATCGATGTCTGGCGCTTTTTCCCATCGCGCATAAATTCCAGGCTGACCTTGTCCCCGGCGCGGTGGTTCTCCAGCACATTCAATAGATCGTCGTAGCTGCGCACCGGCTGCCTGTCCACCTCCACAATCACGTCGCCCAGCTGCCAGCCTCCGCCCCGGGCCCGATAGACGCCGCGCAGGCCGGCCTCTTCGGCGGGCATGCCCGGCGCTGTGCGCAGCACTGCCACACCCTCGAATCCGTAGCGGCTGGCCCACTGGTCCGGTGCCGATTCGATGCCCAGCACCGGGCGCACCAGGCGGCCGTGGGCAATCAGCTCCGGCACTATCTTTTTCACCGTATCCACCGGGATGGCGAAGCCGATTCCCACGCTGGCGCCGCTGGGGCTGTAGATGGCGGTATTGACGCCGATCAGGCGGCCGCTGGAGTCCAGCAGCGGACCGCCGGAATTGCCCGGGTTGATGGCCGCATCCGTCTGGATCACATTGCGGATGGTGCGGTTGTTGGCCGCCTGTATCTCGCGCCCCAGCGCGCTCACCACACCGGTAGTGAGGGTGGTGTCGAGGCCGAAGGGGTTGCCGATGGCGAGTACCTTGCGGCCCACCGCCAGGTTGTTCGAGGTACCGGAAACCAGCGGCTTCAGCAGCTCCGGCGGGGCGCTGATCTTCAGCACCGCCAAGTCTTTCTCCGGTGCCGAGCCCACCAGTTCCGCCGGCCATTCGCTGCGGTCCTGGAGGGTGATGGTGACCTTGCGCGCACCCTCGATGACGTGGAAGTTGGTGACTACATGTCCCCGGTCATCCCAGATAAAACCGCTGCCGGCTCCCTTGGGTACCGTGTGCAGGCGCAGGGTCCAGCGGTCGCGCACCAGGGTTTCATTGGTCACATAGACCACCGAGGGACTGGCGAAGTTGAACACCTGCATGGTGTTGCGCTCGTCGTCGGTGGAGAAGGCCGGCACCGGGGATGACGCGCCGGCAAAGACGGAAAGAAAGAGCAGCGGCACGGCCAGCAGCAAGTTTCTCAGCTTGTTCATGGTCGGCGATAGGTAGTGATTCATTCGATGGGAAAATAGTAACCCGGCGCAGGCGCCGGGTTAAATTTGGTGATTTATCGGGACTGCAGGGCGAGGATGCGGTTTTCCAGCGGCGGGTGGCTGGCCATCAGCGCGCCCATATTGCCGAAGATGCCGAAGGCCTTCATGTTACTCGGCAGGGGCGCCTCGCGGCCCGCCTCGGACTCGGCCTTGATCCGCTGCAGGGCGGCGATCATGGACTGGGGGCTGGCCAGGCTGGCGCCGGCCGCATCCGCGCGGAACTCGCGTCGGCGGCTGAACCAGGCCACCACCATCATCGCGAAGGCGCCGAACACTATGTCCATGATGATCGAGGTGACGTAGTAGCCGATACCCAGGCCCTGTTCATTCTTCAGCAGCACCCGGTCGACGAAGAAGCCCACCAGGCGGGCGAAGAACATCACAAAAGTATTCACCACCCCCTGAATCAGCGCCAGGGTGACCATATCGCCATTGGCGACGTGGCCTATCTCGTGGCCGATCACCGCCCGCGCCTCGTCGCGGTTGAAGCGCTCCAGCAGGCCGGCGCTGACCGCCACCAGGGCGCTGTTGCGGTTCCAGCCGGTGGCAAAGGCGTTGGCCTGGGGCATGGGGAAAATACCCACGTCCGGCATGCCGATACCGGCTTTCTGCGACAGCTCGCGCACTGTTTCCACCAGCCACTGCTCGTCGGCGGTGCGGGGCTGGTCGATCACCTGGGTGCGGGTGCTCATGCGGGCGATGGTCTTCGACAGCAGCAGCGAGATAAAGGCGCCGCCGAAGCCGAAGATGGCGCACATGGTCAGCAGCGCGCCCAGGTTCAGGTTGACACCCTGGGCGTCGAGAATGCCCTGGAAGCCCAGTAGGTTGAATATGATGCCAACCAGGACCAGGACGGCCAGGTTGGTCAGCAGGAAGAGACCAATGCGCAACATCGGTGTTTTCTCCAAAAAATCAGTTCAGTTGGGAAAAGTGTAGATAGGGGCGGCGGCGCCGCTTTCAAGATTGGCGGCGCGACCTTTTAGATTGGCTGCGGGGAGATTACTCCGGGTTCTGGGTGGACAGCAGCCGATCCGCCTCGCTGGCCAGGCGCTGCTTGAGATCCGGATCCAGATCGTTCCAGTGCACGTCCAGCAGGGCTCCCTGCAGGGCATAGAGCATCACGCGGGAGGCATTGATGCCGCGGCTGCGGATATTGATAAAGGCTTCTACCGGGCCTACTCGGCGCAGGTCATCGCAGGAGCGAATGCCGATGGAATGGAGTATGTTGACAGAGGCCAGGCCCAGGTTTTTCAGTTTTAACAGCTCTGATTGACTCGGGTGCATGCGGGTTGTCCCTAACTGGTGGTACATCCGTGGTTGTCCGGTCAGATCCTTCGACCGCGCAACTGAACATAGCATAAAATGATAATAGGCCAAACTTTCATGAGCATTGGTGCTAAGAGAGTGAGGCGAATCGGAATGGGTATTGATAGCTTTTTGTAAGCGGTCGACCCGACCTCCTTTTTGATAGAGTATCGACTTGAAGTTTGTTCACTTTAGTTCGCTTTGCATATTTTGCCTGTCGGTGACAATTTGATGTTGACTGTGTCGCTAGAACGCATGCTATTTGGTCTCGGCGACGAGCACGTGATTCTCGAGCCGCGCTCCGGCCAGCTGCTGCACCCGGAGGCACTGGTGGCCTTCGAGCGCTTGTGCGCAGACGCCCGCGCCGCCGGATTCGATCCCAAAGTGGTTTCCGGCTTTCGCAGTTTCGAGCGCCAGCGCACCATCTGGAACAGGAAGGCCGCCGGCCTGCGCCCGGTACTGGACAGCTGCGGTGTGGAGCTGGATGTGGCGCAGCTGTCGCCTGAACAGACGGCTTTCGCTATATTGCGCTGGTCGGCCCTGCCGGGCGGCTCCCGCCATCACTGGGGCACTGACTTCGATGTGGTGGATGCCGCGGCGATGCAGAAAGACTACCGCCCGCAGTTGACGCCGCAGGAAGTGGCCGATGAAGGCATCTTCGGCCCCTTCCACTGCTGGCTGGATGAGCGCATTGCCACTGGGCAGGGCTATGGCCTTTTCCGGCCCTACGCTGAGGACCGCGGCGGCGTGGCGCCGGAGCGCTGGCACCTGAGTTATGCGCCGCGCGCCTTCGAGCTGCAGCAGCTACTGACGCCGGAGCGACTCTGTGAGCAACTGCAGAGTTGCGAGCTTGAATTGTGCGACACTGTGTGCGCGCAGATGGACGAGATTTTTGCGCGCTTCGTACACGTCCCGGATCAGTGCTATCCGGACTGGAAATGACCGAGGAGTTGACCATCGACGGCCCAATCGAGCAGGGGACAAAAGGAGAGCAGCGCGATATCTGGAGTGCCATGCGCGCCGAGGCATCACAGGCAGCGACCGGCGAGCCGGTGCTGGCGAGCTATTTCCACAACACGGTGCTGCGGCACAAATCCCTCGACGATGCGCTCTCCTACCAGCTGGCGTCGGTACTCGACCACAATGCGCTGACCGCCACCGCCCTGCAGGAAGTGATCGCCGCGGCCCTGAAGGCCGACTCCGGTATTTCCCGCTGCATGCGTGCCGACATCTGCGCCTGGTTCGACCGCGATCCCGCCTGCGACCAGTACCTGACCCCCTTTCTCTACTTCAAGGGTTTTCACGCCCTGCAGTCCCACCGTGTGGCCCACTGGCTCTGGCAGCAGGGCAGGAAAACGCTGGCGCTCTATTTCCAGAGCCGGGTGTCGGAGCAGTTTGCGGTGGATATACACCCGGCGGCCAGTTTCGGCTGCGGCATCATGATCGACCACGCCACCGGGCTGGTGGTGGGTGAGACCACCGTAGTGGAGGACGACGTCTCGATACTGCACTCGGTGACCCTTGGCGGCAGTGGCAGCGGCGGTGGCGATCGCCACCCGAAGATCGGCCGCGGCGTGATGATCGGCGCCGGTGCGAAAATTCTCGGGCCGGTCAGGATCGGCGAGGGCGTGAAGATTGCCGCCGGCAGCCTGGTGCTGGGGGATGTGCCCGAGCACACCACTGTGGCCGGCGTGCCGGCGCGCCAGGTGGGGGGCAAGACCGTGGGAGAGCCGGCCTATACCATGGACCAGACGCTGGACTCAGACGGCTAAAACCTTGAGAACAACAAGAAGGGCAGAGTGATGTCGCAAACCACTTACAGTTTGATTTTCCGCGGCGACCTGGTGCCGGGCTTCACAGCCGCCGATGTGAAGGCAAACCTGGCGCGCCTGTTCAAGGCGGGCCCGGATACCGTCGACAAGCTTTTCAGCGGTCGCCCGCTGGCGATCAAGAAGGGCCTGGCACAGGCCCAGGCGGAGCAGCTGCAGGCGACACTGGCGAAGATGGGGGCCCAGGCTGTGCTCAAACCCGAGGGCGAAGCGACGGCGCCACAGCCGGAGCGGCGGGAGGTCGCTGCCCAGCCCCAATCCACTGTTCAATCGGACTGGAGCCTGGCGCCGATGGAAGGCAATCTGGTCAAGGAGCACGAGCGGGAGAAAAAAGCAGCGGTGCAGGTGTCCGTGGACCACCTGAGCCTGAAGCCGGCGGAAGGCAACCTGGTCGATGACAGCGAGCGCTCGCACAAGCAGCCGGTGGCGGTGGACGTTCCGGACTGGCAGCTCAACTAGTGGGCCATGCGGAAAGTTGTGTAACGGTTCGCGTCGCCAAAGCGCCCGGCTCTGCGTTGAGAAGGCTTGAAATAACGCTGCTATTCCTGCGCTTTCTCGCCTTGATCTGAACGCTTTGGCTGTGCTCCTTTGTTACCGAACTTCCCGCATGGCCCACTAGGCGAATCGGGTGGATATATCTTCGCCCGCCCCGTCAATACTCGAGTTTCACTCCCAGCAGAAATCGCCGGCCATTCTCGTAAAAGCCCTGTGGAATACCGCTGGCACTGCGAATATAGATAACCTCATCGGTCAGGTTGATCGCCTCGGCCGACAGAGTCATATGGCGGTTCAGTGACCACTGCAGGCTCGCATCCCACTGGCGGTAAGCGGCGGTCTCGCTCTGTGACCCGGCGATGATTTCACCATAGGAGCGCGAGCGGTAGTTGTGAGACAGGCGGCCGCTGAACCCGCTGTTTTCAAAATAGACACTGGCATTGAACTGGCTGCGAGAATTGCCCGGCAGTTCCAGCGAGCGGGTATGGTCTGGTGCCGGCACGCTGGCGTCCGTGTAGGTGTAATTGCTCAGGATGCCAAAGCCGTTGGCGAAGCCCTGCTGCCACTGGAGTTCCAGTCCGAGAATATCCGCCCCCGGCCCATTCTGTGGGCGAGTGATAAAGACTTCCCGTCCGTCGACCGTCTCTGGCGATACGTGCGGATAGACAAAAGTGGATATGTCCTTGTAAAAGGCTGTGGCCGACAGCAGCGATGCCTGACCAAAATACCATTCCACACTCAGGTCCAGTTGGTCTGCGCGATAGGGATCCAGCTGCGGGTTGCCCGCCGAGCCGGAGCCACTTGTGGGATCGACGATCATACCGGGACTCAGGTCTTTAAAATTGGGCCGCGCCATCACCTGGGCCGCGGCGGCGCGCAGTACCAGTGAGGGTGCCGCGCGGTAGTAGAGGTTGAGGCTCGGCAGAAAGTCGCGGTAGCGGTTGCGCTCCCTGACCAACTGATCTTGCCGATAGGCACTGGCCACCTGGTCGGTGCCGGCGGCGCGCACGCCGGCATCGCCGGACCAGGGGCCCCGCTCAAACTCCACGTTGATATATTGTGCAAGGTTGCGCTCGCGAATATGAAAGTAGGCATTGCGATCGTAGCGGTATTGCATCACACCCTCGTCGTAGAGGGGCTGGATCACTGAGTGCAGCAGGTCGGGGTCCGCTATCGCGTATTGCGTCAGGGTATCGGAGGTGGCGCTCTGCGCGCTGAGTCGGGGGCTGAGGCCGGCGCTGACCCGATCCAGGCCGATATGCTGCAGCGTCTGCCAGAGAGGGTGGTCGAGATCGATGCTACCCACGGTCAGGTTGTTTTCTACCGTGAGATTCCGGAACTTGAACCCGAACTTGATTTCGCGCAGCCAGCCGTCATCCAGCTCGCGGGAGAAATCCAGCTGTGCATACTTTTCGCGGTTGTCCATCGCGCGGATCCAGTCCCGGGACAGCGGGGAGAAACTGTCCAGGTCAGCAGGGGCCAGTGGGTTTAAATCCAGGTAATCCGTCTCGATCGCGTCGCGGACGAGGCGGAAGGCCACGCCGGTGGTGGCGGGGAAAGGGTAAA
>NZ_JACZFR010000025.1 GCF_014904815.1 Microbulbifer taiwanensis
GGGGGGCCGAGGGGTTTAAATCCAAGTAACCCGCCCCCGCCCCGCCCGGAACCGAGCCGGAAGGCCACGCGGCTGTTGCCGGTAAAGCGATATAGGCGATCGCGCTCGGTTCCCCCGCGCGCGTCGGTGCTGCCCAGCTGCATATGGCTGTGCCAGTGGCTGCCGCGATAGTGGATATCCAGGTCATTGACCGCAGTGTCGATATAGGCCTGGCGGTGGATGCTGTCGAGTATCGCGCCGGTGCTGTCGGCATTGGTCAGGGTGCCGCCCACCAGCGATAAGTTGCCGTCGCCAGCCGGCAGGTAGCGGGGTCTCTCTACGGTAACCGGTAGCTCCTCGCGCAGCTTGTAGCCTCCGGGAGAGAAAAGGAAGTTGTGGTTGCTGTTGTCGATATCCAGGCGGGATCGCAGCAGGTTGAGCGATGAATCCCAGCGCTCGTGGGGGGCCCACTGCAGGGTCAGGTTGCTGGTGATGTGGGTGCGCTGTTGCTGCAGTACCGCACTTCCGCCTCCCCAGATTGCATAGACGTTGTCCGTGCTGTTGCCGGCCGTGTCGACGATACGGTAGAGATTGTTGTCGGCGAAGGTCTCCAGCCCGTCGCGCCGGCCACCGCGATTCTGCCAGTTGGCCGATGCCAGCAGGCCCAGGGTCTGGTCCGCACTCTTCCAGCTGCCGAGGAAGGAGCCCTGGGGATCCCAGCTTTCTGCAAGTTCGCTGTACTGCTGGCCCAGTGAGAGGTGCGCTTCCAGTGGTGCCATATCGAGCGGCTTGCGTGTGCGCACCAGCACGGCGCCGCCGATACTGCCCTCATCCAGGTCCGCGCGCGATGTCTTGTGCACTTCCAGGGACTGCACCAGTTCCGATGCGAGCGTGGAATAATTGAAACCGCGACTCAGGTTGTCGTTGGCCCACCAGTAGGCGGAGGCGACATGCTGGCCGTTGAGCAGGGTGCGGTTGATGTCTTTATCGGTACCGCGGATGTTCACGTCACGCCCCTCGCCCCAGAGACGGTCCACAGACACTCCCGCGACCCGTTGCAGTGAATCGGCAACATTCCGGTCCGGGAATTTGCCGATATCCTCGGCGGTGATCACGTCGACCAGGTTCTCGCTGAAGCGCTTGATGGCCAGGTTTCGCGACAGGGTACTGCGCAAACCGGTTACGTAGGTTTCCTCGATGATTGATGTGGGCGCCGACGCTACACCGTCGTCGTCCATCGCCGGTCGAGCAGAATCGCGATCCAGGATTTTGTCGGCGCGGATAACCAGCGTATTGTTGCCATCGTAGGAGTAGCTGAGATTGCTCGCGGCCAGCAGCCGTTCCAGGGCCTGGTCACGGGTGAAGCTGCCGCGCAGTGTTGCACTCACCCCCTCCGGCAGCTGGCTGCTGCGAAAGAAAATCTGTACACCGGATTGTTCGCCGTAGGTGGTGAGCGCCCGTTCCAGCGGCTGCGCGGGGATATCGAAGGCAACCCGCTCACCGTAAAAGCCGGCCGACAGCCCGGCACCGGCCGGTGCGGCAATGGCGAGCTGGGCCGACAGCACCAGCGCACACAGGACAGCCCCGGGGACGGCTGCCAGTGCTTTCGGGAATGAAGCGCATTTGTCAGTCATTATTATCGTTCGGGATAGGGCGGTGCCTCGGCGCGGCCGCCACTTGAAGTGCAAAATACTCGATTTAATCGCAGGCGGGCAAGCGCCGTCGTCCGCGCGGCGGACTTCGAACTGCGATGGGGATAAAATTTGTGAAAAAGGCTGTCGGGGATCGGTGTTGGCTGGCGTTTAGGAAAGCTATGGGTATTCGTTTTCAGAAAACCGGTCTCTGCGGGTGAATCGATGGCAAGGGCAAAGCTTCGCGTCGTAAGTTCCAGGCCGTCCGCCGCTGACGGCGGTACGCGCGCCTTTGTGGAAGAATTGTACAGCAGCTACCGGGGTGCTCTGTGCAGCTATGTGGCGCGCATGCTGCCGGGCGGACAGCAGGATGTGGAGGTGATTCTGCAGGAGACCTATGTCCGACTGTTGCGCCAGGAGGACCTGCAGCCGCTGCGGGAGAATCCCCGCGCCTATATTTTCACCGTGGCCACCAATCTGGTGCGCGACAGCCTGCGCCGGCATATGCGCCGCC
This sequence comes from Microbulbifer taiwanensis, assembly GCF_014904815.1. GTDB lineage: Bacteria > Pseudomonadota > Gammaproteobacteria > Pseudomonadales > Cellvibrionaceae > Microbulbifer > Microbulbifer taiwanensis. Next base: position 2,125 of record NZ_JACZFR010000025.1, read on the forward strand.
GCGGCGATTATCACCATCGCTTTGAGGAGCAGGAGCACGCCAGCCCGGAGCCGTCGCCCCAGGGCTGTGCCGAGTGGCAGCAGAGCCTGCAGCGCCTGAAAGCTTCCCTGCAGGGCCTGAAACCCGTCACCCGAAAAATTTTCCTGCTGAGCCGATATGAAGAGATGAGTTACCCGGAAATAGCCTCGGCCCTGTCGATCAGTACCCGCAGTGTCGAACGCCATATGAGTAGTGCCCTGAAGCACCTGCAGCGGGAGTTGGACGATATCCTATGAAGCGCGCTGAAGTGATCGATGAATCCATCCGTGCCGCCGCGGCGGACTGGTTTGCCAGGCAGCGCAGCGGCGCCATGTCGGCACGGGAGTGTGAAGCTCTCGAACACTGGTTGCAGGAGGACGCACGCCACCAGTTGGCGTTTGCGCAGTGTCGGCAGCTGTGGCTGATGACGGATATGCTGGCGGATGATCCCGAGTTGAGCGGTGAGTTGGAAGCGCTTCGCAAGCAGGCGCGACGCACACCGCGCTGGCGCGCGCTGGTGCAGATCGCCGCGGTGTTCCTGGTTGCGGTGGCGGCGATGCTGGTGCAGCGGCATTTCTCCGTGGATTACTACCAGACCGGCATCGGTGGGCAGCAGCTGGTTCACCTGGATGACGGTTCCACCCTGATGCTCAATACCGGCAGTCGCGTGGGGGTGCGCTACACCGGCGCGCAGCGCTCGATTTATCTCGAGCGCGGCGAGGCATTTTTCATGGTTGCAAAAAATCCCCAGCGGCCCTTTGTGGTTCATGCCGCCGGCAGTGAAGTGCGCGCACTGGGTACCGCATTCAATGTCGCATTGCGCTCCGGGGATATCCGTGTGGCAGTCACCCAGGGGCTGGTAGAGGTCAATGCCGAGGATACTGCGGGCAAGAGGCGCAGCCTGGCGAAACTGCATCCCGGCCAGGGGCTTCGCTATGTCGCCGGGGATCCGCCGGCGGAGGCCGAAGTGTCCGCCGTCAACCTGGAAAAAGTCACTGCCTGGCAGGCCAGCAAGATCTACTTCGACAACGAGCGTCTGGAAAATGCCATTGCCGAATACAACCGCTATACGACACGCAAGATGGTGCTGGTAGGCGATACGCTGGCCGGGGAGCGCATCAGCGGTGTTTTCAATATCGGCGATGCCGACGCGCTGGCGTTTGCCCTGGAGGAGAGTTTTGGGGCGCGGATCGACAAGGGGGACCGGCGAATACTGATATTGCCCGGTCGGGACTGATAGCGGCCGCAGGGGCTTTACAGATCGTCCGTGGAAAAGTGATGGCTGGCGATGATGAAGCCCTCGCGCAGGTAAAAGCGGTGGGCGGAAAAGCGCTGCACGCCGGAATCCAGGTGTATCTGGGTGCAGCCGATTTCCTTTGCGTAGTCCTTCAGCCAGTTGATCAGCAGGTGTCCGGCCCCACTGGAGCGGTGGTTTTCATCGGTTACCAGGTCGTCGACATAAATATGCCTGCCCCAGGCCAGCTTTTCAGCGACCACGAACCCCGCCACGCAGAGCACGCAACTCCCTTCGGTAACGAAGGCCAGCTGATAACCGTTCTGCTGCTGCTTGCGGATCTGGAGCTTGATGTCTTCCAGACTGTACTGGGGGCGGAGCTGCAGCAGGACTTGCGCCACCGGGGCGAGCTCATCTTCCGGGGCCAGCAGTTGTGCTTTCATCATGTTGTCCTGTCTCAATTGGTCATCGGGGATTGGGGGCGTTGAAACTTCCGACGCTGCTGCTCCACCTGAGCCCGGCTCACGCATTCCTCGATATGATCATTGATCAACCCCATCGCCTGCATAAAGGCGTAGACGGTTGTGGGGCCGACAAATTTCCAGCCGCGTTTTTTCAGCGCTTTCGACAGGGCGATGGAGGCGGCGGAGGTGGATGCCGTCTGTGGTGCGGCGAGTGTCTTCTCATCGGGTTCGAAACGCCAGATAAAGGCGGCCAGCGATCCCTCCTCTTGCACCAGCTCCTGAGCGCGCCTGGCGTTGTTGATTACCGCTTCAATTTTTCCGCGATGCCGGACAATGCCCTTGTCCTGGAGAAGTCGCTGCACGTCCTTGTCGGTAAAGCGCGCCACCCGGTCGAAATCGAACTGGTGGAAGGCCTTGCGGAAATTTTCCCGCTTGGCCAGGATGGTGCGCCAGCTCAGGCCGGACTGGAAGCTCTCCAGGCAGAGCTTTTCAAACAGGCGGCGGTCTTCGGCGACCGGGAAGCCCCACTCCCGATCGTGGTAGTCGAAGAACTCCGGTGCGGCGGCACACCAGCGGCAGCGCGGTCGGCCGTCCGGGCCGGGAATTGAATTGTTCATTGCGACAGTCCCTGTAAATGGTTAGACGGCACTCAGGAAAGCCAGCCGCTCGTCGGTTTTCGACGGTGTAATTTCCAGTATTTCCACGGTGACGATTCTTTCGGCCACAAAGGGATCCCGGTCGACAAAAGATTCCAGATCCTGGCGGGAAATATTGTGGGCCAGTATAGCGCCGCCCAGACCGGGTTGAAGGCTGCCGATCATCAGGAAGACGCCGTCATCCAGCCCCTGTTTCGCCCAGGCCTTGTGTGCATCCATAAGCTCGCCCATGCGCTCGCGGTTCTCGGAAAATCTCAATATTACGACAAACATGGTTTCTTCTCCTTGTCAGTTTCTGATGATCTCGTCCAGCCAGTTGCACATCTGTTTGACTTCCCGCCGGACAAACTTGTCTTCCTGGAATGCGTTGAACAGGGTGGCGACACCCTGGCTGCGGGCGAGCAGGTGCGCCGCCAGCTGGCCGGCATCCCGCTTGCGGCCCAGCTGTAAGAACTGCGAGCGCAGCCAGTCGTAAAACAGGGTGAAAATTTCATTGGCCTCTCCCTGTGCCGCGTGGTTCAGCTTCGCCAGCTCGCTGCTCAGTGTCCCCACCGGGCAGCCGTAATTTTTTATCTTGTCGCCATTGTCCAGCAGAATATGAATGAAACAGCGGATTCTGGCCCGCGGCGTGTCCCCCTGGGATTCCCAGCTTTGCAGCATGTTACGGGTATTAGCCAGGCGCAGCCGGATGACCGCCGCGAGGATTTCATCCTTGGATTTGAAGTGGTAGTAGAAATTGCCCCGGGAAATCTGCACCGCATCGGCGATATGCGCAAACGAGGTGTGCTCGAACCCCTGCTGGTAGAAGAGCCGATCGGCGGCTTCGACAATCTGTTCTCTGGTTGCTCTGCCACTCACAGATGGCTCCCTGTATAGGATTAGGTCGTTTGTCCTAGATGTTAGGGCAGTCGTCCTAGATGGTCAAGCGGTCGCCGATACAAAAAAGGGCGCCCAGAGGGCGCCCAAGTAGGGGTGACAACATCGATGCGCGTTGTCAGAAGGAGAGGCGTGCGCCCAGGCTGTAGCGTGGGCCATTTTCGTAGAAGCCCACCGGGATGCCGTCCGCGGTGCGCATATTGATGATCTCGTTGGTGAGATTCACCGCGGTCAGGAAGACATCCACATTGTCGGTCACCGTCCAGTTGGCGGTGGCATCCCACTGGTCGTATTCATCGGTGACCAGCTGCGAGCCGGAGGTGAGGCCGCCGAAGGATTCCGAGCGCATGTTGTAGGACAGGCGCAGGCTGAGGAAATCGTTCTCGTAGTAGGCGGAGGCGTTGAACTGGTCGCGGGAATTGCCCGGCAGCTCCAGCTGGCTGCCCGGTACCTCGGCGTCTGTCCAGGTGTAGTTGGCCAGGGCGCCGAAGCCGCTGCCGAAGTCGTGCTGCGCCTGCAGCTCGATACCCTGGATATCCGCGCCCTTATCGGCATTGTAGGGGCGGGTGACATTGATGCTCTCGCCGTCGATCACTTCGACCTGGGTGTCGCTGAACACGAAGGTGCTCAGGTCCTTGCTGAAATAGGTGGCAGCGAGCAGGCTGGCATCGCTGAAATACCACTCGGCGCCCAATTCGAACTGGTCGGCGAACATGGGTTCCAGCATCGGGTTGCCGGCGGTGGCGGTGCCGCTGGTGGCGTTGATGACGATATTCGAACTCAGGTTCTGGAAAGTCGGGCGGGCCATGGCGCGCGAGGCGGCGGCGCGCAGGATAATGTCTTCGGACAGGTCGTAAATGACGTTTACACTCGGCAGTGTCTCGCGGTAGCTGCGGCCGACGGAACCCCGCTCGCCATCGATATAGGCGTGGGAGGTCTGGTCGGTTTCCACCAGGCGCACGCCGAAATTGCCGTGCAGGCGGCCGCTTTCGAAATCCGCCTGCAGGTAGCCCGCAGTGATCTCTTCATTGATCTTGTAGTAGGCCCGCTGGTCCTCGGCGTAGGTCATGACACCGCTGTCTAAAATGCTGTCGACCTTCTGCCGCGCCAGGCCGATATCCATAAACGCATAGCGGGTCAGGGAACCGGACGTGGCGCCCTCGCCATGCAGCCTGGGGCTGGCGCCCCTGGAAACGTCCGCCAGGGTGATGGCATTCAGCGCCGCTACCTGGTCGGCGATGTCGGGGTTGTTCACATCCACGGAACCGTTCTGGCGGTTGTTCTCGATGGTGTGGTCGCGGAACTTGAGCCCAGTCTTGAGGGCGGTGACAAAGCCCAGCTCGACGTCGTAACTCAGGTCTGCCTGCCAGTAGTTTTCATCGTCCTCCATGACACGCACCCAGTCGCGCAGGTTGGCGGCGTTGATATGCAGGGCGCTGCCGTCGAGCGGATCTATGCCGGGGAAACTGAACTCGTTGGTGTTGGGGCCGAAATTCAGGTCTTCGGCACCGGCGCCCTCGAACCAGTAGTTGCGGTCCAGGGTGCTGCCGCCCTCGGCGCTTGTGCTGCCCGCCTGCAGGTGCAGCTGCCAGTCGTCGCCCTCGTAGTCGGCGGCCAGGTCCAGCACCTGGGATTCGACAAAGGATTCGCGCACTATCGGCTCGTCGGCCACGCCGATGCTGTCCGGGTTTTCGATCACGCCACCGACGAGCGCCCGATTGCCGTCGCTGGTGGGAATAAATACCGGGTCGGTGACCACATCGCCGTTGGGAATCTTGTAGCCGCCGGCAACGAACAGGTAGTTCTGGTTGCTGTTGTCCATCTCCATATCGGAGGCGACGTAGTTCATCGCCAGGTCCCAACGGTCGCTGGGGCGGAACTGCAGGGTTAAGTTGGCGGTGTCGCGCTGGCGGTCCTGCTGGAAAATTGCCGAGCCGCCACCCCAGGGCACATAGACGTTCTCGGTAACATTGCCGTGCTGGTCGGTCACCGTGTAGAGGTCGTTGGTGGGGAAAACCTCCAGGCCGTCGCGGCGCACGGTGCGCTGTTGGCTGTTGAAGGAGGCCAGTACACCGAAGGTGTCATCGTCGTTCTTCCAGCTCACCAGGCCGGACAGCTGCGGATCCCACTCGTCCGGCAGCTCGCTGTAGGCGCCCTCGGAGGACAGGTTCAGTGTCATCGGGTCCAGGTCCAGCGGCCTGCGCGTACGCACATTGACCATGCCGCCAATGCTGCCCTCGTCATGGCGCGCCTCGGGGCTCTTGTACACCTCCAGCGCGGAGACCAGCTCCGAGGCGAGGATGGAGTAGTTGAAGCCGCGGCTGGGGTTGTCGTTGGCCCACCAGTAGGCCGAGGCCACGTTCTGGCCGTTCATCAGGGTGCGGTTCAGGGTGCTGTCGGTACCGCGCACGAAGATATCGCGCCCCTCGCCCCAGATGCGGTCCACGGAGATACCGGGAATGCGCTGCAGCGAGTCGGCCACGTTTTTATCGGGGAACTTGCCGATATCCTCGGAGCTGATTGCGTCGACGATCGAAGTCGCATCGCGCTTGACGTCCAGTGCCTGCTGCAGGCTGCCACGGATACCGGTCACGGTTACCTCTTCCAGCGTGTTCCCGCCGGCTTCCTGCGCCTGCGCACCGGCAGATAGCAGCGCTAGGGTGCTGGCGATCAGCGTCCGCTGAAATAAATGAGTGGGGTTGCGCGAACTTTGCATCGGGTTTCTCCAGTCTATTTTTATTTGCTATGGCGAAATATCTTGATTGTTAACGGGCGGGAGTGGGGGCCCGCATAGGAGTAAACGCCGGGGGCTGGGAAATACCGACAGGAGAGGGAAAAGAATTTTGGCGGTGGCTGCTGGTGACGATTCCAGCAGTCGTTAGCGGACGGGGTGGAGCAGGGTTTGCCCTGTAACGGGCATAAAAAAACCGGCGCTGGGCCGGTTTTTCTAGGAACGGGCTGTCTTGTTCAGAGCAATCAGCCTTCTTCCTTCAGGTAGCGCTCACGGGAGGCCATTACCTCGGCGCGCGCGGCTTCGGCGTCGGCCCAGCCGTCCACCTTCACCCACTTGCCGGCTTCCAGCGCCTTGTAGTTCTCGAAGTAGTGTTCGATCTGCTTGATCAGCAGCTCCGGCAGGTCGCCGATTTCCTGAACGTGATCGTAGAGCTTGGTCAGCTTGGTGTGGGGTACCGCCAGCAGTTTGGCGTCTACACCGGACTCATCGGTCATGTTCAGCACACCGATCACGCGGGAGCGGATCACGGAGCCGACCATTACCGGGTAGGGGGCCACAACCAGCACGTCCAGGGGGTCGCCGTCTTCGGACAGGGTCTGGGGCACATAGCCGTAGTTGGCCGGGTAGAACATCGGGGTGGCTACGAAACGATCCACGAATACGGCGTCGGCGTCCTTATCCACTTCGTACTTGATCGGGTCGTGGTTGGCAGGGATCTCGATGATTACGTTGATATCGTTGGGCAGGTCCTTACCTGCGGAAACCTTGTCGAAGCTCATTGCTGGTCCTGACTGAAAGTGATCGGAATTTTGGGAGCGCGGATTATAAACCCTGAGCCGCGGCGCTGAAAGCGGCGCCCTTAGATCTATTGGTTAGGGCCTGCTAACTCCTGGCGGGTCTATCCTGTTACTCAGCCATAGCAACTCAGCCATAACAACAAGGAGGCTGGCCATATGTTGAAACCCCGGGATATCAGGACCGTCGAGGAGGCCCGCGCCATCGTCCAGGAGCGCAACCTCAGCCATGTCAAGGTGGGCCTGTTTGATAACGACGGCGTCATGCGCGGCAAATACATGAGCCGCGACAAGTTCCTCTCCTCCCTCGAACACGGCTTCTCCTTCTGCGACGTGGTGCTGGGCTGGGACGTCAAGGACCAGCTGTACGACAACGCCCGCTACACTGGCTGGCACACCGGCTACCCGGATGCGCCGGTGCGCATACTGCCCGACAGCTGCCGCGAAGTGCCCTTCGAGGACGATATGCTGCTGTTCCTGGCCGAATTCGACGGCCAGGCCCAGGCGGTGTGCCCGCGCGCCACATTGCGCCGGGTGATAGAGCGCTGTAGGACCCTCGGCTTCGAGCCGCTGGCGGCGCTGGAATACGAGTTCTTCCTGTTCGACGAGACCCCGGACTCGGCGCGGGAAAAGGGCTTCCGCAACCTGAAACCCTTCACCCCGGATTGGTTCGGTTACTCGATGCTGCGCAACTCTGTGCACGCGGAGCTGTATCGGGAGATTCTCGACCTGGGTGAGCGCATGGACTTCCCCCTCGAGGGGCTGCACACGGAGACGGGGCCCGGGGTGCTGGAGGCGGCCATCGCCGTGGACTCGGCCTCCGCGGCGGGAGACAAGGCGGCGCTCTTCAAGACCTTTATCAAGGTGCTGGCACAGCGCCTCGGCCTGATGGCCACCTTTATGGCCAAGTGGTCTGGCGACTACCCGGGCCAGAGCGGTCATATTCATTTGTCACTGCGCGACAGCAGCGGCAAGTCCGCCTTCTACGATCCCGGGCAGCCGCAGAATATCAGCGCTGTACAGCGCCACTTCCTCGCCGGCCAGCAGCGGCTGATGCCGGAATTCCTCAGCATGATGGCACCCACGGTCAACAGCTATCGCCGCCTGGTGCCCGGTTTCTGGGCGCCCACCGACGCCACCTGGGGCGTGGAGAACCGCACCGCCGCGCTGCGCGTGATTCCCGGCAGCGACAAGTCCCAGCGCACCGAGTACCGCCTCGGTGCCGCCGACGCCAATCCCTACCTGGCCCTGGCCGCCGCCCTGGGTTCCGGCCTCTACGGTGTGATGCAGCAGTGGGAGCCGGGCGAGGCGGTGGCGGGCAATGCCTATGTGCTGCAACAGCCGGCGGAACTGGCACTGCCGCGCACCCTGTGGGAATCGGCCCAGCGCCTCAAGGCGTCGGCAGCGGCGCGGGAACTGTTCGGCGGTGATTTCGTCGAGCATTTCGCCGCCAGCCGCGAATGGGAGGAGCGCGAGTACCGGCGCCATGTCAGCGACTGGGAGCTGGATCGCTACTTCGAAATTATCTGAACGGTGAGGGCCGGAATATCGCGGTCGTGTCATCCGACAGTTATCAGAGCCTCACAAAAAGGAGTAGTCCATGCGCTGGCTGATCACCTTGTTGCTGCTGCTGGCTGCCGCAGCGGGTAGCGCCCAGGAATCACAGAATATCCGCACCGCCGTTTTCGCCGGCGGCTGCTTCTGGTGCATGGAGCCACCCTACGACAAACTCGACGGTGTGTTGGAAACCTCTTCCGGCTACAGCGGCGGCCACGTCAAAAATCCCAGCTATGAACAGGTCTCCGCCGGCGGTACCGGTCACGCGGAAGTGGTGCAGGTGACCTACGACGCGGACAAGGTCAGCTATTCGCAGCTGCTGGAGGTATTCTGGCGCAACGTGGACCCGCTCGATGGCGGCGGCCAGTTCTGCGATCGCGGCGACCAGTACCGCAGCGCTATTTTTTACGGCAATGCGGAAGAGAAAAAACTGGCCGAGGCGAGCAGGAAGCGGGTCGCCGTGCAGCTGGGCAAGAAAATCGCTACAGAAATCAGTCCGGCCAGCATCTTTTACCCCGCCGAGCGCAATCACCAGGATTACTACCAGCGCAATCCGGTCCGCTACAACTTCTATCGCTACCGCTGCGGGCGCGACCAGCGCCTGGAGGAAGTCTGGGGCGAGTAACTGTTTAGTAAATTTTAAATCAAAAAAAATCTAACTATTTTGCGGCGCAATTTTCCCTTCGGTTGCGCCACTCATCACAGATTCTCCGCCGCAACAAAAAAGACGCCTATTCTTCATTTTCCCGTCATCCGCCCTTAGGAATCCCCGTCCAGAATCCGCCGCGTTAATCGCGACAACCGATACCAAAAAACAGACAGGGATAGAAAATGACGAAACGCAAAGTAACGCTGCAGCTGGCGCTGTGGCTGTCACTGCTGTCGGGCGGCGCCCAGGCCGGCGACCTGATTATCTCCGAATATGTCGAGGGCAGCGGCAACAACAAGGCGCTGGAAATCTACAACGGCACCGGCAACCCGGTGGATCTCGGCAATTACTCGGTGCGTGTCTACTTCAACGGTTCCAATTCTGCCGGCGCCAACATCGCTCTCGGTGGTAGCCTGGCCGACGGTGAAGTCTTTGTGCTCGCCCACGGCAGCGCCGATGCGGCACTGCTGGCCGAGGCGGACCTGATCTACGGCGGCGGTCTCTTCAATGGCGACGATGCCGTGGCGCTGGTGGGCCCCGCCGGCCCTGTCGACGTGATAGGCCAGATAGGCGTGGATCCGGGCAGCCAGTGGGGCGACTCCGCGATAGGCACCCAGAACCAGACACTGTTGCGCAACGCCGATGTTGTGGCGGGCCGCGCCGACGGCAGCAGCGCCTTCGATCCGGCCGTCGAGTGGGCCAGCGCGGGGCAAAACAGTTTCGCCGACTTGGGCCAGCACAACGGCGGCGGCAGTGGTGGCGGCGTCGCCCTGGGCCAGTGCGGCGATCCAGCCACACTGATCAGCGTGGTGCAGGGCTCGGGAGCCGCCAGCCCGCTCGCCGGCGAGCGCCACGAGGTAGAGGCGGTAGTGGTCGGTGACTTCCAGGATAGCGTCACAGGCCTGGGCGGCTTCTTCCTGCAGGAGGAGGACAGCGATCAGGATGGCGTGGATGCCAGCTCAGAGGGCCTCTTCGTCTACGACAACGGCTTCGGTGAGGATGTACAGGTGGGCGACCTGGTACGCGTCGGCGGCCAGGTCACCGAGTACTATGACTTTACCGAACTCAACCAGGTCGATGGCGTCAGCGTCTGTTCCAGCGGCCACAGCGTTACCGCCGTCCAGATCAGCCTGCCGTTTGCCAGCGCCGACCACCTGGAGCGCTATGAGGGCATGCTGGCTGAGTTTGCGCAGACACTGACCGTCAGCGGCAACTACAACCTGGGCCGCTACGGCGAACTCGACCTGTCCGCCGGCCGCCTCTACACATCCACCAATATCGCCGAGCCCGGCGCTGCGGCACTGGCTCAGCAGGCGGCGAATGCACGCAACCGCATTCTGCTCGACGACGGTTCCACGGTGCAGAACCCGGAAACTGTTCCCTATCCGGCCCCGGGACTCAGCGCCGCCGACAGCCTGCGTGCCGGCAGCACCGTTACGGGCCTGCGCGGCGTAATCGGCTATGGCTTCGGCGCCTACCGCATACAGCCAGTGGAAGCACCGCAATTCGTCGCGGCCAATCCGCGCACTTCGTCTCCGGCGCTGCCGGGCAGCGACAGCCTGCGCGTCGCCAGCTTCAATGTCTTGAATTACTTTAATGGCAACGGTCAGGGTGGCGGCTTCCCAACCTCTCGCGGCGCTGACACAGCGGGGGAGTTCCAGCGCCAGCGCGACAAGATCATCTCTGCCATCCGCGGCACCGGTGCGGATATCGTCGGCCTGATGGAAATCGAGAACGACGGTTACGGAACCGAGAGCGCGATACAGGATCTGGTCGACGGTCTCAACGCCATAGCCGGTGGCCAGGTCTACGCCTTCGTGGATCCGGGGCTGGCACGACTGGGCGGCGACGAAATAGCCGTGGGTATTATCTACCGCGCCGACAGGGTACAGCCCCTGGGTGCCGCCGCCACGCTGGACAGCTACCCCTTCGATTACCTGAATCGCCAGCCGCTGCTGCAGGCCTTTACCGAACTGGCCAGCAACGAATCCCTGGCGGTGGTGGTCAACCACTTCAAGTCCAAGGGCAGCTGCCCCGGCGACGGCAGCCTGGACGACGACCAGAATGATGGCCAGGGCTGCTGGAACCAGGTCCGCTCCCAGGCCGCCGACGCCCTGGCCGACTGGCTGGCGACGGACCCCAGCGGCACGGGCACCGAGGGCCTGCTGATTCTCGGCGACCTCAACGCCTATGCGAAGGAAAACCCGATCACTGCGCTACAGGACGCCGGCTATACCGACCTGCTGGCCGCCTTCCACGGCGACACCGCCCACTCCTATGTGTACGACGCCCAGGCCGGCTACCTGGATCATGCCCTCGCCAATGCCGCGCTGGCCCCGCTGGTGACCGGTGTGGCCGATTGGCATATCAACGCCGACGAACCGCGGGTGCTGGACTACAACACCGAGTACAAGAGTGCGGCGCAACAGGACTCTCTCTACAGCCCCGATCCCTACCGCGCCTCGGACCACGATCCGCTGGTGGTGGAACTGGACCTGACCGCCGGCAATGCGGTGCCCAACGCGGACTTCACCACTGAGGCCCAGGGCAAGCGTGTCCACTTTACCGATAGCAGTAGTGACAGCGACGGCAGTATCGTCGGTTGGCACTGGGACTTCGGCGATGGCAAAACCAGTTCAGAGCAGAACCCGAATCACCGCTATCGCGATGCGGGTACCTATACCGTGATCCTGCGGGTGGAAGACGACGACGGTGCGCTGGCGGCTTCAGAGCGGGAACTGCTGGTGCGGGAAAACGGCGAAGGACCCCGGGCGCGATTCAGTGTGAGCCGGCTCTTCAACTGGGTACGGGTACAGGAACGCAGTCGCGGTGACCATGGTCTCAGTTACCGCTGGAACTTTGGTGACGGCAGTGCGGCGCAGGGTCGGCGCGTCTGGCACCGCTACAACCAGGGTGGCGACTACGAGATTACCCTGACGGTTACTGACAGTGAGGGGCGCGAGGACAGCGCAAAGCGCTCTGTTTCGATTCGCAGACCCTGGTGGATGTTTTTCTAACTTCCAATTCCTGCTGAATTATCTTTTTGCTAAGCGAGCCCTATCTGGGGCTCGCTTTTTTTGAATATTTAGGCGGGAAGTTAATATCAGCGCTTGAAAGCAGCGGTGACAACCGTCAAACGATTATATTAAATGGGGTAATCATAACGAACTGAACTTCGGGAACCGGTGGTCGGATATAAGCAATTTTGTTTGGCTATGTATAGATGTTTGTGGCTGAATGCCGACATAAGCATGTAGATTTTAGTTGCAGTATCAGTATGTGATCACTTCCTATAACAAACTGTTAGCCAGAAATAGAAATGCAGAAAGAATTAAGAATTTGTGAGTACTTCAGAGGAGGAGTTGGCGCCGATGATCTCAGGGAAATATCTGAGTCAGATTATGGCTGCGGTGTTGACGATAATCTTGGTGCACTCAAGAAAATATTATCCTCAGGAAAGATTCCTAAAGTTCTTGAATGGAAACCAAGGGAAGTTTTAGCGCTTGGGCACTGGGCTGATTATCGTGAGAAAGGTAAGGAGAAAATAGTTAGAGTTTTTTTCTGTTCTTACGTTTTGTTGGCCGCATCGGAGCATAGAGAGTCCGCTGGCTACTTGGAAGGTCAAGTGGAGAATATGATTATTTCTATAGATAGTGCGGCGATGCTTGGCGAGCAAGAATTAAGTATGTTGTATGAGTTTTTCGTCCAAGTGGTAGAAATTATCTATCTGGATGACTGGGAAGAGGACTATCTATATTTTTATCTTTCAATATATATATATTGGCCGTGTTGTTGAGAAAGTCGAGTTTTGAAGTGGAAGGCTGTATTCAAGCCGTAATCGATGCGGAAAGAAAAGTCGCAAATCGCTGCATGAAAAAATTACAAGAAGATATATTTGGGTATACTTGTTTTGGTCAAAAGATATCAACTTGGGAAGAGTATTACTCGGAATGTGGCCATTCGTTAGAAGTTAAGAGGATAAAAGAATTCTCGGGATGCTGGTTGTAAAAAAGTCACCAGATATTGGATAAATCTTCTTCAAATATCAGACCATCAATTTCGAGTTCTTCACAAGTGCTCCTAAAGCCATCGCTGCAGAATATCCCGCCAAAGCCTTGATGAAAGGACTTGAATATAGCTTTCTCCTTTATATCTGATTCGTCAAATACAAGCTTTTCAATGCCGAGCGCCACATCGCCGTCCCATTCGTATTGGCTTTTTGAATCGTCGACCTTTCCTGATGTAAGTAGGTTAAATATAAAGTAATTAAATCCATCAATATTGATGGGCAAGAATTCACCATAGTCAGCCAAAATCAGCTTAAGGTTGGCATATGCTTTCTCCGATAAGACAAGCGTTGCGTTCTTCCAGATAGATATATTTGGGATCTTGACTGCCTGCGGATGATCGGGAAGGGACGCGAAAGAGGTGTCCACTTTCTTCCAGCGATCGGAGAACTTGACATCGAGCAGCCCGAGATTTACACAGTCTTCTAGGCCGCCGTCGCCGAGATTCAGGCTCTCGCTTAGCTGAATAGAGTCCAGGGTAATCTGCTGGTATACGTCTTCGATGTTTTTCAGTAAATAAGTCTTCATGCTCGACCATCCCATTGACTGTCTTTTGGTTGCTCAATTTTAACCGGATAGGTCCCATCTTTCATTTTGGACTTGAGAGCCCGAAGCTTAGCTTCAAACACTCTCCCCGCAGGAATCCTGCCCAGTTGGGCGACAAGCCAAACTTCGTAGTTGGTGCCATGTATGGATTTGTGGGACGGGGAGTCGGGAGTTGCCCAATGGCCCTTGGAATTCTTCGGATCTGACAACCAGATCCCATTTTTCGGATCATTGATGCGAACGCCGGTCATATGCAATTGGATTCGAATATCGACTAGTTGCTTCTGTCGCCAGCGTCCTTTGCCTGGAACGATATGGTGGGCTACATGATCGATACTCGGTTTTGGTTCTCCTGCTGCTACAAGGTGTTTGGCGAGTTTGCTCGCCGGGTGATGTAATTCTTTCCTCATCTTCTCGAGTCGTTCAGATGAGGTCAGGATGTTAAGCTCTTCTCGATATTTTTGCAGCCCGGCCTCAATTGAGGCAAGAGTATTGATCTTATGGCGTTCCTGAGCCAGGAAGGCGCGTGCCTCGTTCCATTCTTTCAGGCGTTTCTCCCGTTCCGCTTGAGCTTCATTGGTGGGTACGGGAGCGCACTGAGATGCGTGATAGGTGTCACATTTTTTCTCGAACTCGTAAATAGCCGTTTCGAGATGTGTGGCCGCTTTGGGCGGAGCTGCTGGTGCCGGCGGTTGTTCGAGTTTCATACAACGATCCCTGTTGTGTTCAGGTCGCAATTTAGCTCGATATGAGACTTTTTGGCAAGCGAAGTAGGCGGTCAAGACTATGAAGGTCGGTGATTTTTTCTGGTGGCGAAACTGGTTAGAGATTAAATGGAGGTCGGTTTTTGCTGGAAAGTATCTAGATGTCTGCAGTGTCGGAAATTTGACTTTTAATCCAACGTCTTGGCAAGACCTGTTTCTGCTTGGTTGTAGCTGCTTTCTCTGCTCTGGTAGCGGTTTTAACTTTTCAAGAAGCAACATTACGGGTTTTAATAAAGCAGCTCTGGCTTGCCTTATAGGCGAAAATATTCGTATAAGCGGAGCTAACATAACGGAATAAGTTTCGCTAGTTTTGACAAGGAGAAGTCGAAGATGGTCAACGGACCTTCCTGGGAGCCCTTGAGACCCCTGAAGAATTACCTGGATGCGCCGGCCAAAAGCGGTGTCTACGAGATAGGTTTCAGAAAAGACGGTTTTATGGCCAAGCAGGCAACGGCCTACGGCCTGCACGCGGTTGGCTACCCCACCAGTTTTTACCCCATGTATGTCGGCAAGCACGAGCGCTCGATGCGGCAGCGATTGGGGGAACATTTTATCGGGGTCAATTCCCTGGGCAGGCACCGCAGGGGTTCCAAGGCGAGTGCGTCGATCAGGGAATTCTACAGGGAGCTGTTGCCGGAGCTGGAGCGGCAGCAGGCCAGGGTGCCCAGGGCGATGCGCTTCCCCCTGGACGGGCTCTTTTTTACCTGTATCCCCCTCGAGGATGCGGCGCAGTTTGAATCCATGGTCCGGTTGGCGCATTTCGACTATCCGTGGAATCGCCGCGATGAAAAGGATGCGCGGGATCAGGCGGCGGGCACGGAGAGCGCCGACTTCGGCTATATCTATCAGCAAAAGGCAGTAAGGTTTATTGGCGGTTAACAGGAGCTTTTGTGATGACCGCGTTCGAGTGTCTTGCCGGGCTGAGTCTGGAGTGGACCGGCGTGCACCATTCGCAGGGTGGTGATTTCACGGATCTCTCCACCCATACCGTGTCCTATGAAACCGATAGCGAGTGCTATGTGACGGCCGCGGGGAAGCTCGTCGGCGAGGCCCGGTATTCCTATCGCAGGCTGGACTCCCGCATGGCGATCGTCATCTACCATCCGGAGATTTATCAGGGGCGAAAGGGTGTCGTCCTCTATGCGATGCTGGACTTTGACTCGGTGACGGACCGCGCCGTGATTCTCGCCGATGGCGAGCCGTTCGCGGTTGCCGATGGGGCGTTTCGCGTGGTGGATACTCCGGCAAGGCCTGCTGCCGAATAGGTAAGGGAGCGCCGGTCTTCTGTCGGGTATAAAACTGTCGGGCACAAAAAAGCCCCTGCGGCAGCGCAGGGGCTCTTCGCTGTCGATGCGATCGGGGCGGCTTATACGTCGAAGTCGTCCTTCAACTTCTTTTCCACCAGCACTTTTTTCAGTTTTGCGTACTGCGGCACTCCATCCCTGTAGGGCGGGTAGTCCTCGCCCTGGATCAGCGGGAGCAGATAGTCGCGGCCGGCCTGCGTGATGCCGAAACCGTCTTCGCTGATGTATTCCTTCGGCATCATCTTCTCGACGTTGGCCACGTCGGACAGCGGCGCTTCGCCCACGGACCAGCCGTATTCGGGGCCGGAATCGCGCACTATGGCCGGCATGATGGCGTTCTTGCCGGCCACGGCCATTTCCACCGCGGCGCGGCCGACGGCGTAGGCCTGGGCCACGTCGGTGGCGGAGGCGATATGGCGGGCGGCGCGCTGCAGGTAGTCGGCCAGGGCCCAGTGGTATTTCAGGCCCAGCTCATCCCTGACCATATTGGCCAGGGTCGGTGCCACGCCGCCCAGCTGCTTGTGGCCGAAGGCGTCGGTGGTGCCGGCGTCGGCGAGGAAGGTGCCGTCTTCGTACTGGGCGCCCTCGGAGGCGACGATCACGCAGTAGCCCTTCTCATCGACCGTCTTCTGTACCTTGGCCAGGAATTTGGTTTTGTCGAAGGCCACTTCCGGGAAGAGGATGATATGGGGTGCGTCGCCTTCTTCCTCTTGTGCCAGGGCGCCGGCGGCGGCGATCCAGCCCGCGTGGCGGCCCATCACCTCGAGGATGAACACCTTGGTGGAGGTGGCGCACATGGAGGCCACGTCCAGGGAGGCCTCCTTGGTGGAGACGGCCACATACTTGGCCACGGAGCCGAAGCCGGGGCAGTTGTCGGTGATCGGCAGGTCGTTGTCGACGGTCTTGGGGATGTGGATGGCCTGGATGGGGTAGCCCATGGTCTCGGACAGCTGGGACACCTTCAGGCAGGTGTCGGCGGAGTCGCCGCCGCCGTTATAGAAGAAGTAGCCGATATCGTGAGCCCTGAATACCTCGATCAGGCGCTCGTACTCGGCGCGATTGTCCTCCAGGCTCTTCAGCTTGTAGCGGCAGGAGCCGAAGGCGCCGGACGGGGTGTGGCGCAGGGCGGCGATGCTGTCGACACTCTCCTGGCCCACGTCGATCAACTCCTCGCGCAGCGCGCCGAGAATGCCGTTCAGCCCCGCGTAGACATTGCCGATTTGGTCGTGATGCTCGCGCGCGGCTTCGATCACGCCACAGGCGGAAGCATTGATCACGGCAGTTACGCCGCCGGATTGAGCATAAAAGGCGTTCTTCTTCGACATGGTCATCCTACAGGGGGGTTGAGAGGGGCAAATTCGGGGGCGGAGTCTAATGGAAAGGCGATGAAATTGCATTGAAACTGGGGTATTTGGCAATTACTGCTGCCAAATGCCGTGGTAAGCTTGCGCCGCAACCAGCAGGAGTACAAATTTCCGCCATGCATATCCATATTCTAGGCATCTGCGGCACCTTTATGGGCAGCCTGGCCCAACTGGCCGTGGCCGAGGGGCACAGGGTGACCGGCAGCGACGCCAACGTCTATCCGCCCATGAGTACCCAGCTGCAGCAGGCGGGCATCCAGCTGACAGAGGGCTACGACCCGGCGCAGTTGGAGCCGGTGCCGGATCTGGTGATCATCGGCAATGCCCTGTCCCGCGGCAACCCGGCGGTGGAGGCGGTACTGGAGCAGGGCCTGCCCTATACATCGGGCGCCCAGTGGCTGTGCGACCACTTCCTCGGCGGACGCTGGGTGCTGGCGGTGTCCGGCACCCACGGCAAGACCACCACTTCGAGCATGCTGGCGTGGATACTGGAAACGGCGGATATGCAGCCGGGCTTCCTGATCGGCGGCGTGCCGGGCAACTTCGGCGTTTCCGCGCGCCTTGGCGAGAGCCCCTTCTTCGTGGTGGAGGCGGACGAATACGACACCGCCTTCTTCGACAAGCGCTCCAAGTTCGTGCACTACCGGCCGCGCACCCTGGTCATCAACAACCTGGAATTCGATCACGCGGATATCTTCGATGACCTGGCGGCCATCCAGCGTCAGTTCCACCACCTGGTGCGCACTGTGCCCGGCAACGGCCTGATAGTGGCCGCCGCCGAGGAATCGGTGGAAGCGGTACTGCAGCAGGGCTGCTGGAGTGAGGTGCAGCGCTTCGCCACCGAGGGGGCAGACGAGGTGCGCCTCGGCGACTGGCGTGCGGTAGATATCGCCGCGGACGGCAGCAGCTTTGGGGTCAGTTTCCGCGGCGCCGAGGTGGCGCGCGTGGAGTGGGACCTGACCGGCCTGCACAATGTGCGCAACGGCCTCGCGGCCATGGCCGCGGCGCGTCACGTGGGGGTGGACCCCAAGCTGGGCGCCCAGGCGCTGGGCAGCTTCGAGGGCGTCAAGCGGCGCATGGAGTGCCTCGGTGAGGTGGCCGGAATCCGCGTCTACGACGACTTTGCCCACCACCCGACCGCGATAGAGCACACACTGAACGGCCTGCGCGCCAGGGTTGGGGACGAAAAGATCATCGCCCTGATAGAGCCGCGCTCCAATACCATGCGCATGGGGTGCCACCAGCACAAGCTGGCTCAGTCCTGCGCCGGCGCCGATCTGGTGCTCTGGTACCAGCCCGAGGGCATGAACTGGTCCCTTGGGGAGGTGGTACACCACTCCACAGTGCCGGCGAAGATATTCGACAATATCGAGGCCGGGGTAGAATCCGCGGTCAACTTGGCCGAGCCGGGCACGCACATAGTCGTGATGAGCAACGGCGGCTTCGGTGGCATTCACCAGCGCCTGATGGGTGCCCTCGAGCAAAAGCACGGAAGAAGCCCCTGATCGTAGGGTGCGCCATGCGCACCGCGACCGGGGATTCCCTTGAATTCGACAGAAGGTGCGCACGGCGCACCCTACACGGAAATTGCATTGGCCCAATCCTCTTTTCACAAGACAGTCACCCTGGCGATGACCGGCGCCTCGGGCGCCCAGTACGGCCTGCGCCTGCTGCAGTGCCTGCTGGCCGCAGATGTGCGCGTCTGGCTGCTGATGTCCGATGCGGCCAGGGTGGTGATCGATACCGAGACCGAGTTCCAGCTGCCCGAGGGCGGTGACGCAGAGCTGCAGGCCTTCTTCGCCGAGCGCTTCGGTGCCCACGAGGGCCAGCTGAAACTCTTCGGCAAGCGGGACTGGTTCTCGCCGGTGGCCTCGGGCACCGGCGCTCCGGCCAGTATGGTGATCTGCCCGGCCAGCGGCGGCACCCTGTCGGCGATTGCCTGTGGGGCCTCCAACAACCTGATAGAGCGTGCCGCGGATGTGGCTTTGAAAGAACGCCGCCAACTGGTACTGGTTCCGCGGGAGGCGCCCTATTCGGAGATACACCTGGAGAATATGCTCAAGCTGTCCCGCATGGGCGCGGTGATACTGCCGGCCAGCCCCGGTTTTTACCAAAAGCCGCGCTCGGTGGAGGACCTGGTGGACTTCGTCGTCGCGCGGCTGCTGGATCAGTTGGGCGTGGAGCAGAAGCTGCTGCCCAACTGGGGTGAATAACGCAATGAAACCGGCAATCACCATTCACTACTGTGTGCAGTGCAACTGGATGCTGCGCGCCACCTGGATGGCCCAGGAGCTGCTGTACACCTTTGCCGACGACCTGGAACAGGTGGCATTGAAGCCCGGCAGCGGCGGCGTATTTGCAATTTCCGTGGGCGATGAACTGATCTGGGAGCGCAAACGCGATGGCGGTTTTCCCGGGCCCAAGGAACTTAAACAGCGGGTGCGGGATCTGTTATTCCCCGAGCGCGATCTCGGGCATATCGACAAGCCCTGAAAAAATCCCAATTTTAACGGTGTGGGTGAACCTTTTGTTCGCCATTGCCGCGCCAGGGTGGATAAAATATTCCCGCCCGAGCGGCAAGCTATATTTCTAATTTAAGCGGAATTCTATGCTGTCAGCCTTAAAGACCTGCTACGAAAACCTGGTAATCCAGCGCCCCAGAATGACATTGCTGCTGGTGGGCCTGCTGTTACTGGCCGCCGCGCTGGGCCTGCCGCGCTTCAAGCTGGACGCGTCCGCGGACTCGCTGACGCTGGAGGCAGACAAGTCCGTGGATTACTTCCGCGAGATTGCCGAGCGCTACGCCAGCGGCGACTTCCTCGTAGTCACCTACCGTCACAAGGGCGGCGACCTGTTCGATGACGGTTCGCTGGCTACCCTCGGCCATCTGCGCGACGAGCTGGCACAGGTGGAGGGTGTGACCAGTGTACAGAGCATTCTCGATGTGCCGCTGCTCTACAGCCCCAAGCTGTCGATCACCGATATCAGCGACGGCATCCGCACATTGACCACGCCGGGCACCGACAAGAAGCTCGCGCGGCAGGAATTCCTGTCCAGCCCCATCTACCGCGAGCTGATCCTGAGCCCCGATGGCCAGACCACCGCACTGCTGGTCAATCTCGCACTGGACAGCCGCGGTATCGAGCTGGTGCGCGAGCGCGATGCCCTGCGCCGCAAGCGCAACGCAGAGGGTCTGAACGAGACGGAGATCGCGCGCCTGCAGGAGGTCAGTGCCGTCTACTTGCAGCACCGCACCGGGCAGGAACAGGAGTCCCGTGCACGGGTTGTGGAAGTGCGGCAGATTCTCGACCGCTACAAGGGTGAGGCCGAGCTGTTCCTCGGCGGTGTGTCCATGATCACCGCCGATATGGTCTCCTTTATCAAGAGCGACCTGGTGGTGTTCGGCGCGGGCATACTGCTGTTTATCATCGCCACACTGTTGATCATCTTCCGCCAGCTGCGCTGGGTGCTGCTGCCATTGGCCACCTGCGTGACCACCGCGGTGATGATGCTGGGCCTGCTCAGCTGGCTGGACTGGCGCCTGACGGTGATCTCCGCCAACTTCGTCGCGTTGCTGCTGATCATCACCCTGGCGATCACCATTCACCTGGCGGTGCGCTACCGCGAATATATTGCCCAGCACCCGGAGTGGGATCGCGAGCAGCTGGCCCTGGCCGCAGTGCGCTTTATGGCCAAGCCCTGCCTGTACACGGCGCTCACCACCATCGTCGCCTTCGCATCGCTGGTGGTGAGCGGTATTCGCCCGGTAATCGATTTCGGCTGGATGATGACCATGGGGGTGACCCTGGCCCTGGCGCTGTCCTTCCTGATGATCCCCGCGTTGCTGATGCTATTGCCGAAGCGCGCCGGTGACTTGAGCAAAGACAATTCCCAGGCGTTTACGCTGTTGTTTTCCCGCTTTGCCGAGCGGCGCCGCGGTGTGGTACTGGGTGTGTCCCTGATGTTGGCCATTGCCAGTGCCGTGGGCATTTCGCAACTGAAAGTGGAAAACCGCTTTATCGATTACTTCGATGATTCCACCGAAATTTACCAGGGCATGCTGGTGATCGACCGCCGCCTCGGCGGCACCGTGACCCTGGATATTATTCTCGACAAGCCGCAACAGCAGGAAGCGGCCTTCGAGGGCGAGGAAGATCCCTTTGCGATGGATGCGGGCGCCGAAGAATCATTTGCCGAGGAGGATCCCTTTGCGGCCGAGGACCCCTTCGGCGGCGAGGGCGAGGCGGTGGAACAGAGCTACTGGTTTACCGTGGCCGGCCTGGCGCAAATAGAGCAGCTTCACGACTATCTCGAGGCGCAGCCGGAAATCGGCAAGGTGCAGTCCCTGGCCACCCTGTACAAGGTGGCCCGCGACCTGAACGGCGGCCCGTTGAACGATTTCGAACTGGCGGTGGCGCGTACCAGCCTGCCGGACGAGATCAGCGATGTGCTGGTGGAACCCTACCTGTCGGTGGAACACAACCAGGCCCGCATCACCCTGCGCGCCATGGAGACGGACCCGAACCTGCGTCGCGACGAGCTGATCCAGCGTATCTATAGCTACACCCAGGACGAAATGGGGATAGCGCCGGAAAATATTCACCAGACCGGCCTGCTGGTGCTCTACAACAATATGCTGCAGAGCCTGTTCAAGTCACAGATACTGACGCTGGGCGCGGTGTTTGTCGGCATACTGCTGATGTTCCTGGTGCTGTTCCGCTCCCTGTCCCTGGCGGTCATTGCGCTGGTGCCGAATATGCTCGCGGCCTGTGTGGTGCTCGGCGGTATGGGCCTGGCCGGAATTCCGCTGGATATGATGACCATCACCATCGCTGCGATCACCGTGGGTATCGGCGTGGACCACGCGATCCACTACCTGTATCGCTTCCGTGCCGAATTCGCGAAGGACGGCGATTATGTGGCGACCATGCACCGCAGCCACGCGACCATCGGCCGCGCCATGTTCTACACCGCCATCACCATCATTGCCGGCTTTTCGATACTGGCCCTGTCCAAGTTTGTGCCATCGATTTATTTCGGCCTGCTCACCGCACTGGCCATGTCCGCGGCTTTATTAGGTTCGCTGACATTGCTGCCGCTGCTGTTGTTGCTGTTCAAGCCGCTGGAGGCCCCTGAGTTGCTGGAGAAGTCGCCGGGAAAGCCGCTGACGGTGGAAGAGGGGCTGGCTAGCTCCTGAGTTGGGCTGCCTTTCAATAGAGATTAAAAAAGCCGGATGCGATATCGCACCCGGCTTTTTTATTGCCACATGTAGGATGGGCACAAATCGGCAGGACAGCCGATTTGGTCGCCGAAGGCGCGCGAAGGGCGAGCGCCATGGATGGCGCGAGTCAAAGAAGCGCAGCGACGTGCCCATCGGCGGGCGTCTGATGGGCACGCTTCGCTTTGCCCATCCTGCAAAACAATAAACCCCAAATAAAAAAGCGCCGCAAAAGCGGCGCGCAAGCAGGAGAGGGCGGGCGATTAGAAATTCATCGTTACGCCGGCGTAGAGGTAGCGGCCGAGCAGCGAGTAATTGGCGGAGCCGTAGGAGGTATAAGGGTGGTCGGTCCAGCGCTCGTCGGTGAGATTGTTGATGCCGAAGTAGCCCTCGGTACTTTCGCTGAACTGATAGCCGGTCCAGAGGTTGTAGTAGAGGGAGTCGGGGGTTTCCGGTTTCGAGAAACGATCAGGGTTGCCGTCCAGTTCTATGGGGCCGCCGGCGGTGTATCTGGTGGTCAGCATCACGGTCAGGTCATCGATACTGTAGGTGGTACTGAAATTGGCCTTCCAGTCGGGGGTATAGTAATTCCCTGCGTAGTCGGTAGTCTCTTCCTTGCCGGTCACCAGGTTGAGTTCCGTATAGGAGCTCTCCAATTGGTGGGTAGCGACCAGGTTGAGTCGCAGGTCGCCGGGCAGGCCCAGGGCGTTCAGGCCGAACAGGTAGTCCGCTTCTATATCCACGCCGCGGCGGCGGGCACCGTCGGAGTTGATGAAGGTGTCGCGTACCGAGAGCACATCGCCGTTGTCTGCGCGCACCACCAGGGCACAGAAGTCGTTGTCGATGGTCTCCATGTCCACGCAATATTCCATATTGGCGTTGGCCCCGAAGCGCACGATCATATCCGTCATATCTATATCGAAATAATCGAGGGAGACGTTCAGGCCTTCGACAAAGGTGGGCGTGAAGACGATACCGGCGGTAAAGGTGGTGGCTTCCTCTTCCTTGAGCGCCTCGTTGCCCTCGGAGATGACCTTGCCGCGCAGTCCCTTCAGGTTGGAATCCCAGCCCTCCTCGATCCCCAGTGCCTGACAGTTGGCCTTGCGGCGCCCGTCGTCGGGGCCGCCGTTGATCTCGGCGGAGTCGCAGGGGTCGGTGAGGCCTTCATAGCCGATGCTGGTGCCGAGGAACATCTCGCCCAGTTGCGGCGCGCGCACCGCCATGGAGTAGACGGTGCGCAGGCGGACGCTGTCGTTGATGGCCCAGTTGAGGCCCGTCTTCCAGCTGCCGAAGTTGGCGGATTCGGTGGAGTACTCGGCGCCGCGCAGCGCCGCCTCGAATTCCAGGCTCTGCACCGCGGGCAGGTCCGCCAGCAGTGGCACCAGCAGTTCGCCATAGGCCTCGCGCACGTTGCGGCTCCTGTTGTCGATGGGGGTCTGCATCGAGGTGAGCAGGCCGGAACTCCACAGTGTCGACGGCTGGTAGTCGAGGCTTTCGTAGCGCGCCTCGGCACCGGCGCTGAACATCACCTCGCCTGCGGGCAGGCTGAAGAGGCCGCCGCTCAGGTTGGCGGAAAAGGCGTGTTGCTTTACGTCGGTGCTGGTGCTGTGCTTGGCCATTATGTAGTCGAGAACCTCGCGGGAAGCGGGTTCGAAAGGTGAGAACTCCGGGCAGTTGCCGGCCTCGGCGCAGGAGCCAATCAGGGAAAAAGTCTCGCGCTCGATACGGTCGAGCCGGAATTGGTTGCCCTGCACCAGTTCTGCCTTGGTATAGCCGCTGGTCAGGTAGGTATCCCATTTCCAGCCATTCTGCAGCTCGCCCTCCAGTGTCACACTGGCGGACAGGTACTCGCGCTCGTTGGTGTGCCAGCGCGGACCGGCCTCGTCGAAGGTGTAGGGCACGGCCAGCCAGGCGTAGTCGTGGCCGTCCAGTACCTGTTGCACGCTGTCGGGTACCGCGATGCCGTTGGCCTGTCCATCCACAACCTCGTACCAGTTGGAGGAGATAAAGTCCGGATCGATTTCATCGTAGGAATCGGTTTTCGAATACATCAGGTCGGCGCTGATGCGGGTGCTGTCGCTGATATCGAAGTGCGCGCGGGTATAGGCGTTTAATCGCTCGTAGGGGCCACGGGCCATGTTGTAGGCGTTGGGATCGAAACCGGAACCGTCGATGGTCATCCAGCCGTCGGCGATGGCGGAGGCGGGGGTGCGCAGGCTGGCTTCGTCACCGTCCAGCTGATACCAGCTGGTGTCGTCCGCGGCCGTCCATAATCCGAAGGTGTTACCGGCAATATTGAAATCCGCGTAGGTGACGCCCTCGGCAATGATCTTGTCGGGAATGCCGTCGTTGGGGCCGGTATCTGCCGGATTGGTCATAAAGCGCATGCGGCCGGCGGCGTTTTTGCGATCGCGGAAGTAGAGCGGCTTTTCCTCGAAGTAGTCCACGGAGGCGGCGAAGTTGCCGCGGCCGTTGGCGAAATTCTCACCCAGGGTCAGGGTCACCGCCTTGTTGGCGCCGCCGCCGGCCTCCGAGTCGCCGATCTGGCTGCGCAGGGAGATACCCTCGAAGTCGTCCTTCAGAATAAAGTTCACCACGCCGGCCACGGCGTCGGCACCGTAGACCGCGGAGGCGCCGCCGGTCTGCACTTCCACCCGCTGTACCAGCTCACTGGGGATCATGCCGATCTCGGACACCATGGTGTTGTCGTCGGCGGTGATCTGCACCGGACGCTTGCCGTTGACCAGTGCCAGGGTGCGCTGTACGCCCAGGTCGCGCAGGTTCAGGACATTCAGACCCGAGTTGCCGAAGGAATAGCTGCCGCTGGTGGCATCGAAGCCCTCGCCGAACTGGGGCATTGTGGACAGTACTTCGTTCAGGTTCAGTTCGCCGCTCATCTTGATCGACTCTGAGTCGATCACCGAAGTGGGCGCGGGGGTGTCAAAAGTGGAGCGCTGGATGCGCGAGCCGGTCACCACCACTTCTTCCAGGGCGGCATCGCCGATCTCCGGTTGCTCGTCTGCGAAGGCGGGGTGGGCGGCTGCGGCGGCTATCGCCAGGGCCAGGAGTTTCTTATGGGTTTGCATGGCGCTTTCCTCGTTGCATGTGATTTATTTATTTTGTGCGCAGAAGCAATATCGAGATTAGCGTCATTTTACTTTGTGTGCAATAAGTTGTTTTTTGCCGGGCGACGCGCTGCGTCGCCCGGCAGCCGTTACCCCCTGTGGCGGTGCTGCTCGTCCAGTGCCAGTTCCGCCGGTTGCAGATAGTCGCGATAGAGATAGCGATACAGCTGCCGCGGCAGCTGTTCGCGCTGCTCGCCAGTGGCCAGCTGCTCCGACTGCCGCTGCAGCCACTGACTGAACTGCGGCTGCAGCTCTGCGGCCAGCTGATCGAGCAATTGGCGGTAGCCATCGAAGTCGTCCCGGCGCAGCTGTTCGGCGAGGCGGGGCAGGGCGGCGGCGTCCTTCTCGCGCAGGAAGCGGATGGCGAAATAGCTCCAGGAATAGACCCGCGCGGTACCGTCGGCGTATTCGGTGGCGAAGATTTCACTGAGGCCCGGCCACTCGGATGGCCGGCTGTCGGCCAGGTCGCGAGCCGCGCTGTCGTAGTCGTCACCGTGGGCTATGTAGTTGGCCAGGCCCTCGGACCACCACACCAGGTGGCTGGGGAAATGGCCGAAGGCGCCGTACTTGTTGAAGCGGCCGTCCAGGTAGTGCACATATTCGTGCTCCAGGTTCCAGATGCCGAATTCAGGCCCCTTCCAGAAGGTCTCGAAGGCGATAAAGCGCGCCTGGTTGTCGGCTCTTTCCGGCTCGCCCTCCAGGAACATGCCGCCGTTGTCGGTGTGGATATCGAACAGCAGCTGGCCGTAGCGGTTGTACTGGCTGTAGTTGTCGAACACCACCACTTCCAGCGCGCGATTGTGGTCGTCGGCCACCGGCTTGCGTTCACTGGCGAGCTTCTGGTGGAAGCTGTCCTCGCGGGACAGCAGTTGCTGGCAGGTTTCCGCCAGTTCCGTTTCGCTCATGCTGTTGGCACGGATCACCAGTGATGGCGAGCAGTTGTGTGTGATCGGCAGTGCCTGCTGCTCGTCGGGAAAACTGCAACGCCCGGGGAACTCTTCCTCGCAGGCGCTTTTGCCGCGGTAGGAGCTGACCAGGTAGGGCTGGGTAAACAGCTGGCGGCGCCGGGGTTCATCGAGTTGCTGCAGGTCCCGCGACAGGGTGGCCCAGACTTTTTCGTCCAGCTGCGCGGATGCGTCTTCCTCCAGCAATACGTGCAGGTTGCCCAGGGCCCAGAGGCTGTGGTGCAGCGGCCAGGCATCGCCCAGTCGCGCGGCATTGTCACTGCGGGCAAAGGCGAGCAGCGCGGCGGAAAGCGGATACTCCTCCGTCAGTGCTTTTTTGATCGGCGGTCGGCCCTTGGCGCTGTAGGCGAGAAAGCCGAGCGCGCGGAAGTTTTCCCACAGGCTGTACTGTTCCGCGCGGTTCAGTTCGCCGGAGCGGTAACGTTGCAGTATGGCGGCGACGGCCGGCAGGTGTGCGGCGACACGGCCGGCCAGGGCATCGCGGTCGTAGTAGCGGTACAGGGTCACCGCAAAGTGTTCCTGCAGGCGCGCGGCGATCTGGTCGCGGGCGCTGAAAGCGGGATGTGCGGAGAGCTTGCTCATCACTTCATCCAGCGCCAGCCACTGCAGGTCGTCCAGCGGCTGCAGCGGGCCCAGGTAGCTGTAGGCGCGCAGGAAATACAGCAGGCGATCCACTTCCCCCGTATCGGCATCGGGATCGGCCAGCAGGCGGTCCAGTCGGGTTACGGCGGCGCGGAAATGCGCTGGGCTGTGTAGCTGGCCCGGCTGCCACAATTCAGCCTGCGGATTCAGCAGTTCCTCGAGCTGCGGGCTCTGCTCCGGCTTGCCTGTACAGGCGCACAGGGCGGTGAAGGCCAGGGCGAGGCAGAGTGGTGTGAGTATGCGATATCTGTACATGGCGGCTCCCGATCACTTTATTTATTTTGCGCACAATAGCATAAATGGTCGAAAGGCCAAGGGAGAGGAAACAAAAAAGCCGCGACTGTGCGCGGCTTTATTTCTGGCAGGCGGTGTGATCAGTCGCTGCGGCTGGTGATCTCCAGCAGGTGGTAGCCGAACTGGGTCTTGACGGGACCGTGCACCTTGTTCAGTTCACCGGAGAAGACCACCTTGTCGAACTCGGGCACCATCTGCCCCTGGCTGAATTCACCCAGGTCACCGCCGGAGCGGCCGGACGGGCACTTGGAGTGCTCCTGGGCGATCTTGCCGAAGTCGGCACCGCCCTCGATCTGTTTTTTCAGGTCCTGACACTGCTCTTCGCTCTCCACCAGTATGTGGCGCGCCGTGGCTTTGGGCATGGGGATCTCTCCTAATTCAGTTATTTACCGGCAGCATCTTAGTGCGCTCGTCCGTCCGGTGCCACTAATCACTACTGCTGGCGACCGGAGAGCGCGGCAAAGGTGTTGCACTTGTTCACGTCACCGCTGGTGAAGCCCTGCTTGAACCAGTAGACCCGCTGTTCGGCGCTGCCGTGGGTAAAGGCATCCGGGGACACGGCGCGGCCGGAGCGCTTCTGCAGGCGGTCGTCACCCACTGCCGCGGCGGCGGCCAGGCCCTCCTCGATGTCGCCTTCCTCGAGCAGCTGCCGGTCGCGGTGGGCATAGAAGGCCCAGACGCCGGCGAAGCAGTCCGCCTGCAGTTCCAGCATCACCGACAAGCGATTGGCGGTGACCTTGTCCGCCTGCATACGCGCCTGCTGCACCTTCTGCGAGGTGCCCATCAGGTTCTGCACATGGTGGCCCACCTCGTGGGCGATCACATAGGCGAAGGCGAAATCCCCCGGCGCGCCCAATTGCTTGAGGTCGCCGAGGAAACTCAGGTCCAGGTAGACCTTGTTATCGCCGGGGCAGTAGAAGGGACCCACCGCGGCGCTGTTGAGGCCGCAGGCGGAGCGCACCGCATCGTCGTAGAGCACCAGCTTGGGTGGCACATAGCGGGAGCCGGCGGCCTCGAACAGCTGGCCCCAGGTGTCCTCGGTATCCGCCAGTACCACCGAGACAAAGTCGGCGACCTCGTCGCCGGGCGCGGGCTCGCTGCCGGACTGTCGCGACTGTTCGCTGTCCAGGGACGGGGCCTGCTGCGGCGCGCCCTCGAACAGGCGGTCGCCGCCGAAGAAAAAGTAAAAGGCGGCGATGGCGGCCAGGATCAGCCAGCCCTTCTTGCTGCGCAGCAGGAAGGGCGCCAGCGCCAGGAGGTTGCCGAGGCCACCCATGCCCCCGCCACCCATGCCGGGGGATTCGCCGCGGCGGTCTTCCACATTGCTACTTCTGCGACCCTTGCGCCAACGCATGGGACTTCTCCACAACCTGGTTTCTAATCAGTCTAGACGAGTTGGCACAATATTCTTTTCCGTTGCCGACCGGCGCGGATGTTATCTTTAAGGTCAGAAGGTTTGGACCAGAGAGTAAGTTTTGCCGCAGATTCCCCTGTTTCCGCTGAATGTGGCGCTGTATCCCGGCGTGACCCTGCCGCTGCGCATCTTTGAGCAGCGCTACCTGCACCTGGTCAGCGAAACCCTGAAGGCGGATTCCGGTTTCGGGGTGGCCCTGATTCGCTCCGGCGGTGAAGTGGGGCGCGCCTCTGTGTGGCCGCTGGGTGTCTACGTGAACATCGTCGACTGGAGCCAGGGAGAGGAGGGGCTGCTGCATGTGCAGGTTACCGGGCAGCGCCGTTTCCGCATTACATCGACCAGCCATGCGGAGGATGGCCTGCTGCTTGGCGACATAGTATGGCTGCCGCAGGAAGCGCCGAAACCGATCCCCGCCGAGTGTGACGGCCTGCTGGCGGTGCTGGACGAGCTGAAGCAGCACGCGTCCATGCTGACCCTCAAGTTTGATCCGGTCGACTCTGCCGATGCGCTGTCCTGGCAGTTGGCGCAATTGCTGCCGCTGGACGACAAGGTACGGGTGGAGTTGCTGGCCATTGAGGATCCGCTGGTGCGCCTGGCGGATATCGCCTCCAACCTGGATCGCTGGGCCAGGGAGTAGCCGTCCGAATCGCGGCTGAATTGACGTATACTGCGCGGCCCATCGAACGCCGCCATGGAGAGCCACAGTGAACAGTCCCGTTGCCGAAACTACCGATCAGCAATCCACCCGAGCAAAGCTCGAGGAGATGGGGCGTGCAGCGCGCGCCGCGGCGCGACTGATGGCCCGTGCCGATACTGCCACCAAGAACAGCGCGCTGCGGGCCATAGCCGCGCAGCTGGACGCCCGGCGGGCAGAGATAGCCGAGGCCAACGGGCGGGATATGCAGGCGGGTCGCGACAGCGGCCTGGATGCAGCGCTGCTGGACCGGCTGGAACTCAACGATGACCGTATTGACGGCATGATCGAGGGGCTGCACCAGATCGCCGAGCTGGCGGACCCGGTGGGCGAAGTCGAGGACCTGAAATATCGCCCCAGTGGTATCCAGGTGGGCAAGATGCGTGTGCCCCTGGGCGTGGTGGGTATCATCTACGAGTCGCGCCCCAATGTGACCATCGACGCCGCCAGCCTGTGCCTGAAGTCCGGCAACGCGACCATACTGCGCGGCGGCAGCGAGGCGCTGCACTCCAACGGTGCCATCGCCGCCTGTATCGCTGCGGGCCTGCAAGAGGCCGGGCTGCCGGAGACGGCCGTACAGGTGGTGGACACCACCGATCGCGCCGCCGTGAGTGCCATGATCACCATGCCGGAGTACGTGGACGTGATAGTGCCCCGCGGCGGTACCGGCCTGATTGAGCGGGTCAGCCGCGAGGCGCGGGTGCCGGTGATCAAGCATCTGCACGGTGTTTGCCACGTCTATGTAGATGACCGCGCCGACCTGGAAAAGGCCTTTGATATCGCCCTGAATGCCAAGACCCACCGCTACGGCGTCTGCAATGCGATGGAAAGCCTGTTGGTGGCCGAGGGCGTGGCGGCGGAGATACTGCCGCGCCTGGCGGCGGCCTATCGCGACAAGGGGGTCGAGCTGCGCGGCTGTGAGCGCACGCGGCAGATAGTCACCGATTGCAGCCCGGCCAGCGACAGCGACTGGAGCGAGGAGTATCTGGCGCCGGTGTTGTCGATCCGGGTGGTCGAGAATATGGAAGCGGCCATGGACCATATTGCCCGCTACGGCTCCGGCCACACCGAGGCCATAGTCAGCGAAGACTACAGCCGCGCGCGGCGTTTCCTGGCCGAAGTGGATTCCAGCTCGGTGATAGTGAATGCCTCGACCCGCTTTGCGGACGGCTTCGAGTACGGACTGGGTGCGGAGATAGGAATCAGCACCGACAAGATTCACGCCCGCGGTCCTGTGGGTCTGGAAGGGCTCACTTCGCAGAAGTGGATAGTGCTGGGCGACGGTCATATCCGCGAATGATCCGGCTGGGTCAGTTGGTGAGGCCAGGGTTCTTGCCGAGGGCGCCGAAAGGGCTATCCCTTTCCGGGACATGGGCTAGGCGCCCCCCTTCAATACATCCCTGGACCCAAAGCACTCGCTGCGCTCGCGGGGCCGGCCCTACGCTCGTAATCGGCATCCATGCCTCATACGGTCCCGGAAAGGGATAGCCCTTTCGGCGCTGTGCCACGATGGTGTGTTTGAGTCTTGAAATACTATTGATGAGTAACAAACTGCACACCATCGCCCTGTTCGGCGGCACCTTCGACCCGGTGCATTTCGGCCACCTGCGCATGGCGCTGGAACTGCGCCAGGCGCTGGATTTCGACGAGATGCGCCTGGTGCCCAGCCACCAGCCCAGGCACCGGCAGACACCGGGCGTTTCCGCCGGGCAGCGCCGGCAGATGCTGGCGCTGGCGCTGGAGGGCTGCGACGAGCTGCAGCTGGACGAGCGCGAACTCGAACGGCCGGGGCCCACCTACACAGTGGATACGCTGGAGGAACTGCGGGCGGAACTGGGCGACCAGGTTTCCATCAGCTTTTGCATGGGGCTGGATTCTCTGCTGACTCTGCCCAGCTGGCACCGCTGGGAGCAACTATTAGAATTGGCCCACCTGGTGGTGGTGACCCGCCCCGGCTGGCAGCTGCCAGCCGGTGGAGAGATCGCCGCAGTATTGAAGCGGCACAGAGGCACAATCGGGGATCTGCACACAGAGTCCCGCGGGCGCTTGGTGGTGCGGGAGCAGACACTGCTGCCGATTTCCGCCACCCATATCCGCCACCTGATTGGCAGCGGCCGGTCCCCGCGCTATCTGCTGCCGGCGGCGGTACTGAATTACATTGACGACAATCAACTCTATCGGGAGACCGCGGAAAGCGGCGACCCGAGCGACGAATAAAGGTGTTATGACAAATATCAAAGAAATCGCCCTGGCGGCACTGGACGACCTGAAAGGCAAGGACATCGTCTCCCTGGATGTATCCGAACTCTCCGACGTGATGGACGACCTGGTGATCTGCACCGGCACCTCCAACCGCCAGGTCAAATCCCTGGCCGACAATGTGGTGGAAGAGGGTAAGAAGGCCGGCGTGCGCCCCATCGGTGTCGAGGGTATGGAGCAGGGCGACTGGGTGCTGGTGGACTACGGCGACCTGGTAGTGCACGTGATGCTGGCGGATGTGCGCAGTTTCTACGATCTGGAGAAGCTCTGGTCCATGACGCCCAATACCCGCGAAGATGCCGACGGCAGCGACCCGCACGAGGCCTGATTCCCGGTGAAGGCCCGCCCATGAAAATACGAATCGTGGCTGCCGGCGGCAAGATGCCGGGCTGGGTACAGGAGGGCTACGCCGAGTACGCCAAGCGCCTGCCGCGGGAGCTGGCGCTGGAGATGGTGGAGACCCCCCTGGGGAACCGCGGCCAGAAGAGCTCGCCGGCCCTGATCGAAAAGGCGCGACAGAAAGAGGGCGAGGCGATGCTGGCTGCCCTGGGGCAGCGCGACCATGTGGTCGCACTGGATGTGCAGGGCAAGCCATGGAGTACCGAGCAGCTGTCACAGCAGCTGCAGAGCTGGCAGATGCTCGGCGAGAATGTCAGCCTGCTGATCGGCGGGCCGGACGGACTCTCCGCCGACTGCCTGGGGCGCGCCCGCCAGCGCTGGTCCCTGTCGCCGCTGACCCTGCCGCACCCGCTGGTGCGGGTACTGCTGGCGGAACAGATCTACCGGGCCTGGAGTCTATTGGCGGGCCATCCGTATCACAAGTGAGCGGTGGCGGGTGGTCGGTGGCCGGTGTGAATTGCCGACCACTCGCCACCAACCACAGACCACTTATGGTAATGTACGCAAATTAGACAAATTCCGCGCCATCCACCGAGCCAGTCGCACGCCTCCATGCCCCACGACCTGCACCTCAAAGACCCCATCACCGAGCAGCGGCTGTTTCGCAACCGCATGCTGGTGGCGCTCGTGGGTGTCGCGGTGCTGCTGGGGGTGCTGGTGGTGCGCTTCTACAACCTGCAGGTGGTCAACTACGACGACTACCGCACCCAGTCGGATGAGAATCGCATCCAGGTGCGCCCGGTGGCACCGACCCGGGGGCTTATCTACGACCGCAACGGTACACTGCTGGCGGACAACCGCCCCAGTTACAATCTGTCGATAGTGCGCGAGCGGGTGGGGGATATGGACGCCACCCTGGAGCTGATCGGCCACCTGGTGCGCCTCGACGACAGCGATGTAAAGAAATTTCAAACGCGCCTGCAGCGGCGGCGCCCCTTCCAGCCTGTACCGCTGCGCTTCCGCCTCAGCGAGGAAGAGATAGCGCGAATCAGCGTGAACGAATTCCGCCTGCCCGGGGTGTCGGTGGAGGCGGAGCTGGTGCGCTACTATCCGCTCACCGACCTTTTCGCTCACAGCGTCGGCTATGTGGGTCGCATCAGCGAGCGCGACCTGACCACCTTTACCGAAGAGGATGTGCGTCGCTACCGCGGCACCCAGAGTATCGGCAAGGCGGGCCTGGAGCGCTCCTACGAAGACCTGCTGCTGGGCGAGGTGGGCTACGAGAATGTGGAGACCAACGCCCGCGGCCGCGTGCTGAAGGTACTGGAGCGCCACGATCCCAAACCGGGATCCGAGCTGACGCTACACCTGGACGCGCGCCTGCAGAGAGCTGCTACAGAGGCCCTGGGGGACAGGCGCGGTGCCGTGGTGGCCATAGACGTGAAGACCGGTGGCGTGCTCGCCTTTGTCAGCAAACCCTCCTTCGATCCCAACCTGTTTGTCACCGGTATCAGTTTCAACGACTACCGGGCGCTGTCCGACTCCCTCGATGTGCCCCTGTTCAATCGCGCCCTGCAAGGCCAGTATGCGCCGGGCTCGACCCTGAAGCCCATGATGGGCCTGGGCGGCCTGGAAGCGGGGGTGATCAGCGCCGAGACCACCATCAAGGATCCCGGCCACTACAAGCTGCCCAACGACCCGCGCATCTACCGCGACCATATACGCTGGGGCCACGGCAACAAGGTGGATCTGATCCAGGCCCTGGAGCAGAGCTGCGATACCTTTTTCTGGGACATGGCCTATCGCTGGAATATCGACAGCATGCACGATATCGCCACCCGCTTTGGCCTCGGCGCCAAGTCCGGCATAGACCTGCCGGTAGAGCGCCCCGGTCTCTTCCCGTCGCGGGACTGGAAGCGCGGCGCCCGCGGCCTGCCCTGGTTCCCCGGCGACAGCCTGAACGCGGTGCTGGGGCAGGGCTTCGTACTGGCCACGCCGCTGCAACTGGCGGTGATGACCGCCACCATCGCCAACCGCGGCACCCACTACAAACCCCAGGTGGTGATGGCGGTGGACGGTGTGGAGCAGCCGCCGGAGGTGCTGCACCATGTGGAGGCCAAGCCGGAAAATTGGGACCTGGTGTTCAAGGGTATGGAGGCGGTGGTCTACAACACCCGCGGCACCGGCAAGCGCGCCGGCAGGGATCTGGAATTCCGCGTGGCGGGTAAATCCGGCACCGCCCAGATAGTGGGTATCGCCCAGGGCGAGCGCTACGAATCCGAGGCGCTGAAGGAGCGCCACCGGGACAACGCGCTCTTCGTGGCCTTCGCCCCGCTGGATGACCCGCAGATTGCGGTGGCCGTACTGGTGGAGAACGGCGAGAGTGGGGGCAAGGTGGCCGCCCCGGTGGCGCGCGAGGTATTTTTCGACTGGATGTCGCGTCCGCTGGAGCAGACGGCGCGGCGCGAGGGGATCAACGGGGGGCAGGACAATGGCTAGTCGCGATTACGCACACCGGCTGCCGGATTCCCACGGCAGCCTCAGCCGCCCGGTGAGTCTGTCTCGCCGCTGGCATATCGACGTGCCGCTGCTGGTGCTGCTGATGGTATTGGCGGCGATCGGGCTCGGTGTGCTCCACAGTGCGGCCGGTGGCGATGTGCACTATGTGAAGCGCCAGGCCGTGTTTATGGTGGTGGCATTTGTGGGCATGTTTGTGGTCGCACAGATTCCGCTGGACGTGTACCGGCGCTGGTCGCCCTGGGCCTATATCGGCGGCTGTGGGCTGCTTGTCGCGGTGCTGTTTATCGGCGTGGGTGCCAAGGGGGCCCAGCGCTGGCTGGAGATCAGCGGTTTCCGCTTCCAGCCCTCCGAGGCGATGAAACTGGCGGTGCCCATGTCGGTGGCCGCCTTCCTGCACAAGCGCCAGCTGCCGCCCTCCTTCTTTACTGTGATCGGCGCCCTGGCGATTGTCGGCGTGCCGGCCGCGCTGATCGTGCGCCAGCCGGACCTGGGCACCTCCATCCTGATCGCCGCCTCGGGCCTGTTCGCGCTCTACCTGGCCGGTCTCAGCTGGAAGATGATCGGCGCTGCCGCCATGGCGCTGCTGGTCTCCGCCTGGCCCATCTGGCAATGGGGGCTGCGCGACTACCAGCGTCAGCGCATCCTCACCCTGCTGGACCCGGATGCGGACCGTCTCGGCGCCGGCTGGAACATCTTCCAGTCCAAGGCGGCCATCGGTTCCGGCGGCCTCTACGGCAAAGGCTATATGCAGGGCACCCAGTCGCAGCTGGACTTTTTGCCCGAGAGCCACACGGACTTTATCATCGCGGTGTTGTCGGAAGAGTGGGGCATGCGCGGCGCACTGCTACTGTTGCTGCTGTACATACTGATCATTGCGCGCGGCATCTATATTAGTTTTATGGCCCAGCAGGTCTTCGGCCGTCTATTGGCGGGGAGTATTACGCTCACTTTCTTTGTCTATGTGTTTGTGAACATCGGCATGGTCACCGGGCTGTTGCCGGTGGTGGGGGTGCCGCTGCCGATGGTGAGCTACGGCGGCACTTCGCTGATTACTCTGATGGCCGGGTTCGGTATCCTGATGGCCATCGGCACAGAGCGTCGCAGGGTCTCTTTCTAGAGTTGTGGATTGGCGGTCGCGGCGCCGCAATAAAAACTTGGATGTAGAGAAGCACTATGAGTACAGGAGCGGTTGTTTTGAAGTGGACCACAGGATTATTGGCAGGGATGGGGCTGATGCTCGCCGCCTGCGCCCAGGAGCCAGGCCACGGCGACAATGTTCACGCAAAGGCGTTTGTCGACTATATGGTGGAAACGCACGACTTCGACCGTGAGGAACTCAATGACCTGATGCGCGAGGCCAAGCTGAAGGAGTCCATTCTCAAGGCGATCAAGCGGCCGGCAGAAAAGGCCAAGCCCTGGTACGAGTACCGCAAGATCTTCCTGACCCCGCAGAGCATCGCCGGCGGGGTCGATTTCTGGGACAAGAACGCCAAGGCACTGGCGGCGGCCGAGAAAAAATACGGCGTGCCGGCGGAGATGATCGTCGCCATTATCGGCATCGAAACCCGCTACGGCGGCAATATGGGCGGCTACCGCGTGCTGGATGCGCTGGCCACCCTGGCCTTCAACTACCCGCGCCGCTCCGCTTTTTTCACCAAGGAACTGGAAAACTACCTGCTGCTGACCCGCGACCAGGGTATGGATCCCACTGAGTTGAAGGGTTCCTATGCCGGCGCCATGGGCTTCGGCCAGTTTATGCCCTCCAGTTACCGCGCCTATGCCGTGGATTTTAACGGCGACGGCAGCGTCGATATCTGGACCAACACCGAGGACGCCATCGGCAGCGTTGCCAATTATTTCGCCGAGCACGGCTGGAAGGCCGGCGAGCCGGTCGTTGTGCTGGCCAATCCGCGCCCCAATGCCGATATGACCGTCGTCAATGACTCCCTGGATCCGAACTGGACCGTCGGGGAACTGGCGGAAAAGGGCTTCCCCACCACCGCCCAGGTATCGCCGGAAATGGCGGCCAGTGTGTTTTCGCTGCAGACAGAGCAGGGCAAGCAGTACTGGATAGGTCTCAACAACTTTTATGTGATTACCCGCTACAATCGCAGCCGCCTCTATTCGATGGCGGCTTATGACCTGGCGCAGGAGATCGTCAAGGCGCGTGGTGGCAGATCCTGAGTAGCACTGAATAAAAATCGGGTTCCGCTGCGGCGGAACCATTGTCCATATCGATAATCGAACCAATTCAACTTTATCAGACAGCTTCGTATAACAACGGCTTGGGGGCGGCAGTTTTCGCCGCGTGCCGGGGGGAATCATGTATCAGTGCAATGCGCGACTGGGAGTGGCGTTGGCCGCTCTCCTATTGGCGGCCTGCAGCGGGCAGCAGGACAAACCCGACTTCGATTCCATCAAGGACAGCGGTCCCAAGGTCCCCGTGGATATGCTGGCGGCGCCCGAGCCCACACCGGTGCGCGAGCCCATCGGCAAGGCCGGCAACAAGTCCCCCTACAAGGTCAACGGCGTCACCTACCGGGTGCGCGGCAACGTCAAGGGTTATAAGGAGCGCGGCCACGCCTCCTGGTACGGGACCAAATTCCACGGCAGGCGCACCGCGAATGGCGAGGTCTACAATATGTACGCCATGTCCGCGGCCCACAAGACACTCCCGCTGCCCAGCTACGCCAAGGTCACCAACCTGGAGAATGGCCGCAGTGTTATTGTGCGCGTCAATGATCGCGGGCCCTTTGTGCCCGGCCGCATCATCGACCTGAGCTACACCGCGGCACAGAAGCTGGGCTACCTGAACAAGGGGGTGGCGCGGGTCGAGGTGGAGGCGTTCGATCCGGATTCATTGCCGGCCGCCGGCGAAACTCTGGCAGTGGAAAAGGATGTGTCCGCGCGCGAGGCGCTGGCCCAGGATGCCAGTTTCAAGCTGCCGGATAACACCTATCTACAGGTGGGCGCCTACAGCAGCGCCAACCAGGCCAATAGCGTGCGCGCCCAGCTGGCAGCGGAACTCGACTATCCTGTATCGGTCAGTCCCGTTGAGCGCGGCGGCAAAAGATACTACCGCGTGCGCATCGGACCAATCGCCCAGCAGCGCGCCCTGGTGGCGGCGCGCGAAACGGTGGAGCAGAAGCGCCTGGGCCAGCCGCAAGTCGTCTACGAGTAAGTAAAACCTTTTGGGAAGATACCAGCGAATACGAGGAATAATGAGACACCCGACCATGATCAAACGGATTTTTGCCTGCACCATCCTGACACTCTGCGCCGCCCTGGCCCAGGCCCAATCCCTGATTCCGGCGCCGCCGCAACTGGCCGCTACCGCCTACCTGCTGATCGATGCCCATACCGGCCAGATACTGGTGGAAAAGGATGCCGACAAGCAGATCCCCCCTGCCAGCCTCACCAAGATGATGACCGCCTATATCGTTTCCGAGGAAATCGAAAAGGGCAGTATCAAAGAGAAGGACCAGGTACGTATCTCCGAGAAAGCCTGGCGCAAAGGCGGCTCCAAGATGTTCGTCAAGGTGGGAGATCGGGTACCGGTGATCGACCTGCTGC
This sequence comes from Microbulbifer taiwanensis, assembly GCF_014904815.1. Taxonomy (GTDB): domain Bacteria; phylum Pseudomonadota; class Gammaproteobacteria; order Pseudomonadales; family Cellvibrionaceae; genus Microbulbifer; species Microbulbifer taiwanensis. Next base: position 40,195 of record NZ_JACZFR010000025.1, read on the forward strand.
GCGGCGTGATCATCCAGTCTGGTAACGACGCCAGTATCGCCCTGGCGGAGCATGTATCCGGCAGCGAGGAAGTGTTTGCGGAGGTCATGAATCAGCAGGCAGAGCTGCTGGGTATGCAGGACACCCATTTCGTCAATGCCACCGGCTGGCCAGCAGATGGACACCTGACCACCGCGCGGGACCTGGGCACCCTGGCCCGCGCCCTGATCGCCGATCACCCGCAGCACTACGACATCTATTCGGAGAAGTATTTCAGCTACGCCGGTATCAACCAGCCCAACCGCAACCGCCTGCTGTGGCGCGATCCGGCGGTAGACGGCATAAAAACGGGTCACACCGAAGAGGCCGGTTACTGCCTGGTGGCTTCCGCGGTCAAGCGCGGCATGCGCCTGATCGCCGTTGTCGTGGGCACCGACAGCGACGAGAAGCGCGCCGGTGAGACCCAGAAACTGCTCGCCTACGGCTTCCGCTACTTCCAGACCCACAAGGTGTACGGCAAGGATGATATCCTGCAGACCGAGCGCGTCTGGGGCGGAAAGGAGCCCGAGGTGGGTATCGCTGTGGAGAGGGACGTCTTCGTCACCATCCCCCGCGGCGGTGAGGAGAGTATCAAGGCCGACCTGATCATCGATGGCGAGCTGGAAGCGCCGCTGACCAAGGGGCAGCCGGTAGGCAAGGTGGTTGTGACCCTGGATGGAGAAACAGTCGCAGACGTCAAGGCTGTCGTCGCCGAGGATGTGGAGCAGGCCGGTTTCTTCAAGCGTCTCTGGGACGCGATCAAGCGCTTTGTGATGGGATTCTTCCAGTAAATGCGGAATGATGAATGCGGAATACGCGGCCTGAAATAGTGCTACCGCAGACTCTGGCGACCGCGATCGATCTTTTGTGTGACTAAAAGGTCGATTGCGGCCACTATCGCTCCTGCAGGCAGATACTATTCCGCATTCATGAGGCGCGTCCTTGCGCTTAACCCGCTTCGCGGGCAGCGTTCGGCTGTGCAAATCTGTTCCAGGCAATTTGTCCGCATTCCGCATTCCGCATTCCGCATCCCCCTCCCTGTCCACTAAACACGCACCACTGTATAATCGCCGCCCGGCCGTGTTCCCGGTTTCACCCTGTCTACTGCGCGGCCCTGGAGAGTGGTATGAGTCAAGATCCCCAGCCCCCGAAAATCGAGTTTCCCTGCGAAGACTATATGGTCAAGGTTGTTCGTGACGCCGATGAGCAGGTGCACGAGTTTGTGCTGGATGTCATGCGCCGCCATGCGCCGGGCCTCGACGAGGAGCGTATAACCCTGCGCGACAGCAAGAGCGGCAACTTCACCTCCATGACCTTCTTTATCGTCGCCACCGGCGAGGCGCAGCTGAAGGCGCTGTTCGAAGAGCTCAAGGCGCACCCGTCGGTGCATATGGTGCTCTGATGGCCATCGTTCGCAATCTGGGCCGGCGCGACTACGAGTCTGTGTGGCGCGCCATGTCCCGCTACACAGACACCCGCGACGACAGCAGCCTGGACGAGATATGGTGCGTCGAGCACGAGCCCGTATTCACCCAGGGCCAGGCGGGCAAGGCCGAACACCTGCTGAATACCGGTGATATTCCGGTGGTGCAGGTAGACCGCGGCGGCCAGGTCACCTACCACGGCCCCGGCCAGCTGGTGGTCTACCCGCTGCTGGATCTGCGTCGGGCCAAGGTTGGCGTGCGCGATCTGGTCACCGCGCTGGAGACCGCGACCGTGGAAATGCTGAAGACCTTCGGAATCGCCGCCGCCCCGCGCGCCGACGCACCCGGCGTTTACCTGACCGACGGCCCGCGCGCCGGCAACAAGATCGCCTCCATCGGCCTGCGCGTGCGCCGTGGCTGCAGCTTCCACGGCATCGCGATCAATATCGATATGGACCTGGCGCCATTCCTGCGTATCAACCCCTGTGGTTACGCCGGTATGCAGATGGTGCAAATGGCTGAGGTATTGCAGCCGGTACCGGGCTGGCAGCCGGTGGCGGAAGTCTATGTGCGCGAACTACAGCGCGCGCTCGCCTTGCCCGAGTCAAACTGGCAACCCTTAGACGAAAATTCATTTGCGCAACTGAGCGCCCCCGAACAGGGGACAGAGGAGCAGGAAACGAGCAATGGCTGACAAACCCGACCTGGTACCGGTAAAGCGCACCCGCCGTCTGCAGGAGGGCGAAAAACTTCGCGACGGCGACAAGGTTGAGCGCATCCCGGTCAAGGTGATCGCCAGCGACCAGGTGCTGCGCAAGCCGGACTGGATCCGCGTCAAGGTGCCGGCCTCAAAAGAAGTCGATCGCATCAAGAGCATACTGCGCTCGCAGAAGCTGGCTACCGTGTGCGAGGAGGCCAGCTGCCCCAACCTGGGCGAGTGCTTCAGCGGCGGCACCGCCACCTTCATGATCATGGGTGAGATCTGTACCCGCCGCTGCCCCTTCTGCGACGTGGGCCACGGCAAGCCGCTGCCGCTGGATACGGAGGAGCCCAAGCATCTCGCCGAGGCCATCGCCGCCATGGGATTGCGTTATGTGGTGATCACCTCGGTGGACCGCGACGACCTGCGCGACGGCGGTGCCCAGCACTTCGCCGACTGTATTCGCATCTCCCGTGAACACTCGCCCAACCTGCAGGTGGAGATACTGACCCCGGATTTCCGCGGCCGTATGGACGTGGCGCTGGATATCCTGGAAAAAGAGGCCCCGGATGTGTTCAACCACAACCTGGAAACGGTGCCGCGCCTCTACCGCGAGTCCCGCCCCGGCGCCAACTACAAGTGGTCGCTGAAACTGCTGCAGGAATACAAGAAGCGCCGCCCGGATGTACTGACCAAGTCCGGCCTGATGGTGGGCCTGGGTGAGGAGAAGGAAGAGATCTTCGCGGTGATGGACGATATGCGCGCGCACGATATCGACATGCTGACCATCGGCCAGTACCTGCAACCGAGCAAGGAGCATTTGCCGGTGCAGCGCTATGTGCACCCGGACGAGTTCGAGGAATACCGTCGCTACGCCGAGCAGATCGGCTTCAAGCACGCCGCCTGCGGTCCGCTGGTGCGTTCCTCCTATCATGCCGACAAGCAGGCCCACGGCGAAAAAGTGGGCTGATTCCCTGCCGCCCCACTGCCATTCGGCGGTGGGGCAACCCCGCCTTAATCTCTGAACATCCACGCAAAAAATGGAATGCCGACCGCCCGCCGGAAGCTGGCTGGTGGCACTTGATCGAAAGGAGTATCGACAGTGGATTTCTTCCCCGGCCCCCTTGATCCCGCAGCAGGCGAAATGCTTATCGCGGTGGAATACGATCGCGGTGCTCCCTTTATACATTTACTGCGTATTCGCACCGAAGCGGAAGGCGGCGGCAGTGAGCTGCTCTGGTGTTGCGAGCTGGTGCATTGCTGCGGGTTGATCCGCCAGCTCGGCTGGTCCAATGCCGGAAGCTGTGTTTTCGGTGATGCCTTTGGCTGTTTCTATCTGCTGGATTTTCGCGGCCGCCAGTGCCGCTTGCTGAAGCACTACAAACGTGACTCTGGCGATGTCCAGGGGACCGTCCGCCGCGATGGCGGGGCGCTGATGGTGCTGTTCGAACGGCACGACGATTTTTTTTTGCAGGAGCTGTCGCTGCAGCCTGATGCGGAGGGCTTCGCCAGCCCGGCCATCGAACTCGACCTCTATGACGACGACTGTTTCGGCGGCGGTTTTGACTATCGGGATGAAAACGAACCCTGCTTTGAGCTGTCCTGCCGCCAGCGCCTCTACCCGGGCCCGGGCAACAGCCTGATACTGCACTGCGTCGATAAAGAGTACGACAGTGAAAGCGGCAGCCGGGTGCACTTCCAATACCTGCTGCGTATCGACCTTGCGGAGCGCGGGCCGCGCTATCGTGTGTATCCCCTGGCGACGCCGCCGCAGGACTGGCATCCCGAGCGGGAAGCCATCGCCATTTGCGCCGAACTCGGCCTGGCGGCACTGCCGATACTGATGCCCGCGGAAGCGACTGAGGGCGGTGTGGCCCTGGGCATAGAATGGGTGGATCTCGACAGTGGAAACCGCTCTGTGCCGGTATGGGTCCGACGCTATCCCCACTTTGGTGATGAAAAGTCGGCGACCGGAGTTTTGCAAAGCCTGAGCATCAGCCTGCTTTATCCCGATGAGCAGCTCCTGTGGCTGGGCTGGGAGGATGGCTCGCTTCGCTGCGTCGGCCTGGACGGTTCCCTGAAATCGCCGCTGCTGCAAGCGCCGGGACAATTGTTGCGCGCAGGCCCGTCTCTGCTCTTCGACTGCCGCTACAGTCTTGCCCGCAGTGCGGTGCCGGAAGCCGTGGATACGCAACTGGAACAAAGCGCTGGCCTCAAAATGCAGGTGCACGACTGGCGGCACAACTGGCAGCCGTCGCCGCAACAGCAGTGGCTACTGAATCGCCTGGGCCGCAACTGTATCCGCGTGGACGACCTGGATGACCCGTCCGAGCGGCTGGCCGCCCTGATGCAGCTGCAGCAGCTGACACTGGATTGCGCCGCCCTGCGCCGTGACAGGACCATCGCCTTGCTGTTCGAAGACGGGCGGCAGCAGTGGAATGAAGCCCGCTTCTTTGAGCAGGCGGCAAGGCAGGTCGAGGCGCACCCTGTCATGGCGCGGGTGTTGGACAATTTCAGCGAGTATGCGAATTCCGAGGGTTGCATGGGGGAAGACTACAAACCGCCCCTGGCCGATTGTGCCCTGCAACTGGGGCTGCAGGATGCGTTCTTCCTGCCGGTGATCAGGCGTTACCTCTTTGCGCTGGATAACGACCACGATGGTTTTTTTGTGGGGGAGGGCGATGGCCTCTACCAGCTGCAGTGCCGGCACGAACAGGATGCCCGCTGGCAGGAGTTTTTTGAGTCCCAGCCGTACTACGAATGTTACGAGGAGGATTGGGAGGAGTGAAAACTGCGCGAGCGCGATGTGGTGGAGGCCGGAAAAATTCGGTGTGATTGCAGTTGCGGGAAATTTCCCTCCGTCTTTTAACGTTGAAATTGAAATTTCCTCTTTAAAATCGAAGCATAGCCAGTACAATCTGACTTCCGCATTTCGCCTGGAAGTTTAAGCGGCAACTTCGGTTACAGAAATTGCCACACGGATTTCTGATCAGGCCGTCCGGTTGTAAGAGGGAGCTGTATGAATCACAACCGCCAGGTGGCAGGCAATATTGCCAGTATCAAGGCCGATGTCGAGGCCTCCACCACACAGGCCGACCTGGTAGAGGTCATCAGGGCCGTGGAAAATCACCCCGGGCCACTGGATTACAATGACCGTCCCATGCGCCTATTGCAGTGGGGTTTGATTGCCTTAAGCGCCATATGCCTGGCAATTGCGTTTATCGAGGGCTTTCTATATGGCTCCGTCGAAAGCGAAGTTTTTTATCGCGTCCAGCAACTGATTTATTTCGCCTTCAGTTTCAGCAGCTTCTGGATACCGCCATTGATCGCTTTCTTTATTGCACTCCGGCTGGAGGAGCGCGGCCTGCATCTGCCGCTGCCCGCGGCCCCGGCCCGTATCGCCGCTATCACTGTTCTGGGGGGATTGCTGGCGCTGGTGCCCATGTGGCACCACATTTACTGGATGCTGCTGAGTGGAACAGCCACGCTGGTTACCAACGGTGGCAGCCGGAGCCCGGTCGTGGGCTTCGCCATTTGCGCCCTGGTGGCGAGCAGTGCAATCTGGACCAGCCTGCGCAAGCGCCGCAACTGGAGGAAACCCGTATCCAAGCGCATATACCTGCTCGATTCGCTTTTCAACAATGACCTGAAGCCGGTTGCGACCAAGGGGCGAATAGAGACGCTGCTGGACACCTTTCGCGAATTTGACCGGGGCAATCACACCAGGGAATTGAAGGCGCTCTACCGCGGGCAGTATCGGGGTGATGAACACAGCTTCGATTACGAGCTCTACCATTTCCACTATGTGCGCCAGCGCACCGTGACCACGACGGATTCCCAGGGCAATACCAGCACGCGCACCGTATACGATCACTACTATCGCCACGGCTTGCTGTTGGACTTTCCCTTTGCCAGCGGGATAGGCCTGAGTGCGGATAGCGGGCTCAAATTCAAAGGTGAGCGCTACCGCAGTGCGTCCAACACCTTCAATCGTCTGTTTGATGTGCGCGCGGAAGATGAGATGTCGGCGGCCCGCTTTCTGAGTCCCGCAATCCTGGAATTGCTGAGCGGCCTCGGCAAGAGCCTGAAGGATGCGGTGCTGGAGATTTCCGCCGAAGGCCGACTCTGCCTGGCCTTCGATGACGACGACCTGTTGTCACAGAAGCCACAGCACGACCTGAACAATCCGGCAGCCTTTGTCGAGGAAATTGCCGGCCACACCGAGCTGGTCAAACTCAAGCAACTGCTCGACGCGCTGCACGGTATCATGCGCCTGAGCGACAACAATTTCCGGGCGCGCCCGCAAACCAAGGAAGTTACTCATGATTGAATCCCTGATTCTGTTATTGCCCCTGCTGGTGCTGCTGATTCTGGTCATCACCATCTACAACGGCATTATCGGCAAACACAATGCCGTAGACCGGGCCTGGGCTTCGGTGCTGACCCAGGAGCGGCAGAAAAACAAGATCATTCCCCATGTGGAGCAGATGGTCGAGCAGTACCGGATGCACGAGGCCTCGGTGCTCAAGGAAGTGACTGCCCTGCGCAGTGCCATCTCAGACCTGGGCAACGGCGTGGACACCGCCAAACTGGCCCAGGCGGAACAGCGCACCACGGCGCTGCTGAAAGGGCTGCAGGTGGCCGTGGAGGCCTATCCCGAACTCAAGGCGTCGGAAACCTATTCCCAGGTCATGGCGGAAATCAGCGAACAGCAGGAGCAGGTGGGTGCCGCCATCCGCATCTTCAACCGCAATGTCGAGGACTTCAACAACGCCATCCAGATGTTCCCCGGCTCCCTGGTCAACGGCCTGCTGTGCCGCAAGGCGCGAATCGACAGCTTCAGCGACAGCGAAGCCCGTGGCGGATTCGACTACAGTCCCAATCTCTGATTGCGAATTCACTCCACTCGGCGGCGCGACCCCGTGCCGCCGAGCAGGCTATTTCTCCCGTTAGTATCCCGCCATCAGATATCTTCCAGGATTTCGCACTGGGGAAAGGCCTTGCGGAACGCCTGTGGCGCGAGCAGGGGCTGGTACTCGCGGCCATAGCCGCTATCGTAATCGTCCCTGGCGGCGCGGCGCAGATCCAGCCGTTTCAGTTTCGTCAGCTTGAACAGCACATCCGGGAATTGCGCGAAGTGGTTGTAGGAGAGATCCAGTTCCTCCAGGTCCGCGAAGCGGCTGAAATTCGCGGGTAATTTCTCAAAGGCATTGAATGAGATACTGAGGCTGCGCAGCCCTGTGTAATGCTCTATGCCCTTGGGCAGGGCGGTGAGCAGGCAGGCACCCAGGTCCAGCCGGGTGATCTTGTGGCGCTCGGCCAGCGCTGCCGGCAGGTAACTTCTGGCGGCCCCCAGCTCGTTGTCGTAATTGAATTCCCGCGTCGGGTGCCAGTGCAGGTACTGCTTTTCCCGCTCGCTGGCGGCCTCCAGTACCCGGTCAAAGCCGGCGCCGCGGCGCCAGTTGAGGGTTTCTCCCTCCACCAGGGATTCGAGGATGGCCAGGCGTTGGGGTGTCTCCTCTCTCTGCATCAGCACGAACATCAGGCCCTCGCCGAAACGGTCGAAGTAGGCCCTGGCAAAATCGTTGCACAGGGTATCGCCCCATTTCCTGCGCTGGCGTTTCAGCTTGCCCACCATCACGCACTGGCCCCGCAGCTCGTCGCGTTCGTCGCGGCCGCGGCAGGTGTGGAAGAGGATGCGGTCGTTGACCGCCAGCTGGAAGGCCTCGTTGCCGATGCCGGCGAGCAGGTGCCTGACCTGTTTGCGCAGCTCGTTGTCCGCCGTGGTTTTCAGGATCAGGAACAGTGGTATGCGCATCGCCTCGGTGACACCGCCCTGTTCCAGCATATGCACCGCCACTTTGTGGGCGCTCTCATCCGGCGATGCCAGCATCGCCAGTATACTGTCGCCCATGCCGGCGCTGGCCTGCTGCTGCAGGAACCTGGGCGCCTCGGCGGTGAAGCACTGCTGCAAGCTGGTGTCGTCGATCAGGGCGAAGCGCTCAGAATCCAGCAGGTCCACGGCCCTGGGCGCGCTGCCGAGCAGTACATGGGTGACGCTGTCGTCCAGCTTCCTGCTGATCGAAAAACCGATTTCCGCCGCCCTGGTCCTGAGTTCCGTGTCCCTGAAACCGCTGCGGCCGCAGACGAACAGTACGCTGCCGGCGCCGAATGGGCGCGCCCGCTCGTTTTTCTCTGCCTCGCCGCGCAGCCAGGTCTTGTGCTGGGCCTTGAAGCGATTGAGTTTTGCCGCCATCAGCACCAGGTGGAAGTCGGCGGGCATCGGCGGCAGCTCGGTGGGCCTGCGCACATCGAGCAATATTTGCAGGTATTCCAGCACCCGCGCGGTATCCAGGTGAGAGGCGCGCAGTATCCGGTAGGCCTCCACCAGTTTGTGCTCGTCCAGCCCCAGCTCGGCGCCGGGGGCGAGCGACATCCACGCCGGATCGAAATGTTGCAGGTCGATATCCAGGCGCAGCTGTTCCAGCCCCGGGAGATGCGCTATGTCGTCCAGTGGCGGCAGCGCGCGCTGGTCGCGCCGTGGCGGCGCTATCCAGATTCTCTTCAGCCCGCTCATAGTGCGGATGTCGCCGAGCTCGGGCAGGGTACAGCCGAGCAGGGTGAGCCCCTGCAGCCGGGTGTTGCGGCGCAGGGATTCGGGCAGCGAGGCGAGCCGCGAGTCGCGCAGGGCGAAATCTTTCAGCGCCGGCAACTCGGGCAGGGTGTGGAAGTTTTCCGCCACATGGATGTTGAGATAGCGGACCTTGCGACTGTGGGCCAGCCATGCCAGCTGGTCGCCGCCCACGCCGCTGAGCCAGACGATTTCCAGTTTCGGTAGCTGCAGGGTGTCGGTTTCGCCCAGCAGTCCCGGGGCATTGTGATAGTGCAGTTCGGTCAGTGGCAGGCCTGCCGGCAGCAGCGGGCCTTCGACAGGGGTGCGTTCCATGTTCAGCTTCAGATAGCGCAGGGCGCTGAGGCCGGCAAAGAAACCTGCCGGCAGCGGGGCCGTCTCGCCTTCCAGCGACATCTCAAGGCGATGCAGCCGGGGTTGTGGGCCCAGCATGGCTGGCGGCAGTGTCGCCTTTCCCTGCAGGTTTATTTCGACGTCGGTCAGCGTGGGTGGCAGTTGCAGGTCCGCCGGAAATGGGGTTTCGCTGCGCAGGCCTATCTTCAGCCCGGACAGGGTGGCCGGCGGGCGCAGCCGCTGGATTTCGACCGGGCCGGGCAGCTGCCGGTAGTAGGTGCCGCTGCCCAGGTCCAGTTTCGCGACGGGGGCGCTGGCCAGGTCCAGGTCCAGTTGCCGCACCGACTCGCTGAAAACCAGCTGCAGCTTTTTCAGGGCGCTGGCGGCGCCGGTGTGGAAGCGGATCGCGGGGGCGTCCACCTCGATACTCAGGGATTCCAGTAGCGGCAGGTCGCCGAGCACACTGATATCCCCGCTGCGGCAGCTTTCGATTTTCAATCGCTGCAGCTTCGCCAGGTGCGCCGGGTTCAGCCCGCTGAGGTCGGCCGCAAGCGCGTTGCTGTCGCGGGTGTCTGCATCCAGCTCCGCAAGCGCGGGAAAGGCGGCGAAGAAGTCGCTGTCGATCAGCAGTTTGCCGCCCACAGGACCAATCTCTCGGATCTTGATTCGCGCCAGGTTTGGGAAGCTGGCGGCGAGCGCCTGCCAGCTGGGAATGGGCTCGTCGGTGTCCAGCTCCAGCTCGGTGATGTCGGGGTGATGCCCACCCAGGTAGTCCTCCAGATTGAAGGAAAGTCTCAGATCGCCCATTGCCATACCCCTCCTGACTCCATGTCCAACCACTCCGCCGGCGCGTTGACGGGATTGGCATTGTATGGATAATTCCTTGAAAATCATACGCTTATAGGGATAAAGCGATAGAGGGAATGGACGCAAATACCCTGTCACGCGCACTGGTCCGGCTGATGCTGCGCGAACCCTTCTACGGCCATTACCTGGCCGGCTTCCACAAGCTGTTTTCCGCAGAGGGGGGCGACGGCCCCGCCCTGTCGCTGCAGCCCCAGGGCCACAGCGATGTGCGCCTCTTGTGTCGCAATGAAGCCTGGCACGCGCTGGACGAGGCGCAGCAGTTGGGTGCCCTGAAGCACGAGGCCCTGCACCTGGTGCTGGGACACCTGCTCCTGCGCCCCGACTACGCCGACAAGGGCCGCTTCGATCGCGCCGCCGACCTGGTGGCGAACCAGTACCTGGCGCCGACGCAGCGCTGCCCGGGCGCCATCACCCTGGAGCAGGTCAACGCCTGGCGGGCGGAGCTGGGCCGGCCAGCGCTGGAAGCGCAGCGGGAGCTGGCCTACTACTACCGGTTGCTGCCGCCGTCCGGTGGAGAGGGGCGGGGTGCGGGAGAGGGGTTGGCGCGGGCGGGCCACGACAACTGGGCTGCCTTCGCCCAATTGCCGGAGGCCCGACGCTCGCTGCTCGACCAGCAGCTGCAGGGCCGCTTGGAGCAGGCGGCCCTGCGCGCCGAACTGGAAGGCAGCGGGCGCGGCCTGCTGCCGGGGGCAGTGCTCGCGGCCGTGGAGCAGCTGCTGGCCCGGCGGCGCCCGTCACTCAACTGGCGCCGGGCACTGCGCCTGTTCGCCGCGAGCAGCCGGCGCACCTCGGTCAGGAATACCCTGCGCCGCCCCTCCAAACGCTATGGCACCACGCCGGGCACCCGTATCCAGCCCCACCAGCGCCTGCTGGTGGCGGTGGACACCTCCGCCAGTATCGACGATGCACAGCTGAGTGCCTTTTTCGCGGAGATAAACCACCTGTGGCGGGCCGGCGCCGAAATAATCCTGGTCGAGTGCGATACGGCGATACAGCGCAGCTATTCCTATTGCGGCACAGCCCCGCAGGGCGTGCAGGGTCGCGGTGGCACCGACTTCACGGCGCCGGTGGAATACGCCAACCGGCACCGCTTCGACGGCATCGTCTATTTCACCGATGGCCAGGCGCCGCCGCCGGCAGTCCGCCCCAGGGTGCCCCTACTGTGGCTGTTACACGGTGATGCAGGCGACGCCGACAGATCCCGATTGACTTCCTGCGGCCGGGTGATTCCCATGGCCGCCGACCAGTGAGTGCAGTACACCATGAATCACCACCAGTACACCTATTACGGTCTCAACTGCCCGGCCCCGGAAGTGCGGCGCTTTATCGAGCACCTGCTGCCACAAGCGGGGCGGCGCAGTGTGCCGGTCTGCATCTGGGGACGCCACGGTATCGGCAAGACCCAGCTGGTGGAGCAGATAGCGCGGGAGCGGGGCACGCAGTGGCGGGCCATAGCGCCGGCCCAGTTCGAGGAGATGGGCGACCTGCTGGGGATGCCGCGGATCGAAGCGGACGCCGACGGCAATCCCGTTACCCGCTTCGCCGCGCCTCACTGGGTGCCCACCGAACCGGGCCCGGGAATCCTGCTGATCGATGACATCAACCGCGCGGACGAGCGCATACTGCGCGGCATTATGCAGCTGCTGCAAAACCACGAACTGATCAGCTGGGCACTGCCGCAGGGCTGGCAGATGGTGCTGACGGCCAATCCGGACGGCGGCGACTACTCGGTGACGCCGATGGACGACGCCATGCTGACGCGCATGATGCATATCACCATGGAGTTCGACGCCAGGGCCTGGGCCCTGTGGGCGGAGCAGAGCGGTGTCGACTCGCGCGGTATCGATTTCGTGCTCACCTACCCGGAATTGGTCAGTGGCGAGCGCACCACGCCCCGTTCCCTGGTGCAGTTTTTCCACGGCATCGCCGCGATCGAGGACCTGCGCGCGGAACTACCCCTGGTCAATATCCTGGCCCGCTCCTGCCTGGACGAGGTCACCTGCAACGCCTTTATCGCCTACGTCGAGCAGAACCTGGGCAAACTGGTCTCGCCCCAGGCCATCGTCGACGCCGAGGACTTTGCCGCTTCCATAGGCCCCCATATCGAAAAGTCCGCCGGCGGCCCCAGCCCGCGCATCGATATCCTCGCCACCCTCTGCACCCGGCTGTACCACTACCTGCGCGTCAACGAGATCAAACCCGATAGAACCCAACTGGCCAATATCCAGTCTTTCCTGAAACTGGAGCTGCTGCCCAACGACCTGCGCCTGGGATTGATGCAGGACCTGATGAATACCGGCAATCCGGCATTGAAGGCCGTGTTGGCGGATGCGGAGCTGGCGAAGATGTTTTTGGGTGGTGCTGCCTGATGGTCGGGGGCGGAGATGTATGTGGCCGGGTGCTTTCAGCATTCAATCAGTACCGGGCCGTAATCCCTCCCTGGTTTCCGTCGTATTGATGTGTCTGCGGTCAGCAAAATTTTCCGAATAAAATCCCGGGTTTTCGCATTTCACTCGGGGTATTCACTGGCGGGGGCTCGGTTGTCTGCAGGTGCTTGATATTTACCCCCGGATCCGGTGTGCTTGTCGGTGTGCCTTCAATAAGGCAGCCGGCGGTTACTGCCGGGCGCTCTGAGAAAAATTCGAGAAGGGAAAATAATTGATGAAAAAAATACCTCTTTTGGCCCTGGCCGGGATGCTGGCAGCCTGTTCCGGGGATTCCCCGGAGTCCACTGAGAATGCGAACCTGAATATGAACGCGGCTGCGCCGGCAGTCGGCCTCGAATACCCGCAAACCCGCAGGGGGCAGGTGGTGGACACCTACTTCGACACTCGTGTGGCCGACCCCTACCGCTGGCTGGAAGACGACCGCAGCGAGGAAACCGGGGCCTGGGTGCAGGCGCAGAACAAGGTTACTTTCGGGTATCTGGAGCAAATTCCCTATCGGGACAAACTCAGGGAGCGCCTCAAGGTGGTCTGGAACTACGAGAAGGTCGGCTCTCCGTTCAGGGAGGGCAACTACACCTACTTCTATCGCAACGACGGCCTGCAGGACCAGTATGTGGTGTGGCGCAAGCAGGGCGATGGCGAGCCGGAGGTATTCCTGGATCCGAATAAATTCAGTGAAGACGGCACTACCTCGCTGGCGAGCCTGGAGTTTTCCAGGGACGGCTCCATCGCCGCCTACTCGATTTCCGAAGGCGGCAGCGACTGGCGCAAGATCATCATCGTGAATGCGGAGACCGGGGAGATACTCGAAGAGCCTTTGGTGGACGTCAAGTTCTCCGGAATTTCCTGGAGGGGTAACGAGGGCTTTTACTATTCCAGTTACGACAAGCCCGAGGGCAGTGAGCTCTCTGCCAGGACAGACCAGCATAAGCTCTACTACCACAAACTGGGTCAGCCGCAGTCCGAGGACCGCCTGGTGTTTGGCGGCGAGCCGCAACAGAAGCGCCGCTATGTTTCCGGTTATGTGACCGAAGACGATCGCTACCTGGTGATTTCCGGCTCCAAATCCACTTCCGGCAACGATCTGTATATCCGCGACCTGAGCGAGCCGGACGCGCCGCTGGTCACTGTGCTCGATCACTTCGATTCCGACACCTATGTGCTGGAGAATGTCGGCAGCAAGCTGTACCTGGTCACCAACCTGGATGCACCCAACAAAAAGATTGTCACGGTGGACGCCGCGGATCCGGTGCCGGCCAACTGGCGGGACCTGATTGCGGAAACTGACAATGTACTCAGCGCCTCTACCGGCGGCGGCTATATTTTTACCCGCTACATGGTCGATGCGTTGTCCCGGGTCTACCAGTACGATCTCGACGGTGAGCGCATCCGGGAAATCGAACTGCCCGGGCCCGGTAGTGCCAGCTCTCTCGGCGGCAAGAAAGACGATGAGGTGCTCTACTACACCTTCACCAACTACAAGACGCCGGGCACCATCTTCGCCTTTGATGTCGAGGAGGGGCAGTCGGAAATCTACCGTGAATCCGGGGCTGATTTCGACAGCAGTGCCTACCAGTCCGAGCAGGTGTTCTACACCTCCAGGGATGGTACGCGCATTCCGATGATGATCACCTACAAGAAGGGCCTGGAGCTGGATGGCAAGAACCCCACCATCCTGTATGGCTATGGCGGTTTCAATATCAGCCTGACGCCGTACTTCAAAATTGCCAATGCCGTGTGGCTGGAAATGGGCGGCATCTATGCGGTGCCCAATCTGCGCGGCGGCGGTGAGTACGGCAAGCGCTGGCACAACGCCGGCACCAAGCTGCAAAAGCAGAATGTATTCGATGACTTTATCGCCGCGGCCGAGTACCTGACCGAGAAAAAGTATACTTCCCGCGATTACCTGGCCATACACGGTGGCTCCAATGGCGGCCTGCTGGTGGGGGCGGTGGCGACCCAGCGCCCGGAACTGGTGAAGGTGGCGCTGCCTGCCGTTGGGGTGATGGACATGTTGCGCTATCACACCTTTACTGCCGGTGCCGGTTGGGCCTATGACTACGGCACCGCGGAAGAGAGCGAGGAGATGTTCAAATACCTGAAGGGATATTCACCGGTGCACAATGTGCGCGCCGGCGTTGAGTACCCGGCCACCCTGGTGACCACCGCAGATCACGACGACCGCGTGGTGCCGGCGCACTCCTTCAAGTTTGCTGCAGAGCTGCAGTCCAAGCAGGCGGGGACAGCGCCGACCCTGATTCGCATTGAAACCAAGGCCGGGCACGGTGCCGGCACGCCGGTATCCAAGTCCATTGAACAGTATGCGGATATCTTCAGCTTTACGCTGTTCAACATGGGATTTGCTGAGCTGCCCAACTGACGCTCAGGCGATATTCAACCCACTCTGCAAATGCTCCGCGAGGCGAATCGCCGCCTCGCTGGGCCGCCGGCTCTTGAAGTGCAGGCCGATACAGATCTCCCCCAGTTTCGGCAGCTGGCGTGAATTGCGCAGAATGCGCAGGCTCTCCGGCACTGTACTGCGGGTCAGCGCGGTGATGCCGAGCCCGGCCTCCAGTGCCGACTGGATACCGTTCAGGTCGGGAATGGTAAACACGTTGCGCGATTCGATGCCGGCGTTTCCCAATACGGCCTCGGCCCGCTTGCGGTAGATGCAGCCCTCCGGCGCCAGTACCAGCGGCAATGGCTTCAGCAGCTGTGCCGAGTGCTTCTGGCTCCCCACCCACACAAGGTCATCGCGGATCACCACCTGTCCGTCCCCGTCCGCTTCTTCCTCCTGCAGGGCGAGAATCAGGTCGAAGTTCTCCCGTCGTCCCCGGGCCAACAGGTTGCGGCTCAGGTCGCTGGTCACCTGGAGCGCGACGTCCGGGTAGCTCTGGGAGAAGTTGCCGATAATCCGCGGCAGCAGCGTTGAGGCGAATTCGCTGGGAATGCCCAGGTGCAGTTTGCCGGTTACAGAGGCGCCGCTGAATTCGAACACCAGTTCATCGTTCAGGGCCAGTATCTTCCGCGCCTGTTCGTAGACCCGCTGGCCGCTCTCGGTCAGGTTCACCGAGCGGCCGGAGCGCAGCAGCAGCTGGCGACCCAGGCGCTCCTCCAACTGCTTCATCTGCAGGCTGATGGCCGGCTGCGAGCGCGCCAGCAGTTCCCCGGCCTGGGTAAACCCCCCGGTATCTATCACGGTGACTAGGGTGCGCAGCCACTCGGTGGGCAGGTTCCTGTGCGGCAGTTGCATAAGAAATACTAATGATTAAATTTGAACTATAAATTTAAAAAATCTTAACAGGGGCACTAGGATCGCTCAATAAATAAAATGAGCGGAGGTCCCATGGACGCCTTGCAATCCCATCTTCAGCCCCTGGATGCCGAACTCTACGCAGCCATCGACGCCGAGCGGCAGCGCCAGGAAGCTCATATCGAGCTGATCGCATCCGAGAACTACACCAGCCAGGCGGTCATGGCCGCCCAGGGCTCTGTGCTCACCAACAAGTACGCCGAGGGCTACCCGGGCAAGCGCTACTACGGCGGCTGCGAGCATGTGGATGTGGTCGAACAGCTGGCGATCGACCGCGCAAAGCAGCTGTTCGGCGCCGACTATGCCAATGTGCAGCCCCACTCCGGCTCCCAGGCCAATGCGGCCGTGTATATGGCCCTGCTGCAACCGGGGGACACCTTTCTCGGCCTGTCCCTGGATCACGGCGGCCACTTGACCCACGGCGCCAAGCCAAACTTCTCCGGCAGGATCTACAACGCGATCCAGTATGGCCTCGATACGCAGACCGGGCAGGTGGATTACGACCAGGTGGAGCAGCTGGCGCTGGAGCACAGGCCGAAGATGATCGTCGCCGGCTTCTCGGCCTATTCCCAGGTGATGGACTGGCAGCGCTTCCGCGACATCGCCGACAAGGTGGGTGCCTACCTGTTCGTGGACATGGCCCATGTGGCCGGGCTGGTCGCCGCCGGACTCTACCCTAGTCCAGTACCCTTCGCCGATGTGGTCACCACCACCACCCACAAGACACTGCGCGGACCGCGCGGCGGCCTGATACTGGCGCGCGATGCCGAGGGCCTGGGCAAGAAGTTCAACTCGCTGATATTCCCCGGTATCCAGGGCGGGCCGCTGATGCACGTGATTGCGGCCAAGGCGGTGGCCTTCAAGGAGGCGCTGTCCCCGGAATTTGCCGAGTACCAGCAGAAGGTCATCGACAATGCCAGGACCATGGCCGCGATCTTCCTGGCGCGGGGCTTCGACATAGTGTCCGGCGGTACCGAGAACCACCTGCTGCTGATCGACCTGAGCAAGCGCGGCGTCACCGGCAAGGCCGCGGACGCGGCCCTGGGTGCGGCCAATATCACCGTCAACAAGAACACGGTACCCAACGATCCCCAGTCGCCTTTCGTGACCAGCGGCGTGCGTATCGGCACGCCGGCAATCACCAGTCGCGGCATGGGCACCGCCGAGGCGGAGGCCCTGGCGGGCTGGATGTGCGACCTGCTGGAGAATCTCGAGGATCCGGAAGCACTGGAAGCGGAGCAGGTGCGGGTGCGCGCAAAGGTCGCAGAGCTCTGCGCCGCTTTTCCCGTTTACACAGGGTCCTGATCCATGTCCCTGAGTGTTTTCGATCTGTTCAAGATCGGTATAGGGCCGTCCAGTTCGCACACCGTCGGCCCCATGAAGGCCGCGGGGCAGTTCCTGCAGCTGCTGCGCGAAAAAAATGTGTTCGCGCAGACGGCGCGGGTTGGTGCCTATATGTTCGGCTCCCTCGGCGCCACCGGCGTCGGCCACGGCACCACAAAGGCGGTGATGCTGGGCCTCGAGGGCGAGCAGCCGGAGCTGGTGGATACCGCCAGTGTGGACGCGCGGGTAGAGACAATCGAGCAGAGCCGCAGCCTGAACCTGGGTGGCGAGCGGCGCATCGCATTCGATCCACAGAGCGATCTCCTGTTGCTCGGCGAGGAGGAACTGCCGCTGCACGCCAACGGTATGCGCTTCAGCGCCTTCGACGAATCCGGCAGGCTGCTGGCGGAGGAGGTCTACTACTCCGTCGGCGGCGGCTTTGTGGTGACCGAGCGCGAGGCGCAGGCGGATCGCGTGCCGGAACAGGCGCGCAGTGTGCGCTTCGACTTCGAATCCGCGGAGCAGCTGCTGGAAACCTGCGCGCGGGAACAGCTGCGTATCAGCGATGTGATGCTGGCCAACGAGGCCTCCTGGCGCAGCGAGGCCGAGACCCGTGCGGGCCTGATGCAGATCTGGCAGGTGATGCAGGACTGCGTCAGCAACGGTATTGGCAATGAGGGCATTCTGCCCGGCGGCCTGAAGGTGAAGCGCCGCGCGGCGAATCTCAACCGCCAGCTGCTGAGCCGCCCGGAGGCCTGCCTGTCGGATCCACTGTCGGCGCTGGATTGGGTGACCCTCTATGCGCTGGCGGTAAACGAGGAGAATGCGGCCGGTGGCCGCATTGTCACCGCGCCCACCAACGGCGCCGCCGGCATTATTCCCGCGGTGCTCCACTACTACATGCGTTTTTCCAAGAATCCCACCGACGAGGATGTGGTGCGCTTCCTGCTCACGGCGGCGGCGGTGGGCATTCTGTTCAAGAAAAACGCCTCCATCAGCGGCGCCGAAGTGGGCTGCCAGGGGGAGGTGGGCTCCGCCTGTTCCATGGCCGCAGCCGGTCTCGCCGAGGTGCTCGGCGGTTCGCCCCTGCAGGTGGAAAACGCGGCGGAAATCGCCATGGAACACAACCTGGGCCTGACCTGCGACCCGGTCGGCGGCCTGGTGCAGGTGCCCTGCATCGAGCGCAATGCGATGGCGTCGATCAAGGCGATCAGCGCCGCGCGCATGGCCCTGCGCGGCGACGGCGAGCACCTGGTGTCGCTGGACAAGGTGATCCGCACCATGCGCGATACGGGTCGCGATATGCAGGATAAATACAAGGAAACCGCGCGCGGCGGCCTGGCGGTCAATGTGATCGATCTGCCGGTCAGTATCGTCGAATGCTAGAAGCGGATTCACAACTACTGCGCGTGCGCCTGGCGGCGTTCGGCGGTGCTCGGCATCCTCATGTACGCGTCTGTACACTCCGGTGCCTCCGCTCCGGCGCCCGCCGCCAGGCACCCGCTCGCTACGTTGTGAAAACCGCTTCACTTGGAGAAAGAACATGAAACAGGATGCATTGAAAACCCCGCTCTACGACCTGCACCTGGAGCAGGGCGGCAAGATGGTGCCCTTCGCCGGTTACGCCATGCCGGTGCAGTACAGTGCCGGCATAGTGCGCGAGCACCAGCACACGCGCGACAAGATCGGCATCTTTGATGTCTCCCATATGGGCCAGCTGCTGGTCAGCGGCGCCGATGTGGTGGCGGAGCTGGAAAAGCTGCTGCCGATCGATGTGGCGGCGCTGGAGATCGATCAGCAGTGCTATGCCGTTTTGACCAATGAAGAGGGCGGCATCCTCGATGACCTGATTGTCACCCGCTGGGCCGAGCAGGAGTTTTTCCTGGTGGTCAATGCGGCGACGGCGGCTGGCGATATAGCGCACCTGCAGAAACACCTGCGCGGTTGCGAATTGGAAGTTTTGAGTCGGGCTCTACTGGCGGTACAGGGTCCGCAGGCGAAGGATCTGCTGGCGGAGCTGGCACCCGCCACCCAGCAGCTGACCTTTATGCGCGGTATGCGCGCGGAAATTCTGGGCTGCGACTGCTATATCACCCGCTCCGGTTACACCGGCGAGGACGGTTTCGAGGTGTCGATCGCCGCGAGTGAGGTAGAGACCTTTGCCCGCGAATTGCTGCAAGACGAGCGCGCGCAGATGATCGGCCTGGGTGCGCGGGACACGCTGCGCCTGGAGGCGGGTCTGTGTCTGTACGGCAACGACATGGACAGCAGCACCACCCCGGTGGAGGCGAGCCTGCTGTGGAGTATTTCCAAATCCCGTCGTGCCGACGGCGCAAAGAGCGGTGGCTTCCTCGGTGCGGATGTGGTTCTGGACCAGATTGCCAGTGGCACGAGCAAAAAGCGTGTCGGCTTTTCGGTCGAGGGCAGGATGCCGGTGCGCGCCGGTGCGGACATTATCGACGAGGCCGGCAATATCGTCGGCAAGGTCACCAGCGGCGGTTACGGACCGACTCTGGGCGCCGCCATCGGCATGGGCTACGTGGACCGCGGCTACGAAAAAATCGGCACCGGCCTGCAGGCGCTGGTGCGCGGCAAGGCGGTGGCGATCAGCGTGGCAAAAATGCCCTTTGTGCCGCAGCGCTATTACCGGGGCTAGTTTGGCGGCGCACCCTACGGATTATTTAACATTTGAGTGGATCCTAAGATGAGCAACATAAAATACACCGAATCCCACGAGTGGTTCTCCGCCGAGGGCGATGTCGTCACCGTCGGCATCACCGACTTCGCCCAGTCGCAACTCGGCGATGTGGTGTTTGTGGAATTGCCGGAAGTGAATGCCGAACTGAGTGCCGGCGAAGAGGTGGCGGTGATCGAATCGGTAAAGGCGGCCGGCGATATTTCCCTGCCGTTCGATGCCACAGTGCTCGAGGTGAACGGTGCACTGGAGGAGGATCCGGAACTGGTCAACCGCGATCCCATGGGGGAGGGCTGGTTTATGCGTATCAGACTCGCCGATCCGGCAGCGCTGGACAAGCTGCTGAGCGCCGATGACTACGCCGCCCAGGCGGGTTGAGGGAGGCGGAGAAAGATTATGTTGCAAGCCAAACACAGTATCCGCGACCTGGAAGATAGAGCGGAGTTTACGCGCCGCCATATTGGTCCGTCAGTGGACGATATCGCGCGCATGTTGCAGCGGCTCGGACACAGTAGCCTGAATGAGTTTATCGGTGAGGTGGTGCCCGGCGGCATCCGTATGCCCGCTCCTCTGGCGCTGGCCGAGGGTGTGCAGGAACACGAGGCGCTGGCGGAGATACGCGCGCTGGCGGCGAAGAACAAACCGTTCAAATCCTTTGTCGGCCAGGGCTATTATGGCACCCGCACGCCCAACGTGGTGCTGCGCAATATTCTCGAAAACCCGGCCTGGTACACCGCCTACACGCCCTACCAGCCGGAGATTTCCCAGGGGCGCCTGGAGGCGCTGTTCAACTTCCAGACACTGGTCAGTGAACTGACCGGACTGGACCTGGCCAATGCGTCCATGCTCGACGAGGCCACCGCGGCGGCGGAGGCCATGACGCTTTGCCAGCGCATGAGTAAGTCCAAGTCGCGCACCTTCTTTGTCGACCGCGACTGCCTGCCGCAGACGATCGCGGTTCTGCAAACCCGCGCCGAGCCGCTGGGTATCGAGATTGTCATCGGTGACCCGCTCGCCGAACTCGAAGGCCGCGAAGTTTTCGGCATACTGTTGCAGTACCCGGGCGCCAGCGGCGCGGTAAAAGACTACCGGAATGTTATTGAAGCGGTGCACGCGCAGCGCGGCTTGGTTGCGATGGCCGCGGATATTCTGAGCCTGTTATTGCTGACGCCGCCGGGCCAGCTGGGCGCGGATGTCGCCGTGGGCTCGACCCAGCGCTTCGGTGTGCCCATGGGCTTCGGCGGCCCCCATGCCGCCTATATGGCCACGCGCGAATCCTACAAGCGCTCGCTGCCTGGCCGTTTGGTGGGGCAGTCCATCGACAGCTGCGGCAATCCCGCCTACCGCCTGGCGCTGCAGACCCGCGAACAGCATATCCGCCGCGAGAAGGCTACCTCCAATATCTGCACCGCGCAGGTGCTGCTGGCGGTGATGGCATCCATGTATGCGGTCTACCACGGTCCGCAGGGGCTGCGCCTGATCGCCACGCGGGTGCATCACCTGACCAGCGTGTTGGCGCTGGGCCTGAAAGAGCTGGGTGCGCAGCTGCAGAGCGACAGCTGGTTCGATACCCTGACCGTCAAGGTCGACGACGCGGAACCGGTTCTCGAAAAAGCGGCGGAGCAGGGCATCAACCTGCGCGCCATTGACGGCAGACGAGTGGGCATTTCCCTCGACGAAACCGCGACCCAGGGAGATGTGGAAATACTGTGGCAGCTGTTCGGCGGAGCGCTGGATTTCAGTGAAGTCGAGTCCCGGGTTTCACCGGTGCTGGCGGGTGAACTGCTGCGCGATGACAGCCCGCTCAGTCAGGAGGTGTTCAACCGCTACCACTCGGAGACGGAAATGCTGCGCTACCTGCGCAGTCTGGCCGACCTCGATATCGCCCTCGACCGCTCGATGATTCCGCTGGGTTCCTGCACCATGAAGCTGAACGCCACCGCGGAGATGATCCCGGTGACCTGGCCGGAGTTTGCCAATGTGCATCCCTATGCGCCGGCGGACCAGGTCGCGGGTTACGCGGAACTGATCGAAGGCCTGGAGGCAATGCTGTGCGAGATCACCGGCTACGACGCCGTGTCCCTGCAGCCCAACGCCGGCTCCCAGGGCGAGTACGCCGGCCTGCTGGCAATCCGCGCCTATCACGCCAGCCGCGGCGAGGGTGGGCGGGATATCTGCCTGATCCCCAGCTCCGCCCACGGCACCAACCCGGCCTCGGCGCAGATGTGCGGCATGCGCGTGGTGGTGGTCAGATGCGATGAGCAGGGCAATGTGTGCCTGGACGACCTGCGCGAGAAGGCCGCCGAGCACAGCGAGCGGCTGGCGGCGATCATGGTCACCTATCCGTCCACCCACGGGGTCTTCGAGCAGGGTATCGGCGAGCTCAGCGAAATAGTGCACCGGCACGGCGGCCAGGTGTATATCGACGGGGCCAACCTCAATGCGATGGTAGGCCTGTGCCAGCCGGGCGTGTTCGGCGGCGATGTCTCGCACCTGAACCTGCACAAGACCTTCTGTATCCCCCACGGCGGTGGCGGCCCGGGTGTCGGTCCGGTGGCGGTGCGCGCGCACCTGGCGGAATTCCTGCCCGGTGCAGTCGGCGGCGCGGGTGCCGACGGGCGCCGCGGCGCACCCGTGTCCGCGGCCACTGCCGGCAGTGCCAGTATTCTGCCGATCACCTGGATGTATATCCGCATGATGGGCCGCGATGGTCTGCGCTCGGCCACCGAAGTGGCGATACTCAACGCCAACTACATAGCCGCGCGCCTGCAGGAGCACTACCCGATACTGTATCGCGGCAGCGGTGGACATGTGGCCCACGAGTGTATCGTCGACCTGCGCCCGCTGAAGGAATCCAGCGGTATTTTAGTGGACGACGTGGCCAAGCGACTGGTCGACTACGGTTTCCACGCGCCCACCATGTCCTTCCCGGTGGCGGGCACACTGATGATCGAGCCCACCGAGAGCGAGTCGCTGGCGGAGCTGGACCGGTTCTGCGATGCGATGATCCAGATTCGCGCGGAAATCGCCCGTGTCGAAAATGGAGAATGGCCGCTGGGCGACAATCCGCTGGTCAATGCGCCGCACACGGCATCGGTAATGGCCGCCGACGGTTGGGCGCATCCCTACAGCCGCACAGAGGCGGTCTTTCCGCTGGAAGAGTTGCGCGGGCGCAAATACTGGCCGCCGGTGGGGCGGGTGGACAATGTGCACGGGGACAAGCACCTGGTCTGTTCCTGCGCACCGATTTCCGCCTACGAGTAGCACTGCAGTGCTGAGAGCCGTGCCCGGCCTCAGCACTTGCTCGGCGACACCTTGGTGTGATCGTGCAGCTTCGGCGGCGTGACATTGCCGCCGTGCTGTCGCAGCCAATTGCAGGCGTTGATGATATCGCCGGCGAGGATATGCATGGTGTCCCGGTTCAGGTGCGGCCGCACCACCACCCGCAGTGTGTTGACCGATTCCGCATCCGGCGGCATCGAGTAGGCGGACAGCACCCAGCCGCGCTCGCGCACCTTGGCGGAAACGTCGTACTCGTTGAAATTGAGTCCCGGTTTCAGGGTCAGCGCCACCACCGGGATGCGCTGGGTCTTGTTCATGATGTCGAAGAAGCCGCTCTCCACCAGTTTACTTCGCAACCAGTTGGCGTTGTCCACGGTGCGCTGCATCACGTCCCGGTAGCCGGAAAATCCCAGGCGCAGGAAGGCGTAGTACTGGTAGGCCACCGGCGCAGCATTGCGGCTGAAGTTCAGCGTGGAGGTGGGCATCTCGCCGCCCAGGTAATTGACGTAGAAGATCAGGTCCTCGCAAAACACCCGGTCGTCGCGGAAGATTATCCAGCCCAGTCCCGGCGGTACCAGGCCGTACTTGTGTCCCGAGGCGTTGATGGACTGCACCCGCGGCAGGCGGAAATCCCACTCGTAGTCCGGGTAGAGAAAGGGATTGATAAAGCCGCCGGAGGCCGCGTCGATATGCAGCGGGATCGAGTGGCCGGTTTTCGCCTCGTAGTCGTCCAGCCACTTGTGGATAGCGTCGAAGTCATCGTCCTCGCCGGTAAAGGTCTGTCCGGCGATGGCCACCACGGCGATGGTGTTTTCGTCCACGAACTCGTCCAGTCGCTCCGCAGTCAGGCGGTAGTCTCCCACTTTGAGCGGCACTTCGCGCGGTTCCACGTCGAAGTAGCGCATGAATTTTTTCCATACGATCTGTACATTGCCACCGGTGACCAGGTTCGGCTTACTGGCATCCACGCCCGCCTTTTCCCGCGCCTTGCGCCAGTTCCACTTGTGCGCCAGGCCGGCGAGCATGCAGGCCTCGGAGGAGCCGATGGTGGCGGTGCCGTAGGGCGTCGCGTCCGCGGGGCCATTCCACAGCCTGTGCAGCCAGCGCACCAGGCGTTGCTCTATGGCGAACATCTGCGGATACATATCGTGGTCGATATAGTTCTTCAGGTAATTCTTGCGGGCGACTTCCAGGGATTCCGGCTCGGTAAAGGTGGTGACGAAAGAGGAGAGATTCATCACCGGCTGCGCGTCCGTCCAGCCCTCGGCATTGACCATGGCCTCGGCCG
Organism: Microbulbifer taiwanensis; assembly: GCF_014904815.1. Taxonomy (GTDB): domain Bacteria; phylum Pseudomonadota; class Gammaproteobacteria; order Pseudomonadales; family Cellvibrionaceae; genus Microbulbifer; species Microbulbifer taiwanensis. Next base: position 64,516 of record NZ_JACZFR010000025.1, read on the forward strand.
CCCGCGGGGCTATACCATCCGCCGGCATCTGGTCCTCGGGAATATCATGGTTGTACTGGTCGAAGGGGGACTCTACCCGGGGTTTGGCGCACATCGACTGGCTGCTCCTCGGAGATCTCGCTGGGGTGGGCTGGTTGGCCTATGAATAATAAGGCTAGATCAAATATCCACTGAGCGAGTTGCCGGCCAATGGGCACGGGAAGTATTGCGCTGCTCAGTAGGTAGCACCGGGCAGGGCATTGGGGCGTCAGGATTCCGTCAGCCAGAGTATGGCCCGGCGCCCGCCGCGCTGCGGGCGATTGACATAGCGCCACCCCAGCCGCTCACTTAACCTGGCGGTCAGTTGCAGGCCGAGCCCGAAACCCAGCTCCCCTGAAGTGTCGCCGTTGTTGTGCTGTTGATTGAAGATTTCGACGCGGCAATTTCTCTGCCGAATGGCCACACTGCCCCGCGAAGTGTGCTGGAAGGCGTTGCGGATCAGGTTACCCAGCAGAATGCGCGCGACCACTTCCGGCAGCGTGACCTCACAGGGCTCTGTGTCGATTTCCAGCGAGACTTCCTTGTCCCGTAGCAGGTAGTCGAGGTCGGCGGCCAGTTGCCTCACCAGCTGGTCCAGGGCAAAGGTGTTTTCCGGCAGCCGCTCGCCGCTGTCGCGGCCCAGCCAGAGCAGGGTTTCCGTCAGGTGCTTCATGGTCAGGCTGGCGCGCTCGATACGCTCCAGCGCCAGCTGTTCGCGGGGATCACCGCCGCTTTCTTCTTTCAGTTTGCGCAGCAGCTCGGCATTGCTGCGCACCGTCGTGATCGGAGTGCGCAATTCGTGGCTGGCGTGGCGTAGAAAACGGTGTTCACGCTCCAGGCTCTCCTCTACCGAGGTGAGACTGTTGCGGATAAGTTCCGCCATATCGTTGAGTTCCGGATAGGAGAAGTCCGGAACTGGCGCCTTCAGCATTTCCGGGTTCAGGGATCGGGTCCAGTTGCCGAGTCGTGCCACAGGTCCGGAAACCCGTTGTAACAGCAGCCAGATGATGGCGGCCAGGGCCAGGGCACTGGCGCCACTGATCAGTGCCAGTGTGTGCAGGTTGCCGCGAACGTTGCTTTCCACTATTGAGGAGATGGTGGCCGGGGAAATGCTCCGGCTGATAAAAACCCTGTCGTCATCCTGCTGGTAACCGATCAGAAAATAGAGCTCTTCCGGCGGCTTTGCGACACCGGGGCCCTGCTTGACCAGCTCACTGTTATTGACTGGTGGGCTGCCGAATGCCCTGCGCATTTCTGCCGGAAGCTGCTGCCAGTCGGGTGTTATCAGGAAACCCTCAAAATCCCGTGGCGTACTGCGCTGCGCTTTGGGCACAGTGCTCAGGTAGCGCTCGCCCGCCTGCTCCATTTGCATGGTGAGCATATTGTCCATTCCCAGCATAAAGTAGCGGGCTGCCAGCCAGGAATAGCCGAAGACCAGTAGCAGACCCAGGGCGAGGAAGGATATGGCGACAAACCATTTCAGGCTGAAAGATTTTTTCAATGGATGACTATCCCGCTGCTAGATGTATTGCAAAATAAACTAGGAAATTGAAGCGCTGGAGTAATAGTAAAGCATTTTCTGCTAATCGTATTTCACTTTCAGTTCTTGTGTTCAGGGTGCTGAGCGGTCACTGGCTTTTTCTGTACAGAGAGGTTGGTTGCAGTCTTTTTTGGGTTTCTAATTCTATTTTTATCGAGTTTAACCTGGGTAAACTTCTGTAAATTCCGTGTATTTCATAAATTCCCTTCCCTAGGATTTATTCAAATCCATACAGGGAGGTGAAAATAATGAAAAGACGGGATTTTCTGAAGAATAGTGTGATTGTATCTTCCGGACTGGCGTTGGGAACGTCAGTGAATGCCAGTGCTGCGGAAGCCGGATCCATCGGGTTGAACCAGAAAAGATCTATTGGAGAATACAATCGTCTCAATATTCCCCCGCAGATCTATCGCCCATTTCGCAAAACCTACTCCCTGCCAACATTGTACATTCAAGATTCCCTGCACGAGTTCTACCCCGGCAGGCAGTCCTATGCGGTAAGTCTGTCGACGCTCTTCCACCGCTGCTCTTATCTGGGGCCGACGATCAGGGTAAAAAACGGGGACCTGGTCGAGTTCTCGATCGCCAATTTACGCTCCGAGCCGGTGACCAATCACTGGCACGGCATGCATATCCCCGGCGCTATCGACGGCGGCCCGCACCAGATGATCCAGCCCGGGGAGACCTGGCGCTTTCGCATGGCGGTGAATCAGGAGGCGGCAACCAACTGGTACCACGACCACACCTGTGAGAAAACCGCGGAACAGGTGTACTTCGGCCATGCGGGAATGTTTATTATCGAGGACGACAACAGTGAAATGCTGGGGCTTCCGAATACCTATGGCGTCAACGATATTCCACTGATTTTGCAGGACAAGCTGTTTGATAGCGCCTGGGAGCAGCAGTATTACATTGAGGCGGGGCCGGTATTCTGGGGGGATTATATTATCGCCAACGGCACCTTCAATCCCTACTGCCGGGTGGCGCCGGGCCTGATCAGGTTCCGTGTGCTCAATGCCGGCAACAACCGCCAGTTCGGTCTTCACTTCCGGGATGGGCGGGAATTTTATGTGATTGCCGGCGACGGCGGTTTCCTGAACAATCCGGTCTTGGTCAACAAGGCCACTGTGTATCCGGGGGAGCGAATGGAGATGGTCGTGGATTTCTCCGGCGACCGCGGTGCTGTCCTGGATCTGCTGGCGGAGACGATAACGGCCAATCCGGCCGATGGCCTGGTCGATATGCAGGTCATGCGCATACTGGTGAACGCCGGCTATCCACTGTTTGCGCGAGTGCCTTCAGTTCTGCGCCGTGAGCCGATCGACTGGGAGTCGGCGGTCGCCAATGCCCCCGCCGCATCCCGGTCATTCCGGATGAGTGCCAACGAGGACTCGACGGAAATGTATATCAATGACCAAGCCTACGACATGCATGTCGTCAATGAATCGGTACCGATTGGCGTTCCCGAGGTCTGGGAAGTGTCGGCAACGGGCGATCACCCGTTTCATGTACACGGCTGCTCCTTCCTGATTCTGGATATCGATGGCAAGCCCCCGGAGATGGAACTGCGCGGATGGAAGGACACGGTGGTACTGCCACTGCCGGATGGAAATACCAATGGAAGGTTTTTCAAGGCGCATATCCTGGTGGAATTCAATCACCCCACTTATAGATATCCCGACATAGAGAGTGAGGCCGCCGTCTTCAACAGGGACCTGGATTACCATATCCCCTACATGTACCACTGCCACCGCCTCGAGCACGAGGACAAGGGCATGATGGGGCAGTTTACGGTTTACCACGAGACTCAGTGAACCTCTGATAAAATTCGCTTGAGCGCCCCTGAACCGACTACAGCGCTCACGCGAATTTATCAGGGTTTTTCAAGTGCTTTGTTCAGCCCGGCAATGGCCGTTGCCGATTTGTTCTCACTCCTTAAAATTTTCGTAGCATTTCAAAACGAAACCCTGCCCGGTCACCGTGTGCAGCAGGGGCGGCTCTTCGGGGCCGTCAATGGCCCGGCGCAGGTTGAACAAATGGACTTTCAGGCTGTTGCTGTCCGGAGGTGACTCCCCCCACACGGCCTGCTCCAGCTGCTGTCGGGATACCACTGCCGGCGAGGCACGCATCAGGCATTCCAGCAGTTGCCAGCAGGTGGGGGACAGGCCGATGCTGCGTCCGCCACGGGTTAGGTTTTTTTCGCTCAGGTTCATCTCCAGGTCGCCGCAGCACAGGCGCTGCACCTGGCCGCTGCGGCGCCGGGCAAGGGCGCGCAGGCGCACCACCAGTTCCTCCATCTCGAAGGGCTTCAGCAGGTAGTCGTCGGTACCCGCCTTGAATCCCTCCACCTTGTCCTCGAGCTGGTCGCGCGCGGTGAGCATCAGTATCGGCGTGTCGTCGCCGCGGGCGCGCAGCTGCTGGCAGGCCGAGAGGCCGTCCAGCCTCGGCAGGTTGAGGTCGAGTATCAGCGCCTCATAGCGATGTTTTTCCATCAGGTGCAGGCCTGCCACGCCGTTGCTCGCATGGTCGCAGCGGATTTCCTCCAGCGCCAGGTACTGCACCAGCGTCTGCGCCAGGTCCAGGTCGTCTTCCACCAACAGGATATTCAGCATTGCGGTTCGACCGGGCGCTCCCGGCTCCTCCTGTTCCCAATCCAGCCCGCGGCTCTGTGCAGCAGGCTGTGAAAATCCCGCTGTATCAGCAACAGCGCTGGCATCAATAGAAGTGTAATCGCCGTGGCGAAGAGTATCCCGTAGCCCAGGGACACCGCCGCCGGAATCAGGAACTGCGCCTGGAAGGAGGTTTCGCTCAACAGCGGCATCAGGCCGGCGTAGGTGGTGAGGGAGGTCAGCAGCACGGCGCGCAGGCGACTGCGGCAGGCGGCTATGACAGCGTCTTCGATATTCGCGCTGCCCGCGCGCAATTGATTGAAACGGGACACCAACAGCAGGCTGTCGTTAACGGCCACACCGGAGAGCGCGATGATACCGTTCAGCGACAGTATGCCGAGGGCTATATCGTTGATCCAGTGGCCGAGGATGGCGCCGACGATGCCAAAGGGGATGGCGCAGAGGATCAGCAGCGGCTGGGAATAGGATTTCAGGGGGATCGCCAGCAGCATGTAGATGGCGAGCAGTGCGAACAGGAACACCTGCAGCATCGAGGACTGGGTCTCCGCCTGCTGTTCCGCCTCGCCGCCAAACTGGATATCCAGGCCGGGGTACTGTCGCTGCAGCTCGGGCACAAGGGAGCGCTTCAGTTGTGTCACCAGCTGGGGGGTGGGAATCACCTGCTTGTCCACATCCGCACTCAGGTAGACAGCGCGCTTGCCGTCGATGCGGGTGATGGTATCGCGGGTATAGCCGTAGCTGATGTCCGCCACCGCAGACAGCGGAATCGCATTTCCGTCACCGGTGCGCACGCGGGCGCTGCGGATATCGGCGGGGCTCTGCCGGCTGGATTCCGGGTAGCGCACTTTTACTTCGATTTCGTCGCTGTCGCGCTGGTAGCGCTGCACTATCTGGCCGCTGAACGCCTGCAGGACCTGGGTGGAAAGGTCACTGGTGGTGAGCCCCAGGGCGCGACCCTGTTGATTGAGTGCCAGGTTCAGCTGCGGCTGGCCCGGTTCCAGGTTGTCCTCGATACCACTGACCCCGGCGAAATCCTGCAGTTTTTCCTTCAGCGCACTGCCGGCGCGGGTCAGGGTGTCATCGTCGGCGGCGCGCAGCTCTATGCGCAGGGCGTCGGCCATCTGCGGGCTGTTGTAGACGGAGATGCTGCGCGCGCCCTCCGGTTGGCCGATCAGCTCCCGCCAGCGCCGGGTAAAGGTATTGGCGTCGTAGGGACTGTCGGCGGCGAGCTGCAGGGTGATCTTTCCGGCCTGGTCGCTCTCGGATGTCAACTGCAGGTGGGCGATGGCGTTCTGCCCCGGACTCTGTCCGCGCAGCTGGCGGTCCGCTTCATAGGCCTGTAGTTCCATCCGCTCGAGGTTGGCGTGGGTGAGGCCGAAGCTGGCATCGCTGGCCATGGTGATATTTGCGCTGACCGTCTCTCCCGGAATATCGGGAAAGAAGCTGAAACGCACCGTGCCGGTGAGGGGCATGCTCACCACCAGGAAAAACACCGCGGTGAACAGCACCACCACCGCGTAGCGCTGGCGCAGTGCCCAGCGGATGGCGGGTGCGTAGCAGCGCTCGCCGAACCAGTAGAGACCCCGGTCGGCGCAGCGTTGCAGCCTGCGCCAGTAGACCGCCGGGGCGCTCTTCGGCGCCTGCGCGCGGGTATTCAGGTGGGCGAGATGGGCCGGCAGTATCAGCTTGGATTCCACCATCGACAGCAGCAGGCAGAGGGTCACGATCACTGCGAACTGGGCGTAGAGTTCACCCAGCATGCCGCTGACATTGGACAGGGCGGTGAAGGCCACCACAGTGGTGAAGATGCCAAACAGGGTGGGTTTGGCCACATCCAAAGTGCCGCCAATGGTGTTGCGCAGGGAGTCGCCATCGACAGAACGCCGTGTATAGACACTTTCACCCACCACTATGGCATCGTCCACGACTATGCCCAGCGCCATGATAAATCCGAGGGTGGTGAACTCGTTCAGGGTGAGACCCAGGCCGAGGGCGCTGTCCCCCATAAAGTAGAGGGTGCCCAACACGATAAACGGCAGCCCCGCCGCCACCCAGAAGGCCACCTGCAGATTCAGGAACAGCGCCAGGACGACAAACACCAGCAGGATACCGGTGAGCGCATTGCTGCCCAGCAACTGCAGCCGCTGGTCGATGGACTCGCTGCGGTCGTACCAGGTGGCCAGTTCCACTCCACGGGGCAGTACACCGCCACTGCGCCAGCGCTCCACCACCTGCCGGGCGGCGTCCACCGAGCGGGAGATATCGTCGCCGTCGCCGGCGATTACCTGCACGGCGATACTGTCGCGGTAGTTGTAGCGGGACAGCACCGGGGTACTCTCGTCAAAGGTATCGCGCACCAGCGCCACGTCGCCGATGGTGAGCTGGCGGCCGTCGCCGGCGCTGATCAGTGGCAGTGCGGCGAAATCCGCCGCAGTATAGGCCTGCTGCGCCGCTTCCAGTTGCAGGTAGCTGTTTTCGTTGCGCAATACTGCCGTGCGGGTACTGGTAGAACCGCGCCTGATCGCCTCTTCCACATCCGACAGGGTGAGGCCGTGGGCCTGCAGGCGCGCCTCGTCAATTTCGATCGCCATCATCGGGTTCTGCCAGCCGGAGAGGCTCACCTGGCTGATGGCCGCGCTTTCCAGCAACTCGCCTTTCAACTGCTCGGCGAGTTGCTGCAGCCTGTGGCGGTCGCCGTCGCTGTAGAGTTGCAACCAGAGGGCGTGTTCCCGGCGTCGGGCCTTTTCGATCACCGGGTTCTTGGCCTCGGCCGGAAAGCTGGAGATGGCGTCCACCTTGGCCCTGACATCCGTGAGCAGCCGGTCCAGGTCGTAACCGGACTGTTTTTCCACGGTGACGGTGGCGCCGCTGCCGGTTGATGCGCTGGTGACCGACTTGATGCCGGTCACGCCCTCCAGCTGCTCCTCAATCTTGATGGCCACGCCTTCCTCGGACTGCCCGGCGGAACCGCTGTCGTAGCTTACGGAAATGGTGATACTGCTCGGCTCGGTGCTAGGAAAGGCCTCGCGGCGCAGGGCGCCCATCTGCATCAGCCCCAGGGCCATGACCAGCAACATCAGCAGGTTTGCCGCCACCGGGTTGGCCGCAAACCAGGCGATGATGCCGTCCGTCTGACCACTGCCGTGTATCGCGCGACTATCCATTGTTCACCTCCCCCTGCGCGATTTCTCGTGCGGATTGGCCTTCAATTTTTTCTGCGCCGGCCTCGCTGGGTTCAACACGCATACCGCGCAGGTAGCCGTTGAGCGGGTGCAGCAGCACCCGCTGCGGTGCGGCCGCCAGCGCCTCGGGTGGGCGCACGTAAACAAATTGCGCATCCGAGAACAGGGGCTGGGCGGCAAAGCGGTCGAGGGTGTTTTCCGCCGACAGATACCAGATTTCACCGCGCTGGCTGAGTGCCGAGCCCGGCAGCTGCCAGAGTCCGTCCAGGGCGCGACCGGGTATCGTCGCCTCGACAAAAGTGCCCGGCAGCAACGCCGGGGACTGGTCCAGCGGGGCGTCCAGGGCCACGGTCAGGGCGCGCTGGCGGGTGCTGGCATCCAGGTGCTGCTCGGCGCGCAACACATAGCCGCTCCAGCGGCTGCCGTCCGCCACCGAGGTCAGTTGCACGCGCCAGCTGCCGTCGAGGAGTTCTTCCTCCGGGGGCAGGTTGCTCCAGTCGCCGGCGGAGAGTGTCAGGGCCAGCTCCACCCGGTCGGTGCTGTAGAGGGTGGCCAGTTCGCTGCCGGCGGCGACGAAGCTGCCCGGGGAGACCCTGCGCTCCACCACCAGCGCATCGAAGGGCGCGGCGACCTGGGTGTAGGTGAGATCCCGGCGCGCACTGTCCAGTTCGGCGCGCGCCTTCTGCAGCGTCGCTCGGGCCGCGCGCAACTGGGGCTGGCGCAGGGTCAGCTCGGAATCCGGCTCTCCCGCGACACCGGACATGGCCCAGGCAGACTCCGCCTGGGCCGCCTCGCGCTCTTCCTCCAGCAGCGCCACCCGGGCATCGGCCAGATTTTTCTCCGCGGCCGCGACTGTTGCGCGGTAGTCACTGTCCTGGAGCTGCAGCAGCGGTTGGTCGCGGGCGAGGCGCCTTCCGGGCTCCAGGTCGCTCGCCAGTTCGGAGACGTAGCCGGAAACCTTGGCGGTCAGCGCCAGCTTGTAGTGGGGCTCGGCGGCGCCATGGGCGTTGACCCGGGCGCGGTAGCTGCCGGCAGTTGCCGTCACCACTTCCACCGCCGGCAGCTGTTCGCGGCCCTCCTGTGCCGACAGCAGCGGCCGCTTCGACAGCTGTATCGGAATGGAGGCGATGACCAGCAACAGCACTCCGAGGGAGAGCAGCAGGGTCTGTCGGCGGGATTTGAAATCGATCTTCAGCTTGTTCGCTATGTTCATACGTTGCTTTCCACTTCAATGCCGAGACCCAGGGCCAGGCCGAGGTCCACGCGGTTGCTCAGCCGTTGGTAAATCAGTTGGTCCAGCTGGGTTTGCAGGTCGTAGGTGGTCCGTTCCACCTGCAGCAGGTCGAGTATGTCCACCAGGCCACTGCGGTAGCTGCGCCGGTACTGGGCCAGGCTGTTGCGGGCGCTGGCCAGGGCTTTCTCCAGGTGCGCCTGCTGCTGTGCCAGGCTGCGCTCCTGCCCCAGTGCGTTCTCGACCTCCTCGACGGCGGTGAGCAGCGTGTCGCGATAGCCCTGGTAGGCGTGGGCAATTTTCAGGTCCGAGGCCTCCGCCTGGGCCCTGAGCTGGCCGCCGCGATAGAGGGGTGCGCTCAGCTGGCCCAGCAGGGACCAGAGGGGATCCGTGAGCAGGGCCTCACTGGGGGAATCGGCGGCGTCTTCCAGGGCGGCGCGAATGCTGATGGATGGCAGCAGCGCCTTGTAGGCGGCGGCACTGCGCTGGCTGGCGGCGCGGATCGACAGGTAGGCGGCGCGCAGGTCCGGGCGCCGCTGCAGTGTCTGCTCCGGCAGCGCCGCCAGGGGCAGGAGCACCGCCGGGTAATTGTCGGCGGCGACCGGTGTATCGCCGCCGCTGCGCCCCAGCAGTGTCTTGAGAGATCGCTGCAGTTGCGCCAGGGATTCGCGGTTTTCCTCCAGGGTGGCGCGGGCGCTCTCCAGCGCACTGCGCGCACTGTCCAGTTCACTGGCGCTGTCGAGGCCGCTGCTGAAACGCTGCAGGACCAACTGCTGGCTTTTCTCCAGGCTCGCCACCCGCTGCTGCTGGATGTGCACGGCGTTTTGCCGGGCAGTCAGCCCCAGCCAGTCTTTCATCACCTGCGCCGCCAGGGCGTCGCGGGCGGACTGGTAGAGCGCCGCCTGCTCCTCGGCATCTGTATCGGCGGCGCCGGCCTCGTCGCCGAGTTTTTGCCACAGGTCTGCCTCCCAGGTCACCGTCAGGGAACCCGTGTGGCTGGAATCACTTTCCCGGGCTCCGGAGGAGGCGAGGCCCAGGTCTGCGCCGGGCAGGCGCGCGGCGCCGCTGGCGCGAGCCTCCGCCCGGCGGATACGCAGGGTGATCAGTGTCTGTTGCAGATCCGGGTTGGCGCTGAGAGCCTCATGCAGCAGACGATCCAGCTGCGGCGACTGGATCAGGCGGTTCAGGTAGTCGACCTTCTGCGCTCCGGCGGGCGGGTCCGCGACCGCCTGGGACCAGCCCGCGACCTGTTGCGGCAGCTGACCGGCGTCGCCTTCCAGCGCGCCATTGGTGGGTGTCAGGCCGCAGCTGCAGAGCAGCAGGGGCAGGCAGGCAAAACTGAGTCTGGGAAATTGGAGTACTGGCACCGGGTGCTCCCCGCGATTGATTGCGGGGGCACTGTATTGGGGCTGCGGTTAACGACCGGTTAAGGCGGGGAGTGGGCGCCTACAGGGAACAGTCCCCCCTGCGAATATGTACGATGGCTTAGTGACAGGTGCAGGTCAGGCACTTGGCCGACTTGCCCTGGCTGCCGACATCAATGCCGTCCGCCGAGCACTCGAAATCGTCGTTGAAGTTGCAGGCCTCCACCTTGCAGGCGCCGACGCCGGCGGAGCGGTGGCTGCGGGTATGGGTGTTGTTGGCGAAATAGGTGTCGCAGCCGGGATTGTCGCCGTCACCGATGGTGATGGCGCGGGCGTGACAATTGCTGTCGGTGTTGTAGGCGCAGGTGGAAACGGTGCAATGGGCGACTTCCGGCATATCGGTTGCGATGAGCATAGCGGGCCTCGCTGGAATTTCTGTCTACTTGAAGACAAGTCTAGCCAACGCTGGCCGGTTGAGCCGCCAGGGGCGAGCCGTCGCGCAAGGTTTCGCTGAGTAACTGGATACTCTGAGCGTTTCGGTTGGTGGGAAAAAGAAACCGTTTCAGTGTCTGGTATAGGTCAGGCAGTTTACCGCGTCGCCGCGGGATCCCACCTGAATACTGTCGGCGGTGCACTCGAAATCCCGGTTGTGTGTGCAGTCCCCTATCTTGCAGGCGCCGACGCCGGCGGTGCGGCTGCTGCGGGTGTGCCGGGAGTTGTCGAAAAAGGTGTCGCAATCGGGATCCGTCCCCTCGCCGATGGTGATGGCGCGCGCATGGCAGCCGTCATCGGCGTTGTAGGCGCACTGGCTGATGACACACTTGGCGACTTCCGGCATATCGGTCGCAATGATCATGGTGGCTTTCTCTCGAAATGGTGGGGATCTTTTACGTTCGAGCCTAGTCCAGCGCGCGGGCTTGTCAATCGGGCTGCAGCGGCATTACGGACCCGAGTGGCCCGATGCCGGAATGGTCTTGTGCATATAGATTTTGTCGCCATCGCCGCCGCACTTGGTCCAGCCCTGGTGACGGTAATAGCCGAGGTTCTCCCTCGGCAGCCGGTGGGTCGCGAGACGAGTCAGCGAAAAGCCGCGCCTTTGCGTCTCAGCTTCGGCAAGTGCCAGCTCGATAGTCACGTTTGCCTCCTCGGTTGTTACTACTGGAGTTGTGCAGTAATGATGGATACTGCGATCTCCGGCGCGCGGTATTCGCGCGCGGTGCAGGAAAACCCGGCGCCTGCCAGGGCACCGGCAACGGCTTGCGGCGACAGCCAGTGCGCGCCTTCTGCCTCTTGTGGCTCAACGGGAAGGTCGTCGATATGTCTCTGGATTTCCTCCCAGAGGTCATCGATAACGACGAGGCGGCCGCCGGGCTTCAGCACTCGCCGCACCTCTGCCAGACCGGCCTCCAGCTGTTGCCAGTGGTGCAGGGAGTTGATCGCCAGCACCAGGTCAAAGCTCTGGTCGGGGCAGGGCAGCTGTTCCGCGGGGGCCTGGAGAAAACGGACAGGAACCGGGCATTGCAGGGTGCGGCTCTGCTCCCGGGCCAGATCGACCATACGCGGGGTAGGGTCTACACCGATTACCTCGCCGGCAGACAGGCGCGCGGCAATTTTGCGCACCACAGTGCCGCTGCCGCAGCCTACATCCAGTACCCACTCACCATCCGCCAGTTGGCTCAGCTCGGGGACAGCGCTGTGCAGCGGGTGCTCTCCCCAGCGCGCCACATACCAGTCGGCAGTCTCCCTGTCCCAGGCCGCGCTGTCGCTGTGATTCGATTCGGATCTGCTCATGTTACGTCTCCACTGCTTGGTTAGTTTATCTAACCTTATGAGCAGTTAGTTAGTCTGTCAAACTATTTGGGTGGCGCAGCATTGACCCTCAAGTGGGTGGCCCTATACTCGTTAGCCTTTCTAACTAGATGAGTGCACCGATGAGCCTGGACGGATCCCTGATGAACCTGCAGCGTGTCCTGTCCCAGGCCTGGAACCGGGCGGCCGGCGGCGGGCGGGAGGGGCTGAGCAGTAGTGAGTTCGAATACCTGTTGTGCGTCCATCTCGCCGAGGGCGGAGAGCCCGGACCGGATAGTGGCGAGCACGACGACAGCAGTCACCTTTCCGCGCTGGCGGCGGAAATGCAGGTGCAGAAATCTTCCGCCAGCGTAATGGTCAACAAGCTGGAGAAGCGCGGCCTGATACGGCGGGTCACCTGCCACTACGATGCCAGGGCTCAGCACATACTGCTCACCGAGCGGGGGCGGGAGCTGTTCCTGCGCACGCGGGAAGCCGTCTACTCGGGTCTGGCACAGTCCATGGCCGAGCGGTTGCAGCCGGCCGAGTACCGGACCCTGGAACAACTGCTGGACAAGGTCTGTGCCGACCAATAGCTAATGGCTCCCGTCGCCCCCGGCGGGTATAAAGATCACTGGCACGACACAAAGAAATAGTGATCCGATGATCGGCAAGCCCTACCTGCTGTTTTTTGCCCTGGCCTATGTGGCACTGCTGTTTGTGGTGGCCTGGCGCGCCGAGCACCGCAAGCAGTGGCTGTTGCGCTATCGCCCCGTCATCTACGCGCTGACCCTGGCGGTCTACTGCAGTTCCTGGACTTTTTTCGGCGCCGTCGGCCAGTCGGTGACCAGCACCTGGGATTACCTGCCGATCTACCTGGGGCCCATGCTGCTGTTCCTGTTCGGCGGCGCCCTGCTGCGCAAGCTGATGCTGGTCAGCGAGCGGCAGAAGGTCACCTCCATCGCCGACTTTATCGGCTCCCGCTACGGCAAGAGCCAGGGCCTGTCGGCGCTGGTGACCGCGCTGGCCATCGTCGGCAGCCTGCCCTATATCGCCCTGCAGCTGCGCGCTGTGACCATGGCCTGGGACGCCCTGGGCGCAGGTCCCGAATCCGGTGACCTGATCAGTCTCGACACGGCCTTTGCCACCGCACTGCTGATGGGCGTCTTCGCGATGCTGTTCGGCACCCGCCACCTGGAGGGGCGCGAGCGCAATCGCGGAGTGGTGGCGGCGATTGCGCTGGAATCCGTGGTCAAGCTGCTGGCTTTTGCCGCGGTGGCGGCCCTGGCCGCCTGGCTGCTGCTCGGCGGTGAGCGCTACGCGGCGGTAGACCTGCACCTGGACCCACTGATCCCCGATGCCAATTTCCTGACCCAGACACTGCTGGCGACCGCGGCCATCATCTGCCTGCCGCGCCAGTTTCATATGGCGGTGGTGGAATTCCAGGACCAGCGCGACCTGCGCACCGCGCGCTGGCTGCTGCCGCTCTACCTGGGTCTCTTCTCCCTGCTGATACTGCCGATCGCCCTGGCCGGGCAGCCACTGCTGGCACAGGGGCTGCTGGATCCGGACAGCCTGGTGCTGACACTGCCGATGGCCAGTGGCAGCAACGCCCTGACCCTGCTGGCCTATATCGGCGGTTTCTCAGCGGCCACCGGCATGGTGATAGTCGCCGCCGTGACCCTGGCGGTGATGATCTCCAACGAGCTGGTGGCACCCCTGTGGCTTTTCCTGAGCCGCTTTACACCGCTGTCGGCGGCTTCCCTGGGCAATCACCTGCGCCTGATCCGCCGTATCAGCATTCTGCTGTTGCTGATGCTGAGCTGGGGCATGCACAGGGCCATTACCGGGGTGGCGCCGCTGGCGTCCATCGGCCTGCTGTCCTTCGCCGCCGCCGCGCAGCTGGCGCCAGCGCTGGTTGGCGCACTCTACTGGCGCCGCGCGCGCCGCCTCGGCGTGCTGGCCGGGTTGGTTGCCGGATACGGTCTCTGGTTCTACTGCCTGGTATTGCCGGCGGTCTATCCGCATCAGGCAGTGCTGGCCCGGGGGCTGTTCGGGCAGGAGTGGCTGCGGCCGCAGCAACTGTTTGGCCTGGACGGGCTGGATCCGCTCAGCCACGGGGTCTTCTGGAGCCTGGCGGTCAATCTGCTGCTGTTTGTGGCTGTATCCCTGCTGTGCCGGCCGCAGGCGCGCGATCAGCGCCAGGCGGAGGCTTTTGTCGAGCTGTCGGATCGGCACGGCGGCGCCGACCTGGAGTTGACGGAATTGCGGGTCGGCCAGATGAAGAGCCTGATGCAGCCGTTTGTCGGGCGCAGGCGATTGGAACAGATCTGGAATGGTTTCGAGCGGCGCAGCCAGCAGCGGCTGCTGGCGGACGATGCCGTGCCGCGCTTCGCGGTGCAGGAGGCGGAGAGCACCCTCGCCGGCATTATCGGTTCCGCCACCGCGCACCAGGTCATCGACCTGCTGCGGGCCAACCGGCCCTTCCAGCTGGAGGATATAGCGCGACTGGTGGACGGCACTTCGCAGAAGCTGCGCTTTTCCCAGGAGCTGCTGCAGACCACGGTGGAGACTGTCGGCCAGGGGATCAGCGTGGTGGACGCGGACCTGCGCCTGGTGGCCTGGAATCGGCACTATATAGAGCTGTTCGATTACCCTGAGCGGCTGCTGTATATCGGCTGCCCGGTGGCGAAGCTGTATCGCCACAACGCCGAGCACGGCCTCTACGGTGACAACGCCGATATCGAGGTGGAAGTCGAACGGCGCCTGGACCTGCTGCGCCACGGCAGCGCCCACCGCTTCGAGCGGCGATTACCGAGCGGCACCATCGTCGAGGTGCGCGGCACGCCCATGCCCGGTGGCGGTTTCGTGACCACCTTTACCGATATCAGCGACTACCGCGCGGCGGTGGATGCGCTGGAGGAAAACCGGCGCACCCTGGAGGAGCGGGTGGAGCAGCGCACCGCCGAACTGCGGGCCAGCAACGAGGCGCTGCAGGCGGAAAACCGTCGCAGGGCCGAGGTGGAGGCGCAGATACGCGAACTGCACGGAGCCAAGAGTCGCTTCCTGGCCCACACCAGTCACGACCTGCTGCAGCCGATCAATGCCGCGCGGCTGTTTATCGCCTCGGCGCAGCAGAAGGCGGCGCGCGACTATTGGCGCGAGACCCTTGAGGACATGGGCCATATCGACAGCGCGCTCAATTCCGCCGAGCAGCTGATCGGCGCCCTGCGCGAGATCAGTCGCCTCGACAGCGGCAAGCTGACGCCGCGACGCGAGCAGTTCCCCCTGGGCGAGCTGCTGGATGCGCTGACATTGGAGTTCCAGGCCATCGCCGCCAGCCGCGGCCTGGCGTTGCGCTACAGGCGCAGCGACCTCTGGGTCCGCAGCGACCGCCAGCTGCTGCGCCGCATACTGCAGAACTTCCTCAGCAATGCGCTGCACTACACGGCCCGCGGCAGGGTGCTGCTGGGTGTGCGTCGGCGAGGCGGGGAATTGGAAATCCAGGTCTGGGATACGGGCCCGGGCATAGCGCTTGAGGCACAGGCGCAGATCTTCGACGAGTTTGTGCGGCTATCTCCCGCTGGACGCTATTTTGCTGAGGGCTCCTCTCCCGCTGGACGCTATTTTGCTGAGGGCTCCTCTCCCGCGGACAGGCCTGCGGACAAGGGCCTGGGACTCGGGCTCGCAATTGCGAAGCGCAGCGCGGAACTGCTGCAGCACCCGATCGGCGTGCAGTCGTCGCCGGGGCTCGGTGCCATGTTCTGTATTCGCGTGCCGCTGGGGCTGGCCGAACCGGCGAGGCCGGCGGCGCCGCAAGCGCAGGTGGCCGGCGCCGACCTGTCCGGTATCCGCGTGCTGTGTATCGACAACGAGGAATCGATATTGCGCGGTATGCAGAGCCTGCTGAACGGCTGGGGCTACCGGGTGACCGCGGCGCGCTCCCTGCGCGAGGCGCTCGCCGGCTGGCCCGGTGAACAGCCGCCGCAACTGGTGATTGTCGATTACCACCTGGACTGCAACGAGACAGGTATCGGGGCACTGGAGGGGTTGAGCGAGCACTGGCGGCAGCGGCTGCCCGGGATCCTGATCAGCGCGGATATCTCCGAGCAGGTGCGCGATGCCGCCGCCAGCCGCGGTTATCTCTATCTATCCAAACCGGTCAAACCGGCGGCGCTGCGCAACCTGGTGCGGCGGGTGGCGCGGCGGCAGCCGGTGGCTGAGAGTGGTTAGTGGTCAGTGTAGGGTGCGCCGTGCATGCCATGGGCCTGACCACTTGCCCTCAGGCGTGTGCCGGTAAATGCTTCGGCGGCGGCGTGAACTGCCCCGGCGGTTCCACATCCAGGCTGCCCAATGCCAGTACCGCCTGAGTGCGGGAGTTGACGCCCAGTTTGCGGAACAGTGCCGTCAGATGCGCCTTGACCGTGGCCTCGGTGACATGCATCTCGTAGGCGATCTGCTTGTTCAGCAATCCCTCCGCGAGCATGGTGGCGACGCGAAACTGTTGCGGTGTCAGCGAGGCCACCACGTCGGCGACTATCAATCCGGCCGATTCCGCCGCGCACTGGGCGGCCACGCCCTCGGGCAGCCAGATCTCACCCGCCAGTGCCCGCCGCAGCGCCTCGGCAATCGTCTCCACCGGTGCCGACTTGGGCAGGAAACCACAGGCGCCGTAGTCGATAGCGCGGCACATCACCTCGGGCTTCTCATTGGCGGATACCACCATGACCGGCAGTTGCGGGTACTGGCCGTTGAGAAAAATCAGGCCGCTGAAACCGCGCGCACCGGGCATGTGCAGGTCCAGCAACAGCAGGTCGCAATCACCGTGCTCCGCCGCGCAGCGCTGCAGGCTGTCCATATCCTCTGCCTCGTACAGCTCGGCGTTTGGAAATACCTGGGTGATGGACTGGCGCAGGGCGCTGCGAAACAGCGGGTGGTCGTCGGCGATAATAAATTTGTGCACTGCATTATTGGTATTCGAGTGCATACCCATCGCTCCCTCATCATCAAAAGGCCCTATTGGCAGGGCAGGTGCGTACACAGATTATGCTTTTTTTAAGTGTACTTTGCTGATTTGTCGCTTTCTTATTATTTATAACTATCGAATAGGGTAAACGGAGCCTCGTATCTGTAGGAGCGGCCCATGGCCGCGATAGCTCTCACCAGTGAATTCGAACATTGATCGCGGCCATGGGCCGCTCCTACAGGGGATATTTCCGAGTTAGGCCGTCTGCGCCAGCGCCGCGCGGTTGTCGATCAACTGCTGCACCACCGACGGGTCCGCCAGGGTGGAGATATCCCCCAGCTGGTCGCACTCGTCCGCGGCTATCTTGCGCAGTATGCGCCGCATTATCTTGCCGGAGCGGGTCTTCGGCAGGCCGGGCGCCCACTGGATCACGTCCGGGGTGGCGATGGGGCCTATCTCGCTGCGCAGCCAGTTGCGCAGCTGTTGCCGCATCTCCTCGCTGGGTTCCAGATCGCTGTTCAGGGTCACATAGACGTAGATGCCCTGACCCTTCAGGTCATGGGGGCAGCCCACCACCGCCGCCTCGGCCACCGCCTCGTGGGCGACCAGGGCACTCTCCAGTTCGGCGGTGCCCATGCGGTGGCCGGACACATTGAGCACGTCGTCCACACGCCCGGTGATCCAGTAGTAGCCGTCTTCGTCGCGGCGCGCGCCGTCGCCACTGAAATACATGCCGTCAAAGCTGCTGAAGTAGGTGTCGATAAAGCGCTGGTGATCGCCGAAAACGCTGCGCATCTGCCCCGGCCAGCTGTCGAGGATGACCAGGTTGCCCTCGGCGGCGCCGTCGAGAATATTGCCCTCATTGTCCACCAGCGCCGGGCGCACGCCGAAGAAGGGGCGGGTGGCGGAGCCGGGCTTCAACGCCGTGGCACCGGGCAGCGGCGTCAGCATGGCGCCGCCGGTTTCCGTCTGCCACCAGGTATCGACGATGGGGCACTGGCCGCGACCGAAGGTGCGGTGATACCACTTCCAGGCCTCGGGATTGATCGGCTCGCCGACGGTGCCCAGCAGGCGCAGGCTCTCGAGGCTGGCGCCGGCCACGGGCCTGTCGCCCTCGGCCATCAGGGCGCGGATTGCAGTCGGCGCTATGTAGAGGATATTGATCTGGTACTCGTCGATGATCTGCGCCACCCGCGTCACGTCCGGGTAGTTCGGCACCCCCTCATACATGACCGTGGTGGCGCCGTTGGCCAGCGGGCCGTAGAGGATATAGGTGTGGCCGGTGACCCAGCCGATATCCGCCGCGCACCAGTAGCGCTCGCCGGTCCGGTAGTCGAAGACGTATTGGTGGGTCAGTGAGGCGTAGGTCAGGTAGCCGCCGCCGGTGTGCAGCACGCCCTTGGGTTTGCCGGTGGAGCCGGAGGTATAGAGGATAAACAGCGGATCCTCCGCATTCATCTCCTCCGCCGGGCAGTCGTCTGCCTGCGCGGCCACCAGCTCGCCGTAGTCGCAGTCGCGTTCGGCATTCCAGCTGACCTTGTCGTCTGTGTAATTGACTACCACCACCTTGTCGACGGCTGTTTCGCGGCACAGGGCCACAGCCCTGTCGACATTCTCCTTCAGTATCACCGACCGGCCGCCGCGCACGCCGGCGTTGGCGGTGATCACCACCCGGGACTTACCGTCGTCCATACGCCCGGCCAGGGCCTCCGGTGAAAAACCGGCGAAGACTACCGAGTGGACGGCGCCGATAAGCGCACAGGCCAGCATGGCCACCGCGGCCTCCGGAATCATCGGCAAATAGATGGTCACCACATCACCTTTCCGCACACCGAGGGACTTGAGGCCGTTGGCGAAGCGGCACACGTCGGCGTGCAGTTCGCGATAGCTGATCTCGCGGCTGTTTCCCTGGCCTTCGGTGCCCGGCTCGTCGCCAATCCACAGAATCGCCGTCTCGTCGCCGCGCTCGGCCAGGTGGCGGTCCAGGCAGTTGGCGGCCACATTCAGGGTGCCGTCCGCATACCAGCGAATATGCAGGTCGTCTTTCGCAAAGGAGACGTCCTTGACCCGGGTATAGGGCTTTATCCAGTCGAGCCGCCGGCCCTGTTCGCGCCAGAAACCCTCGCTGTCCTCGACGGAGTGGTTGTACAGTTCGAAGTATTCCGCTTCATTCAGCAGGGAGTTGGCCGAATAGGCGGCCGGGACGGGGTAGACGGATTGCTCGGACACATTGGGCCTCATCATCTTGCCAGTTCTTGTTTCCCGCATTCTGCATTTGCGGAGGGGATGGGCGTATTAGACATAAGTCGAAACCGGGGTGAGCGGGTTGTGGGCGGCACTGAGTGCCTGCTTGAAGCCCAAAAGAGTTCGACCTCCGTGCGGGGACCGGGTGGGGTAGCGCTTTCCGGGACACGCTGTGAATACATCCCTGTACGCTCTCCACGGCCATCCCTGGCCGTGAAAGGTCCCGGAAAGCGCTACCCCACCCGGCCCTGGGAGTTTCGTGCAAGAGCCCAAACAGGCACTTAGACATTGGTCTAAACAACCGGCGGATTTAGACCAATGGTTAATACCCAAGTCGCCGCCGACAGGTTTCTATCGTCAGCGGCAAAGCGGTATTTCGACAATTCGCGCTCTGGAGGAGCTTATGTCGGTGACAAGAATAAAATCTGCCCGCGCCGCTGCGGGCCTGTTTTCAGCGCTGGTGATCAACCTGGTTCCGGTGGCGGCCAGCGCCCAGACCAGTACCGAGGCGCTGCAGCTGCGCATCGAGGAGCTGCAGGCGCAGGTCGACAAGCTCGCCGCCGAGGCAGCGCAACAGCGCCGCGCTGTGGCGGAGAACCCCGAGCCGCCCCGGCCAGCGCAGGGCACGCAGATAGAAATCGGCGGCTTTATGAAACTGGACAGCATATTCAGCGACTATTCCGACGGCAACTCTGCCAGCGCCGGCATAGGTGAGGACTTCCTGGTGCCGTCCACCATTCCGGTTGGCGGTGAGGGTGGCGACAACCGATTCGATTCCCACGCCAAGTCGTCGCGGCTGTTTATCAAGAGCCGCACCGCGGTGGCGGGCGGTCAGGTCAATACCCACTTGGAAATCGATGCGATGGCCAGCGGCCAGGGTGACGAGCGTATCAGCAACTCCTATGCACAGCGCCTGCGCCACGCCTATGTGGACTGGCAGATGGACGAGCGCAACAGCCTGCTCGCGGGCCAGACCTGGTCCACTTTCTTCAATGTGGGCGCACTGCCGGAGGGAATGGATTTCGTCGGTCCGGTCGGTACCATTTTTGAACGCCAGCCGCAGCTGCGCTACACGCGCAAGATGGGTAGCGGCAGTCTGCAAATGGCGGCGGAAAACCCGGCCACCACCCTCTACAACGGTTCCGAGAATCCCTACGACGACGGCGGTGCACCGGATCTGGTAGTGCGCTATAACAACGGCGCTGGTGACTTCAGCTACTCGGTCGCGTCCATGAGCCGAGAACTGGCCTACGACAGCGGCACCGACATAGAGTCGGTGCGTGGTTACGCGATCAGCGTGTCGGGGAAATACCAGTTCGGTCGCGACGATATCCGCTTTATGCTCAGTTCCGGCAATGCGCTCGGCCGCTATATGGGGCTGAACAGTTACCGGGCCGGCATTATCGAGGCGGATGGCGAAATAGAGCTGATCGACCAGAGCGGCGGCTATATCGCATTGCGCCATTTCTGGAACGACGAGTGGCGCAGCAACCTGGTGTTGTCCGCCTCCGAGGCGGATAACCCGGATTCGGTTTCCGATGCTACCGCCTCGGCCTACCGCAGTATGCACCTGAACCTGCTCTACTCACCGATTCCAAAAATGACCCTGGGTGGCGAATATATCTTTGCCAGCAAGGAAGTGGAAAACGGCAGCGGTGCGCTTGCCGACGATGAGGGGGAACTGCAGCGGCTGCAGTTTTCGGTAAAGTATGTGTTCTGACTATCGTCATTCCGGCGCAGGCCGGAATCCAGAGTCCCTGGACCCCGGCCTGCGCCGGGGTGACGATAAACAGGAAGCGATGATTCCGGCTATTCGATAATAACTACGGAGATAGTGAAATGAGTTTTGAAAGCGAACAACACGCCGACGATTACTGGAAGGAGAACCTGCGCCTGATGTTCATCCTGCTGGCCATCTGGTTCGCGGTTTCCTTCGGCTGCGGCATCCTGCTGGTCGACGAGCTGAACAGTATCCGTCTCGGGGGCTTCAAGCTCGGCTTCTGGTTTGCCCAGCAGGGTTCCATCTATGTGTTCCTGGCGCTGATCGTCGTGTATGTGTTCCAGATGAACAAGCTGGACCGCAAATACAATGTGCACGAGGACCGCGACAAGGCGGAAGCGCCTTCGCAACCGCTCGCAGAAAAATACGGCCAGTAGGAGCAGACCATGGATATCCAAACCCTTACTTTCCTGATCGTCGGCGCCACCTTTGCGCTGTATATCGGTATCGCCATCTGGGCCCGCGCCGGTTCCACCAACGATTTCTATGTCGCCGGTGGCGGTGTCCACCCGGTGGCCAACGGCATGGCCACGGCGGCGGACTGGATGTCGGCGGCCTCCTTTATCTCCATGGCGGGGTTGATCAGCTTTATGGGCTACGACGGTGCCGTCTACCTGATGGGCTGGACCGGCGGCTACGTATTGCTGGCGCTGTGCCTGGCGCCCTACCTGCGCAAGTTCGGCAAGTTCACCGTGCCGGCCTTTATCGGCGATCGCTATTACTCGAATACCGCGCGCACCGTGGCGGTGATCTGCGCGGTGTTTGTCTGCTTTACCTATGTGGCTGGGCAGATGCGCGGCGTCGGCGTGGTCTTCTCGCGCTTCCTGGAAGTGGATATCACTTCCGGCGTGATTATCGGTATGGCGATCGTATTTTTCTACGCGGTACTCGGCGGCATGAAGGGCATCACCTATACGCAGGTGGCCCAGTACTGCGTGTTGATCTGTGCCTACCTGGTGCCGGCCATCTTTATCTCCATCATGATGACCGGCCATGTGATTCCGCAGATAGGCTTCGGTTCTGAATTGAACGACGGCTCCGGCACCTACCTGCTGGACAAGCTCGACGGCCTGTCGACGGAGCTGGGCTTCGCCGAGTACACCTCGGGGACCAAGAGCACCATCGATGTCTTCTTTATCACCGCCGCGCTGATGGTCGGTACCGCCGGTTTGCCCCATGTGATAGTGCGTTTCTTCACCGTGCCCAGGGTGCGCGACGCGCGCAAGTCTGCCGGCTGGGCGCTGCTGTTTATCGCGCTTCTGTATACCACCGCGCCGGCCATCGCCACCTTTGCGCGGGTGAATATGATCGATACCATCAACGGCCCGGATGCTCAGGGCACGGCTTACGAGGAGGCGCCCAGCTGGATCGGCAACTGGGAGAATACTGGCCTGATCTCCTGGGAGGACAAGAACGGCGACGGCAGGATGTTCTACTCCGGCGACGAGCGCAATGAGATGAAAATCGACCGCGATATCATGGTGCTGGCCAACCCGGAAATTGCCGGCCTGCCGGCCTGGGTGATAGCGCTGGTGGCGGCTGGCGGTATCGCCGCGGCGCTGTCGACGTCGGCGGGCCTGCTGCTGGTGATCTCGACCTCGATTTCCCACGACCTGCTCAAGCGCAACCTGATGCCGCATATCACCGACAGACAGGAGCTGCGTTACGCGCGTATCGCCTCGGCGGTGGCCATCTGTATCGCCGGTTACCTGGGCATCAATCCTCCGGGCTTTGTGGCGCAGGTGGTCGCCTTCGCCTTTGGGCTGGCCGCGTCGTCCTTCTTCCCGGCGATTATTCTCGGCATCTTCAGTAAGCGCATGAACAAGGAGGGGGCCATTGCGGGCATGATCTCCGGTATCACCTTTACTGCGGCCTATATCATCTACTTCAAGTTTATCGATCCCGCCGCCAATACCGCGGAAAACTGGTGGTTCGGTATCTCGCCGGAGGGAATTGGCACCCTGGGCATGCTGCTGAACTTTGCCGTGGCAACCGGGGTGGCCCGCTTCACTTCCGAGGCGCCGAGAGATGTGCAGGAAATGGTGGCCCATATCCGCTTCCCGAAAGGGGCGGGCGAGGCCAGCGCACACTGACTTTCAACTCGAAGCGGGCGCCGCGCGCGGCGCCCGCTGCTGACTCTCCCTCCATCCTTCTTGGCGAGGCACTGGCTCCCTCAGGAGTGCACTCGCCTTTTTTCGTTACTCGTCGGATTGCCAGGCCATAAGCAGAAGCTCGGTGTCATCCCCCGGCAATCTGATGGTTTTCTCCGCGCTCAGGCCGATCTTTTCCAGCAGGCGCACCGAGGGCTCGTTGTCCGGCTGGGCAATGGCGACTATGCGCCGCAGGCCTATGACCTCGCGACCGTATTGCATGACCGCCTGCGCCGCCTCCAGGGCGTAGCCCTGCCCGCGGTAATCGGGCAGGAACGCAAAGCCGATGTCCACGTCGTCCAGCCCGTCGCGTTTGACCAGGCCGCACAGGCCTATGGCGGTGCCGTCCTGGTGCTCCACCCTGAACATACCGAAGTTGTACTGGCGATACATGGCCATGGGGCCGTCGGCAATATAGCGGCGGGCATCCTCTTCGGTGCGCACACCGCGGTCGCCCACGTTACGCAGGAAATCCGGGTCGTTCAGTATCGCGAGCATCAGCGGCGCGTCTGTTTCGGTGAGCTGGCGCAGCACCAGATTGGGTGTTTCCAACTTGAACATCGGTGGTCGTGGTCCTTCAGGAATTCGGTGGGGTATTGTGCACGGGATAGGTCCGCGCGACGAGTTTCACAGTGGCGTCCGGGGCGTTTTTGCGAGGAGAGGATAAAGGCGTGCGCCCCGGGAGGGGCGCACAGTCGGGTTGCTCAGAAGCGATAGCTGACGTTGATGGAACCGGATTCGGAAGTCGGGCGCGCGGTCAGGTTGGCGCTGACAGCGACGGCACTGGCCGCCTGCCAGCGCAGGCCGACGACAGCACCGGCACCGTCTTCGAACAGGCCAACGCCGTCACTCGCGTAGCTCGGCATCGCATTCATATTGCCTTCCATGGACTTCACACCCACCTCGACCGAGTCCTCATCGGTACCGGTGGTGTCCTCGTACCAGAGCTGGCCGTAGGCGCTGACGCTGGCCCAGGTCTTGCTGGCGAAGGCGCCGAGGCGCATGGTGGTGTAGCGGCGCTCCTGGCTGCCGTAGTGCATACCGAAGGGATCCCGCTCGACGCCGTTGCCGTCGGTATAGGTAAAGCCGTCGATGGCATCCTCGGTATAGCCGTCCACCTCCATGGTCGCGCGGGTCACATTGGCGAAGGGACCGAACTGGGCCGCGCCGCTGGAGAGGTTCAGACCCGCGGTCACGCTCAGGGACAGGTTTTCACCGGCGGTAGTGGCATCGAGACTGCTGTCGAAGTTGTTGCCGAGGCGGAAGTCGCGGCTGACCTTGTCGTAGTCCACGTCGGTCAGGGTCGCGCTGGCGTCGACGAAGAAGATATCGTGATGCAGGCGGCCGAACAGGCTGTAGTTGGTGGAGGTGGAATCCACCGCGGCCCGCTCGTTGTCCACATTGATATCGGTGCGGCTGACGGCAAGGCCCAGTTCCGCGTTGTCGCGCAGTGCATAGGTGGCGCCGATCAGGTTGCCGTCGCTGTCGCCGCTGACGCCGGGCGCAAAGGCGCTGTCGAAATCCGTATTGCCGAACACACTGCCGACAAAGACGCCGCTGCGGGCCTCGCGGAAGCGGGCGCCGGCGAGGCTCTCATCCAGTGTGTTGGTATGGGTGCGCGCCGCCTGCACACCAATATCCGGCAGCTGCCCGGCCACCTGTGAGGCATTGACCACGGCGGTGTAGTAGTCGGCCAGCATCTGCTGCGCGGCCTGGGTCGGGTGCACCGCGTCGTTGAAGATCAGCTGGCTGTCGTCGGGTGCACTGCCGTTGATGCCGTACACCGGGTGTTCGATACAGCCGCCGCTGCCGTCGTAGCAGAAATTCGACTGGTCGAATTCGGCGGAGAAGCCCAGTGTCGCGGCATTGTCGAGGGAGACCTTGAGCACGCCGGCCATATCCACCATCAGCACGCCGTCGATATCCCCGGCGGCGGAGAGCAGGGTGCTGTTGAAGGCATCGGCGGCGGCGCTGGCCTGGGCCAGGGTGGCGTCGACGGCCATCTGAAGTTGTGCATCCGCCTCGTCCTGGGTCATCAGGCCGGCGGTTACCGCGTCGGCCAGCTGCGCCGCGTCGGGGCTGCTGTATACCGCCTGGCTGGCGGCGGCGTACATGCCCGGGGTCTTGCTCACGTCCGGCACATTGGACAGCAGAATGTAATTGGCGCCGGCCGCGGACAGGGCGCCGGCGCTGTCCGCCAGCATGGTGGCCGCCAGCCCCACACTGGCGCCGAACTGTTCTGTATCGATAGTGCCGGAAAGCACCGCGGAAAAGCCGCCGAGCAGATCGTTGCCGCCGCCGTTCACCCAGTAGAGGGCGTTGGGATCGGCGGCGCCGGCAAAGGTGGTTTCCAGGTAGCCGCGGCCCACCGGGTGCGGATTACCGGTAATGCCGGAGTCCGCCACTATCGCCGCCGGCGCGGCGTCTATCTGTGCCTGCAGCGCGTCGGCCTCGGCGTCGTAGGCGGCCGCCGTGGCGGGGGCGCCGGCGGCTTCATACTGGTCCGCCGCCGCGCGCAGCTGGGCCACCGCATCGGGGCCCTGCAGCAGGAGGCCGAGCAGTGACAGGTCTGCGTAGAGACCGGTGCTGGTCTCGCGGGTGGGGTCCGGCAGCAGCGCGCTGGCAAAGTTGTGTCGGCTGGCATCCAGGCCCAGGCCATTTTCGTCCAGGTATTCAAGATAACCCCGGGTGCCGAGCACATTCAGCAGGACGTCCGCGGCGCGGTGTCCGCCAACCGCCCAACCGCCGCCGACGTTCGGCAGCGCGGCCTGCACCTGGGCCTGGGCGGAGGCCAGCAGTTCCGCCTCGCTCAGTGTCGGATCCACTTCCGGCAGGCACAGGTAAAGGCCGGCGCAGGAGGGCGCCATCGGCCCCAGGCCCAGCTGCCGGGACAGGATGCTGATCGCCGACTGCTTGTCGTTGCCACTGGTAAACACGCCGGCGTTGCCGACATCGGTCAGGCTGTCACCGAAGGCGATTACCTGGGAAAAAGCGGGCTCGTCGGCGAAGGCTGCAGAGCTGGAAATGGATGCGAGAGCAATGGCGGCCGCCAGGCTGCGCTTGGACATGGTCTTCTCCTTATCGCGGATATTCCGCGCGCCCGCCGGCGGCTTCGGGAGAGGATCCAAAGGTCGTTCGAGGGCGCGCATCGTTATTGTTGTTATTCCTGCTCCTCAGGAATCCCGTCAATACTAGCGGATATGACTCAGCCAATGAAAGAAGTCACATGTGTAAAGTGTGGCTCCCCGGTCATTCTCTTTATGTGTCGGTCGAAAATAATCAATTGGCGTGCTGGCCCAGCGGCGCGTCAGCGCAGCGTGTGCAGGAACTGCAGGTGGCGCTCGTACTGGGAGAGGATATCGGTGAGCAGCTGGTCCCGGGTCCAGCCCATCACGTCGTAATCCTGGCCGCCCTCACTGAGATGGACTTCCGCGCGGAAATACTTGTCCGGCGAGCCGTCGTCATGGGCATCGTCCAGTTCCGCGTCCGGATTGCCCGCATTCGGTTTCAGATGCGCCTTGGGGTGAATGCTGTAGAGGAAATCCACCTCCTCGCCCTGGAATATTTCCAGGTGCACGACGGAGTTTTCCCCTTCCTCCACCTTGGTCTCGAAGCCGTTTTTCTCCATTTGCGCGGCGAAATCCCGCAGCGCCGGCAGCCCGGTTTCGCGGATATAGTCGTGCACCTCCTGCAGGGATGGCAGCTGCACCAGGTTTTTCAGGCGGCGCTCCCAGGACACGGGGTTGCGCGCGCTGATCGGTGCCACCGGTGCGCTCTG
The DNA here is from genome assembly GCF_014904815.1 of Microbulbifer taiwanensis. Classification (GTDB taxonomy): domain Bacteria; phylum Pseudomonadota; class Gammaproteobacteria; order Pseudomonadales; family Cellvibrionaceae; genus Microbulbifer; species Microbulbifer taiwanensis. The sequence goes on from NZ_JACZFR010000025.1 coordinate 91,187, forward strand.
CGCATCGCGCTTGGCCGAGTCGGTGCGCAACGCCTTGACCAGTCCATAGATGGCCACCAGCAGAATCAGCGAGAAGGGCAGGGCACTGGTGATCGCCGCCGTCTGCAGCGAGGCGAGGCCGCCGGCCAGCAACAGGGCTATGGCGACCACGCCGATAATTGCCGCCCAGAAAATACGCTGCCACATGGGCGTGTCGTCGCGGCCGTGGGACGAGAGCATATTCATTACCAGCGCGCCCGAGTCGGCGGAGGTAACGAAAAAAATCACCACCAGCACTATGGCCAACAGTGACAGTGCCTGGGAGAAGGGAAACTGTTCCAGGAACTGGAACAGCGCCAGGGACTGGTCCTGCTCGATAATCGCCGCCAGCGACTGCAGTCCCTCCTGGCGGATCATGCGAATGGCGGAGTTGCCGAATACCGTCAGCCACACGATGGTAATCAGTGTCGGCATCAGCAGCGTGCCGACGACGAATTCACGGATGGTGCGACCGCGGGAAATGCGGGCGATAAACAGGCCCACGAAGGGCGACCAGCTCAAGCACCAGCCCCAGTAAAAAATGGTCCAGCCGCCGATCCAGTCGGTGGGTGCGTAGGCATAGAGGTTGAAAGTGCGGTTGACCAGCACCGACAGGTAGCTGCCGACATTCTGCACAAAGGCCTGGAACAGGAAGACGGTGCTGCCGAGTACGAGTACCGTCAGTACCAGTATCGCCGCCAGGCCCATATTCAACTGCGACAGCCGCTTGATACCGGCGTCCAGCCCCACCATGACAGATAAGGTCGCCAGCGCGGTGGTGACGACAATCAGAATCACCTGGGTGACTTCGCCCACCGGCACGCCGAACAGGTGGTTGAGGCCGGAATTCATCTGCAGCACGCCGAAGCCGAGGGTGGTGGCGACGCCGCAGACGGTGCTGATGATCGCGAATACATCAATGGCGTGGCCTATGGGTCCGTGGATGCGCTCGCCGATCAGCGGATAGAGGGCGGAGCGCAGTGTCAGCGGCAGGTTGTGGCGGTAGCTGAAGTAACCGAGGATCAGTGCCACGCCGGCAAAGATGGCCCAGACGTGAAATCCCCAGTGGAAGATGCTCAGCACCATCGCCTCGCGTGCGGCCTCCACGGTGCCCGGAGCCGCATCTGGCGGATTCTGGAAATGCATCACCGGCTCGGCCACACCGAAAAACAGCAGGCCGATACCGATACCGGCGGAGAAGAGCATCGCCAGCCAGGAGGCGTAACTGTATTCGGGCTTTTCGTGTTCGGCGCCCAGCTTGATATCGCCGAGGCGCGACATGCTGATCACCACCACCGTCACCAGCAGGATGGCCACTATCAGCACATAGTACCAGCCCATATTGGCGACGATGGTGTTTTGCAGGCTCTGGAAACGCGCTGTCGCATCTTCGGGAAAGAAAACCGCGTAGGCGACCAGCAACAGCAGTATGGCGGTGGCGGTGTAGAAAACCGGAGGGTCGAACTTGGCTTTGCCCTCATCCGTCGTGCGCAGCTTCATAGGGGCGGCTCGGTGTGGAAGTTTCGACAGCCGGGGTAATTTTCCAGCAGGGCCTCTCTAAAAATTGTGGCCGTAGGGTGCGCCGTGCGCACCGGAAGGCCGGAAACTCGCGTCAGGCTTGAGCTGGTGCGCAAGGCGCACCCTACGGCAAGAAGCGAATTCGCAATTTTTAGAGCTGCACATCAGGCTGACAGTGTCAGCATAGTCGAGATATCTGTCACCGCAGTCTTCTGTATATACATGATCTAGCGCAGCGTATGCAGGAACTGCAGGTGGCGCTCGTACTGGGCGAGGATATCGGTCAGCAGCTGGTCCCGGGTCCAGCCCATCACGTCGTAGTCCTGGCCGCCCTCCTGCAGGTGCACTTCCGCGCGGAAATATTTTTCCTCTGGATCGTCGTCGGTGGTGTCGTCCAGCTCCTGCTCGGACAGGTCCATATGTTCCGGCCTCTGTGCGCTGGGTTTCAGGTGCGCCTTGGGGTGAATGCCGTAGAGGTAGTCCACCTCGTCGCCCTGGAACACCTGCAGGTAGACATAGCTGTTCTGGCCGTGGGAGATTTTTACCGAAAAGCCGTTTTTTTCCATCTCCTCGGCAAACTCCTTCAGTGCCGGCTCGCCCACCTCGCGGATATATTCCCGCACTTCCTCCAGCGATGGCAGTTGCACGAGGTTGCGCAGGCGCCGCTGCCAGCTGACCGGGTTGCGCGCGGTGATCGGCGCTACCGGTGCCGTCTGCGCCTCGCGCTTGACGGTATCGGTGCGCAGGGCGGAAACCAGGCCGTAGATGGCGGTGAGCAGTATCAGCGAGAAGGGCAGGGCACTGGCGATCACCGCCGTCTGCAGTGAGGCCAGGCCGCCAGCCAGCAGCAGCGCTATGGCCACCACGCCGATCAGAGCGCACCAGAAAACCCGCTGCCACATGGGGGTGTCGTCGCGGCCGTGGGAGGCGAGCATATTCACCACCATGGCTCCCGAGTCCGCCGAGGTGACGAAGAAGACCACCACCATGACCACGGCAATAAAGGAAAATATGTTCGACAGCGGGAACTGCTCCAGGAACTGGAACAGCGCCAGGGACTGGTCCCTGCTGACCGCTTCACCGAGGGAGGTGAGCCCCTCGTTCAGGATCATATGGATGGCGGAGTTGCCGAAAAAGGTCATCCACAGCAGGGTCACGCCGGCGGGCACCAGCATGGCGCCGATGACGAATTCGCGGATGGTGCGCCCGCGGGAAATACGCGCGATAAACAGCCCCACAAACGGCGACCAGGACATCCACCAGCCCCAGTAGAGAATGGTCCAGCCGCCCAGCCAGTCGGTGGGTTTGTAGGCGTAGAGATTGAACGTCTTGCCGACCAGCACCGACAGGTAGCTGCCGAAGTTCTGCACGAAGGCCTGCAGCAGGTAAACGGTGCTGCCGAGCATCAGCACCATAAACAGCAACAGGCCCGCCAGGCTCATATTCAACTGCGACAGCCGCTTGATGCCCACATCGAGGCCCATCACCACCGACACTGTGGCCAGCGCCGTGGTCACTACGATCAGTATCACCTGGGTCGTCTGCCCCACCGGCACGCCGAACAGGTGATTGAGGCCGGAGTTGATCTGCAGCACGCCGTAGCCCAGTGTTGTGGCCACGCCGCAGACGGTGCCGACAATCGCAAACACATCCACCGCGTCGCCGATGGGGCCGTAAATGCGCTCGCCGATCATCGGGTAGAGGGCCGAGCGCAGGGTCAGCGGCAGTTTGTGGCGGTAACTGAAATAGGCCAGGATCAGCGCCACTATCGCGTAGATGGACCAGGCGTGCAGGCCCCAGTGGAAAAAGGTCAGCACCATCGCCTGGCGCGCCGCGGCCACGGTGCCCGTCTCACCCACCGGCGGATCCAGGTAGTGCATCACCGGTTCGGCGACGCCGAAGAACAGCAGGCCTATGCCCATGCCGGCGGAGAACAGCATCGCAAACCAGGTGCCGTAGTTGTAGTCGGGCTCGGCGTGCTCCGGGCCCAGTTTGATATCGCCGAAGCGGGAAATACCGATGATGACGACACTGACCAGGATGATCGCCACCACCAGCACGTAGTACCAGCTCATATTGGCGACGATACCCGCCTGCAGCGACTTGAAGCGCGTGGTGGCGTCGTCGGGGAAAAACACCGCATAGGCGACCAACAACAACAGCGCACCGGTCGCCGTGTAGAATACCGGGGGGTTGAAATGGCCCTTGTCGTGGTGAGGCTGGGAGTGCATAGAATGAGTTCCACCAATATCGCGTTGGCGACAGCTGAAAAAGCGCGCCTGTTTCAGAATAGTCAACGCCATTGTATAGGCAGTTGACAAATATCAAGATGGCTTTTCATGCTGAAAATTTCTAAGAGTCTGGCGATTCCACTGGCGGAAATCGAGATGAGTGCCGTGCGCGCCCAGGGCGCCGGCGGCCAGAATGTCAACAAGGTGTCCAGCGCTATTCACCTGCGCTTCGATATCCGCGCCTCGTCGCTGCCGGAAGAATTGCAACAGAAACTGCTGCAGCTGCGCGACCAGCGTATTTCCGCGGACGGCATTGTCGTGATCAAGGCGCAGCGCTTTCGCACCCAGGAAAAGAATCGCGCGGACGCACTGGAGCGCCTGCGGCTGCTGATTGAAAAGGTGACGGTCAGGCGCAAGCAGCGCATTGCCACCAAACCCAGCCGGGGCGCGAAAGAGCGGCGCCTGAAGCACAAGACCCAGCGCGGGCAGGTGAAGGCGCTGCGCGGCAAGGTACGGGAGTAGTGGTCAGCGTTGAGAGGTGGCCATAGGGTGCGCACGGCGCACTCACGGCGGGAATTTATTGGTAGAAACAGACAACAGGAGTCTTTATGTCTGTGCGATACGACGCAACCGAACTGCAAAATTTTGCCAGCCAACTCTTCCAGCGCGCCGGCCTGGCGCGGGAGCGGGCTGAGGTAATGGCGAATGTCTTTTTGCAGGCGGACCTGCTCGGCTTCACCACCCACGGTATAAACCGGGTGGCGAGCAACCTGCGCTGGCTGCTGGACGGCGAGTCCCGCCGCGAGGGCGAGCCGGTTGTACTGGCAGATCGCGGCAACTGCTTCAACTGGGATGCGGATTTCCTGCCCGGTCCCTGGGTGCTGACGCGGGCGATTGAGCAGGCGCTGCAGCGGTTGCCGGAGCAGGGTGTCGTCACTGCCACCATACGCCGCAGCCAGCATATCGCCTGCCTGGCCGCCTATTTACCGCCGATCGTAGAGGCCGGCCATGTGGCGATACTCACCTGTTCCACCCCGGCGGAAAATACCGTGTCGCCCCAGGGCAGCCGCGACCCGCTCTTCTCCGCCAATCCCATCGCCTTTGCCGCGCCCGCCGGCGACTACCCGCTGCTGTTCGATATCAGCATGTCGGTGACTGCCGGTGGCTATGTAGCGCGGGCCGCGCGGGAGGGCAGGAAAATGCCGAGCCAGTGCCTGAAGGACAGCGACGGCAATCTCTCCGACGATCCGGGTGCGTTCGAAAACGGCGGCAGCATACTGCCGGTGGGCGGCGCCGATCACGGCTACAAGGGTGCGGCCCTGTCGGCCATGCTGGAAGTGCTGTCGATGGCGCTGGGCGGCTACGGTCGCGCCGATGCTTCGGCAAAGGACGATGACGAAGCCAACTCGGTATTCCTGCAGATTATCGACCCTCGGGTCTTCGGCCAGCGCGCGGACTTCCTGCGCCAGACGGCGGCGCTGTGCAACCTGTGGGAGAACAGCCGCAGCGACGGCGATGCGCCCGTGCGGGTGCCGGGCCAGCGCGCCTGGGCCGCGCGCGCGCAACAGCTGAAAGAGGGCGTCGAACTCTATCCGACCATTGTGCAGGATCTGCAACCCTGGGCGGAAAAACTCAAGGTGCCCATGCCAAAACCGCTGTCGGATTGACGCCGTAGGATGCGCCGTGCGCACCAACTGTCGACGGTGTCGAAAATTCAGTGGTGCGCGCGGCGCACCCTATGCAAATAAACCCGTGGCTCGCAAGGAAAAATCGTGAAAGAAATCGAGCAGACCCTGGAATTCATCGTCGAAGTCGAGAAGCTGAAAGCGGTATTGCGCAAGACAAAGCCGGTGGGACTGGAGCGCCGGGAAAACTCCGCCGAGCACAGCTGGCATGTGTGCCTGGCGGCATTGATGTTAAAGGACTATGCCAACGAGCCGGTGGATATAGACCGGGTGATCAAAATGTTGCTGATCCACGACCTGGGCGAGATAGATGCGGGCGACACCATTGTCTATGCGAGTGAAACCGCGCAGCAGAAAACGGCCGAGGCGGAAGGCGTCAAGCGCGTATTGGCGATGCTGCCGGACAATAGGGGCGACGAATATTTTAAGCTCTGGTGCGAGTTCGAGGCCGGGGAGAGTGCGGAGTCCAGGTACGCCCGCGCCATAGACCGGGTGCCGCCGCTGCTGCACAACCTGCGTGGCGGCGGTCACGCGTGGAAGGAAAACGATATCCCGAAAGAGAAGGTGTTCGCCGTCAACAGCCGCATCGGCGACGGCAGTCGCGAGCTCTGGCAGGTGATAGAGGGGAAGCTGCAGCAGGCAGTATCCAGCGGCATCCTGAAGTAACCAGTTCGGTCTTGTAGGAGCGGCCCATGGACGCGATCGGTATTGGAGTGGTTTGCAGGTCTGATCGCGGCCATGGGCCGCTCCTACAGGGCACTCCGTAGGGGGGGCAGTGCGCACCAACCGATCGCCCGGTGCACACGGTGCACCCTACTGGTAGGGCGCCCGCGTCTGCACGTCCTGGTACTCCGCCTCGCGCATTGCCAGCTCGTGTTCCAGGTCATCGATTTCCACACCCAGCTCGGTGTGCCGGCCCTTGAGGCGGGCGATATCGGCCAGCAGGGTGATGCGCTCTTCCTTGGTGGCCTCGTCGCTGATCAGGCGCGCGCTCATATCGGTGATGTCATCGAGGATATGTTCGCGCTCACTGACGCGATCATTGATGGCCCCGGATACCTGGTTCATGGCGCTCCAGGCCAGGTAGACTTCGCGGCCGGCCTGGTAGCCGTGCAGGAACAGGCCCTCCAGGTCCGCGGGGCAGGCGCCATTGTAACTGCCACCGGCGCGGCCCAGGCGAAAGCCGCGGTGCTCGGTGCAGTAGAGGGCCAGCCCCTCTTCGCGCCCGGCCCGGTAGGCGGCGGCGTCCGGGCGCACGCCGTAATCTGCGCAGGCCTCGCGGCGCTTGCTCAGCTGCCCGAGTTGCAGGCCCGCGGCGCCGTCTTCGTAGCCGATCGCGTGCCAGTCGGCGACCATGCACTCCTCTTCACTCATGGTGGCGCAGCCGCTGGCCAGCAGTACCGTCGCTATTGCCAGGGTCGCGGGTTTAATCATTTTGCTTTTCAGGTCCACTGCTTCTTCCCGTCACAGGATTGGTTGAGGGGCAATGTATCCCATTGAGCCTGTCTGTAGCCTGAAGAAAACGCGGAAAATGTGACGCGAATCTCATTTTGTCTGCGACCAACGGGGCGGTTCAATCCACATGGATCCCGCAAAAGCGGCGCCAGCTCGTACTAGGCTAGGGGGATAAAGCGAGAACCGAGGGAATCTCTGAAAAACCACTGCGCGTGCGCCTGACGGCGGCCGGCGGTGCTCACAGCGCTCATGTACTATTTGTACACTCCGCTTGCTGCGCACCGGCGGTCACCGCCAGCCACCCGCTCGCTAAGTTTTTCAGGGGCTCCCCACAACAAGAGGGAAAGCCGATGAGCGACTTTACCCGCATGAGCGCGGTTGAATTGCTGGCCGGATACAGGGACAAGTCATTTTCTCCGGTAGAGGTCACACAGGCGCTGCTGCGCCAGATAGAGCGCTGCAACCCCGCGGTCAACGCCTACTGCCTGGTGGACGAGGAAACCAGCCTCGATTTCGCGCGGGCATCGGAAAGGCGCTACCAGAGTGGTGAAACCAAAGGTCTGCTGGACGGTGTGCCGGTGGCGATCAAGGATGTGTTCCTGACCCCCATGTGGCCGACCCTGAAGGGCTCCAGGACCATAGATCCCGAATCCACCCTGGGCAAGGAGGCACCCTGCGTCGCGGCCCTGGCCCGCAACGGCTATGTGCCCCTGGGCAAGACCACCACGCCGGAGTTTGGCTGGAAGGGAGTCACCGACAACCCCATCGACGGCGTCACCCGCAATCCCTGGAACACCGACAAGACCGCCGGTGGTTCCAGCGGCGGCAGCGCCGCGGCAGTACCGCTGGGTATGGGCCCGCTGGCGCTGGGCACCGACGCCGGCGGTTCCATCCGCATTCCCGCCGGCTTCTGCGGCATCGTCGGCCTGAAGCCCAGTTTCGGCGAGGTGCCTCACTGGCCGCCCAGCCCTTTCGGCACCCTCGCCCACGCCGGCCCTATGACCTGGACGGTGGAAGACTGCGCGCTGATGTTGAATGTACTGACAGAGGCCGATCACCGCGACGCTCAGGCGATACCGCGGCGCGATATCGATTATTTCGCTGAGATCCTGGGCGAGCCCAAAGAGCTGTTGCAGGGACTGCGTATCGCCTACAGTCCGGCTTTCGGCTATGTACAGCTGGACAGCGAAGTGGAACAGGCGGTGAACAAGGCGGCCAGGCTGCTGCAATCCCTCGGTGCCGAGATTACCGAAGTGGACCCTGGCTTCGACGATCCCCTGGCGGCCTTCGGCCACCTGTTTTACGGCGGCGCCGCCAATGTGCTGCGGGAGATCGGCAAGCGCCAGCGCGAACTGATGGATCCGCAGCTGGTGGCGGTGGCGGACAAGGCCGCTCAGTTGTCGATGTTGGATTACCTGGCTGCGGTCAACGAGCGCACCGCCCTGTGCGAGCGCATGGCGAATTTTCACCGCAAGTACGACCTGTTGCTGACGCCGACGCTGCCGATTACCGCCTTCAAGGCCGGGCGCGAAGTACCCGAGGACTGGCCCAGCACCCGCTGGCCCTCCTGGACCCCCTACACCTACCCCTTCAACCTCACCGGCCAGCCGGCCCTGTCGGTGCCCTGCGGCTTCTCCGCCGGCGGCCTGCCGATCGGCCTGCAGCTGGTCGGCCGGCGCTTCGAGGATGCCACTGTGCTGCGCGCCGGCCAGGCCTACCAGTTGGCCGCGCCGCTGACCGACAGGCGCCCGCAGCTGTTTTCCGCCGATGCGATTGAAGGGGAACAGGCGTGAGCGGGCTGGATTTCGACTTCTACGAATCCGAGGACCCGGTCTGGAATCCGGCGCTGCTGACAATTCCGGTGCCGGGCATTCGCAAGATGGTCAACATGGCGGCGACCATGGACGATGTGATCCACCTGTCCATCGGCCAGCCGGACGCGCCGGCGCCACCCCACGTAATACAGGCTACGGTGGACGCGCTGGAGGCCGGGCAGACCGGCTACACCATGGACGCGGGCCTGCCGGAACTGCTCGACGCCCTGGCGGACTACAACGGCGAGCGCTATGGGCGCGAGATCTCGCCGGAAAATATTCTCGTCACCACCGGCGCCACCGAGGCCATCTACCTGGCACTGACCGCCGTTTCCGCACCGGGGCGGGAGTTTATAGTGCCGGACCCGTCCTTTATGCTCTATGCGCCGCTGATCCGTATGAACGGCGGCGAGGTGCGCCATATCCCCACCCGCGCCGAGAACAACCACCAACTGGATCCGCAGGAAGTTATCGATGCGATCGACAGCAACACCCACGCGATAGTGCTCAATTCCCCCAGCAATCCCACCGGCACCGTCTATCCGCGCGAGACCATCGAGACCATTGTGCAGGAGGCGGCCTACCGGGGCATCTACGTGATCAGCGACGAGGTCTACGATCACCTGGTCTACGACAACCGCGACTACGCCAGCGTGCTCTCCTGCTGTTCCGACCTGGACCACGTGATGGTGATCAGCAGCTTCTCCAAGACCTTCAGCATGGCCGGCATGCGTATCGGCTGGATGATCGCCAGCCAGGGCGCGATCAAGAAACTGCGCCGCTACCATATGTTCACTACCACCGTCGCCAACACCCCCTGCCAGTGGGCCGGCGTCGCCGCTCTCAAGGGCGATCGCAGTTTCATCGATGGCATAGTCGAGACCTATAAAAAAAGGCGCGATCGCCTGGTGCAGCTGGTGGAAAAGACTCCCTACCTGGAGGGCTATATGCCGGAGGGAGCCTTCTATCTCTTCCCGTCTCTGCCCGAGGGTGTCAACGGCAACAATGTCGCCCTGCGCCTGCTGCGCGAGACTGGAGTCTGCACCATCGCCGGCGATACCTTCGGCGAGTCCTGTCGCAACGCGCTGCGCATCAGCTACGCCACTTCCATCGACAATATCGAGAAGGCCTTTGCGCGGATAATTCCGTGGATGGAGAGGCAGGATTTCGGCTGACTTAGTGCCTACTCCGTGCCGCGCTGCCCTAGTGGCTTTTACCGAGTTCTGCGCGCGCCAATTCCAGCGCTTTTTCCAGGGCCTGTTCCGCCGAGACCGACACATCCGGCTTCACTCCAACATCCTGCCAGTTGGAGTCGGTGATGGGATTGATTGAACGGCCTTCCGGCAGGTCGACGGCGAAGTGCGGGTGTACACGGCGGTACTCGAACGGGTGGGCGCCGCCGCCGGTCGTCTCACCGACGATCACGGCGCGTTCCAGCGCCTGCAGGTCATAGGCCAGCGCCTCGGCGGCCGAAAAGGTCCTATGGGAGGTGAGGATATACAGGGGCTTGCTGGAACCGAAGTGGCGCCCCGGCACCCAGGCCGGTGAAGACACATGGCTGTGGGTATCCGTGGGGCGGTTGTAGCTGCCGCTGAGGGGGCTGTGTTTTTCCAGCAGGTAGCCGGTCAGCAGTTGCATCGTCTCGGCCCCGCCGCCGTTGTGACGCAGGTCGATAATCAGCGCATCCCCCTGGGCCACCAGCGTCATTGCCGCGGCGAAGACATCGCCGGCCATGGACGGCGGCGGGAAGACGCGCAGATCGAGCAGCATGATGTTACCGGCGAGGCGCTCGATTTTCTCGATACCGTGGTTGATTTGCGGCCCGTACCAGCGCTGCATTTGCTCGGCGGAAAAGACTTTCTCCCCCTGTTGCTCGGGGATGGGTTCCGCACTGTAGCTGAGTCCCAGATGCCCGTCGCCGGAGACTTCACGCAGAAGCTCTGTCACCTCTTTGGCAAAGGTATCGCCCTCTCGTGTCTCCCGCCACCGGTCACTTGACCGGCGCAGTGCGGCGGCGATTTCCCTTGCTTTTTCCGCATCGACATAGCGCGCCTCGATCAGGTCGGCTGAGGTATGGATTATTTCGGTTTGTTCGCGGGGTTCCAGCGAGATGGCGAGCGCCTGGCTCGAGGCAATAAACAGTGCAATCAAGATCGCAAGACAACAATTCCTGAGCATAAACCCCTTCCTCCCTTTCACTATTGCGGACTTTCGTCGTCCGCCACTGTGTCATTGCGAGTGATCATAGTGAGCGGCTCGCATTGAGGGAAAGGTTGCTGCGAAAGTTTTGGGACGGACAGTGCCGGAAATACGACGAATGTGAATTTCAGGCAAAGCCGCTCAACAGCCCCCCGTCGGCCAGCACCGTAGTCCCGGTCAGATAGGAGGCCTCCTCCGAGGCCAGCCACAGCGCCACCCTGGCTATCTCCTCCGGCTGCGCCACCCGCTTCACGCCCCGCACAATATTATTGGCCCGCGCCACCGCGGCTTCGTTGTGACCGGTGGCGCGGCGGAACATGGGCGTGTCGGTGATGCCGGGGGCGACCACATTGACACGCAACCCGCGCTCGGCGTAATCCTGGCTGGCGCTCTGTGCCAGCGCTTCCAGGGCCCGCTTGCTGCTGGCGTAGGCGGCGCCGCCGGGGCGGGTGGAATAGGCGTGCTGGGAGGAGGTGATGACGATGCTGCCGCCCCCCGCTTTTAAAATCTCGGGAATCTGGTATTTCATCGCCAGGAAAACGCCGCGCAGGTTGGTGTTGTGGATCCACTCCCACTCCTCCAGGCTGATCTGGTGCAGCGGTTTGAAGGTCACCTCACCGGCGTTGTTGAAGCCGGTATCCAGCCGGCCGTAAGTATCCACCGTCTCTTGCACAAACATTTCCACCTGCCCGGGGACAGTGACATCCGCGCGGATATAGCGCGCCTCACCGCCGGCGCGGCGGATTTCCTCCTCCAACCGCTGGCCCAGCTTTTCCTGTCGGCCGCAGAAGGTGACCCGCGCGCCCTCGGCGGCGAACAGCCGCGCCGCCGCGGCGCCGATACCGGAGGTGGCGCCGGTAATGGCGACCACCTTGCCGGCAAAGCGGTTGTTGTCTGCACCGGCGGAGTTTTCCCGCGCGGCTGCGGGCACTGCGGAGGTCGCCGCCGCGCCCAGGGCGGCCGCGCCTATTTTGAGGAAATTGCGCCTTTTATTGCTCATAAGTCTCTTCCGTCGCTGTGAATGGCCGTGGCTAGTCGACGGTTACTCTGCCGCAGGGAAGCCTGCGGAATAAATCCGTTTGCGGGCACAGGTTTCGTGATCTGCAGTCAACAATGCCGAACGGGGGCGTGATAGGCTGTGCCGTCTCGCCGAAAATAATGCTACGGACAGCTCCATGCCCCTGGACACTTCCGCAATTGCCGTTTTCGCCAGTGTGGTGAAGCACTCGAACTTCGCGCGCGCGGCGGAGGAACAGGGCATGACTCCCTCGGGCGTGAGCCGGGTCATTTCCCGGTTGGAGGAGCACCTGGGCGTGCGCTTGCTGCAGCGCTCCACGCGCCGGCTATCCCTGACGGAAACCGGATCGGTATTCCACCAGCGGGCACTGCAGATACTGCGGGACCTGGACGAGGCGGAGGCCGAGGCCTCGGCCGCCAGCCTGCAACCGCGCGGCCTGCTGCGGCTCAATGTCCCGGTGGTGTTCGGCCGCCAGCACATAGTGCCGCTGCTGCAGCCACTGCGGGAGAAATACCCGGAGATGTCGATCGAGTTGTCCCTCAGCGACCGCTTTGTCGATCTGATCGAGGAGGGAATGGATCTCGCCGTGCGCATCGGCGCCCTGGCGGATTCGCGCCTGATTGCGCGGCGACTTTGCGCCAACCGCCGCCTGCTGGTGGCCAGCCCGGACTATCTCAAGCGCCGCGGCACGCCGCAGACGGCGGCGGACCTGGACGATCACGATTGCCTGGTCTTCACCGGGCTGGACAGGCCGTACCAGTGGCGGCTGGTGGGCCCGGAGGGACCGGTGGCCGTCGCCGCGGCGGGCCCGCTGGTGTGCAACAACGGCGAGGTGCTGACCGAGGCCGCCAAGGGCGGGCTCGGCATAGCGCTGGGCGCCACCTTTTCCATTTCCAGTGCGCTGCTGTCCGGCGAACTGGTGCGCGTGCTGCCGGGCTACGAATTCGAGCCGACCGCGATTCACGCCATCTATCCATCCACGCGACAGCTGTCCCGCAAGGTGCGCGCCACCGTCGACTTCCTCGCCTCGGCCTTCGACGGAATTCCGGCGTGGGATTCGGCACTGCGGGGCAGGGTGCCCGGCTTCGAACTGCAGGCCTGAGCAGGTTTCGCCCGCTCCAATTCGCAATTCGTGATCTGCGCGCAACAAACTGTTGACTGCAGTCCGGTTTCTCATTCTCGCCGCTGCCGCTAAATTTCGTGTTCGGGACAACGGCTCGACCGAAAGGAGGCGCAAGTGAAAGGGCGGCGTGGATTGTTTTCGTGGCGCAGCAAGCTCGGTTGCCTTTTATTTGTCGCGACACCTGTGAGTGCCACCACAGAGGTTTTGCCCGACAAGGTACTGGCGCAGGTGGATGCGGGCGTGATTGCCGCGGTCGCCGACGGCGACTTTGTCGCTGGTAGTTATGCCAGCGGCGATCTTGCGCCTGACTCCGCCGGTTTCCGGGATACCCTGGTGCTGCTGCGCCGCAGCGGCGGTGGCTGGCGGCGCGAATCGCTACCCATCTCCAATTCTGTCACAGCCCCACCGGAGGTCCTGCGCCTGGCGGCGGACGGCAGAAGTGTCTATGTGATCGAGCGACTGGCGCCGCGAACCCCGGGTGCCAGCCGTATCGCTGAACTGGCGCCGGGGCGGCGGCTGTTTGCGGTTGCACTACCTGCGGGTGCGCCGGCAAAACTTGCCGATGCTGTCGAACTGGACGACTTTCCGGAGGCCCTGGATATCAGTCCCGACGGGCGCACAATTGCCGTCGTATCCAACGGTTCCGGTGGCAGCTGGCTGCACCTGGTGCCCTGTGCCGGCGGGCGCTTCGGTTCTGTGCAGAAATTTGACCTGGCGGAAATCGCCGGTGCGGGTCGGGCGCCGCGCGCAAGCAATGTCGCCTGGCATCCGTCCGGGCGCATTCTCGCGATCAATTTCCACACCGAGAACCGGATATTGTTTGTGGTCCTGGAAGAGAGCGGTGGGCACTTCTCACCGCGTCCCTGGGGGGCGGCGGTGGAAGTGGGGCGGGATCCTTTCGTGGGGCGCTTCGCGCCGGATGGGCGCCACTATATTACCGCCGACTGGGGGCGCAATTTTGACGCTGTCGACCTGGCAGGCCGATTGCCCGAGAGCGCTTCGCAGCTGACGGTGGTGCGCCTCGGCAGGGCCGGCGCGGTGGCACCCGCACACCGGGTGGTGCACAGGACGCGCTCGGATATCTCCTCGGAGGGACTGGCCATCAGCCGCAACGGACGCTTTGTCGCCACCGTCAATATGCGGGGTACCGTCTTCCCCGCCGGCAGTCCCCGCTTCCAGCGCCATGCCTCCGTGTCACTATTTCGCTTTGATGCCGCCGACGGCTCCCTGAAAAAAATTGTCGACAGACCATTCACCGCAGTGCTGCCGGAGGGCGGGGCTTTCGACGCATCCGGTCATTACTTCCTGGCCAGCGTCTTCGAATACCGGGACCTGCACGGTGGTGGCATCGAAGTATTTCGAGTATCGGAACAAGGCCTCGAGCCGCTGGGCCGTATACCCATGCCCCATGGGGTGCACCACCTGGATATGGCTCCCTGAGCCGAGTACAGACTTCAATCGTTAAAAAGCGGGAGATATTTATGTCGAGTCCTTTTCACGCGGCGCTGGCCGTCGCGCTGTCTTTGCTGACAGCGATTGTCAGGGCAGAAGAAAACGCCTATAGCGCCGAAGACGCCCTCTACCAGCTGGCCCCAACCGCGGTACTGACCCAGGGACTGCTGGAGGGCCCGACGCCCTTTCACCAGCTGTTGCGCTTCGGCGATTTCGGGCTCGGCGGCCTCAGCCCGGTGGACGGTGAAGTGATCCTGCTCGACGGCACTGTCTACCAGGCGCGCTATCCGGACGGGCGCCTGCGCGAAGTGGATCCGGAAGAGCGGACACCGTTCATGTTTATCAAACGCTTCGGTGATGATCTCCGTCTGCAACTGCCGCCGGTGGACAGTTACGACGACGCTGTGCGCCAACTCGACCGGCAGCTGCCCAGCCCCAACCTGATTTACGCCCTGCGCATCGACGGCGAATTTGATTACCTGAAGCTGCGCAGCGTTCCGCCCCAGAAGCGGCCCTATCCCCCCATCGACCAGGTGGTGCGGGGACAGAGAATCTACGAGCGCGAAAATATCCGCGGCACCATCGTGGCCTTCCGCTTCCCCGCCTACCTGGGCAGTACCAGTGGCAGTGGCTACCACATGCATTTTGTCGACGCCGAACGCAAACTCGGCGGCCATCTACTGGATCTGCGCAGCCGGGTGGCGCTGGCAGTTTCCGTGGATGAGAGCCATGGACTCAACCTGGTACTGCCGGACGATGCGGCGTTTAAAGCGGCGGATTTCGACAGCCGGGCGGATTCATCTGGCGCTTTCAATCGCGCCGTGCGACCGGACTAGGCGGCGCCTGGACTTGGCTGGCGTCTAAACTGAAAGACCCGGGGTCGACAGCGCAGACTGCGCTGTCGGCTGATATTTACGCCTAGTCCAAGTCAGCGCCCATGAATCCAGATCCTCTGCTACCGGAACAACTCTACCGACACTGCCCGCTGGAGTGGCTGGAAATGGAGCCGGGGGCAGAAAAGAGTATCGAGAGTCGCCCCTTTGGCCAGGAGCGCGCGCTGGAGGCGCTGGCGTTTGCGCTGGATATGTCCGGCCGCGGTTACAACCTCTATGTGGCCGGCTCGGTGGGGTTGGGCAAGCACGCGCTGGTGAAAAAGCGCATCTGCACCTGGGCGCAAAAGCAGGAGCAGGCCTCAGACCTCTGCTATATCCACAATTTCGACGCCGAACACAAACCGCGCGCCCTGGTACTGCCCGCCGGCACCGGGCGCCAGCTCGGGCGCGACATCGACAACCTGCTCGAGCACCTGCTGACCGCGATTCCCGATATCTTCAAAAGCGATGAGTACCGCGCGCGCCGGGACGAGCTCAAGCAGCAGGTGGAGGACCGCGAGGAACAGGCCTTTGCCGACCTGGTGGAACGCGCCAGGGAAATTGGTATCGGCGTGGTACGCACGCCCTCCGGTTACACCATAGGGCCGCTGGCCGACGGCGAATTTATTACCCCGAAGCAGTTTTCCGAACTGCCGGAGGATGAGCAGCAGCGTCTCAAGGATAATATCGAAACGGTCAACGTCGACCTGAAGGAGACTCTCGGCCGCGGGCTGCGCTGGCACGAGAAGCTGGCCAAGGATCTGAAGCGATTAAACCGCGAGTTCCTGCATCTTACACTGGACGAACGCATCGACTGGCTGCGCCGGCGCTACCAGAGGTTGGATCAGGTGCAGGACTTTATCGAGCAGGTCCGCCGCCAGGTGGTCGAGAACGCCGACGACTTTCGCGCGGCCGGGGAGCGTGCACAGAAAGAGGGTGTCGCCGCCGGAAAACTGATCCGCGCCAGGGAGTTCACCCATTATCGCGTGAACATCCTGGTGGACAACGGCGATGCCCGGGGTGCGCCGGTGGTCTACGAGGACAACCCCACCTATACCAATCTGCTCGGGCGCATAGAGCACGAGTCGCAGATGGGCACACTGACCACCCACTTCAAGCTGATCAAGGGCGGCGCCTTGCACCGGGCCAACGGTGGCTGCCTGATCCTGGACGCTCACCGGGTATTGATGACGCCCTTCGTCTGGGAAACCCTGAAGCGGGCGCTGCGCTCGCGGGAAATGAAAATCCAGCCCCTGGAACTGCAGATGGGACTGCTGTCCACCACCACCCTGGAGCCGGAGCCGATACCACTGAACGTGAATCTAGTGCTGATCGGCGAGCGCTGGCTCTACTACCTGTTGAAAACCCACGACCCGGAATTCAAGCAGTTGTTCAAGGTCTACGCCGACTTTGCCGAGGACACGGCGCGGGAGCGTGACAGCGTGGCCGCCTACGCGCGGCGCATAGATGCCCTGGCAAAGCGGGAGCAGCTGCAACCGCTGTCGAAGGAGGCTCTGGCGCGGGTGGTGGAGCAGGCCGCGCGCCTGGCCGGGGATGCGGAAAAACTGTCGCTGCACGGTGAGCGCCTGGCCGATTTACTGCGCGAGGCGGACTACTGGTGTCGGCGCGAAGAGGCCGATCGGGTAGAGCGGGCGCATGTGCAGAAAGCCATAGAACAGCGCGAATACCGCCAGCGCCAGTGGCAGGAACGGCTGCAGGAATCCATCGCCCGCGACATACTGATGATCGACACCGCGGGCGAACAGGTGGCGCAGGTCAACGGCCTTTCCGTCATCCAGCTCGGCGACATCGCTTTCGGTCGTCCCTCGCGCATCACCGCCACCGCGCGCCTTGGCAGCGGCAAAATGGTGGATATAGAGCGCGAGTCGGAACTGGGCGGTCCGCTGCATTCCAAAGGTGTGCTTATCCTGCAGTCTTTCCTCGCTAACCGCTATGCCGCTTCCCAGCCGCTGTCCCTGTCCGCCAGCCTGGTGTTCGAGCAGTCCTACGGCCCGGTCGACGGCGACAGCGCCTCACTCGCCGAACTCTGCGCGCTGTTGTCCGCTGTTGCGCTGGTGCCGCTGCGGCAGAATTTTGCCGTCACCGGCTCAGTCAACCAACTGGGGCAGGTGCAGGCTGTGGGCGGCGTCAACGAGAAGATCGAGGGCTTCTTCGATATCTGCAAAGAGCGCGGGCTCAGCGGTGAGCAGGGGGTAATTATTCCCGCAGCCAATGTGCAACACCTGATGCTCAAGGACGAAGTGGTGGAAGCGGTGCGCGCACAGAAGTTTTCTGTCTATGCAGTGACGGGCGTGGATCAGGCCCTGGCCCTGTTGACGGGGCTCGAGGCGGGCGCTGCGAATGCACAGGGTGAATATCCGGGGGATTCCTTCAACGGACGGGTGCAGGTGCGACTGCGGGAGCTAGAGGAAAATCGCTCGCGGATGTTGCAGCGGGATCTGGATAGGCTTGAACCGGAACCCTCAAGATCTGAATCAACCAGGGATGGCCCGCCCGATACTCCCGGAGGGGACAGCTATTGATCTGGAAATTTTTGGAGAGTCGGGCTGACTGTGAAGTATTTCTTTAACAGTTGTATGAAACAGATGCGGCGGTTGCCTGCCAATGTCAGCCTTCCGGCGAATAGGGTGAGGACTATGTTTGGGAAATTGTCTGTTAGCGAACTTCGTTCAGGCCGCAAAGGCGCAATTGTTGTCGCAGCTTTAGGCATTCTGTTGCTTCAATTGCTGGCGGGGTGCGACACAAAGCCGGAGGTGACCGGCGTTGGCGCCGGGCTCTCCTTCGATATCGAGTATGTACCCAAGGGCCCGGATGCAAATGTATATTCTGCCAAGTATATCTGTGGCGAAACGAAAACAGATCACCCGCTGGTGCGAGCCGTCTATCGATCGGAAATCAGTATCGTCAACCCAGATGATAATAACTCCCACGAAGTCTCCTGGCGTGCCGCCTTTGTCTATCCGGCGACGCCGCCGGCTACCAGCCCTGAAGAGCAATTTATCGGTCCTTTCAGGGGTATCGAGATTAACTGTGGGGACATACGCAAGAAACTGTCTGAGGCCGACCAGCAGCCATCCCACGCCATTGATGACGATGAGCCGCTGATCAAGGGTTATATCATTGTCAACGCCTCTTCGAACCGCATCCGGGTCACCGGGGCCTATACCGCTCTGCACAAGCAGATTCACGGCAATCAAATTGTCGACCTGGTTCCCAAGGCATCCTGCGAGCTGACAGATGGAGGCATCGTTGTTTCGGTGCTGAATCAGGGAGAGGGCAACGCCCCGGCAACCACAACCGAAATCGCGTTCGCCGGTAATCCGCCTATCAGCCTGGATACGCCACCGCTCGCCCCTGGAGAGGAAACCGAATTCGAACCGGTGCCGCTGCCGGATCCGGATGCACAGTCGGTAAACTTCACCGTGACCGCCGATGCCACCGGGCAGGTAGATGAGTCGAACGAAGGGAACAATCAGCTCGCGGTTGTTTGCGAGTTTACTCCTGGGGGCTGATTCGCAGAATATGGCGATGGGCCTGTGCGGCAGTTTGACGAGCGCTGGGCGGTGTCGGCTTTGCCGCGCACAGGGCGGCAGTCAGGCATACGTCGAGAGGGTTTTAGCACTGTGGATTCTGTACCGCAAAGCGGGTTGGTTCAGGCCAAATCCATCACCGGTCGCCAAAAGCAGGCGGTTGGCGCTGCTCACTTGCTGATACTTCTCAGGCAAATATGTTTCACCGCTTCCTGCCATTCTTTCCTTTTGTGATACCTGTCCATTATTTGTATGACGCTCGTGGCAAAAACAGTCGCTATTTGTGACAGAAGCTTACTGCCCTGAGGATAACGGGTTGGAACACTCGCACCACAAAAGAAGATTTCACCTAATAATCCCCATGTATTGCAATGGTCATCCTTAATGGCACTTAAAACATTCTCACTTGTAACAAACTTACCCGGCATTGACCGGGTTCTTTGTGATCTCTTCCCGGGACATTGCCCGTCTTGACCGATTTGAATACTCTGACCGCACAACAATAGCGCGCCCATAAATCGGGCTGCTCAAAAAGTACTCGCCGCACGCTTGAGTCTGGGGTATCGGACGGCGTGACGCTCGATTAAATAACGATAACGAGAGAGGACGGGCAGACATGTATTCCCATTCATTTAAAAAACCCCTGTCGCTGGCCATCGCCGCGGCTCTGGCCATTCCTGTCGGTAGCGCCCTGGCGCAGGAGCAGCAGGCACCATCTGCCGATCAGGCGATGGAAGAGGTCGTCACTATCGGCACACGCAAGGAAGGCGTTTCCCCCACGGAAACCCTGTCCCCGGTAGATGTGGTCGGCGGCGCCAAGCTGGCGGACCAGGCCAGTTTTGACCTGACCGAGTCCCTGGCCAAGATAGCGCCGTCATTCAATACCCAGCGCTTCCCGATCGCCGACGGCACGGCGTTTATCCGCCCGGTGACCCTGCGCAACCTGTCCCCGGACCAGACGCTGGTGCTGGTCAACGGCACCCGCCGCCACCGCTCCGCGCTGGTGAACCTGCAGCTGGCACCGCTGGGTACCAACAACCAGGGTGCCCAGGCGGTGGATTTTTCCGCGATCCCGTCGATGGCGATTGAGCGCGTGGAGGTGCTGCGCGATGGCGCCTCGGCCCAGTACGGTTCCGATGCCATTGCCGGCGTAGTCAATGTGGTGCTGAAGGACGCCGCCGAGGGCGTCAGTGTCTCCGCGCAGACCGGCGAGTATTTCGAGGGGGATGGCACCCGCACCAGCCTGGCGGCCAATGCCGGCTTTGGGCTGGGTGAAAACGGCTTTGTAAATGCCACTGTCGAGCACTCCACCGCCGACAAGACCTGGCGCGGCGCCGCGCGCCCGGATGCGGAGTTTGTCGGCTCCGTGGTGGGCGAAGACTTGGTGCCCCTGGACGGCCTCGGTCAGCGCTGGGGCGATCCTGAAGTGGAAACCACCAAGCTGTTCGTAAACGCGGGTTTTGATCTGAACGACAGTGTCGAGCTGTACGGTAACTTCGGTTACTCCGATAACTCCACAATATCGGATTTCTTCTACCGTGGTCCGGTGCTGGATCCAGAACATGAATTTGGCGCCCGGCCGACCTTGCAGAAAGATGAGAACGGCGACTTTATGCCCGACCCGGCGCCACAGTCCCTGATAAATAGCATCACCGCTCAGGGATTGAATCCGTCCGACTACCTGGTGGCGGATGGCAGCAGTCCCAGTGGCTATGTGCTGCGCAACCCCATCTACACCCAGTTCCCCGGTGGCTATAACCCGCAATTCGGCGCCGATATCGAGGATATCTCCGTCGTGTTCGGTGCCCGCGGCGAACTGGCCTCCGGCATGAGCTGGGACCTGCGCGCGCGCAGCGCCGAGAACGAGGTGTCCTATGTACTGAAGGATTCTATTAATCCGAGTCTGGGTGCACTTTCTCCGACCACGTTTAAACCCGGGACACTGACCCAGGAAGAGAGCAGCGTAAACGCGGACTTCGTACAGCCGATTGATGTGGCAGCCTTCTCTTCGCCGCTGAACCTGGCGTTTGGCGCCGAGTGGCGCGAGGAGACCTACAAGATAGGTGCCGGTGACGAGGCGTCCATTGCCGTTGGGCCGACCGCGGCCATATTCGGCGTCGGTTCCGACGGTTTCCAGGGCTTCCCCACCGAAGCCGAGGGCAGCTACAGCAGTGAGAGTGTGGCAGCCTATGTCGACCTGGAAGCGGATGTGACGGATCAACTGACATTGGGTGCGGCGCTGCGCTTCGAGGACTACGACCTGTTCGGCTCCACTTCCGATTGGAAGCTGTCTGCGCGCTACGACTTCAACGAGGCCTTCGCACTGCGCGCCACGGCCAATACCGGCTTCCGTGCACCCACTCCGGGCCAGGTCAATACGCTCAACGTGACCACCACTGCCCAGGCTGGCGGCGGACTGATTCCGAGCGGTACCTATCCGGTGGATCACCCGTTGGCGCAGGCCCTGGGCTCCACTGCACTGAATCCGGAGGAGTCGACCAGCTTTACGCTCGGTGCTGTTATCAACCCGCTGGATAACACCAGCATCACCATCGACTACTACAACATCGATATCGAGGATCGCCTGGCACTGCGCAACAACAAGATTGGCGCTGCCGAGGTGGCGATGTTGACCAATGCCGGTATCGCGGATGCGGACCTGCTGCTGGACAGCAACGTCAACTACTTTACCAACGCCTTCGATTCTGAAGTGAGCGGTATCGACCTGGCGATTACCAGCGACTTTGATCTGGCCGGCGGCCTGCTGACCGTAGACCTGCGCCACAACTACAACCAGCAGGAAGTCACCAAAGTGGCGCCCAACACGATCAATGCCACCCGTGTATTCGACTTCGAAAATCAGGTGCCCAGCCAGCGCAGCACCCTGACCTTCGATTACGATACCGGCGGCATACTGGCTGGCTACCTGCGTTTCAATCGCTATGGCGATTGGGAATCCACTGGCGGACAGCTGGAGGCGGATGGCAACGATACCTCCAACGCCACCAGCTATGGCGCTGAGATACTGACGGATATCGAAGCCCGTTTCACGCTCGCGGAAAATTACACCATCGCATTGGGTGGCGAGAATATTTTCGATGTGGAAGCGGATGAAGAAGGCGACGGAACTCTGCAGTTCCTGGGTGCGCGCCAGTCCCTGACTTCACCCTTCGGCTTTAACGGCGGCTTCTGGTACCTGCGCGCGAGCGCGAATTTCTAACAGTCCTGTCATTTTTTGCGCATTGATAGGCCGGCGCTTGGCGCCGGCCTTTTTTTGTGGAGAAAAAGAGGGATGAACTAAAAACTGTACTGCGCCGACAGCCCCATGGTCCGCGGCCGGTTTCGCGCCGTGCGGTCGAAGCCGGGCAGGTTGAACACTATGGCGTCGTTGTAGGAGTAGATGGCCACCTCGTCGGTCAGGTTGTCGACGAAGAAACTGGCCTCCCAGTTTTCAAAGCTGGCGTAGCCGATGCGCAGGTTGGCGATGGTGTAGCTGGGCTTGGCGTTGCCGGAGTCGATATCGAAGCCGGAGACGTCGCTGGACGCACTGCCGGGCACCTCCAGGGTTTCGTCGACATAGTTGATGCTGCCCAGTACGAAGACTTCGCCGGATGCGAGCGGCATGGACCAGTCGGCGGAGAGGCTGGCGGTCATCTCCGGCACGTCGGTCAAGCGGTCACCCTCGGTGATGCCCGCGGTCGACACCGTCTCGGTGAATTCCGCATCGGTATAGCCGACGCCGGCATTCAGCGTCAGGCGCTCGGTCACCGCGGCGACGGCCTCCAGCTCGAAGCCGGTGGAGACGGCCCCGCCCACATTGGCGGTGAAGTTGAAGCCGCAGGCGCCGGAGGTGTTGACGCGCTGTTGAATATCCTTCCAGTCGATACGATAGACGGCGGTGTTGATACGCAGGCTGTCGGTGGGCTGCAGTTTCAGGCCCAGCTCCAGGTTGTCGACCACATCGCCGGCATAGGTGGTCGGGTTGCCGCTGATACCCAGCGCATTGAGGTCGTTGTTGCAGGCGTAGGCGTTGCCGGTGCCCGGGTCCTCGCTGCGCGGAATCGAGCGGTTGCCGCCACCGGGGCGGGTGGCGTCGGAGGCGGTGGCGTAGACCTGGCCCATCTCGGAGAACTGCCAGGCCAGGGTCGCGCGGTAGTTCAGCTCCTCGTCCGAGGCGCTGACATCGAGGATATTGGCCTCTGCCTCGCTCAGGCCCTCGATGGGGGCATAGGCGAAACCCCAGTCCTCCTTGTGCTGCTCGAAATCGTACTCGAGGCGGCGCAGGCCCAGGGTGAAGGTGAAGTCACTGGCGAAGGTCAGGCTGCCCTCGCCGAAGAAAGCGGTTTCCTCGTAGCTGCTGCGGTCGTTGGTGTTGGCGAGACCGTTTGCGGTGACATACTCGAAACCGCGGTCCATACGGTAATCCGCATTGACCTCCGCGTCCTTGCGGTAGAAGCCGGCGAGCCACTGGAAGTCGGAGTCCGTCTGCGAGGAGAGACGTATTTCCAGGGTGCGGTCGTCGAGGGTTACCGACTCGTCGACGAGTGCCGCCGCCGACGGCATGTCGTAGCCGAAGATCGGCTGCAGGAAAATCACATGGTCGGTCATATCCTCGACATTGTCGAAGCGCCGGTCGATTATGGAGAAGTTGGCCACCAGGGACATTGTTCCCAGGGAGAGGGTTTCGAAGTCGCTGCCGAGGGTCACGCTGCCCAGGGTGAAGGTGTCCTCGAAGGGTTCGGCGGCGTCGAAGGGGCGGACCTGCTCATCGTCGCGGTCGGGGCCGTCGAAGTTGGGCTTGCCGTCCATGGATAGTGTCTGGTGGAAGACGGCGGGCTGGATGTAGGTGGAATCTGTCAGCTGGTAGCGCAGGGCCGCGCGGATCAGCTGAGTCTCCTCCGCGTCGACATCCTCTTCTGAACCGCCCTCGAATACCCGATCGACAAAACCGCTGCGGTCGCTGCTGGAAGCCTCGACGCGCAGCGCCGCATTCTCGCCCAGCAGCATATTGCCCATACCGTTCAGCAGGTAGTTCATGCCGCCGCCGGCGGTGGAGGAAAACTCCGCGGCAACCCTGCCTTCGGCGCTGTCGAGATTCGGCTGCGCGGTGATGATGCGCACAGTGCCACCCATGGAGCTGGAGCCGAATAATGTGCCCTGGGGGCCGCGCAGGATTTCCACCCGATCCAGGTCGAACATTTTCGGGCTGACAATGGTGGAGGCGAAGGAAGTGGAAGAACCGGAGGAAATGGTCGATATGGGCATTTCGTCGATGTAGTAACTCACCGTGGGCGCCACGCCGGTAACCGAGGAGATGCCGCGGATATTGAGCTTGGTGCGCCCGGGGCCGGAGGACTTGAACGAGAGTGACGGCACCGATGCGGCGACATCTTCAAAGTCCTGGATACCGGCCGCCTGCAGTTTCTCCCCGGAGACGGCGCTGATACTCAGCGGTATCTCCTGCAGTGAGGCCTCGCGCTTGGTCGAAGTGACGACGACTTCTTCCAGTACGGCCTCTTCCGCCGCAGCGCCGGCCGGCAGCCACAGGCCTATCGCCAGGCCGGGAGCAGCCACGGCAGCGGCGAGCGGTTTCAGGGGGAATCGCAGGGAACTTCCGTTTTGATGATCTTTCATGATTTCTCCGGGCGTCTTTTTATCTTTCTGATTTTTGAAGATGTTTCCCCGAATGGAATCGTTCATACCACAGCTTCCATTTTGGGTATGTCCTGACTTTTCAGTATTTTTTGAAATGGCCCTCCGGTGCGTCCGTTGTTCGAGAATATTGGAGTTTATGGATGCGGGCAATTGGCGATGGCATCGTTCCGCCATATGACGTTTATTGCTTTACTTGTGACACTGAAATAAACCGGGCGCCCCAGTGGAAAGGAGTGACGGAGTCGAAGGGGGGTGCTAATTCAAAGTTGCGCCTGCAAACTTATACCGGCCTATAAATGCCGGTATCTTGTGTCGTTCTTTTTTTGGGGATCAGGGCTGCCGATTTCTATTACGGTGCCTGCGAAATATCGCTGTCACCCGTCTGCAGCTGCTGCACCAGCGCATCGGTGGTAATACACGCATTGTATTCCATGACCAAGTGCGGTTCGTCGGTAAAGACGCCGTCCGCGCCCATGGCGGCGACCAGGGCCAGGTCATCGGAGTTGTTGACGGTAAACACATAGCTCTTCAGGCCGCGTTTTTTCGCGTCGGCGATCAGGTTCGCGTCGGCGAAGTCCAGGCTCAGGTGCATCGAGTAGGCCTTGAGCGGTTCGGCACAGGCGGCCAGATCCAGGGGAATACCGGCCAGCAGTACACCGCGGCGGACTTCCGGCAGCAGTTGCAGGCTCTCGTAGACCTGGCGGTGATCGAAGGAGGAGATCAGGTACTGTTCGAAGGAGGCGCCGCTGTCGCAGACGTAGGATTCCAGCTCCGAGGCCACCAGTGCCGCGCAGTTGTTGCCCTTGATCTCTATATTCAGCTGCGCATTGTTGCCCACCAGTTCCAGCACTTCGCGCAGTGTCGGCACCCGGCCGCCGCAGGGCAGCAGCTTCTCGCGCAGGGCTTGGGGACACATGTCGGTGAGCAGCTCGCTGCCGGCAATCAGGCGCCCCAGGCGGCGGTCGTGCTTGACCAGCAGCTGGCCGCCAACATTCCAGATATCGATCTCGATACCGTCGACATCGAATTCCAGCGCGTGCGCTATGGCCTGCAGGGTATTCTCCGTGGCCCGCTGGCGGTAGCCGCGGTGGGCGAAACAGAAGAGGGTGCCGGGTGTCTGCATGAATCTCTGCCCCGATAGCTTGATCGGCTTCAGCCTGCCTATGAAGTATGACGCCGGGATTACAGTGCGACCAGTGAGCTGGTTGTTTTTAGATCAATTGGCACTAAAAGTGGCCTTCAGGTGTGCTGGGGGGGTCAGTCACCGGCCAGGGCGCGGTAGCGGCCGCGGTGGAATACCAGCGGTTCGCCGCCGCCGGCGGTGAACTCCAGCACCTCGCCGAGCAGTATCGTGTGGTCACCGCCGTCGATGCACTGCACCCGGCGGCAGTGGAAGTAGGCCGCGCAACCTTCCAGTTGCGGTATCCCGTCCGGGCCCGTGCGCCAGTGCACCTGGCCGAACTTGTCGGCGCCGCGGCCGGCGAAGAGGTTGGAGATATGCTGCTGGTCGGCCTTCAGCACATGCACCGCGAAGTGCTCCTGGCCGGTGAAGGCCTGGTAGCCGAGTGCCTGTTTGTCGATGCTCCACAGCACCATGGCCGGATCCAGGGATACGGAGTTGAAGCTGTTGACGGTCATACCCGCCGGCTGGCCGGCCGCATCCCGGGTGGTGACTACGGTGACACCGGTCGCGAAGTGGCCCAGGGTGTCGCGCAGGGCGCGACCCTGATCGGCCGAGGGAGTGAGGACTTGGCTGCTTTCTGTGGTCATACCGTCGTTTAATTTTTGTGCAAAATCTGTGCTGGCGGCCATTCTACGGCAAAAGTGCCCTTATTGCGCGTTTTGCCTCCGGGTTTGCGCGTGGTCTCCGGGCTTGTGTGTTGTCTCCGGGATCGCGCTTGGTCTCCGGAATTGTGTGCTGTCTACGTAGGGGGCGCCGTGCGCACCACCTAAGGACCGAAGTGGACTGCGGGCCCGCGGCGCTCCCTACGGCATTATTCGGCCATCAGGGGCGCACACTCGGCGGTCAGCTGGTCCCGAGCGGCAATGCCGGCGCCGGTCAGGGCGAAGCCCAGCAGGCGGCCGTCGGCACCGCGGAATTCCGCCCGCACGCCGCTCTCGGCGCTGTCGATATGCCAGCTGCCTTCGGCGCCGGGGCGCGGCGGGCAGACGGTGGTGGGGCGCAGGGTGGTCTTGACCGCTACCGGTATGGCGCCGTAGTGCACCGGCGTCGGGGTGCCGGCCAGGGTTTTGGCCAGGGCGCGGGCGCAGGCCATCAGCGGCGCGACAAAGTAGAGGAGATGGCCATCCACCTCGGCGCAGTCGCCGAGGGCGTAGATATGGGCATCGCTGGTCCGCAGCTGGCGGTCGACCGCGATACCGCGCTCGACCTTCAGGCCGGCCGCCTCGGCGAGGCCGGTATTGGCCTGCAGGCCCAGGGCGGCCAGGGCGATATCCGCCTCTATACACTCGCCGTTGTCCAGCTGTGCGCGAATGCCGCTGTCACTGCGCTCCAGGCGCGTGACCCGGGCATTACCGTGAAAGCGCACGCCGTGGCTTTCCAGCGTGCGCTGGATATCGCGGCCGGCGGCTTCCGGCAGCAGGCTGGCCAGGGGCCAGTCGAGCGGATCCACCATCTGCACCGCGAAGCCGGCCTGGGTCAGGTCGTTGGCGAACTCACAGCCGATCAGGCCTGCGCCCAGCAGCAGCACGCGCTTGCGCCCTACCATGGCGGTGCGGAAGCGGTGGTAGTCGCCGAGACTGTTGATGCGGAACAGGCGCGAGTGGCCGTCGCCGTCGATGGCGGGCAGGGCCCGACAGCCGGCGCCGGTGGCCAAGACCAGCTTGCGGTAACGCAGTTCCGCGCTGTGGCTGCCGTTCTCTGGCACCAGGGTCAGGACTTTCGACTCGGCGTCTATATCGGTCACGTGGGTGTGTACCAGAATCTCCGCATTCAGCTCCCGCGCCATCTCCTCGGCGGAGGCGCTGGCCAGCTGCTGCGGTGTCTTGCCGTGGGCAAGGGAGGCCGACAGCAGCGGCTTGGAGTAGAGGGTGCCGTCGTCGCCGGTGATCAGCAGCAGCGGTGTCGACTGGTCCAGTTTGCGGAACTCGCGGGCCAGGTTGTAGCCGGCGAGACCGGTGCCGACGATCACCACCGGCTCGCCGCCGGAGGGAATTTCACCGTCGGCGGGCACGGTGGGTGCCGGTGCCGGCTCGGCCCCGGACACCAGCACCATATCGAACTCCTCCTTGCCCACGCCGCACTGGGGGCAGTTCCAGTCCTCGGGGATATCCTCCCAGCGGGTGCCCGGGGCAATGCCGTCCTCCGGCCAGCCCTTGGATTCGTCGTAGACCCAGCCGCAAACCATGCACTCCCAGATGCGGTAGCCGTCGCCCTCAGCGGGCGCGCTCGGTGCTGTGGCAGTGGAATCCCGTTCGCGCGCGGCGAGAGGAGCCGTCTCCTGCGGCTGTTGATCCGGCGTTGCCGCGACCATGTCGAAGTCCTGTTTGGCCGCACCGCACTCGGGGCAGCACCAGTCGTCGGGGATGTCCTCCCAGCGGGTGCCGGGCGCTATACCGTCCTCGGGCCAACCCTTGGCTTCGTCGTAAACCCAGCCACAGATCTGGCATTCCCAAACGCGGTAATCGGCCATTGTTCCCCCGGTCATCTATAGAAAACCCGGCGGCGGCCGGGTTGACGAAAAATCTGGACGGGGAATATTAAGGAAAATATTCGGGGAAGTCGCTACTCGTTGTCGCGCTGGGCGATATTGGTCAGCGCACTGTGATAGACCTCGGCGATCTCCCCGGGATGGGTCATGGAGATACCCAGGTCCGTCACCAGGCCGTCCTTGAGGCCGTAGACCCAGCCGTTGACCGACAGCTTCTGTCCCGAGCGCCAGGCATCGCGCACTATGGTGGTCTGGCACACGTGGATCACCTGCTCCAGCACGTTCAGTTCGCACAGCAGGTCGGTGCGCTCCTGCTGCTGGAAGAGGTCGATCAGCGTGTGGTGCTTGTCGCGCACATCCTGGATATGGCGCAGCCAGTTGTCGATCAGCCCCAGCTGCTGGTTGTGCAGCGCCGCCTGCACACCGCCGCAGCCATAGTGGCCGCAGACGATGATGTGTTTGACCTTGAGGATTTCCACCGCGTACTGCAATACCGACAGGCAGTTGAGATCCGTGTGCACCACCACGTTGGCCACGTTGCGGTGTACGAACAGTTCTCCCGGCAGCAGGCCGACGATTTCGTTGGCCGGCACCCGGCTGTCGGCGCAGCCGATCCACAGATATTCGGGGGATTGCTGTTCGGAGAGTTTGAGGAAGAAGTCCGGTTTCTGTTCGCGGGTGGCGAGAGACCAGTGTCTATTGTTTTGTAAGAGATGCTTGAGCGGGCGCAAGTTGGGATTCCTAATGTGACTGTTTGTCCATTAGGCTTGCAGCATAGCGACTTTGTTGGCGGTGGCCAAGCGACTTGTTCGTGAATTCGGGCACGGCAATCTGTTAGTCTGGGAGCTTAACCTCGCAGGGTGGAAGCCATGGGTAGAAGAAGAGTTCGCGCAGCCGGTAAGCGCCGGCGTATTTCCTACCGCGCCAGCCCGCTGTGCCGGCATAGGATTCGCGTGCGCTGGTTGCTGGCGCAGCGCACCCGCCTGCGCAACTACCTGCACCGCTTTGACGAGAATGTTGTAGCGGATGAGTCTGAAACCGGGGACTAGTGGGCCGTGCGGAAAGTTGTGTAACAGTTCGCGTCGCCAAAGCGCCCAGCTCTGCGTTGAGAAAGCTTGAAATAACGCTGCTATTCCTGCGCTTTCTCGCCTTGATCTGAACGCTTTGGCTGTGCTCTTTTGTTAGCGAACTTCCCGCACGGCCCACTAGCAGGAAACTACACAAAAATTGGAAATACCGATGACCGACACAGTAGCGGCAACCACCACCCTGATTGCGGACTACCGCAATGATCGGCACGCACGGGATATCCTGGCGCTGATGGAGGAGTATGCGCGCGATCCCTTCGGTGGCGGCGAGCCGCTGTCCGATTATTGTCGCGAGCAGTTGCTGCAGAAACTGGCCGACATTCCCGGCGCCTTCAGCGTGCTGGCCTACCGCGGCGGCCGGCCAATGGGACTGGTCAACTGCTTTATGGGTTTTTCCACCTTTGTGTGCAAACCACTGGTGAATATTCACGATGTGATTGTCAGCGAGAGTGCGCGCGGCAGCGGCGTCTGCACGGATATGCTGGACCTGGTCGCGCGCGAGGCGAAAAATCGCGGCTGTTGCAAGCTGACCCTGGAAGTGCTGGAGAAAAACCTGCCGGCGCAGATCGCCTATCGCAAATGTGGGTTCAGGCCCTACGCGCTGGATGAGGAATATGGCCAGGCGGAGTTCTGGCAGCGCTATCTGTAGCTTCATGAAAGGCGCTGCCAGTTTTCAATCCCGGGATGGCGGGCGGTGTATCCGGCCATTCGGCCGACATTTATCAATCTCTTCACCAGCCGGTATGTTCTGAACCGGTGTCGGAAAGGTTGGCATCAACGGTTCAAAAAGAATTCCACCGGCACGACAAATTCCAGCGTATCCCCCTTTAACGCTTCTGGCGGCTTGGGCAGGGGTTGGGCCCGCTCTATCAGCGCCAGGGCCTCCCTGTCCAGCAACCGGTACCCGGAGCCCTGATCAATGCTTTTCTCCAGCACCCTGCCATCCCGGTCCATGGTGAAGCGCAGATAGGTAACGCCCTCCTGGCGGTAGCGGCGGGCGCGGGTCGGGTAGCGCTTGGCCTCGTTGAGCCTGAGCATCAGCTGGTTCTGCCAGCTCGGTATGCGGCTTGCATCGAGGCCGGGGGACGGCACCCCCCTGACTGGCGCCGCGGCTACATCGTCTACCTGTGGAGCCTCCTGGGATGCGCTGGGTGGAGGGGGCGACTCTTCCGGCGGTTGCGGATCCTCCTCTTCCGGGGGGGCCTCTTTGGGCGGAATGACTGCCTCCGCTTTTTCGACTTCGGGCACCGGTTCCGGTTCGGGCTCCGCCTTCTGAGGTTCCGGCTCTGGCGGCGGGGTTTCTTCGGGCCGCTCATTATCTACGGGGATTTCTGCCGGTTGTGGCGGAGCCGCGGGGAGAGGCGCCAGCTCCACCACCATGGCCGCTGCCGGCGGTGCGCTGACTTCAGGTGCCGGTGAGGATCTCAACCACCAGGCGAAGGGTACGGCGTAGACGGCCAGCACTATCAACAGGGATGACAGCCAGCGCGCCGTTTCTTCGCCGATGAAAGGTTTTTTCGCAGTGGGGCCAGTCCGTCGGCCGGTGTAAATAGCGGGCACTATCGACAGCGGAATGGGAGAGGTTGGCGCGCTTCCGTCTACCGGGCGCGGGCCTGTCAGCGGGGGGCGCGATCTGTGCGCCGGGCGTCCCTTCACGAACTGCTTCCTTCCCGGGCCACCAGGGCCACTTTCAGGTAGCCCACTTCACGCAGCCGGTTCATGGTCTGTATCAGGGTGTCGTAATCCACCGTCTTGTCGGCGCGCAGGAAAATACGCCGCTCGGTATTGCCGTCGGCGGCCGCCTGCAGGGCTGCAGGCAATTCCTCCAGAGTCACGGGCTCATTGCCCAGGGCCAGGCTGTGGTCGGCGTTGATGGTCAGGTACAGAGGTTTGTCCGGCTCGTGTCGGGGTTCCGCCGTGGCGGCGGGCAGGTCGACTTTGATGTCCACCGTGGCCAGGGGGGCGGCCACCATGAAAATGATCAGCAGAACCAGCATCACGTCGATAAACGGTGTCACGTTGATCTCGTGGTTTTCTACCAGTTCGTCGTCGTGGCGTATCCGGGCGGGCATCTTCTAGTCTCCGCTCAAGGCTGACTGGCCGCCCGTCGCGTGGCGGCTCAGGTCCCGGGATACCAACCGCAATACGGCGGCGGAGGTGTCGCCCACCAGTGCCTTGTAAGCGGCGATGCGGCGCGCGAAGTGGTTGTAGATCACCACTGCGGGGATGGCCGCCACCAGGCCCAGCGCCGTGGCCAGCAGCGCTTCCGCGATACCGGGCGCCACCACGGCGAGGTTGGTGGTCTGGGTTTTGGAAATACCGATAAAGCTGTTCATGATGCCCCAGACGGTGCCGAACAATCCCACAAAGGGTGCGGTGGCGCCGATGGTGGCGAGAATGCTGGTCCCCCGGGTAATCTTCCTCCCGCTGGCCGCTTCAAGACGTTCGAGGCTGGAGGCCACCCGCTCCTTGACCCCGTCCGCATCTGCCAGGGTGTCGGTGGACAGGTGCAACTCGTCGGCAGCGGCGCGGGTCAGTTCTGTATTGCCCTCGCCTCCCTCCAGTTGCGCATGCGCTGCCTGCAGGCTCCGGGCACTGGAGACCACCGCCAGGGTCTGAAACTGTCGCCTGAGTAAAAACCGCAGTTCCCGGGTCTTGGCCACCAGTACCGTCCAGGTGGCGATGGATGCCAGTGCCAGGCCGATCATCACCGCCTTCACCACCCAGTCTGCCTGCTGGAACATGCCCCAGGGACTCAGGTCGTGGGGCAGGGTGGCCTGTGCCTGGGCCGCAGCGCTGGAGGAAAACAGCAAGGCCGTCAGGGAAAACAACAGACAAGTTTTAGAAAAGCCTGGCCGTGAATTGCGACAGGTCATTCGCACTCCTTCGAGTTGGTTACAGAACATCGTTTAAATGCCGGGCCAGATTACCGGCCCTGACATCAGCAGGCCGGCAATTCCGCAGGCGCCAGTGGAATAAATAAGCCAGCGGGGGCGGTAGGTCATCAGGCCGATAACCGCCAGTGTAACGGCGCTGAGAGAACCCAGCAGGGCCACCAGTCCGAAGCCCCAACCCCCGGTGATCACCGATACCATTGTCGCCAGGGCCAGCAGCAACCACCCGCTCCGGCGCAGCCAATTGCGCTTTTGTACAAGCCGGGAGTTGGCGCCCAGTTGCAGGGCGTGGCGCTCCATGGCCAGGCACAGGCAGCCCACGGCGGCGAAAGCCAATGTAATGAGGGGCAGTGCCGGGATCACAGGCTTTCTCCCATGGCCGTTCGCGGGCTGTATTGCCTCGCGGTTTCCGGTGCCTGCCACAGCCGCCGGGCGGCCCAGGCAAACGCCAATCCGAATCCGAGTGTGGTCAGGTCGAAGCCGGCGAAAGTCCAGTCCCCGGCGGCCAGGCTCTGGCCCAGGTGGCTGTCGCTGGTGAACAGGTTGAGCAGCGGCAACAGGCCGAATGCGCCGGCGGCGATGGCGAACTGCTCCGCCCAGCTGCGTGCCGGCGGGCGCAGGGCGGCGTGGATCAGCATCGCCAGCCAGGCGAGAAACATCGCGTGCACTTCCCAGCCGGCGCGGTCGGCCAGGTCCAGGGGCAGCAGGCGATTGGCCCAGAAGTAGGCGGCGATGCCGATCGGCAGGCCGGCCACCACGCCGGCATTGAGTCTTTCCACCAGCAGCAGCCCGGCGCCCGGTCCGCCGGCCCTGCGCGCCGTCTGCTGGCGTCGCTTGATCGTCCACAGTACCAGTCCGCTTGCGGCCATGGCCGAGCCCAGCAAACCGGAAAAAAAGTAGAGCCAGCGCAGCAATGGGGGTGCGAACAGGCCCTCGTGCAGGCCGATCAGCAGGTCGCGGGCGCCCTTGGCGGCGGAGTTCGCGGTCGCCGTGGCGGAGGGGGGCTGTGTGTGCAGCAGCGCGCCGCTGGCGCCATCGAAGACCAGCTGTTCGCGCCCGGTGCTCACGGAGTCGTCGGTATTCTCGTGAAACAGCACCCGCGCATTGCGGTCCCCGGGATGGCGGATATCGATAAAGAGGATGCGGCCTTCACCCCAGCGGCGCTCCGCAGTCGCGATCATCGGGCCGAGGGGCGCGAGCGGGGCGGCAACGCCCGCCGGTTCGAGTAGCCCGGGTGGGTCGAAGGCGTCGGCGATAAACTGCTGCCGCCCTTTGGGATCGGTGCCGTAATATGCCGCCACTACTAATGGCATCAGGGAGAAGCCCAGAAGGATAAGGCCGGAGTAGGTGATCATCAGGTGAAAGGGCAGGGCGACTACGCCCAGCGCGGTATGGGCATCCTGCCAGGCGCGCCGGCCCTTCCCCGGACGGAAGGTAAAGAAATCCCTGAAAATCTTTTTGTGGATGATCACACCGGTGATCAGCGCCACCAGCATAAACAGAGTGGCAAAACCGACGACGGGATTCGACAGGCTGCGGGGCAGGTAATGCAGCCGCCAGTGCATCTGGTAGAGCAACTGGCCGCCGCCGGTGTCCCGGGCGGTGAATGCTTCCCCACTGGTGGCGTCCACCGTCAGCCGGCTGCTGGAGCTGCTGGCGCCCTGCCAGAAGAACTGCGGGTAGGGGGTATTGCGATCCGCGGGCAGGGTGATGAACCAGCGCTCTGCCGCCGGTGCCTCCCGCTGCAGCCGCGCCAGTAGTACTGTGACGGTATCCGCCGCGGGCAGGTCGATCTGGGGAGCGGGCAGTTCCGGCTGCATCCAGCGATCGATCTCGGTGTCGAAATAGCCCGCGGTGCCGGTCAGGAATATGAAATAGAGCACCCAGCCCAGCGCCAGCCCCGCCCAGGTGTGCAGGCCGGTCATCGACTGGCGGAAGCCCAGTGCGGGGACGGCGACTTGCGAATTCTCGGTACCCTTCAAAGCAGTTGCCCCCGCAGCAATAATCCGCTGGCGGCCAGTATTCCGCTGGCCAGCAGCAGTTGCAGCCAGGCCCGCACCGGCCGGCGCAGGGCGAAGACCCAGATTACCGCTACCGCGTAACAGGCGAAGCCGAGCAGGTTACCCGCCAGTACGGCTTCGCCGAGCGGGACAGGCAGCAGGCCCACCAGGAAGATGCCCGACGCCGTCGCCAGCGCATAGCCCCCGAGCAGGGCGGGCGCAGCCAGGGCGAGCAGTCGCCATCCAGTCAATTCCATCAGTTGCCAATCCGTATTTCCAACAGCTTGTTGGGGCTTTCAGATAATTGAGCCTTCATCTGGAAGCTCAGGTGTTTCTGTCACGCCAAAACAACGAATGAGCTGCAGAAAATTACAAAATTTTTTCGAGAAACCCGACCACGTCGGTGACCAGTTAGTATTGCAACGATACGAAGTCGTCTATAAAATGAAAATCATTATCATTTGTGGTGGGCGAGATGCCCTCCTGGCAATTGGACAATTTGGCGGCAACCCACCATGCAGGATGCACAGATACTCAACCTGTACACGACACACCAGCGGGACCTGCTCAGCTACGCCAGCAGTATTGTGGGTGACGACGGGCGCGCTGAGGATATCGCCCAGGATGCCTATATGCGCTTCAGCACAGCCATGTCGGACGAATGGCGGAGCAACCCGGTGGGTTACCTCTTCCGCATAGTGCGCAACCTGGCGCTGGATTGCCGTCGTCGCGCGCAGTTTGAAAAGGCGCTTTTTTCACACAATGTGGACGATATTGTCGAGGCCATACCGGCGGAGAAATCGGCGCCGGAGCAGGAAGTCATGGCCCGCAATGAACTGGAGCTATTGCAGGAGGCGATGGATGAGCTCCCGGAGCGCACCCGAATGGCGGTGGAGATGCACCGCCTGGGGGGCTACAAACTGCGCGAAATAGCCGCCCACATGAATATCTCTGTCTCCATGGCACAGTACCTGGTCAAGGAAGGTATCAAACACTGCCAGCGGCGCCTTTCCTCCACTGCTTCCGCCTGATTTCCCCGAACTGCCCGCTATGGCCTTTGGAAAAAAGGCCTGATGGTACGTCCTTAAAATGACAAGCCTGTTTCTGGTGCCGAAACATCCGTATGGTATGCGGGCCCGGTATGTCGAGAGCGGCGAGTGCGGGCGGGGCAAAGTGGCAGAGTGAAAAGACCTATGACTGATCAATCCGAGCTGGCCAAAGCTGAAGATGAGGCCGCCAACTGGGCCGTGTTGCTGGCGGATGATCCGGAAGATGCTGAACTGGTGAGGGCGTTCAGTGCCTGGCTCGATTCCAGCGCCCTGAATGCCGAAGTCTGGGCGCGCACTCTGCGTGTCCACAGGGGGATGGCCGCACTCTCCCCGGCCACGCGGGATCGGTGGCCCGAGACCGCATCGGTGGGGCAGCGAAAAAAAATACCTGTCGATTCCGATGCAATGCGACGCGACGCAAAAGGAATCGCCCATTTCTGGCGGGCCCTGTCCCGCAAAGCGAACTGGCTGCCTCTCGCGAGCCTGGCGGTGGCCGCCTGCCTGACCCTGGCGCTTTTGCCGCAGCTCACCCTGAGATTATCCGCCGACTTTTTCACAGGTACCGGTGAACAGCGGAGCCTGTTGCTGTCTGACGGCAGCAGGCTGTTTCTCGCCCCCGAAAGCGCCGTGGATATAGCCTACTCCGACGGCGGGCGTTCCGTGCGGCTGCTCGAGGGCAGCGCCTTCTTCGAGGTGCAGCCCGATCCCGGCCGCCCCTTTTCCGTGGATGCGGGAGGAACGCGCACCACGGTTCTCGGAACAGCCTTCGGTGTCGATAGAACCGATGCTGGTGCGGTTGTCAGCGTGGTCCACGGGTGCGTGCGGGTGGAGGACAGGAGTGTTTCCCCTGAAGTCTCGGATAACCTCGGCGCCGGCGACCGGCTGGCGGTCACCCGCGGGCGGGGTGCCAGCCTGACTCGGGCCCTGCCGGGGGAGATGGCGCTGTGGCGCAGAGGGGAGCTGATTGCGCGCAACCTGACGATCAGCGAAGTTGTGGAATCCTTTCGCCGTTATTACAGCGGTGTGATTTGGGTGGCGGAGCCCCTCGCCAGCCAGCGTGTCACAGGCTTGTACCGTCTCGATGATCCCATCAATACCCTCGCCGAAATGGCCGAGGCCCACGGCGCGACCGCGCGGCAACTGAGTCCCTGGCTGCTGGTGCTCAGTCACTAATACCCACATAGAAATGTAATCTGGAGTTTGTGACGAACTCCACTTCTCCGCTTGGAAAATTGATTTCCCCGTTCGTCTATCGAGGTGGA
Source organism: Microbulbifer taiwanensis (assembly GCF_014904815.1). GTDB lineage: Bacteria > Pseudomonadota > Gammaproteobacteria > Pseudomonadales > Cellvibrionaceae > Microbulbifer > Microbulbifer taiwanensis. The sequence goes on from NZ_JACZFR010000025.1 coordinate 127,742, forward strand.
AGCGGATATCGGACGTCAATTTTTCAGCTGTCCGAATAAAATGTTTCCATTCGCAGAGAGTGTGTTCGAGCACGCATGCTTTTCCCGAGCTGCCAATAAAAAAGCGCGAGCCATTGATTCGGCGCGGGGAGCTGTTTACAATGAGAATGATTATCATTTCTAAAGCGCCCTCGTGCGATCCGAGCATGAGGCAGGAGGACCTAACGGTGCGCAAAGACGAGCAGTTCCCGGATCTCGCGGATACCTTTGTCGCTCATCGCAGTCAGTTGTGCCAGGCCGCGGCCAGAATACTGGGGAGCCGGGACAGGGCCGAGGATGTGGTGCAGGACGCCTACCTGAAGGTCATGGAGGCGAAGACGGTTTTTTCGGTCAAGGAGCCTGCGGCCTATGTTTTCCGGATGGTGCGAAACCTGGCCATAGACCACTACCGGCGCAGTACGCTGGAGTCCAATGTGTTCGCGGTGGAAGAGGCCGGCCAGGGAGTGCCCTCACCCGCGGGAACCCCCGAAGCCATTTCCATCGGCCGCCAGGAATTGAACCTGGTTGCCCGCGCGCTGGGGGAGCTGCCGGAGCGCACCCGGCGGGTCTTCGAGTTGTACCGCATGGGTGGCCATACCCAGCGGGAAATTGCCAAAATGCTGGGCGTTTCTCCCACGCTGGTCAATTTCATGATCCGGGATGCCCTGAATCACTGTCGCAGTGCACTGGAATCCGCTTCCTGAATCAGGAGCGGCGATGTCTCCGCCGGTTGCACCTGTTGCTATAATCACCCGCACCTGTTTGTGAGCGCCTTAACAGGGGCGATGCTGAATCGTCGAACAGGTATAGCTTGATTGACCAGACGGTGGGTGCGGTATGACAGATATTGAATGCGGCGATGCGGCGTGGAACCAGGCCGTGGACTGGCTTATGCGCGAGCATGAGGAATCCCTGGATGATGCAGCTCGCGAAGCCTTGATCGACTGGCTGGCGTCGCCGGCACACCGGAAAGCCTATGAGCAGGCCCGCACCCTGTGGCTGGTGACCGGACTGGTGCCGACCAGCGATGAGCAGAGTGATCCGCCTTCCGATGACGATTGAGTAGTATTTAACGCTCAGTATCGATCCGCGCGCCGGTTTGCAGCCGGCAGTGGTACCTTTCTTCGACCTTCCCCTGTCTTCAGTTTTTCACCCGAATACAGATTCCGGCTTTGTATCCGCATCCCTGTGCCCGCTGCGACGAAAAAATGTCGTGATGCCGCTTTGGATGCGGAGAGCGGATCTCATCATTTCTCCCGATAATTATCTTCTCCCCTAAATTCTCATCGGCCTCGCTCGTCATCTGATTCAGATACCGACAGGGCGGCACAGGGGTGCCGACCCGCTCAGAGTGAGGAATAGCGATGACATCCACCAGTTGTTTCGACCGTGAAGACGAAACCTTCATCCTACTGGTCAACGGCGAGGAGCAGTACTCCATCTGGCCCCACTGGAAGCCCGTGCCGGGCGGCTGGACTGCCGTCGAGGGCGTGCAGGGTGACAAGGAATCCGTACTCGCCCATGTGCGGGAAACCTGGACGGATATGCGCCCCCTGTCGCTGCGCCAATGGATGGACGAACAGGCTGAATCCGCCGGCGCAAATGAAAGCGCTGCCGGGGCGGCCCAGTGAGTTCAGCGCGCCCCGCGCTGGATCTCTTCTGCCTGCCCTGTGCGGGTGCCAGCGCCACCATGTACCTGCGCTGGCGGCGCCAGTTGCCGGCCTGGATCCGCGTATTGCCGCTGGAGCTGCCGGGCCGTGGCAGTCGCCTGGGTGAGCCCTTTGTGGAGGATTTCCGCGCGCTGGTGAGTCTGCTCTGCGAGGAGATCTATCTCCGCGCACCCGGCCGCTGGGCCATTTTCGGACACAGCATGGGTGCGCTGCTGGCCTTCGGCGTCGCCGCGCGCCTGCAGCGGTTGCGGGCCACTGCGCCGGAGATGCTGATCGTATCCGCGAGCCCGGCGCCGGCGCACCGGGATCCGCAGCGCTACCCCGACACCCTCGACGAAGCCGCGCTGATCGCCGACCTGCGCCGACAGGGCGGCACGCCGCCAGCGGTATTCGACAGCCCGGAATTGCTGCGCATGACGCTGGATACCCTGGCTGCGGATTACCGGGTTTGCGAAAGCCTCGACAGCCGGCCGGGCGCGCCGCTGCAGATCCCGGTACAGGTATTTGCCGGGCGCGACGATGCGATAGCGCCGGCCGCGGTGGAGGCCTGGCGGGAGGAGACCGAGAGCGAATTTTCCCTGCAGTGGTTCGACGGGGGACATTTTTTTATTCGCCAGCAGGAGGCCCAGTTGCTGCAGGCGCTCGAGCGGCGCCTGCGCAGGCTGGTGCGGGAGGAGGATCGCCTTGCGGCCCCTGTGTCTGCCTGATGCCCTTCCCGGAAGCATCGAGGCCTGGCTGTTGCCACTGGACCTGGCAGCGCCGGTCGCCGCCGAGGACTGGCAGCTGCTCGACCAGGGCGAGCGGGCGCGGGCACAGAAGCTCGCGCGGCACGAGGACCGCGTGCGCGCCGTCGCCACCCGCGCCTCGTTGAAAAGGTTGCTGGCCGCGCGCCTGCAGTGGGAGCCTGCTTCGCTGCAATTTGAAGCGGGCCCGAATGGCAAGCCGCGACTCGCGGAGCCGCGCGCGCCGGTCTTCAACGTATCCCATTCAGGCAGCTACGCCCTGATCGCGATCGGCGCGTCGGAGGCTATCGCCACCCTGGGGGTGGATATCGAATGGCACAACGGCGATCTGCGCCTGGACGCGCTGGCCGACTACGCCTTTACCGCGTCGGAGCGGGCATTCCTGCACGCTTGTCGCGAACCCGGTGGAGACATCCCGGCGCCGTTTTTTTTCCGAAGCTGGGTGGCGAAGGAGGCCGTGCTGAAGGCCGTGGGAGTCGGTATCCCTGAGCACCTGCACAGGGTATCCGTGCACAGCTGCACGGGCGGCGAGCTGCGGGTGCGACACGACATGGAAGGCTGGCTGCCATTGTGCGGGCACGGCCTGGAGGCGCCGGACAATTATTCCGCCGCTATTGCCTGGCAGCTGGCAGAAGCCGCATGAACTGAAAACCTCACTCTCCCGACAGGCGCGATTTCGGAATCGCCGCGACGCGATAACCGGGCAACAAAAAACTTTTCCGCTGAGAGTTAAAGATGGATATGAAAACCGAAGCGCAGACAGATTTTTCCGCGGCTGCCGAGCCGGGCGACTTTCACGATTTGCGCAACATCGTCGATCACCTGCGCAGCCTGGCGGCGACGCGGCCGCGGGATATTGCCCTGGTGGTGGCCGCCGAGCGCGATGGTGTGGCGGTCGATACGCCGGTTACCTATGCAGAGCTGGATGCGCGGGCGCGCGCCCTGGCCGCGCGCTTGCAGCGAAATTTTGCACCGCAGGATAGGGCGCTGCTGTTGTTGGATAATGACGACCATTATGCGGTGGCCTTTTTTGCCTGCCTCTACGCGGGCCTGATCGCCGTACCGGTATTTCCGCCGGAGTCGGCGCGCCGGCAGCATATCGCGCGCCTGAGCGGCATTGCGGACGACGCCGGCGCTCGCTGCATTCTCACCAGCGGCGACCTGCTGGCGCTGGTCGGCCCGGCGATGGCGGCCTTCGGCGATGCGGACATCATCGCCGTCGACCGGGTGGATACCGCCGATGCAGATCAATGGAGCACCCATTCCCCCGGCGGTGAGCAGATTGCCTTTCTGCAGTACACCTCCGGATCCACCTCGGCCCCCAAGGGGGTGATGGTGAGCCACGACAACCTGATCGCCAACGAGCGGGCCATGGCCCGGGCCATGGCGACTTCCGCCGATGACGTTTTCGTCTCCTGGCTGCCCCTGTTCCACGATATGGGCCTGATCGGCGGGCTGCTGCAGCCCATCTACCGCGGCGGCAAACTGGTATTGATGTCGCCGCAGTTTTTCCTGCAGCGCCCGGCCCGCTGGCTGGAGGCGATATCCCGCCACCGCGGCACCGTCAGTGGCGGGCCGGATTTCGCCTATCGCCTCTGTGTCGACCGCCTCAAGGAGGCGCAGATAGCGCGCCTGGATCTCTCCAGCTGGCGCGTCGCCTTCTCCGGCGCCGAACCGGTGCGCCACCAGACCCTGGACGCCTTTATCTCGCGCTTCTCTGCGGCGGGCTTTGCCGCCTCTGCGGCGAATCCCTGCTACGGCCTGGCGGAGGCCACCCTGATGGTGAGCGCCAGTGAACCGGGTTCGGGTATGGGCACGGTCAATTTCGACGAGCGCAGCCTGCAGCAGGGAAAGGCACTGCCGGATGCCAATGGGCAGACGCTGGTGGCCTGTGGCCGCGTGGTGGAGGATCACCTGGTCAGCATCCGCGACCGGAGCAGCGGGGAGGCCTGCGCCGACGGCACCCTGGGGGAAATCTGGGCCGGCGGCCCCAGCATTGCACAGGGCTACTGGAACAGTCCCGCCCAGACCGCGGAAACCTTCGTCGAGCGCGACGGCGGGCGCTGGCTGAAAACCGGCGACCTGGGGTTTATCCACCGGGACCAGCTCTATGTGGCCGGTCGGGTGAAAGACCTGATCATAGTGCGCGGCCACAACCTCTACCCGCAGGATATCGAATCCGCCGTCGAGGCCAGGGTGTCCTCGGTGCGCAGGGGCCGCGTCGCCGCCTTCGCGGTGGCGGGGCCGGATGGCGAGGGCATAGGCCTGGCCGCGGAGGTTTCCCGCGGCGTGCAGAAGCGGGAATCGGTACAGGCGCTGGTGCAGGCCCTGGGCGAGGCGGTGAGCGAGACCTGCGGCGAGCCGCTGACGGTGGCGGTGTTGCTGAACCCGGGCGGCCTGCCGAAAACTTCCAGCGGCAAGCTGCAGCGCAGCAGCTGCCGCCAGGGCTGGGAAGGGAAAAGCCTGGATGCCTTCGGAATCTATGAGTTCGGGAAGTTTGCGCTGGGCGGCGAAGCGAGCGCGGATGGCGACCGCCCCCGGGACCGGGAAGAAATCGCACTGGCCGAAATCTGGGCCGGGTGCCTGGGGTTCACCGACAGCGCTGCTGTCCGCCGCGACACACACTTTTTTGCCGCCGGCGGCAGCTCCCTGACGGCGGTGCAGGTCGCCGCCGCCATAGAGGCGCGCTGGCAGATCGCCTTTTCGCCGCGCGCCCTGTTCGAGTGCCCGCGTCTCGGTGACTGCGCGGCGGAAATCCGCCGCCGCTCCGGTGGAGCCGCGGCCGAAGCTGTGCGAATACCGGCGCGGGATAGCGGCGGGCAGTCGCAACCGCTGTCGCCGGCGCAGCTGCGCCAGTGGTTCCTGTGGAAGCTGGACCCATCCGGCAGCGCCTACCACATACGCGGTGCCCTGCACCTCGCCGGAGCCCTCGATGCCGATGCCATGGCCGAGGCCGTGTCTGTCCTGGGTGGGCGGCACCCATCCCTGCGCACGGAATTCATCGAGGGTGAGGACGGCGAGGTGCGCCAGCGGGCCAGATCCGGGGCCGGGCCGGCGCTGCAATTTGTCGATCTGTGCGGCGCCGCCGATGCGGAGGCGCGGGCCGGGGAACTGCTGCACCAGCTCGACGGCGAGGCCTTCGACCTCTGCCGCGGCCCCCTGGCCCGCATGCTGCTGATCCGCCTCGATGGCGACGCGCATATCCTGGCCCTGGTGATGCACCACATAGTGTCCGACGGCGTGTCGACGCAGATTCTCCTGGATGAGTTGGCACTCTGTTACCGCGCGGCCCTGGATAGGGCTGAACCGGCGCTGCCGCCAGTGGACCTGGAATACACCGATTACGCCCACTGGCAGCGGGAGTGGCAGGGTAGCGACACGCGCGAGCGCCAGCTGGATTACTGGCGTACTCAGCTGGGCAGTGAACACCCGCCGCTGCTGCTGCCCGTCGACCACGCGCGCCGGTCTTCGGCCGCTTCCAGCGGTGAAGGGGGCTACCGCGCCGCACGGCACCATTTCCTGATTCCCGACAGCCTGCAGGCGGGCCTGCGGCGCCTGGCGGAGAGCACCGATACCACCCTGTTTATGGCGCTGCTGGCCGCCCTGCAGGCGCTGCTCCACCGCCATAGCGGCGAGGGCGATATCCGCGTCGGCGTGCCGGTCGCCAACCGCCCCCGCCCCGAGCTGCGCCAACTGGTGGGACTCTTCGTCAACACCCTGGTGTTGCGCAGCCGCATCGACGGGCGCACCAGCCTGCAACAGCTGCTGGCACAGGTGCGGGAAAGTGCCCTGGGTGCGCAGGAAAACCAGGACCTGCCCTTCGACCAATTGGTGGAGGCGTTGCGCCCGGAGCGCAGCGCCGCCCGCAACCCCCTGTTCCAGGTGATGTTCAACCACCTGCGCGAAGACCGCGGGGCCTTCAGTCGCCACACCGGCCTGGCCGCCACGGACTGGCAGATGCCCGCCGGGGACGCCCAGTTCGAACTGGCACTGGACACCCGCGAAGGCGCCGACGGCCACCTCAGTGTCACCTTTACCTATGCCGCCGAGCTGTTTGAGCCGGCCACCATCGCGCGTCTGGCGGATCACTACCTGCTGTTGCTGGGAGCCCTCAGTGCGCAGCCGCAAGCCGCGCTCGGCGATATCGACCTGCTGGGCGAGGCCGGGCGGCGGCAGCTGCGCGAGTGGGGCCGCGGCGAAGCGCGTTGCGCGGACGTGCAGCCGGTGCAGCGACTGGTCGAACGGCAGGCGCGGCAGACTCCCGATGCGGTGGCGGTGGAGTTCGGCAGTGAACAGTGGAGTTATGACCAGCTCAATCGCCGCGCCAACCGCCTGGCGCACCAACTGATCGAGCTGGGTGTCGGGCCCGAAGTGCGGGTGGGTATCGCCGCGCAGCGCTCGCTGGAAATGGTGCTGGGCCTGCTGGCGATCCTGAAGGCGGGCGGCGCCTATGTGCCGCTGGAACCCGAGTATCCGCTCGAGCGGCTGACGCGAATGATCGAGGGCAGCGGCATAGAACTGCTGCTTACCCAGAGTCATCTGGTCGCACAGATGCCGGAGAGAGAGGGGCTGCAGTTGCTGGCGCTGGACACCCTGGACCTGGGTGGCGCGCCCGATGGCAATCCGCAGGTGGCGCTGCACGGGGAAAACCTCGCCTATGTGATCTACACCTCCGGCTCCACCGGTGAGCCCAAGGGCGCGGCCAACCGCCACAGTGCGCTGCACAACCGCTTGCAGTGGATGCAGGACGCCTATGCCCTCGACGGTGCGGACCGGGTGCTGCAGAAAACCCCGTTCAGTTTCGATGTCTCCGTGTGGGAATTTTTCTGGCCGCTGGTGACCGGGGCGCGCCTGGTGATGGCGCGACCGGGGGAGCACCGCGAACCGGCGCGACTGGTGGAGCTGATCAGGGAGCGGGGTATCACCACCGTCCACTTCGTCCCCTCCATGCTGCAGGCCTTCCTGGAGGAGAGCGGCGTGGAAAGCTGCGGCAGCCTGCGGCATATCGTCTGCAGCGGCGAGGCGCTGCCGGCACAGGCGCAGGAAGCGGTGTTTGCGCGCCTGCCCCGGGCGGCACTGCACAACCTCTACGGCCCCACCGAGGCGGCCATCGATGTCACCCACTGGACCTGTCGCCGGGGGGCTGCCGGCACCCCGCCCATCGGCCGTCCGATCGCGGGGCTCGAGACCTGGGTGCTGGATGCCGATCTCAACCCGGTGTTGCCGGGGGTGACCGGTGAACTCTACCTGGGCGGCGCGGGGCTGGCCCGCGGCTATCTTGGGCGCGCGGACCTGACCGCCGAGCGCTTCGTGGCGGCGCCCGGTGCCGGTGTCGGCGAGCGCCTGTACCGCACCGGTGACCTGGTGCGCTGGAACGGCGACGGACAGCTGGAGTACCTGGGCCGCGTCGATCACCAGGTGAAAATCCGCGGCCTGCGCATCGAGCTCGGCGAAATCGAGGCGCAGCTGCTGGCGCAGGCGCCGGTGCGCGAGGCGGCGGTGGTGGCCGCTGGCGAGCGGCTGCTGGCCTATGTGTCGACCAGGTCCGGGCAGGCGATCGACAGCGCGCAACTGCTCGCCCGACTCGGCGAACAGCTGCCGGATTACATGGTGCCCGCCGCCCTGCTGGAGCTGGAGGCGCTGCCGCTGAATGCCAATGGCAAGCTGGACCGCAAGGCGCTGCCGCCGATAGAGCCTGTGCGCCGCGCCGCTGCCGAAGCGCCGCAGGGGGAAACCGAGCTGGCCCTGGCGGCCCTGTGGCAGCAGCTGCTCGGCGCCGGGCCCGTCGGCCGGCAGGACCACTTCTTCGAGTTGGGCGGTCACTCGCTGCTGGCCGCGATGCTGGCCTCGCGGGTGCGCCAGTCCATGGGTCGGGAGCTGGCCCTGCGCAACATCTTCGAATACCCGACCCTGCAACGCCAGGCGGAACACCTGCAGACCCTGGTGCCGCTGGCGCCGGGCGATGAGCCGCCGTTGGCGCCGCTGGAACGCGGGGCGACAGTGCCGCTGGCCCCGGCCCAACAGCGGCTGTGGCTGGTGGAGCGCATGGCCGCGGCCGGGCAGGCGCCGGCGTACAACATGGCCGGGGCCCTGCGCCTCCATGGCGGCCTGGACCTGTCCATACTGCGGGCCGCGCTCGACACCCTGGTGGCGCGCCACCAGGCACTGCGCACCGTTTACCCGGAAGACGACGAGGGCAACCCGGTGGCCGTGATCCGGGATGCGGCGCCGGTGGCGCTGCCGGTGGCGGACCTGTCCGGCGCGCTGAAAGGGGACCTTTTTGCCCGGGGGGGCGCTCAGGCAGATGCCGTGGAGCGCGCGCTGGCAGAGGAGGCCGCGCGCCCCTTCGACCTGGCCCGCGGCCCCCTGCTGCGCTGCCGCCTGCTCCGGTTCGGCCCCGAGCGCCACGCGCTGTTGCTGTGCGTGCACCATATCGCCTTCGACGGCTGGTCCGAGGGCGTGTTCGCGCGGGAATTCGCCACCATCTACCGCGACCTGAGTGGAGGTGCGGCGCCGGCGCTGCCCGCGCTGGCGGTGCAGTACGCGGACTACGCCCTGTGGCAGCGGCGCAGGCTCGAGGCCTCGGCCGGGCGGGATGCGCACTTCTGGCGCGACTATCTCGACGGCGCCCCGGCGCTGTCCACCCTGCCGCCGGAGCTGCCGGAGGATACGGCGGGCGCCGGTGGCGGCGCCGCCCCGGAGGTGGATATCCCCGGCGGGGCGGGCGCGGCCCCGCCACGCCTGGGGCGGGCCAAAGACAGTTCCGAATTCACGCTGCTGCTGGCCGCTTTCTCCGCCCTGCTGCACCGGCGCGCCGGTGCGGACGACCTGGTGATCGGCACCGACCTGGCCGGGCGCGACCATCCCCACCTGGAAGACCTGATCGGCTTCTTCGTCAATGTGGTGCCGCTGCGCTCGCACCTGCAGCCGGGCCTGAGCTTCGCCCAGTGGCTGGACAGGACCCGCGAGAGCAGCCTGGCCGCCTTCGACTACCGCCATGTGCCCTTCGACCAGATAGTGGAGCACGCCGGCGCGCCGCGCAGCCGCGGCAGCAATCCGCTGGTACAGGTGCTGTTCGTCATGCAGAACACGCCGCGCAGTCACTTCGAGATTCCCGGCCTTTCCATCGAACTGGTGCCGGCGGCTGTCGCCACGTCCAAATTCGATCTCGCGGTGTTTGTCCGCGGGGACGCCGGCGGATTCCGCGCCCCGTGGGTCTACGCGACGGCTCGCTACCGGCGCGAGACCATCGGGCGCGTCGCCGAAGACTGGTACCAGTTGCTGCTGCGCGTCGCCGCCGAACCGGAGGCGCCGCTGGAACAACTGCTGCCCGCCGCGGTGCAGCCGCCGCCAAGTGGCGCTCCCGCATCTCCCGGTGACAAGACGGGCAAGGGCGGCAGGAGCGCCAAGCTGGACAAACTCCGCAGGATCGCCGGCGGCGGGGTCTGCGAGGCCGCCGCTGCGCCGGCGCAGATAGCGACTTCATTCCTGCAGCCGGGGCGGGAATTTCCGCTGGTAGTCGAGGCCGGCGGCCCGGATATCGACGCCGTCGCCTGGGCCGGGCAGCAGCGCGCCTTTATCGAGACGGCGCTGCGTCGCCACGCCGGCATCCTGTTCCGTAATTTCGGCCTGGAGACGCCGCAGCAGTTCGAGGCCTTTGCCGAAGCCATGGAACCGGGGTTGCACGGCAGCTACGGCGACCTGCCGAAAAAGAAGGGCGGCCGCAACATCTACCGCTCCACCCCTTATCCCGAGCGGCAGATGATCCTCTACCACAACGAGAGCTCGCACCTGGAGCGCTGGCCGCGCAAGCAGTGGTTTTTCTGCGAATTGCCGTCGCGGGTCGGCGGCGCCACTCCCATCGTCGACTGCCGCGAAATGCTGCGCCGACTGCCGCCGCCGCTGGTGGAGGAGTTCGCGCGGCGCGAACTGCTGTACGTGCGCACTTTCCTGCCGGGGCTGGATGTCAGCTGGCAGGACTTCTTCAAGACAGACAGCCGCGCGGAAGTGGAGGCGCGACTCGCCGCCGCGGGCACCGATTGGCGCTGGCTGGACGAGCGCACGCTGCAGACGCGCAGCCGCTGCCCGGCGGTGATAGTGCACCCGCTTACCGGCGAGCGGGTCTTCTTCAACCAGGTGCAACTGCACCACGTGAGCTGCCTGCTGCCCGAGGTGCGCGAGGACCTGCTCGACCTGGTCGGGGCGGAGCGCATGCCGCGCCAGGTGTACTTCGGTGATGGCGGCGCCATCGATGACGAGACCATGGCCGTCATCGGCCGCGCCTACGAGGACTGCGCGGTGCGCTTCGACTGGCGCCGGGGCGATGTGGTGATGCTCGACAACATGCTCGCCGCCCACGCCCGCGATCCCTACGAAGAGCCGCGCAGGATCGTTGTCGCCATGGGGGACATGGTCGAGCGCGAAATGCTGGCCGGTACCCGCCCGGCCGCCCGAAAAGATAAAGAAAAGTCAGTGGAGGTCTGAGGCGTGGAAGCCGCAATCGAAAATTTATCCCATAGCAGCCCGCTCGGTCCCGAACAGCGCGCACGGCTCGCCTGCTGGGGCGGGGAGGCGCGCGCGGAGCGCGCAATCCTGGTCATGGAAATCGAACTGGAGGCCGGCTTGCCGGCGGCGCGACTGCGCAGTGCCGTGGAGCAGGCGGTGCGCGAGCACCGGATACTGGCCGCGACCCTCTGCCGCCAGCCCGGTTTCCGCGGTCTGCGCCTGCGCGCGGGGGGGGCGTCGGCGCCCCTGCACTGGTGCGAGGTCGGCTCGTTGCAGGCGGCGCGGGCAAGGGCCGTCGAGCCGCTGGACCTGGACGGCGGGCAGCTGCTGCGCGCCCTCTTCGCAGCGGAGGAGGGCGGCGGTGCAAGACTGCTGCTGGCCGTCAGCGCGCTGGTGGCCGACAGCGGCAGCCTGGCGGCGTTGGCCGCACAGATCGGCGAGTGCCTGGACGGTGCCGACCGCGGGGACAGCCGCGCGCGCTTCCAGTACGGGCAATACCTGCAGTGGCGGGCCGAACTGGAGGCGGATGCCGATGCGCCCGCCGGGCGCGACTACTGGGCGCGGCGGTTGCGGGATCTCGACGCCCTGGCCGCGCCGCGACTGGTCTACCGGCGCGACTGCCCGCCGGCGGGAACCTATCTGCACCTGCGCGGCCAGCTGGACGCCGCCGCGATGGCGCGCATCCATCAGCAGGCCGAGCGGGCCGGGACCACGGCGGAAGTGCTGCTGCAGACCGCCTGGTGGCTGCTGCTGGCCCGCTTGAGCGGCAACTTCCGCTTCACTGCCGGCTGGCTGCACGACTGCCGGCAGGACTACGAGCTGATGCAGGGCGCCGTCGGCGTCTTCGAGAAGCTGCTGCCGGTCTCCGTCGCCGGCGGCGAGGAGGAATCCTTCGCCCAGTGGCTGGCGCGTGCCGCGACCATGGCCGCCGCCCATATCGAGGCGCAGGAATACTGCCCGCTGGAGCCGACGGAAACCGGCGGGCATAACGCGGTCGGCTTTGCCTATCGGGAGGCGCCGTCACGGGCGGGATCGGAGTGGGGGCAAAGCGGCCTGCGCTCGGTTGCGCTGCCCGGTGCAGCGCCCGGCTTCGAGCTGGCGCTGGAGCTGGAAGTCACCGCGGAAGGTGCCGGGCTCTGCCTCTGTGCCGACAGCGCCCTCTACCCGCAAGCGGCGATCGAACATCTGCTGGAACAGTACATCACCCAGTTGCTGGGTGCGCTGGAAAGACCCCACAGCGCCGTCGCCGACCTGCCTTGGATGGGCGAGGCGGAACTGCGCCGGCGGGGTCCCGGATGGTGCGGCGCGGAACTGGATCTTGGGCCGCGCAGTATCGGCGGGCATATCGCCCGCTGGGCGCGGCAGACACCCGATGCCCCGGCGGTGGCCTGCGGCGACCTGTGCCTCAGCTACCGGGAACTGGATGCCCGCGCCAGCCGGCTGGCCCACTGGATGCGGGCGCGGGGCGTGACCCCAGGGGCCCTGGTGGCCCTGGAGTTGCCGCGCTCGCCGGACCTGGTGGCTGCCATGCTGGCGACCTGGCGGGTCGGCGCCGCCTACCTGCCCCTGGATCCCGGCTGGCCGCAGGCCCGCCGTGAGCAGGTGCTGGCCGATGCCGAGCCCGCCTTGGTGGTGGCGGCGGCGCCGGTGCACCTCGACACCTTTCCGAACCGGCCCCTGGGTCACCGGCCGCAACCGCAGGACCCGGCCTATGTGCTCTACACCTCCGGTTCCACCGGGCGCCCCAAGGGCGTGGAGATCGGCCAGCGGCAACTGCTGAACTATGCCGCGGCGGCATCCGCGGAGATGGCGCTGGCCGACTGCCGGCGCTGGGGGCTGGTGACACCGCCGACCACCGACCTGGGCAATACCGCGCTGTTCGGCGCCTTGTTCAACGGCGCCTGCCTTGCGATCGCCACCGAGGAAGAGGTGCGGGATGGGGCGGCCTTCGCCGGTTTTGTGGCCCGCCACCAGATCGATGCGCTGAAGATGGTGCCCTCGCACCTGGAGGCACTGCTGGAGTGCGATGCCCCGAAGCTGCCGCGCACCCTGGTGCTGGGGGGCGAGGCCGCGCCGCGCGGCCTGCTGGCGCGAATCGCCCAGCTGGCGCCGGAGTGCGTCATCTACAACCACTATGGCCCCACGGAGACCACCGTGGGTGTCGTGGTGCACCGCGTCTATCCCAGCGACTACCCCGGCGAGCCGCTGCCCGAAGCGCAGCCGCTGTCGCGGGTGCTGGGCAACAACCGCGTCTACCTGCTCGACAGAAAGCTGCGCCCGGTGCCCACCGGCGCCCAGGGAGAGGTGTATATCGGCGGCGCGCAATTGTGCCGCGGCTACCTGAACGGAGCGGGTGATGACAGCGCCTTTGTCGGCGATCCCTGGCGGGCCGGGCAGCGACTGTACCGCAGTGGCGACCTGGCCTGGGCCCTGCCCCGGGGGCTGCGCCTGGCCGGCCGCGCCGACCACCAGGTGAAGATCCGCGGTTTCCGCGTGGAACCCGCGGAAGTGGAAGCCGCACTGCTCGACCTGCCCGGCGTGCGCCAGGCGGCGGTGATCGCGCGCGACGCCGCCGGTGCCGCGGAACTGGCCGCCTTTGTGGTGACCGACGGGGGCGAGATGCCCCGGCGGGAACAGCTCGCCGACCGGCTGCCGGCGCAGATGCTGCCGGCACAGCTGGTCGCCGTCGCCGACCTGCCGCGCCTGCCCAGCGGCAAGATCGACCGACGCGCCCTAGCGGAACTGGCGGCAGCCGGGCAGGGGGCAGCGGCAGAAATGTCCCCGGCCGAGGCCGGCGGCGCCGAACCAGCCACCGAACTGGAAGCGGCCCTGTGCGCCTTTATGGCCGCGCTGCTGGGACGCGAACGCCTGGCCGCAGACGCAGACTTTTTCGAGTCCGGCGGCCACTCCCTGCTGGTGATCCGGCTGGTGGCGCGCATTCGCAAGGTCTTCCTGATCGAGGTGGAGCCGGGACTGGTGTTCGAACACGCCAGCCCCCAGGCGCTTGCACGGGCCCTCTGCGCCGCGGGCGACGCCGCGGCGCTGGAGCAGCTGGCCGCGGCGCAGGGCGCGCAAATCTGAATCGTAACTACCTATCCCCCGGTGCCAGTAAGAGAGGCCTGGGCGGCAGCGCCTTCGCATCAGGCTTCGCATTTTTTCTGAGCCCGAGGGATAGATAGTCACCCTGAATCATTTTCAAGGAATCGGTAATGAAAAATAACGCCGCAATCAGAACACTGGCAGACAGCGGTGAGACCGCGCACAGCGATGTGCCCGCGCGGCGGGTGGTCGAGGGAGATCCGGTGGCACTCTCCTTTTCCCAGGAGCAGCTCTGGTTCCTGCAGCGCCTGGAACCGGAACTCACCGCCTATAACCTGCCGCGGGTGTTCCGCCTGCGCGGCGCCCTGGATAGCGACGCGTTGGAGCGCGCCTTTGCGGCGGTGATCGAACGGCACGGCGTGCTGCGCACGCGCTTCTTCGAGCGCGACGGTGTGCCGCTGCAGCAGCTGGAAACGACCGCGCCCTTTGCGCTGGAGACCCTCGACCTGTCGCACTGCGCGGCCGACGAGCGCCGCACCCGGCTCGACGCGGCGGTGGAGCAGGTGGTGTCCCGGGTCTTCGACCTGGGGCGGGCCCCGGCGCTGGCGGCGCGCCTGATCAAACTGGGTGACCGGGAGCATGTGCTGGCGCTGTGCCTGCACCACATCGTCTCCGATGCCTGGTCGAACCCGATACTGGCCCGGGACCTGGGCCAGGCCTACCGGCGCGCGCTGGACAGCAGCGGCGCGGTGCATTTCGATCCCTTGCCGCTGCAATACGCGGATTGCGCCCTGTGGCAGCGGGCCCGCGCCGAGGCCGGGGAACTGGAGCGGCATATCGACTACTGGAACGGCTACCTGGGCGAGGAGGTGGCGCCGCTGGCGCTGCCGCTGGACTTCCCGCGCCCGCTGGAGCAGCGCTTCGACGGCGCCGCGGTCCCGGTCGAACTGCCCCCGTCCCTCGCGGCGGCGCTGCTCGAGTTCTGTCGCGCCGAGCGCTGCACACCCTTCGTGGTTCTGCTGGCCGCTTGGCAGGCACTGTTGGCCCGCTACACCGGGCAGGGCGACTTTGCCGTCGGCGTCCCCTCGGCGGGGCGGCAGCGCGAGGAGATGCAGGACCTGATGGGATTCTTTGTCACCACCCAGGTGTACCGCGCGCGATTGCCGGCGGGCATGACCCTGCGGCAGCTGTGCCGGCAGGTGCGGGGGGATGCGATCGCGGCGCTCAACCACGGTGAGGTGCCGCTGGATACACTGCTCGCCAACCGCAAGGACCGGCGCGAGCCCGGCCGCAGCCCGCTGTTCCAGGTGCTGTTCAGTGCGCAGATGGCCGACGGCGCGGCGACTCTGGACCTGCGGGGACTGGCGGCGGAAGCGCTGCCGCTGCCCCACACCAGTGCCAAATACGAACTGTCCCTGGATCTCAATATCGGCGCCGATGGCGTGCGCGGACAGCTGGAATATGCCACGCACCTCTTCTCGGAGGCGACCGCGCAGCGACTGGCGGGCTACTACCGGCGCCTGCTGGAAGCCCTGGCCGCCGATGCGGACCAGCCCCTGGACCGGCAGGAGTTGCCGGGCGCGGGGGAGCGCACACAGCTGCGGCAGTGGGGGGCGGCCGGGGCGCAGTTCCCCGAGGCGATGCCGGTGCAGCGGCAGATAGAGCGGCGGGCGCGGGAAAACCCCGATGCGGTCGCACTGGTATTCGGCGAGGAAACACTGACCTACGGGCAGCTGAACCGGCGAGCCAACCGCCTGGCCCACCACCTGATTTCGCTGGGGGTAAAACCGGAGGTGAAGGTGGGCCTGGCGGTGGAGCGCTCCTTCGAGATGCTGGTGGGCCTGCTGGCAATCCTCAAGGCGGGCGGTGCCTATGTACCGCTGGACCCGGACTATCCGCCCGAGCGACTGGCCTACACGATCGGGGACAGCGGTATCGAACTGCTGTTGACCCAGAGCCACCTGCGCGAACGCCTGCCGCTGCAAGAAGGGCTGCAGCTGCTGGAACTGGATACGCTGTCGCTGCAATCCGGGCCGGACAGCAATCCGGACATCGAGGTGCGCGGCGACAACCTCGCCTATGTGATCTACACGTCGGGTTCCACCGGCAGGCCCAAGGGGGCGCAGCTGTGCCACCGCAATATCGCGCGCCTGCTCAGTGCCACCGATCACTGGTTCCATTTCGGCAGCGGCGATGTGTGGACGCTGTTTCACTCCTACGCCTTCGATTTCTCCGTCTGGGAAATCTTCGGCGCCCTCTGCACCGGTGGCCGGCTGGTGATAGTGCCGCACTGGGTCAGCCGCTCGCCGGAGGACTTGCTGCAACTGCTGCGCCGCCAGCGGGTGACGGTGCTCAACCAGACACCCTCCGCCTTCGGCCAGTTGATGAGTGTGGCGGGTCTCTACGATGCACCGCTGGCCCTGCGCGCGGTGATTTTCGGCGGCGAGGCCCTGGAGCCGGAGATGCTGCGGCCGTGGATCGAGCAATGGGGCGATGGCGACGCCGGGGCGGGCGGTCCGCGCCTGATCAATATGTACGGCATTACCGAGACCACCGTGCACGTGACCTTCCGGCCGATCACCCGTCGGGACCTGGGGGCGCGGCGCAGCCCCCTGGGCGCGGCCATCCCCGACCTGGGCCTGCGGGTACTGGACGGCGCCATGAACCTGGTCGCCACCGGAGTGCCCGGCGAGCTGTACGTTTGCGGCGACGGGCTGGCGCGGGGCTATCTGCAGCGCCCGGACCTGACCGCGGAGCGCTTTGTGGCGGATCCCCAGGGGACGGCGGGCCAGCGCCTGTACCGCACCGGCGACCTGGTGCGCTGGAACGGCGACGGACAACTGGAATACCTGGGGCGCATCGACCAGCAGGTGAAAATCCGCGGCTTCCGCATCGAACTGGGGGAAATCGAAACCCGGCTGCTCGCCTGCCCGGGTGTGTGCGATGCGGTGGTCATCGCCGCGGACGACCGGCTGGTGGCCTATGTCTGCGCCGGCGCAGGGGAGGCGGTCGACCCGGCGCAGCTGCGCGCGCGGCTCGGCGAGGCACTGCCGGACTATATGGTGCCCGGCGCCATCGCGCAGCTTGAGCGGCTGCCGCTCAATGCCAACGGCAAGGTGGACAGGAAGGCGCTGCCGGCGGTGGCCATCGCATCCGGCGCCAGCTACGAGGCGCCGCGGGGAACGACCGAGGAAACCCTGGCGCGCATCTGGGCGACACTGCTCGGCGTGGAGCGGGTGGGGCGCGCGGACAATTTCTTCGAACTGGGCGGCCACTCGCTGCTGGCCCTGAAGCTGCTCGAGCGCATGCGTGCCGAGGGCATGACCGCCCAGGTGCGCCACCTGTTCCAGCACCCGCAGTTGGCGGATTTTGCCGCCGCGGTGACCCGGGGTAACAAGCACAGTGAAATTGCGGTGCCGCCGAACCGGATTCCCGACGGCTGCAGCGCCATTGCGCCGGAGATGCTGACACTGGTCGAGCTGGATGCGGACGAGATTGCGCGCATCGAGGCGGCGGTGCCGGGGGGCGCCGCCAATATCCGGGATATCTACCCGCTGGCGCCGCTGCAGGAGGGCATGCTGTTCCACCACCTGCTGGACAGCGAGGCGGACGCCTATGTCACCGCGCACACCCTGGCCTTCGACAGCCGCGAGTGGCTGGAGCGGTTTATGGCCTGCTTCAATCGGGTGATAGAGCGCCACGATATCCTGCGCACCGCCGTGCTCTGGGAGGGACTGGGCGGACCTGTACAGGTGGTCTGCCGCCAGGCGCCCCTGCAACTGGAGTGGCTGTCGAATGATGCCGGCGACAGCGCCGTCGCGCAGCTGGATGCCCGCGCACACCCGCGCCGCCACAGGATCGATGTGCGGCGCGCGCCCCTGTTCCACGGGGTGGCGGTTTTCGATGCGGCCAGTGAGCGCTGGCTGCTGCGCCTGCTCGGCCACCACCTGGTGCGCGATCACACCACCATGGAGTGCATTATCGAGGAGATTGCGCTGATCCAGCGCGGGCGGGACGCGCAGTTGCCACAGCCGCTGCCCTTCCGCGATTTTGTCGCGCGCTCGCGCCAGCGGGGCGGCGACGCGGCGCAGCGGGCCTTCTTCACGCGCATGCTGGCGGATGTGGAAGAGCCGACGGCGCCCTTCGGCCTGGTCGATATCCAGGGCGATGGCAGCGATATCGAAGAGTTGCAGCTGCCACTGGAGCGCGGCCTGGCACAGCGCATCCGGCAGCAGGCGCAGCGCTGCGGCGTCAGTGCCGCCAGCCTGTTCCACCTGGCCTGGGCCCTGGTGCTGGGCAGGACCGCCGGCCGCGACGACCTGGTCTTCGGCACCGTACTGTTCGGTCGCCTGCAGGGCGATGCCGGTGCCGAGCGGGCCTTGGGCATGTTGATCAACACCCTGCCGATCCGCATTCGCCTGCGCAACCGCGATGCCCGGCAGGCGCTGCGGCAGACCCAGGAGGCGCTGACCGAGCTGATGCAGCACGAGCACGCCAGCCTGGTGCAGGCGCAGCGTTGCAGTGGCCTGCCCGGCGGCACGCCGCTCTTCTCCAGCCTGCTCAACTACCGCTACAACCAACGGGAGGAGGTGCGCGGCGCGCACTTCTGGGACGGCATGGAATTGCTGCAGAGTGAAGACCGCACCAACTACCCGGTGCTGATCAACGTCGACGACCTGGGGGACGGCTTCCAGCTGGTGGCGCAAGTGGCCGCCAGCGCCGGCGCCGGGCGCCTGTGCGGCTACCTGGTGGCGGCTCTCGGCGGCCTGGTGCAGGCACTGGAGTCGGATTCCGGGCACAGAATCTCCGAACTCGAGCTGATGGACGGCCCGGAGCTGCAACAGCAGCAACGCTGGGGCCGCCCCGCCGTTGGCGAGGTGGCAACGGACACGGTACAGGGGCTGATCGGGCAACAAGTGCGGGAGACCCCGGAGGCGCCGGCGCTGATCGTCGGCGACAAGGTCTACAGCTATCGCGAACTGGACACCCGCGCCAACCGCCTGGCGCGGCGCCTGATCAGAATGGGGGTGGGTCCGGAGGTGCGGGTCGGGCTCTCGGTGGAGCGATCCGCCGACTCGGTCGTCGGGCTGCTGGCCATCCTGAAGGCGGGCGGTGTCTATGTGCCGCTGGATGCGGAATTTCCCCGGGACAGGCTCAAGTACATCGCCGAGAGCAGCGATATCCGCGTGCTGCTGACCCACAGCCACCTGCAGGCGCGCTTCCCGACCTGTGCCGGCCTCGCGCTGCTGTCGCTGGACGGGCTGGACCTGAGCGGCGAATCCGCCGCTGACCCGGGCATCGCGGTGCATGCCGACAATCTCGCCTATGTGCTCTACACCTCAGGCTCCACCGGCCTTCCCAAGGGCATAGAGATGTCCCACCGGGTGCTGTCGCAGTTGACGCAGTGGCAGATGCAGCGGCTGCCGGGTGCGCCGCGGACACTGATGTTTGCCTCCCCCTGTTTCGATGTGGCCTTCCAGGAGCTGGCCAGCTGCCTGGCGGCCGGCGGCGCACTGGTGCAGACCCGCGAGGAGGAGCGGCGTGACTTCGGTCTGCTGCTCGAGCTGATTGCCCGCCACTCGGTGGAGCGGATCTTCCTCCCGTTTGCGGTGCTGCAGCTGTTTGCCGAGGCGGCGCTGGCCTCGGGTGCGTGCCTGCCGCAACTGAAAGAGGTCATCACCGCGGGTGAGCAGCTCAAGCTCACCCGCCCCCTGCGCGACTGGCTGCAGCGGGAGGGGCAGATCCAGCTGGTCAACCAGTACGGCCCCACCGAATCCCACGTGGTCAGCGATTTCCCCCTGCCGCGGGATTATGTACAGGACCCGGCGCGGGAGCTGCCGCCCATCGGGCGGCCGGCCTCGGGCGCCTGCCTGCGCGTGCTCGACGGGTCGCTGCGCCCGGTGCCCCAGGGGGTGCCGGGGGAGCTGTATATCGGCGCTGCGGCGCTGGCGCGCGGCTACCTCGATCGCCCGGCCCTGACCTGCGAGCGCTTCGTGGCGGACCCCTTCGATGACAGGGGCGGCCGCCTCTACCGCACCGGTGACCTGGTGCGCTGGAATAGCGACGGGCAGCTGGAGTACCTGCAACGTATCGACCACCAGGTGAAGGTCCGCGGCTTCCGCATCGAGCTCAGTGAAATCGAGACCCAGCTCCTCTCCCAGACAGAGGTGCGCGAGGCGGTCGTCGTCGCCCAGGGCGATCCCGGCGCCGCGCGCCTGGTGGCCTATGTTTCGCCGGTGGCGGGGCAGTGCATAGACACGGTGCAACTGCGCCAGCGCCTCGGCCGCACTCTGCCGGATTACATGGTGCCGGGCGTGATGCTGGTGCTGGACAACCTGCCGCTCAACGCCAATGGCAAGGTGGATCGCAGGGCGCTGCCGGAACCGGAACTGGCCCCGGTCGCCAGCTACGAGGCGCCGCGGGGCGAAGCGGAGGAAACCCTCGCGGCTATATGGACCGAAGTATTGGACGTGCAGCGGGTGGGGCGCCAGGACAACTTCTTCGAGTTGGGCGGGCACTCGCTGCTGGCGGTGCAGTTGGCGGCCCGCGTACAGGCCTCGCTGCGTATGAAGCTGACCATTCGCGACATCTTCACCCATCCATCCCTGGCCGATATGGCGGCCCTGGTTGCGGACAGTGCGCAGCCGGAAAAAATCGACGAATCCCTGTCGGAAATCGATGCTTTTATCGACAACCTGGAAGCAGTTTGATGAGCAGTTCCATCACCCAACGTATTGCCGAGCGTTTTGCCGGGCTCAGCCCCGAACAGCGGCGCGCGGTTTACCGCAAGATCAGCCAGGAGGGGCTGGTAATCGGCCAGTTCCCGATTCTCGAACGGGACGCGTCGTCGCGGAACCCTTGTCCCGCCTCCTATGCCCAGGTGCGCCAGTGGTTCCTGTGGCAGCTGGACCCGGACAGCAGCGCCTACCATATCAGCGGCGCACTGTGGCTCAGGGGTGCGCTGGATGGAGAGGCGCTGCGGGCCAGCTTCGACGCGCTGGTGGTACGACACGAGGCACTGCGCACCCTGTTCCGCTCGGGAGACGACGGGCAGGTCGAACAGGTGATTCTTGCCGAAGCCCGCGCGCATATCGAACAGGTCGACCTGCGCCAGGTGGACGCGGAGGCCCGCGACCAGCGGCTGCGCGCGGAAATCCGGCGACTGCAGCAGACTCCCTTCGACCTCGAAGCGGGACCGCTCCTGCGGCTGGGGCTGATCCGCGAGTCGGCGGATGCACAGCTGCTGGTGGTGGTGATGCACCACAGTATTTCCGACGGCTGGTCGATACCGGTGATCGTCAGCGAGTTTTCCGAAGAGTACAGGGCGCGGGTACAGGGGCGGGAAGCGGCGCACCGCCCCCTGCCGGTCCAGTACGCCGACTACGCGCTGTGGCAGCGCAACTGGCTGGAGGCGGGGGAGAAGGAGCGCCAGCTGGAATACTGGCGCGCGCATCTGGGCGGCGAATTCCCGGTACTGCAACTGCCCGCGGACCACCCGCGCAGCGCCGACGGCCGCTACCGCGCGGCGCGCCACAGGGCGGCCGTGCCCACTGCCCTGGCGGAGGGCCTGCGCGCGCGCGCGGCCGCCGCGGGGACCACTCTGTTTACGGTGTTGCTGACTGGATTCCAGGCGCTGCTGCACCGGTACAGCGGCCTGGGCGATATCCGTGTCGGTGTGCCCATCGCCAACCGCCACCGGGTGGAGATCGAGGGTCTGGTGGGCTTCTTCGTCAACACCCAGGTGCTGCGCAATATCGTCGACCCGCGCACCAGCCTGCAGCAGCTGCTGGAGCGCGCCGGGGAGGCGGCACTGGGTGCCCAGGGCCACCAGGACCTGCCCTTCGAGCAGCTGGTGGAAGCGCTGGCGCCGGAGCGCAACCTGAACGCCAATCCCCTGTTCCAGGTGATGTTCAATCACCAGAGACAGGGGCGGCAGACACTGGATTCGCTGCCGGGACTGGCGCTGGAAAGTTGCGAGCTGGAGGCGGGGGCGGCACAGTTCGAACTGACCCTGGATACCCGCGAGGATGCCGAAGGAAAGCTGAGCGCCACTTTCACTTATGCGGCGGAATTGTTCGAACCCGCAACCGTCGAGCGCATGGCCAGCCATTACCTGCTGCTGCTCGAGGCGCTGGCCGAAGGGCCCGAATCCGCGCTGGGCGATATACCGCTGCTCGGTGAAGTCGAGCAAAAGCAGCTGGCGCAGTGGGGCGTCATGGAAAATTCCCACGGCGAACTGCCACCGGTGCACCGCCTGATCGAGTGGCAAGCGCGGGAAAATCCCGATGCCGAGGCGCTGGTTTTCGGCGGTGAAACACTGAGTTTTTCCGCACTCAATACCCGCGCCAATCGCCTGGCGCACCAGCTGATTTCCCTGGGCGTAAAACCGGAAGTGAAGGTGGGTATCGCCACCGAGCGCTCGCTGGAAATGATCGTCGGCCTGCTGGCGATACTGAAGGCGGGCGGTGCCTATGTGCCGCTGGAAACGGATTACCCGCGCGAGCGCCTGGCCTGGATTATCGAGGACAGCGGTATCGAACTGCTGCTGACCCAAACCCATGTACGGGCGCGTCTGCCGGTATGCGAAGGACTGCGGCTGCTGGACCTGCAGCCTCTTGTAGGAGCCTGCCTGCAGGCGCATATTCCCGGAGCCAGCCAGTCATCCCATTGGCCCGAAAACAATCCTGCGGTGGCCGTCCACGGCGAAAACCTCGCCTATGTGATCTATACATCGGGCTCCACCGGCCGCCCCAAGGGCGCGGCCATACGCCACAGCGCCCTGGCCAGCTGTATGGTCTGGATGCAGGAGAAATACCAGCTGACCCGCGCAGACACGGTGCTGCACAAGGCCCCCTTCGGCTTCGACGTCTCCGCCTGGGAAATCTTCTGGCCGCTGACCGCGGGCGTGCGCCTGGTGGTGGCCAACCCCGGCGACCACCGCGATCCCGAGCGCATCATCGACCTGATCCGCCGGCACAAGGTCACTGCGCTCAACTTCGTGCCGGCCATGCTGCAGGCCTTCCTCGCCCACCCGGGTATCGAAGAGGAAACAAAACTCCGCTACGTCATCTGCGGCGGCGAAGCCATGCCCGCCGCGACCCAGCGCGAGGCGCTCGAGCGGTTAAAAGGCGTCAGCCTGCAGAACCTCTACGGCCCCACGGAAACCACCATCCACGTCACCCAGTGGACCTGCAGGAACGACGGCCGGGGCCAGGTGCCCATAGGGCGCCCCATCTCCGCCACCAACGCCCATGTGCTGGATGAATCCCTGAACCGGGTACCCCAGGGCGTGGCCGGCGAACTCTATATCGGCGGCGAACTGCTCGGCCGCGGCTACCTGAACAGGCCCGACCTGAGCGCGGAAAGATTCGTGGCCAATCCGTTCGGCGAGGGCGAACGCCTCTACCGCACCGGCGACCTGGTGCGCTGGAACGGCGAGGGCCAGCTGGAATACCTGGGGCGCATAGACCACCAGGTAAAAATCCGCGGCCTGCGCATCGAGCTGGGCGAAATCGAGGCGCAGCTGCTGGCGCAGCCGGAAGTGTGCGAGGCGGTGGCGGTGGCGAAAGACAACCACCTGCTGGCCTATGTCTCCGCCAAGGCGGGAAGGGAGATCGACAGTGCGCAACTGCGCGAACGCCTCGGCCAGACCCTGCCGGACTATATGCTGCCGGCCGCCATCGTCGAGCTGGGGCGGCTGCCGCTGAATGCCAACGGCAAGGTGGACCGCAAGGCGCTGCCGGATGCGGAACTGCAATCCGCGCGCTACGAAGCGCCGCGGGGCGAAACCGAGCAGACCCTGGCCGGCATCTGGGCGGAACTGTTGAATGTGCAGCGCGTCGGGCGCAACGACAATTTCTTCGAGCTGGGCGGGCATTCGCTGCTGGCGCTGACACTGCTGGAGCGCATGCGCGCAGCGGGCCTGGCGGCGCAGGTGCGCAGCCTGTTCCAGCGGCCGCGGCTGGCCGATTTTGCCGCGGCAATCGGGCGCGACGGGCGCGGCGAAGTGGCGGTACCGCCCAACCGAATTCCGCGGGCGTGCGATGCCATCGCGCCGGAGATGCTGACATTGGTGGCACTGGATGCGCAGGAGATAGCGCGCATCGAGGCGGCGATACCGGGGGGCGCCGCCAATATCCAGGATATCTACCCGCTGGCACCGCTGCAGGAGGGCATGCTGTTTCACCATATGCTGGATGGCGAAGCGGACGCTTACGTCACCGCGCATATCCTTGCCTTCGATCGCCGCGAACGGCTGGAAGCGTTTATGGCCAGTTTCAACCGCGTGATCGAGCGCCACGATATTCTGCGCACCGCGGTGCTCTGGGAGGGGCTGCGCACTCCGGTGCAGGTGGTCTGCCGCGAGGCGCCACTGCAGACGCAGTGGCTGCCGGGGGATAGCAGCGCCGGGCAACTGAAAGCCCATATTGAATCCGAGTACTGCCGCATCGACGTGCGCAGGGCGCCGATGATGCGCGCGCTGGCCGCGCCAGAGGCGGACGGCAGCCGCTGGCTGCTGGGTCTGCCGGGCCACCACCTGGTGATGGATCACACCACACTGGAGCGTATCGTCGAAGAGGTTGGGGCCATTCAGCGGGGCGATGGCGGCGATCTGCCGGAGCCGCTGCCCTTCCGCGATTTTGTCGCCCGGACGCGCCTGGGTGTCAGCGAGGCGGAACACGAGGCTTTCTTCAGTGAAATGCTGGGCGATGTGGGGGAACCCACGGTGCCCTTCGGCCTGCTGGATGTGCGCGGCGATGGCCGCGATATCCTGGAGGCATCCCTGCCAATTTCCGCAGACCTGGCCGCGCGGCTGCGCGAACAGGCGCAGCGCCGCGGCGTCGGTGCGGCCAGCCTGTTCCACCTGGCCTGGGCCCTGGTTCTGGGCACTATTTCCGGCAGGGATGATGTGGTGTTCGGCACTGTGCTGTTCGGGCGCATGCAGGGGGGCGAGGGCGCAGAGCGGGCCCTGGGCATGTTTATCAACACGCTGCCGATTCGCGTCCGCCTGGGCGCACGCCCCGTGGCGGAGGCCCTGCGCCTGACCCACGCGGCGCTGAGCGGGCTGCTGGAGCACGAGCACGCGAGTCTCGCGCAGGCACAGCGCTGCAGCGGACTGCCCGGCAGCGCGCCGCTCTTTTCGGCTCTGCTCAATTATCGTTACAACGAGCGCTACAACGAGGGCAAAGACGGTGCGGGCGGCGGGGAGATCTGGGAGGGGGTGGAGTCCCTGGGCAGCCAGGAGCGCACCAACTATCCCCTCGCTATGTCGGTCAACGATCTCGGCTCGGGATTTGAGCTGGTGGCGCAGGCGCACAGCTCCGTGGGGGGGCAGCGGCTGTGCGAGTACCTGTGTGCGGCGCTCAGCGGTATCGTCGCGGTGCTGGAGCGGGACCCGCAGCGGGCACTGGCGGAAATCCAGCTGCTCGGCGAAGTCGAGCAAAAGCAGCTGGCTCAGTGGGGCGTCATGGAAAATTCCCACGGCGAACTGCCACCGGTGCACCGCCTGATCGAGTGGCAAGCGCGGGAAAATCCCGATGCCGAGGCGCTGGTTTTCGGCGGTGAAACACTGAGTTTTTCCGCACTCAATACCCGCGCCAATCGCCTGGCGCACCAGCTGATTTCCCTGGGCGTAAAACCGGAAGTGAAGGTGGGTATCGCCACCGAGCGCTCGCTGGAAATGATCGTCGGCCTGCTGGCGATACTGAAGGCGGGCGGTGCCTATGTGCCGCTGGAAACGGATTACCCGCGCGAGCGCCTGGCCTGGATTATCGAGGACAGCGGTATCGAACTGCTGCTGACCCAAACCCATGTACGGGCGCGTCTGCCGGTATGCGAAGGACTGCGGCTGCTGGACCTGCAGCCTCTTGTAGGAGCCTGCCTGCAGGCGCATATTCCCGGAGCCAGCCAGTCATCCCATTGGCCCGAAAACAATCCTGCGGTGGCCGTCCACGGCGAAAACCTCGCCTATGTGATCTATACATCGGGCTCCACCGGCCGCCCCAAGGGCGCGGCCATACGCCACAGCGCCCTGGCCAGCTGTATGGTCTGGATGCAGGAGAAATACCAGCTGACCCGCGCAGACACGGTGCTGCACAAGGCCCCCTTCGGCTTCGACGTCTCCGCCTGGGAAATCTTCTGGCCGCTGACCGCGGGCGTGCGCCTGGTGGTGGCCAACCCCGGCGACCACCGCGATCCCGAGCGCATCATCGACCTGATCCGCCGGCACAAGGTCACTGCGCTCAACTTCGTGCCGGCCATGCTGCAGGCCTTCCTCGCCCACCCGGGTATCGAAGAGGAAACAAAACTCCGCTACGTCATCTGCGGCGGCGAAGCCATGCCCGCCGCGACCCAGCGCGAGGCGCTCGAGCGGTTAAAAGGCGTCAGCCTGCAGAACCTCTACGGCCCCACGGAAACCACCATCCACGTCACCCAGTGGACCTGCAGGAACGACGGCCGGGGCCAGGTGCCCATAGGGCGCCCCATCTCCGCCACCAACGCCCATGTGCTGGATGAATCCCTGAACCGGGTACCCCAGGGCGTGGCCGGCGAACTCTATATCGGCGGCGAACTGCTCGGCCGCGGCTACCTGAACAGGCCCGACCTGAGCGCGGAAAGATTCGTGGCCAATCCGTTCGGCGAGGGCGAACGCCTCTACCGCACCGGCGACCTGGTGCGCTGGAACGGCGAGGGCCAGCTGGAATACCTGGGGCGCATAGACCACCAGGTAAAAATCCGCGGCCTGCGCATCGAGCTGGGCGAAATCGAGGCGCAGCTGCTGGCGCAGCCGGAAGTGTGCGAGGCGGTGGCGGTGGCGAAAGACAACCACCTGCTGGCCTATGTCTCCGCCAAGGCGGGAAGGGAGATCGACAGTGCGCAACTGCGCGAACGCCTCGGCCAGACCCTGCCGGACTATATGCTGCCGGCCGCCATCGTCGAGCTGGGGCGGCTGCCGCTGAATGCCAACGGCAAGGTGGACCGCAAGGCGCTGCCGGATGCGGAACTGCAATCCGCGCGCTACGAAGCGCCGCGGGGCGAAACCGAGCAGACCCTGGCCGGCATCTGGGCGGAACTGTTGAATGTGCAGCGCGTCGGGCGCAACGACAATTTCTTCGAGCTGGGCGGGCACTCGCTGCTGGCCATCCGTCTCGTCGAGGCGGTGCGCAGGCAGGGCGCTCCACTCGCGCCGCTGGGGCTGGCCGATCTCTATGGGCGACCGACACTGAAGGAAATGGCCGCAGCACCAGGGCAGATGTCGGGGGAGTCGTCGGGGACAAAGGGCGGGATTGTCCGCCTCAACAGCGGTGGCTCCGGCAAAGCACCACCGCTGATCCTGATCCACGACGGCTTCGGCAATATCCTCGATTACCTGGACCTGGCCCGCAAGCTGGATCACTGGTGTGACGTTATCGCGCTGCCCTTCGAGCAGAAACCCGGGACCAGTTGTTGTGAATCGCTGCTGGATCTGGCCGGGATACATGCGCAGACCATTCTCGACAGGGACCTGAAACCGCCCTACAGAATCTGCGGTTGGTCCCTGGGTGGCGCACTGGCACCGCTGGTTGCGGGCATTCTGGAACAGCGTGGCCAGCCGGTGGAGTTTGTCGGCGCTATAGATCCCTATGTGCAACCATCCACCCCGATCGGAAAAGATGGTGGCCAACCGGACCTGCCGGGTTTTCTCGCCTCCCTGGTGCGCAACCCCGGGCAGCTGGCACAGTGGGACAGCGCAGAAATTCGCGCGCGCGTCGCCGAGAGCGGAGACTCGAGTGCGGAGATTGCCGATCTGTGCGAGGCGCTGCTGGCGGAAATCGACCCGTCACAACTGCGGGAGCCGGCGAAGCTGGGCGGCGAATCGCTGGCGCAACTGTTTATTACCGGGCGCGCGCTGGCAGATCCCGCCCGGGTGACTATAGAGCCGGTACCACTCGGCGTTCCGGTGACCGTCTGGTGGGCGCAGGATCGTCCGTCGCGGGACCGTGTCCGTTTTGCCGAGTGGCTGCAGTTGACGGTCGACAACCGCGAGGTTGCGGGGGATCACTTCGAGGCAGTGCGGTTGCCGCAAACCCTGGATGGTATTGCGAAGGTGTTGAGGGAACTGTCCGGTAATTAACTCGCCAATCCACATAGGGGGCGCGGCGCGACACGACTGTGTCGCCCGACCCGATTCCATCGCGCGCAATTTTTCCGGTATTTCAGCAACGACATCCATACAGACCGGGGAGATCTGTATGGATGTCGATTTATTGAATTGATGGGGGAGGCCCCGGCGGGAAATTGCCGGGGCCTGGGGGAGAGGGGAGTTTAGAAGTCGACCTGTGCACCCACCTTGAGGGTACGCGGTGCACCCTGCTGCAGGTAGCTGCTCTCCGGTGTGGTTACCCAGTAGGCCTCGTCTGCGACATTGTCCAGATTCATACGCAGCGTGAGCGCGTTGCCGGCCAGCTGTGTCTCGTAGCGCGCGCCGAGGTCGAACAGGGATACAGAATCCAGGTCCCACTGATTCAACTGGTCGAGCGGACGCTGGCCCACAAAACGTGTACCCGCGGTAATGGTGAGGGGCAGGTCCGCAAAGCGGTACTCGCCGTACAGGCTGGCCTGCTGGTCGGCCACGCCCGGAATGTCATTGCCATCAAGGAAGCCGCCGGTGGTTTTCTCGGCCTTGGCATCCAGCCAGATGGCGCTGGCGTTCAACAGCCACTGGGGGCTCAGGCGGAATTTGCCGGAAAGCTCCAGACCCTCGTAGCGCAGTTCGCCATCCTGGGTGAAGACATTGTTCGCGTTGGTGTAAGTGAGCCCCCGCTGCAGTCGGAAGAAGGAGGCGTTGGCCGACCAGTTTTCCCCTTCTGCCTTGGCACCTATTTCGCGCTGCTGGGTTTCGAGCGGGTCGAACACCTCAAAGGCATTGGCGGCGCTTGCGGGGGCGGTCGCGCCCTGTTGCAGGGATTCTATGTAGCTGGCGTAGGTGGACAGCCAGGCCACCGGGCGGTAGACGACGGCCGCCGTCGGAGTGGTGGCATCGCGATCGTAGTCGTCGCCGCCACTGAGGTTGTGGACCAGCAGGTTGCCGCGGCGCAGGCCGAGTACGATATCCAGGTCGGTGCCGAAGTGCAGCGTATCGGAAAGGAAGGTCTCTGTTCGTGTCACGCGGCTGTATTCCGTGGCGGCTTTCTTGTAATCCACCTCGTAAAACGGATTGGAGAATTCCTGCGGATTGTCGAGATTGCCTGAGCCTATATCGGCGCGCTGGTAATCGTCGCCGGACCAGAAGTTGCGGGTTTTGGTATAGGCCAGGCCCGCAGTCACTTCGTGCTGAATTGACCCGGTTTCAAACTCGCCGCTCAACTGCAGCTGGCTGTCCGAGCTCTTGAAGCGGTTGGAATAGCTGATCAGGCGCGCCGAGTAGTCGCCCGCCGTATTGGCATAGAGGGTGGGCGTCATATATTCGCGGCCGTTGTCCGAGGTGCGGTGGGAGAGTGAAAGATCCCAGGTCTCGGCAAACTGCCAGCTCAGGTCGGTACCGACGGTTTCATGTACTGAACCGTAGCGCGAGTAGCTGGGTGCCAGGCGCTTGCCGCCATCGATCGGCGACAGGGGCGCTCCCACCACTGTGTCGACCGCGCCGCTGGCGTTTGGCAGCAGGGCCCAGTAGCCCCCCTCGCGGCTGTGCTCGCCAACCAATGCGTCCACCTGCCAGACCAGCCCGGGCGCTATGTGCCAGTCCAGGGCCAGGGATCCGGAATGGCGCTCCGATTCGCCATCGTCGATATAGGTGTCCCCACTTTCCCCAACCAGGTTGACCCGGTAACCGAAATCGCCGTCGGCACCCAGGCGCCCACCGATGTCGCCGTGAATCAGGAAGAGACCGCTGTCCATCGCCTGGGTGTTCAGGCTGAGTGTCTGCTCCTCGGTGGGGCGCTTCAGCACATAATTGATGATGCCGCCGGGCTGCCCGAAACCCGAGAGGAAGCCACTGGCGCCCTTGAGAATTTCCACCCGCTCCAGGTGTTCGAGGGGCAGGTCGCTGGCGCGCAGGCGGACATTGGAACCGTCGAGTTTCTGCCCGGTATCGCCGTCCACCATAAGGCCGCGAATGGCCAGGTTGTTGTTTTCGGTAACACTGTTGTCGGGCATCAGGCTGATGGAGGCATCGCCCTTGGTGACATCGGCCAGTGAGCGCGCCTGTTTGTTTTTGATCAGTTCCCCGGAAAACACCTCGATGCTGTAGGGAGTGTCCTTGAGGGATTTCTCGCCCAGGGCGCCGGCGCTCGCACTCTCCACGCGGTAGGCGGTCGCCGCGGCACCCTGACCATTATCTTGCGCCACCGAGGCATTAACCTTGATCGGGGGCAGGGCGGTGGCGTCATCGGCAGCTGTCAGGCTGACCATGTTGCCGTTGATCCGATAGCGAAGTGCCGTGCCGGCCAGCAACCGGTTCAATGCCTGTTCTGCAGACAGGTTTCCGCGCACAGCCGAAGCCCGCTTGCCACTGACCAGGCCACTGCTGGCTGATACCTGCAGGCCGGACTGTTGTCCGAACTGAATCAGAGCCTCACCGAGTGCTTGTGCCGGGATCTTGTAGGCGTGGGATTGGCTGCCGGCACCGGCCGTGGAACTGGCGGTTGTATCTTGCGCCAGCGCACCCGGAGCAGCAATGCCCAGGGCGGCGGAAATACACAGTGCCAGTAGGGTCGGCTGTGTATGCA
The DNA here is from genome assembly GCF_014904815.1 of Microbulbifer taiwanensis. Taxonomy (GTDB): domain Bacteria; phylum Pseudomonadota; class Gammaproteobacteria; order Pseudomonadales; family Cellvibrionaceae; genus Microbulbifer; species Microbulbifer taiwanensis. The sequence goes on from NZ_JACZFR010000025.1 coordinate 158,423, forward strand.
GGCGTGATTTGGCGAATGGCGTTTTCTGGTTCATGTCTTGCGAGTGGCCTTGTTGGTGAGTCGAACTATCAGGTGATAACGATACTTATTGTCATCCCTCCAGCTGTATCAACGAACGGCTCTCCCGCTTTTCCAATATCTTTCATTAAAAATGCATTGAGCGATACGGGGTGCCGCGAGCAGTAACGAGGAGGGGCTTCCCCGCGTCGTTCATGACGGCGCGGGGGCAGGAGTTGAGAAACAGTCAGGCGTTAACCGCTTTTTTAGTGGGGGGTTCCTGGTTGATCCCGATCTCCTTGATAAGGGCTGCGCCAATTTCCCGCGAGCGCACGGCCAGAATCGACAGCAGTGTGTCACTGATACCGTGGCTGGTTTCGCTGGCACCCTGGACAAATACGGCGGGTTTGAATTCCGACGTACTCTGCAGGCGGTAGTGACGGTCTACCGTGAAATCCGCGAGGTAGGGAGCCAGGGGGGCGAGCAGATCCCGGTGTTGGTTGCGGGTGTAACCAGTGGCCAGGATGACCGCATCGTAGCTCGCGCTCTGCACTTCGCCCGTATCCCTGTTGAGCAGCTGGAGCTGGATGCCGTCATCGTTGGCGAGAACGGCACGGGTCTCAGTGTGGGTAAGCAGGCGGTGGCGCGCATTGCCCGTCACTTTCTGGGTATAGAGGATGTCGAAGATCTGGTCTATCTGGTCGATATCCGGCGCGGCATAGTTGGTGTGCCGGAACTCGTCGAGCAGGCTGGCCCGCTCCTCGGGGGTGCGGCTGTAGATGTAGTCGGTAAATTCGCTATTGAAGATCTCGTTGACAGAGGGGCTATCGTCCGAGGGGTGCATGGCGCGCCCGCGCATGATCAGGTCCACCTGGGCTGCGTTGGGGCGGCCGTGCAGGTCCAGGAAGATTTCCGCCGCGCTCTGCCCCGCGCCGATCACGGCAATCCGCTGCGCCCGGTCCAGTTTTTCGATACGGCCCAGGTAGCGGCTGGAGTGGAATACCCGCTGGTCGCTCTTGAGGGGCCGGAAGCAGTCGGGGATATTGGGTGCGCCGCCGATACCGAGTACCAGGTTCTGGGTCAGGCGCTCGTGCGTACTGCCGTCCGCGTCGCGGCTGGTGACGCGCAACAGGGATACCTGGTTGCGGAACATTTCCGGCGCTATCTCCACCACCTCTTCGCCGTAGGCGCACTGGTTGTCGAAGTGACTCGCGGCCCAGGCGAGATAGTCATTGAATTCATAGCGGCTGGGGAAGAAGGTTTTCAGGTTGATGAAATCCTGCAGTCGACCCTTTTCAAACAGGTAATTGACGAAAGTAAAGCGACTGCTCGGATTGCGCAGTGTGGCCAGGTCCTTCAGAAAGGATATCTGCATATCCGTGCCTTCCAGCAGCATATCCTTGTGCCAGGCGAAATTTGGTTGCTTCTCGAGGAACAGGGTATCCAACTGACGCCCCATTTGCCGTTGCTCTTCCAGGGCAATGGCAAGGGCAACATTGGAGGGCCCGAATCCGATGCCGATCAGGTCATGTACGTTCATTCATTGGTCCTTTCTGATTTCGCGATCCCGTTTCCACAAGCTGACGAAGCGGAGTCCTGAATGTTTAGGCTAAACACGCAAGTCCTTTGTTCGTCTACGCAGGCATCACCCATGGCGAGAAAATCTGGCAATGCCTATATCGAAAAAGAAACTGGTTTACGTCTGGTCACTGAGGAACGCGGCCGCCGACAGGGCCGGACAATTTATTGAGTACAAGCAGGGGACGCGCTACATGATGTCCCCGCTGGAGTACCTGGTGGACCAGCTCAACACGACGGAGCTCGGGGATCGCTACTCCCTGGAGGCGGTGATCCACGATGACGACGAGCAGTCACCCAGGGACAGGGCGGCGCTCGCGGACTATGGGTTTGCGCCGGGCGAGGGCACTTCGTCGGGCGGACAATGGTTTTTCCCCGGGGAAATGGCCGTGCGCGGCCGGCGGGTGACCGAGTTGATGATCTCCATTCCCTCTGCATATCGAAAGCTGCCCCTGAATGACCCGGGACGGCCAGCGGCCAAGAGTGCTTTCGAGAAGTCGCTGCAGGACAGGCTGTTGGATCTGGATGCCGACCTGGTGCTGCTCGATGGCCTGCTGGTGATCCTGGATGAGCTGGTGCGCCCCGGGAGCCTTTACCACCGCAGGGTTGCCAATATCCACCCGGGTATTACCCGTCTCGAGTCGCCCTACGAGCGCCGCGGCGCCTGGGCGACCCTGGATGCGCTCTACGGTGCGCGCGGGCAGAAAGTGCTCGACTGGCAGACGATGGAAACAGCGGAAGTCTCGCCGCTGCTGAAGACGGGGGCCTCCTTCCACTATGTGGATAACGGCATCGACTCCGGCGAGGTGATTGCCGATGTGCTCAGTACCGACATAGATCCGCAGGACACCATCCTCGAACTGCGCTGGAACAACTTCCACAACAGCCTGTTTCCCGCGCTTGTCCGGGGGCTGGAGATTATGGCGCAGGGCGCAACCACCGGGGCGAGCCTGGAAGAGCTGGCGAGCTGACCTGAGTACTGCTGTTTCGGCAGGAAAAAACTGAGTCCGGATGGCTGGCCCGCTGCATTGGTATCGGCGCCTTCCCGGCAGCTGGCTCAGCCGGTAGAACACTGCTCCATCTGTCGCAAACGGGGGGATAAAGGGCAGGCGCTGCAGTGCTCTTTGCCGGGCAGCAGATGGTGGAGGCAGCATTGGCGGTGGAGCCTGGTGACGCTCTGGCGGCCATCGGCCAGTGTCATCTGCGCGGTTTTCCGCTGGCCAAACAGCGGGTTGCGCTGCCCCAGGGACCAGGTCCGCTGTTGCAGCAGATAGTCTCTGTCTTCCTCGATCCGTGTCGCCAGCCCGATGGTTGGAGCCATTGCCGCCGCCTGCTCCAGGGTTGCATCCAGGCGGCGGGCTACGCTGCCCCATAAGATCTTGCCGGGCAGGCCGGCGGCCTGTGACAGGCGGAGGACCAAGGGGGTCAGGTGAGCGGCGAACAGGGTGGCATAGCGGCAGGCTGTATTCTGCCCGACCGCGCTGCGCCCTGAATGGGGAACGATGATACGTCGGGGTAGCCCCCGCCCATCGATATCGACGGCGGCGTCCCGGTATCCCACCGGGAAAACATGCCCCAGGACTGTCGCCGCAACCGCTACCGGCGGCACCAGCAGCGCGGTGTATTGCAGCATCCAGGCGGAGGCAACCGGGCGCAGGTCCCCAGTTCCGAGGAAATCCGCCTGGCGGTAAAGCAGTGTTTCGAGGGCATCGGTGGTGCCGAGCAGTTCCTGCAGGCGGATCGTGCCGGGTGGCTGGGCTTCGCTGCAGGCCAGTCCCTGCCCGTAAGTGGCGAGAGGGCCGCGGAATATGGGTTTCAATATCTCGATCATGGGGCTTCCACCGCTCGTCTGACTCGCTTGCATCAGTGACGGTTGGATAGGGTGGGCGTTTAGTGGCTAAATTATTGGGGCACCTGTTCGTCAGTTGGATAGTTCATTGCCAATTGCGAGGTCGCCGTGTTTTCTTTCCTTATTCGCCGCTCCCGCGGCCTGTTGCTGGCCGCGGCCACTGCCAGTGTGGTCTCCGGTATCTGCGGCGTGTTGCTGGTATCGCGTATCAATGCGGCGCTGGCGGTAGACAATTCCACCGCTACCATGGCCTGGATATTTGCCGGTCTGGCGGTGGCGGTGATGCTGAGCCGGACCCTTTCCTCTGTTTTGTTCGAGCGCCTCGGCCAGCATGCACTGGCGGAGTTGCGCCGCTATATTTCCTCCCGCGTTATCGCCGCGGATTTCCGGCGCCTGGAAATTCTGGGTGGTCCCAAGGTGCAGTCCGCCCTGTCGGAGCACAGTACCAACGTGGCGCAGTTTTTTGTCAGCATGCCGGCCATTCTGACCAATTCCGTGATCGTCATCGGGTGTATGGTCTACATGGCCATATTGTCCTGGCAGATATTCCTGGCTGCAGTGGCGATGATCGGTCTCGGCTCCGTGGGATATCACCTGGCGCACCTGCGCGCGATCCGCCACTTGAGCGTGGCGTCCAGGGAGCAGGATCGCCTCTTCAGCCACTTCCGTTCCCTGGTGGAGGGTGCCAAGGAGCTGCGTCTGCACGCGGGCAAGCGGCGGGCCTTCAGCGAGGATCTGCTGGGGCGCTCCGTCGAAGCGGTTCGGCGCAGCCGCTCGCTGGGTATGTCGATATTCGTCGCCTCCGCCAGCTGGGGTAATTTCCTGGTCTACGCCTTTATCGGCCTGGTGCTGTTCGTACTGGTGGGGGATGTGCCGGAGCGCAACCGGGTGATGACCGGTTTCGTACTGGTTTTCCTCTATATGGTGATACCGCTGGAGGCCCTGCTGCTGAATATTCCCCGCGCCAACCTGGCCAGGGTGGCGGCGGCGCGCATCGAGGAGATCACGCGGGATATTCCCGGAGCTGACGCAGACGATAAGCCGGACTCCTCCCGACTTCCCGCCGAACTCGGCAGCCTGGAGATTCGGGGTGTCACACATCGCTACTATCACGAACAGAGCGATGAAGTCTTCGAGCTGGGACCGCTCGATCTGGAGTTCCGTCCCGGCGAAGTGACTTTCCTGGTGGGGGGCAATGGCAGCGGCAAGACCACCCTGGCAAAACTGCTGGTGGGGCTCTACGCACCGGAATCGGGTGAATTGGTGCTGGACGGCAAGCCCATCGACGATATCAACCGGGACAGGTACCGGCAGATTTTTTCCGCCGTATTTTCAGATTTTCACCTGTTTGAACGGTTGCTGGACCTGGAGGGCGGAGACCTGGACGAGCGCGGGAATCGCCTGTTGCGTCGCCTGCATTTGCAGCACAAGGTACAGGTCTGCGATGGCGCTTTCACCACCCAGGCGCTGTCCCAGGGCCAGCGCAAGCGCCTCGCCCTGGTGGCCGCCTACCTGGAAGATCGTCCCTTCCTGGTTTTCGATGAGTGGGCTGCGGACCAGGACCCGGTTTTCAAGGACGTCTTCTATCGGGAGCTGCTGCCGGAGCTGAAAGCAGAGGGAAAGGCCGTTCTGGTGATATCCCACGACGACCGGTATTTCCACCTCGGCGACCGCCTGCTCAAACTGGAGCACGGGCAGCTCTCTGTTGCGGAGAAGTCTGTATCCTGCGAGTCGCCAAATCCCGAAACCGGTGGCCAGGCATCGGTCGGCTCCGTTGGCTGACCCACTGTAAACTTTTTCTGCCGCGAGCAGGGTTCGACATCTGCAGTAAAGCGGCGAATATGTCTCGATACTTCTTCTGGCTTTTGACAAGCAGATGGCGGAATTCATGAGATAGAGAACTGTGGCTGCAATTCGGGTCGCGGCGGACTGATTTAATATTTCGATGCCCGCTAGAAAAATATTTCACTTTATCGGTAGTGGCTGTAAAGCTGGCGCCAAACGCGGCGCAAATTTTCCCCCCTTGTGCAATACTTTTTGCTGAGGTGAGTTCGGTGTTACGCACTGCCAATCGGTGCATCGAAAAATGCATTAAATTGGTGCGCGCAGTGAACAGGGAGGAAGTCTGCAATGCGATTGAACTCGACACTGGCGCAGGGACGCTACCAGTACAGCTGCGACGGTCGCGAAATGCCGGTGAGGGACAGCTGGCAGTTGGGCGAGGACGACGAGGGTCGGCGCACCCTGGTCAGTCAGCGCCTGGTGGGCGACCAGGGTTTCGGTATGGAGGTGCGAGCACTCTTGTGCGAGGGCCTGGTGCGTGAGTTCCGGGTCAACTGGCGCGATGAGGTGGACGAAGTGAATGCCCACTATCGCCTGTGCAGCGCCGACGGCGAAATGCCGCAACTGGGTGACACCATCGAAGCCAACTGGACAGGCCCCAATGGCCCGCAGCAGTCCTACGTCGAGGGGCGCGGCCGCTTGCTGTTCCCGCTGATGCGCATCTTTATGGGGCCGCTGCTGCTGAAGCTGGAGCAATTCCGCGAGGGGCTGGAAGTGGTCACTCCGGATATTGTCGATCCCTCCCAGCGCGGCAAGTTGCTGGCGCCGCGCGTCAGCCACCGCAGCGCCAGGCCCATGGCCGGTGATGCCGCCTCCCAGGGGACCCAGGAACTGGGTGCCGACATCAGCGCCTATATCTACCAGGGTGATGAGGCCGAGCGCGACGCCCACTGCTATGTGGACCGCCGTGGTCTCCTGGTCGGCTACGACTGGCCTTCCAGCACCGGCCGTCTGTGGCAGGTGCGACTGCGGGATCTGGAGTGGTCACCGCAATTGGCAGGTCTCGCATAAAACCCTTAGTGCAAAGGCAGGAAAATCGGACTCAGTAAGTCTAATATTTTTGGGTAGTTGGCTTTAACAGGGAGTAAAAGCCATGCCTTCTGCCTATCAGTTGGGGCGCTGGATTTGCCTGCTTACTCTGTTCCTGCTGCCGATGATTGGCTATGGACGCGATCTGTTGCAGGAGGAAGTGGCGGAACCGGAGCCGGAAGCGAGCGATACCCGGTCAGGTCAAAGCGAGGCACCGGGCGCGGGTATTCCTGTCAGCGACCGGGTCCAGGCAGTCCACGAGGCCTCAAGCAATCCCTTCTCTTTGGCTTCCCACAAAACCAATTACGTATTGCCGGCATCCTATAACGATACCCTTGGTGAGGGGGAAACTCCGGACGCTGCTCCCACAGATTGGAATTCGCTCGAAATAGAATTTCAGTTGTCGGTTCAGGTACCCGTTTGGAGTGGCGTTCTGGGTGAGGCCTCCTTTGTCAGTCTCGCCTATACGAACCGCAGTTTCTGGCAGGCCTATTCAAGTTCCGCTCCGTTTCGAGAATCCAGTCATGAGCCTGAAATCCTGGTGACCTGGCTCAGCGACTGGGAGCTGCTCGGCTTTCAGTGCGTGGCCAGCCAACTGGCCATCAGCCATCAATCCAACGGCCGTGGGGATCGCCTGTCGCGGGGTTGGAATCGCGTCTACGCCAACTTCATCTTCGAACGAGACGATTTTTTCCTGTCCTTTAAACCCTGGTATCGGATTCCAGAAAGTGCGCCCGGAGACGACAACCCGGATATGGAATTCTATATGGGCAACTTTGAGCTGGAGGGCGGATATCGAAGTGGCGGCTTTGGCGCGTCTCTGATGCTGCGCAACAATCTGCGCGAGGAAAACCGGGGTGCCGTCGAGCTGCGCTGGACCTTCCCCGTCGGGCAGAGAATACGGGGATACCTGAAGTATTTTAACGGCTACGGTGAAAATATGATGAATTACGATCAGTACCAGCAGTCATTCGGAATCGGGGTCGAGCTGGCACAGGGATTTTAGCTTCGGCGCCAAAGAAGGCGCCGTGCAATAACGACAGCCAGCAGCCCCATTTATCTTGATCCCTGACGGGCATTCCCCGCTTCGGCAGTGTAAGCTTGCGGCGAATTGATCAGAACTGCTGGGAGATCGCCCTTTGTCGCGTCGCAGGTCATTTCACGGACTTACTCTCTTACTATTTTGTATTTTCCCGTTTGCCGCAATGGCACAGGAGGAAGAGCCGTCTGCGCATACCGACGGGGTTGAGGCGCCGCCTTCTGAGTTGAGCCCGGAAAGGCGGGAGGAGATCTGCCTGCGCGAGCAGCTGCTGGTAGCGCCCGCCAGCATTACGCTGGAAGAGATGCGCCGTTTCTGTGCGGAGGAGGCGCATCTCGCCCCGGAGGAACAGGTGCCCAAGCCGGTATTCGCCACAGTGCCGGAGCCGGAGGAGCCTCCCGTCGACGAGCTGCGGGTGAGCGAGCGCGCCCAGGCCATCCGCGATGCGGCCAACAACCCCTTTACCCTCGCTTCCCACAAGACCAATTACCTGTTGCCGCTGGTCTACAACCCGTCGCCGAACGAGGCCGGCCTGGAAGATATTGACTTGCCGGATGGCGAGTCCATTGACCTGGACAAGGTCGAGGTGCAGTTCCAGCTGTCGGTACAGGTGCCGGTGTGGCGCGGATTCCTGGGCCAGGCGTCCTTTATGAGTGTCGCCTACACCAACCGCAGTTTCTGGCAGGCCTACAACTCCGACGACTCCGCACCCTTTCGCGAGACCAACCACGAGCCGGAGTTGATCATGACCTGGCTGAACGACTGGAGCCTGTTCGGCTGGGAGAATGTGGCCAACCAGCTGGCGATCAACCACCAGTCCAACGGCCGCAGCGAGCCCCTGTCGCGCAGCTGGAACCGCATCTACGCCAACCTGATCTTCGAGCGCGACTGCTACTCCATCGGTTTCAAGCCCTGGTACCGGATTCCGGAAAAACGCGAGGAGGACGACAACCCGGATATCGATGACTATATGGGGCACTTCGAGCTGACCGGTCGCTACCGCAGCGGCGGCCACAGCCTGTCGCTGATGTTGCGCAACAACCTGCGCTCGGACAATCACGGCGCGGTGCAATTGTCCTGGGGTTTCCCGATCGGCAACCGGGTGCGCGGCTACATTCAGTATTTCAACGGCTACGGCGAGAGCCTGATCGACTACGATGAGTCGGTACAGACGTTGGGGTTCGGTTTCGAATTAGCCCAGGGGTTTTGAGGTGAATGCGGAATGCGGAATGCGGAATGCGGAACGATGAATACTGATAAACCTGCCTGTGCGACTTGCTCTGTTCCCGCGACTCCAAAGTGCGAGCGCGGCCTGCTCTCGGGCGGTACCCTCGATCTCCGAGCGCGTATTCCGCATTCCGCATTCATCATTTCGCATTCTGCACAATGAGCTTCGAAGATACCTATCGCCTCAGCGCCCACGCGGTAATCACCAACGAAATGGGAGAGGTGCTGCAGCTGCGCGCCACCTATGCGGACAGGAGCTGGGGCCTGCCCGGCGGCGCCCTGGATCCCGGCGAGACGGTGCACGAGGCGCTGTTGCGCGAGTGCCGCGAGGAGCTGGGGCGGCAGGTGAATATCGACTACCTGAGCGGCGTCTACTACCACCGCGTCTACAGCTCCCACGTGTTTATCTTTCGCGCCCACTTTGCCGATTCGGCGCCCATTACCCTGTCCGACGAGCACTCGGAAATGGGCTATTTCCCGCTGGAGCAGTTGTCGCCGGTACAGCTGCAGCGGGTGCGGGACTGCCTGGACTTCGATGGCCGGGTGCGCAGCGCAAAGTTCTAATTTTGTCTGCTTCAGTGGCAGCAGATCTGGTCTGTTTGTCACCTTTTGGCAAATAACGCTAAATCCCACCGCTTCGCGGAATTCCCCCGCGGCCTCCTTTAGACTTTCCTCCCCTGGCTCGCGAGTCACTCATTTCCGGTGCTCCGTTGGCGGCCGGTGAAAAATGAAAAAGCAAATAAAATCAAAAGGTTAACAGGACGAGACAGCAGCCCGTGGGAAGATTCGGGCTATGCTGATGGATAAGACTATGGGTTTGGAACTGAAAATGCCTGATCTGGGCAACCTGAGTGAGAGCGCACAGCCGCTGGAGTGCCGCGTGGCCCTGATCAGCGCCGATCGCCAGCTGGCGGGCGACTGGGTCAATGCGTTGAATGCCACCGCCGCGCAACACGAGAATCCCTTTGGCCTGCGCTTCGAGGCGGTCACGCCCGCCGGCGCCGAGCGCCTGGTGCGGGAAGAGGGCAAGCTGCAGGCACTGATCGTCGACGGCGGCAGCGACGTCCAGGGGCTGCAGGCCGCCGACGATCTGGCGGACAAGGTGCACGGCCTGCGTTCCCAGATCAATATCTTCCTGGTGGCGCACGGTGCGCTTGCCGGCGCCGGCGCCGAGTCCCAGGCGGATAGCCCCAGCCCCCAGTCCCTGGCCAACCTGCGCCAGCGCTTCGACGAGCTGTTCGACCGCCGCGAGGGCAACTTCAACCATATGTTTCGCCTGGTGCAGGCGTTTATCGCCCGTCGCGCCTCCACGCCCTTTGCCGACACCCTGAAGGAATATGTCTTCAGCGCCCGCGACGCCTGGCATACCCCCGGCCACTCCGGCGGCGACAGCCTGCGCAACAGCCCCTGGGTCGGCGATTTCTACCGCTTTATGGGCGAGCATGTGTTCAACACCGATCTGTCCGTATCGGTGCAGGTGCTCGACAGCCTGCTGGAGCCCCACTCGGTGATCCAGGAGGCCCAGGACCTGGCGGCCCAGGCCTTCGGCGCCCGCCACACCTTCTTCCTGACCAACGGCACCTCCACTGCCAACAAGGTGGTGATACAGCAGATACTCGGCGGCGGTGGCAAGATCATCGTCGATCAGGCCTGCCACAAGTCGGTGCACCACGCGATCGTCATGAACCGCTGCGAGCCGGTGTACCTGAAGTCGGTGCTGCACCCGGAGTTCGGCATTTACGGTCCGGTCAAGCGCGCCGATATCGAGGCGGCCCTGGACGAGCACGGCGATGCGCGCCTGCTGGTGATCACTTCCTGCACCTACGACGGCCTGCGCTACGACCTCAAGCCGATCATCGATTACGCCCACGAGCGCGGCGTCAAGGTGCTGGTGGATGAGGCCTGGTATGCCCACGGCTATTTCCACCCGGCCCTGCGCCCGACGGCGCTGGAGTGCGGCGCCGACTATGTGACCCAGAGCACCCACAAGATGCTGTCGGCCTTCTCCCAGGCCAGCATGATCCATGTGCAGGATCCGGATTTCGACGACCACCGCTTCCGCGAAAACCTGAACATGCACGCCTCCACCAGCCCGCAATACGCGATGATTGCCAGCCTGGATGTAGCGCGCAAGCAGATGGCGATGGAGGGCTATGGTCGCCTGGAGCAGTGCCTGCAGATGGTGGAGACGCTGCGCCGCGCCGTGGACGAGACCGGCGTCTTCCGCGCCCTGACGCGCGAGGACCTGATCGCCGAGCCGCTGGCCGGTGACAATATCCGCCTGGACCCGACCAAGGTCACCATCGATATCTCCGCCAGTGGTTACTCCGGCAAGGAGATGCAGATCAAGCTGTTCGACCAGTACGGCATCCAGGTGGAGAAGACCACCTACAACACGGTGACGGTACTGGTGACCCTGGGCAGTACCGAGAGCAAGTTACTGCGTCTGATTCACGCCTTGAAACAGCTGGCGCGCAACGCGCGCAAGCGCGCTCATATAGCGTCGCCGCGGCGACTGCCGGAATTCACGCATTTCAACTGCCTGCCGGCGGATGCCTATTTCGCAGATACGGAAGAGCTGCCGCTGATGGACAACGGTGCCGAGGCGACCAAGAACCTGGTCGGCCGCACCAGTGCGGACGAGATAGTGCCCTATCCGCCGGGTATTCCGGTGCTGGTACCGGGCCAGGAGATATCCGCACCCATAGTGCAGTATCTGCAGCAGCTGCTGCAGGGCCAGAACGCCACCGAGATTCACGGGATGATCTTCCGCTCCGACGAGCCGCTGCTGCGGGTGGTCAGGGAGGAGGGCAAGAAGAAGCCGGGTAAGAAGTCCGCGGCGAAATAAATTTACTGCTGTCCCCCTTGTAGGTAGGGCTTATAGGTAGGGCCGACGGCGCCGTGAATACCTGGAGCGGCTGGTGCGGCCCATGGCCGCGATCGATGGTGGTTTATTTCCACACCGATCGCGGTCATGGGCGGATGGCCGCCCCGCCGCTCCTACAAAAACCGAAAACCTCTACTGCTTGGAAATTCGCAGTAACCCGCGTTTTGCCAGCACCGGCACCAGGCCGGCCGGATCCACCACCTCGCCGTCCTTGTGCAATTCCCAGTGCAGGTGCGGGCCAGTGGCCTTGCCGGTGCTGCCCACCAGGCCGAGAACTTGACCCTGCTCGACCCTGTCGCCTTTCTTCACCAGGCGCTTGTCCAGGTGTGCATAGAGCGTTTCTACACCCTCGCCGTGGTCGATGATTACCACCTCGCCACTGCCCCCCCTGGTACCGGAGAAGGTGACCACGCCGGCCTTGGGAACCTGCACTCGAGTGCCCCTGGGGGCACCCAGGTCGACTCCCCTGTGCAGGCGTTTTTTCTTATGCTCCGCGTCCTTGATGGGCCAGGGCCTCATGCCGAAGCCGGAGGTGACCCTGGCCTCGGGCAGTGGGCTGATAAAGGCTTCTGTGACCCTGTCGGCTATCGCCAACTGGGGTTGCAGGCCCAATAGCAGGGCGCCACCGGCCAGGGTCAGGGACCACAGTGCCCTGTTGGAACCCTTGCGGGCACTTTGTTTGCCGTTCAGAATATGACGGATTCTCAAGGTAAAGCTCCTTTGGTTTTGTGAGAGAGGGTTTTGCGTTGAGAAGGCCGCGACAGGATCATTGCCGTGAGCTGTCGCGGTTTGGCGAAGGGTCTTCAGCATTGCCTCTGCGTAGGCCCTTCGCCGACTTTGGTTTTCTTTTCTGAGTACCTCTTCGTCACAGCTCTGTTCCAGGGCGTCCACCGCCCGTTTCGCCAGCGCCTTCAGCGGCCAGTTGAACCACAGCAGCGCCGCCATCCACTGCAGGCCCAATACCGCCAGGGGGTCGCGCCGCGCCAGGTGCTCCAGCTCGTGGCGCACTACCAGGCGGATCTGTTCGAGGGAGAGGTTGTCGAGTGCCCACTGGCTGAGTACCAGGGTCGGTCTTGGCAGGGTCATGGCAAAGGGAGAGATCCGGGTTCCCACCAGTACCAGCCTTAGCCCCTTTGGTGCATCCACTACCCCCAGGTGCCTGGCCAGCTCGCTCTGTACCGGCAAGGTCCTGCCCCGACTCACCAGCCTGGCCAGCCGTCGTTGGCCCTGCAGCAGGCGACCCAATCCGATGGCGGCGCCCAGGATCCAGATGGTGCCCCAGGCCATTAGTGCCCACTGCCATGGGAGGACCGCGCCATCCGTATTCGCCGGGAGTTCAGCCGCATGGGGAGCGGCCAGGGACTGCATCGTCAACTCCGGCAGGCTCAGTTCTATGGCCGGAGCCTTCTCCGCAGCGGGCAGGAAGCCCAGACAGAAGCTGGCGAAAGTCAGCACGGCCGCGGCCAGCCAGGGCTCGCGCCAGCCGTCCAGCCAGCCCAGGCGGCGGGCCGCCAATGCCAGTACGCCCATCGCTGCGGCACCGACGGCCAGGGAGATCAGGCTGGACAGGGCCAGCTGGGCGAGCCACTCAATCATCCCCGCCTCCCTTTTCGTCTCCTTTCTGTTCCTCACTCCGAGCCAGCAGCGCTTCCAGCGCCTTCAGCTCGGTTTCACTGAGCAGCTCACTACCGGCAAAGAAGGAAGCCGGCACCGGTCCCTTGATCTCCAGCACCCGCTCGGCGAAATCCCTCGTGTAGGCGGCCAGGGTTGCGACCTTGTCCGCCCTGGCTTCGAATACCTTGAGCCCATGCACTTCGAAGGCCTGCAGCAGCCCCTTGTCCTGCATGCGGTCCAGGGTCTTGCGGGTGGAGGAATAGGACCAGCCCAGGTGCTCTTCAACCTGTTGGTGAATCTCGCGGGCACTCAGCGGAGACTGCTGCCAGAGGGCCTTGAGGATGGCCAGTTCCGACGTCGAGGGTTGTTGTTTCATGGCGGTCTGCCTTGTGACTGATGGGGTTAGTGTGCGACATGTGTCGCATGCTTGCAACCTCTGTCGTCAGCGGTATTGCCAGATCCGTATTTTCTCCCGCGCCGGCGCGCGGCTGCTGTGGGTAGTTGGGGAGGCGGGCAGGAAGTGACAGGGCGGGGAGTCCGCTGCGAAATAATCTGTTGCGCTGTCCCTGTAAGGCCAAAGGCTGCTCCTACACTGGGGAAATCTAAGCAGCAGCTTGAACTGCTGCGGCGTAAAGGGGTAGGTTTGAAGTCTCTCTAGCCGTTGGTCGCACTATGAGCCGCAAATCCCTGCAGTATTTTTTCTGGCTGCCGCTCGCATGGATATCCCTCGGTCTGGCGATTGCCGGTGTCGTATTGCCCCTGTTGCCCACCACACCTTTTCTGCTGCTGTCGGCCTGGGCCGCGGCCAAGGGCTCTCCGCGGCTGGCCCTGTGGCTCGAGGAGCACCCGCGATTCGGTCCAATACTAGAAGCGTGGCGCACGCAGGGCGCGGTGCCGCTTTCGGCCAAGATAACCGCGCTCGGATTGATGGCGTGCAGCTGGCTGACCCTGTTCTGGCTGGGGGCGGGCTGGAAACTGCTGGCAACGCTCGGCCTGCTGTTTGCCGTCGTCGGTACCTGGCTCGCGACCCGCCCGCTACCGCGCTAACGGGTAGCCACTTCCATCTCGATGGCGTGGGGCAGCCAGTGTTCAATGTTGTAGTCGATCAGTTGCCCGTTCGGGCCGTAGCGCAGGCGCACGATTTTCAGCCCCAGGGTGCCGGCGTGAATACCCAGGGGCTCGGCGTGGACGCGCTCGAGGTTGGCGATCTGGATATTGCAGTGTTCGGACGCGACTTCCACACCGTAGTGCTGCTGCAATATCTCGGTAACGGATTCGGACAGGTCGAAATCGTTCAGGCCGGTGTAGCGCTCCACCGGCATATAACTGTCCTCCACCATGACCGCGCGATTGTCGAGGCTGCGCACGCGGCGCAGTTCAAAATAGCGGCTGTTTTTTCCTGCTTCAAAAGCGGTGTAGATATCCCGGCGTACCGCCTGCCTGCGCAGATGGAGCACCTCGGTGCCGGGTTGGAAGCCCTGCTCGCCGGCCATCCGATTGAAATTCACTTTTTGCGCGGGCTTCATCACGAAGCGGTTTGGTGCGACGAACCAGCCGCGGCGGTTCTGCCGGTAGACCAGTCCCTCGCCCTCCAGGCGGGTCAGACCGTCGCGCAGGGTGATGCGCGTGACCGGCAGCTGTTCCACCAGCTCGCGCTCCGAGGGCAGCTTGTGGTTGGCCCCCAGGCGGCCGTCGCTGATCAGGTGCTGGATATGGGCTTTGATATCGTCGTAGGCGCTGGACACGGGAACTCTCTGTAGGGGAAATGCTAGCGATTATCGCTTAGTGGGGCGGGCTTTCGAATTGTCCGCAAAGGACGTTCCCTTGTAGGAGCGGCCCATGGCCGCGATCGGACTTTCCATTTGACAGAGAGCTATCGCGGCCATGGGCGGACGGCCGCCCCGCTCCGACTAAAGCTCCGACTAGGGTCTTTCACCCAGCGCCAGGCGCCGGTTGATATCCACCAGCACCGGTTCCAGCCGGGTGATATCGTCGATCAGGTAGTGGGCGCCGCAGCCCTCGAGGGCGCGATAGGCGGCGGCCTTGCGCCTGGCCGCTTCATCTACTTCCAGCGCCTGCCAGGCTTCCAGCGACAGTCCCAGCGCATTGCCGGACAGGACCACCGCGACTGTCCACATACCGGCATTGCGCCCCTCCATAATGCCCGCCGCGGTGTCGTCCACCTTGACGCATTGGGCCACGGAGGGAATCTCCAGCTCGATCACGTTTTTCAGCGCCGCGGCCGGGCCCGGGCGGGCACCGGCGGCCTCGTCGGCGGCCACGGCGAAGTCGGGTTCGACCCCCTGGTCCGCGGCGCTCTTCAGCAAGCCCTCGATCATGCTGCGGCTGTAGCCGGTGGTGCTGCCGATCTTGAAACCGCGCTGGCGCAGTTCGACGAACAGTTCGGCGGCGCCGGGCACGGCGCGACTGTGCCTGTCGATTTCCTGCAGCTGCACGGGCGCCAGCTGCCGATAGAGCTCCTCCACATCCGACTCGTTAGAGGGGCGGCCGTGTTTCTCTTGCCAGCAGTTCTGGGTGCGGCTGTCCCGCAGCATACGGCGAATATGTTCTTTCTTCTCAGTGCCCATGGGCGCGCGGGTTTCCGACTCGGTGACGGCTATGCCGGCGTCGGCAAATACCTGCATAAAGGCAGATAGCGGCGCGCGCGAGCCGAAATCCACCAATGTGCCGGCCCAGTCGAAGATGGCCGCATTCAGTTGAATCTGTGTCATAAAAATTTCTCCATCAATGCTTTACGGCATATAGTTCGCTGGTTTCGAGCACGCGGGCGCAGCAGTCCAGCCAGTGTTTGAGATTCTGCGGGTTTAGACCCTCGGCCTTGCCGGTGTCGTCCCAACGCCGCAGGGCCAGAGACTGGCGGGCGTAGGGTTTGCCGAGGAATTCCTGTTGCTCTTCCCAGCGCATGGCGGTGCCCTGCAATACCAGGCTGTGGCGACTGGCGTCGGACAGCTGCGCGCCGTAGTTTCTGTCGGCTGCGACCAGGAAGCGCTTGGCCTCCACGTGTAGTGCAATGGGCGCGGTCACCGACTGGGGAAAGCCCCATCTCTGCAGCAGTTCCGCGCCTATGCGGTCGTGCTCGCTGTGGCCCCGATCGTCACAGCCGGGCAATCGATTTTCCATCGCGTACAGATGACCGATATCGTGCAGGAAGGCCGCGCAAATCAGGGCATCGGAACAGCCCTCGCGCTCCGCCAGTGCCGCGCACTGGGAAGCGTGTTGCAACTGACTGCAGTGCTCGCCGAGTTGCCGGTCACCGTGGGCGAGAAATAGTTGCTCTATCGCCGCCAGGGGCTCACTGGATCTGTTCAAGGCATTCCTCCAGCGGGCGTCCCGCGAGCAGGCTGTCCACGGCGCGCTCCATCAGCGCCGGTCCCGTGCTCATACCCTTGCCGCCGATACCTGTGGCCAGGTGAACGGCGGGTGAAATGGACTTGAGCAGCACGCCGCGCTGGTTTTCCTGGCTGTAGAAACCATTCCAGGCGCGGGTAATTTTCCACTGCGGCAGGGCCAGGATGCGCTGCGCTTCCGCCAGCATCAGATCGTTGATGTCCTGGCGAATTTCGTAATCGAGGGAATCGACGCCCTGCGCGGAAAAATATTCATGGGAGTCGCCGACAATCAGGCTGCCATCCGCGGACTGGCGGAACAGCATGTGGATGCCCAGCTCACCATAGCGCGGATCCAGGCCGCTGTCCGGCAGGCTGCGGTAACTGGGGCAGCTCTTGAAGGCGTCGTAGCGGCGGATGGACAGGCCGGTGAGCAGGTTGCCGGGGATTTTTACCGGCTTCAGCGGCTCGGTGCGCAGCATTTGCAGTTTGCTGATCTGCACAGTGTCGATCTGCAAATGTTGCGGGAAGAGGCGGTTCAACAGGTGGCCGCAGCAGACCAGTACCTGCCGACAGGAAAACCTCTCGCCCACCGCAGTGGTGACAGTGGCGCCGTCACCGGATTCCTCGACGCCGGCAACGGCGGTGGCGGGTTTCAGGGTCAGGTTCGGATCCGCCGCCAGCAGTTGCCAAAGGCGCGGCATCAGCAGGCCGCTCTCGGCACTCATTTCCCGCGGATAGAAGAGTCCGCCGCAGCAGTAGCCCGGCTGCAACGCGGGAATCCGCGCGAGACATTGCGCGGGCGTCAGCAGCTCGGATTCGACACCGGTATCGCGGTTGATATCCTGCATCTCCTCCAGCAGCGTCGCTTCCTCCGGTGATGAAGCGATATAGAGAGAGCCCTGCTGCCACAGGGCTCCGTCCATTTTCGGCTCCAGTGAGCGGTAGATTTCCAGCGAGCGCAGTCCCAGCCCGCGCCAGGTTCCGGGGGCCATACCGGAGGGTATTATCTGGCCGAAATTGCGCACTGTGGCGCCGCGGGCGCGCTCGCCGGCTTCCAGCAGCAGTACTTTCTTTCCGGAATGCAGCGCGCGCAGGGCGGCGAAGCTGCCGAGCACGCCGGCGCCGACGATGGCGAGATCAAACTTCATAAAAACAGCTCCTGATTACAGTGTCTGGTTACAGCGCTGGGGCCGCCAGTTGCGGCTGCGCGGGAGTTGTTCTGCGCAGGCGGCGGAAATAGAGGGTGGATAGCAGCATCAGCAGCACGCAGGCGAAGCCGACGGCGTAGGTGAACTGCAGCGTGAAGTCCAGCCAGTCGAGATTCGGTTGGCCGAAGGTCTTGTACAGCATCACACCGATAGAGCCGAGATAGCCGGCGCTGTCCGCCAGGTAGATGACGAAGCCGGCATTGCCGAGGGAGCGGGTGCAGGCCACCAGGCGCTCGAACAGCAGGCAGTTAAAGGGCACATAACCGATATAGAGGCCGACGTTGACCGCGATCATCCACAGGGCGCCGCCGATGGCGCCGCCTTCAAACGCCAGCGAGGCGATCACGCAGGTGGCTCCACCGAGACCGACCAGGACTTGATTCAAAAGTAATGCCCTGTAGTTGTCGCGCAGGTACATCAGTAGTGCGAGGGAACCGAGCACCACCAGCGCCACCGGCAGGCTGCTGGTCAGGAATATCTGCGGCGCCTCGCCGTAGCCCAGCGCCTGCCACAGTTCCGCGGCAAAGTTGTCGGTGAAATCGCGAAACGACGTGAGAAAAACGTAGGTGAGGACCAGTGCGGCGAGTCCCAGGCCCGTCTCGTGCAGGAAAGCGCTGCGCATGGCAGCGTCCATCGGCACCCGTTGCTTGCGCGCATCCCGATCAGCGCTATCCGGCTGCGGCGTGCGCGCCAGGGCCAGGGTGGAGAGAATCAGGCCGGGCACAAAAATAAGCCCGACCAGCGCCGGCATCCACAGCTCCGGCACCTGCCACTCGATCAGAAGGTAGGCGGCGACGGCCTTTACTGCGCCGGAGGAGACGATCAGGCTGGCACAGAGAATGGCGCCCAGTGCCTCGGTGACCCGACGCCCCTCCAGGTAGCTGAATACCAGTCCCCAGACCATGCCCAGCGGCAGTCCGTTCAGGAACAGCATGGCCACATTGTACGGCGCCGGAATCAGGGCGAAACCCACCAGTGCCAGGTGACTCGCCAGCACCAGCGCGATCAGGATACGCGCGCGATCGGTGGCGCGCATCTCCGAAATTACCTTGATGCCGATGACTTTGGACAGCGCGTAGCCAAGCACCTGGGCGATGATCAGTGCCGTCTTGTAGTCGAGCGCAAAGTCCCAACCGGCCACCTGCTCGAAGGTGGCCGCGGTGAAGGGTTTGCGGAAGGCGTACATGCAGAAATAGGTAAAGAAGGCGGCGAGCCCGGCGAACAAAACCAGTGCAAAGCGGTGGGGCACCTGGGGTGCGGCACTGCCGGGGTGAGCGTGATGATTGTCGGCCATGGTTGTCGTCACTGCATACTTGGTCTAGACCAAATCCTATGGCGCAGTTGTTTCAATCTTGTGACTGAAAGGTGACGGTTTCTTGAGCTTAATTGGTAATTAAAAGCAAGTTTCACACTCCTGTTATGCGGTTGTCATATTGCCTGTCTAGCATTCTGGTCTAGTCCAGATCGGTTGGGCTGAATAAAAATTTCTTAACAGCTACGAAGAGCGGCAATTCAATTCACAACAGGGGGCAGACGATGAATCGTCTCAAATTACTGCCTGCGGCCATAGCACTGGCGGTGAGTCAGGGAGCCTACGCGCAGGGGCAGACGCAACAGGTCGACGAAGCGGGTGTACAGGAAAACAATGGTATCGAGGAAATCGTCGTGCTCGGGCGTATGTTCGATACCGAGCTGCGCTCCCTCGAACTGCAGCGGGAATCCAACCGCATCATCAATGTGGTTTCCGCGGACGGTATCGGCAAGTTGCCGGATCGCAACGCGGCGGAAGCGGTACAGCGCGTCTCCGGCGTTTCCATCGAGCGCGACCAGGGCGAGGGTCGCTTCGTGGCCGTGCGCGGCCTGCCTTCCCAGTGGAGCTCTTCCAGCCTGAATGGCCACCGCCTGCCATCCGCGGAAGAGGAGACCACCAGCCGTGCTGCGGCCTTTGACTTCTTCCCGTCCGAGCTGATCGAACGCATCGAGGTTTCCAAGGCGGTGACTGCGGACCAGGAGGGCGACTCCATCGGCGGCAACGTCAACTTCGTGACCCGCACCGCGCCGGAAGAGCGCACCCTGGATATCTCCGTTGCTGGCGGCTACGCCGACAAGGCAGAGGGGGATATTTCCTCCTTCAGTGTGCTCTGGGGCGATCGCAGTGCGGACGGCAAGTTCGGCTACATGGTCAATGCCACCCAGTGGAGCCGCGACTGGGCCACTGACAACTACGAGCCGCGCCGCAACGGCAACGGCATCTACCGCCTGGAACTGCGCGACTACACCGGTAACCGCCAGACCCAGGGTCTGAATCTCGGCGCCGAATATGTGTTCGACAATGGCGACAAGATTTTTGCCCGCGGCCTCTACGGCACCCTCGAAGACGAGGAGACCCATTACAAGCACCGCCTGCGCTTCGACAAGGATCGCCTGGAGCTGCAGCATATCCACAATATGCTGGTCACCCGTATGCACGGCTTCGAATTCGGCGGCGAGCACGGCCTGAGCGATACGAACAAACTGGACTGGAGCCTGGCCAGCTACGAAAACGAATTCCACTACGGCGCCATCCCCAACAAGGAAGACCGCGCTTATTTCGTGATGCGCTTCGACCAGAAGGATGTCGGTTACGAAGGCCTTGAAGATGGTCTGGTCTACAACACCATCGACGGCGGCAGCGATCCGGCGGATGCTATCTCCACCCACCTGCCCGGCGATTTTGTCATGGACCCGACCCGGTCGGCTCTGTCCTGGGTGGAACTGTACAAGGTCTACCTGAACGAGAAAGACAAGATCGTTGCCTCCTTCGATTTCACCAGCGAGCTGTCCAGCGAACTGGAATTGAAATTCGGTATGAAATACCGCGACAAGGAACGCGTATCCGAGTTTGCCGATGAGTTCTACGCCTGGGATGCCGACAACTACGGCCCGGCGCCACTGCTGTCCGATTTTGCCCTGTCCGACCAGCCCGGCCGCAGCGACTTCCTGCCGGAAGTGGATGTGGACTATGAATCCCAGTTCTCCCAGGTGGCCGATATGTCCGACCTGGAGAGCTTCTGGAACCAGAATCGCGACAAGTTTGTGCTGGTGGAAGGGGATTCCGCGCTGGTCAGCAACGGCCTGGCCCTGGGGCGCAACTTCGACCTGGCCGAGCAGCATCTGTCCGGCTACGGCATGGCCACTTACCAGTACAACGACCGCACCACCCTGGTCGCCGGCCTGCGCCTGACCCAGACCACCACCGAGGTGGACAGCCAGGTATTCGTCACCGACGAGTCCGGCGAGGGTCACCTGGAACCCTTCAAGGGCGAAAAGGACTACCTGTCGGTACTGCCCTCTGCGCACCTGAAATATGCCCTGACCGAGGACAGCAACCTGCGCCTGGCGCTGACCCGCACCTTCGCGCGTCCCGACTTCGGCGACCTGAACCCGGGCGGATACTACGCGGAACACGACAACGAATTCCTCGGCGGTAACGCCGAGCTGGATCCGACCTACTCCTGGAATCTCGACGCCATCTACGAGCACTACTTCAGTGATGCCGGTGTCGTTTCCACGGGCCTCTTCTACAAGGACATTACCGACCCGATTTTCACCGATGTGAGCGAGGGCGAGTACAACGGCAATGCCGGAGTGGATATCTACCGCCCTGAGAATGGCGACGATGCCTGGCTGCGCGGTGCGGAACTGAACCTGATCCGCAAGCTGGACTTCCTGCCCGGCCCGCTGGCCAATCTGGGTGTCTCCGCCAACGTCACCCTGATGGACTCGGAGATGAGCATTCCCGGCCGTAGCGGCGGTGTGCCGATTCCGCGCCAGGCGGACCTGCTGCACAACTTCTCCGTCTACTACGACGACGGCGCCTTCTCCCTGCGCCTGGCCCAGAATCACAAGGGTGAGTATGTGGAGGAGCACGGCGGCAGCAGGGACGAGGATCAGTTCTACGGTGCCTACACCAGCCTTGACCTGAGTGCCAACTACACGGTCAACGACCAGCTGGTGATCTTTGCCGAGGCCATCAACCTCAGCGACGAACCGCTGACCTATTACATCGGCGACGAGGACAGACCCAAGCAGGTGGAGTACTACGGTATCCGCGGCCAGCTGGGTGTGCGTTACAGCTTCTACTAACTTCCCCCCGTTAGTTAGCGAAGCGTTTTTACCCCGGTTTTTGCCGGGGTTTTTTAATTGGGGAATTTACTTGTAGGAGTGGCGGGGCGGCCATCCGCCCATGGCCGCGATTGATCTCACTTCGTTGTGCAAATCGATCGCGGCCATGGGCCGCTCCTACAGGAAATGGGATTAAACGACGAGCGGATTGCCGCGCTCGATCAGGGTTTTTATATCCAACCCGGTGGGCAGGCAGCCGGTGTTGTGGGCGCCCTCGGCGCCCAGGCGCGAGGCGATAAAGGCCTCCGCCACGGCACTGTTGCCACCCTGCACCAGCAGGTGCGATTGCATGGTGAGCGCCAGCTGGTCTACCAGACGCCGCGCCCTGTATTCCACCTGATCCATATCCGCCAATTGTTTTTTCAGCCTGTCGATGGCCCTGTCCAGTTGTGCATCTGCGCCCCTGCTCTGTTCGATTTCGTCGAGCCAGTTGGTCAGTACCGCCGGGGTCTTGGCCACTGCGCGCAGCACGTCCAGTGCCTGGATATTGCCGGAGCCCTCCCAGATCGCATTGATCGGCGCATCGCGGTAGAGGCGCGCGGTGATGAAGTTCTCGATCACACCGTTGCCGCCCAGGCATTCCATCGCCTCGTAGGCGTGGTGCGGGGTGCGCTTGCAGATCCAGTATTTGCCCACTGCGGTGCCGAGGCGCATCAGCAGTTTCTCGTGTTCATTTTCCGGACGGTCGAAGGCCCGGGCCATGCGCAGGGTCATGGCTATCGAGCCCTCCACTTCCAGTTGCAGGTCGGCGAGCACATTCTGCATCAGCGGCTGGTCGATCAGGGTTTTACCGAAGGCGCTGCGCCGTGATGCATTGTAGATGGCCTGCACCACCGCCTGGCGCTGGCCACCGGAGGAACCGATCATGCAGTCGAAGCGGGTTACCGCCACCATCTCGATGATCGCGTTGACGCCGCGGCCCTCTTCGTCCACCAGCCAGCCGAGGGCGCCGCGCAATTCGATTTCCGAGGAGGCGTTGGAGACATTGCCGGCCTTGTTTTTCAGGCGCTGCACCTGGATCGGGTTCTTGGAGCCATCGGGCCGCCAGCGGGGTACCAGGAAACAGCTGAGTCCGGCGTCTGTCTGCGCCAGCATCAGGAAGGCATCGCACATGGGGGCGGAGGTGAACCACTTGTGTCCCACCAGTTCGTAGCTGCCGTCGCCCAGGGGTATGGCGGTGGTGGTGTTGGCGCGCACGTCGGAGCCGCCCTGCTTCTCCGTCATACCCATGCCGATGGTGACGCTGGTTTTTTCCGTGTGCGGGCGGTTGCTGGGGTCGTAGCCGCGGTCGGTGATCTTCGGCAGCCACTCCCCGGCCAGCGCTGGCGCCAGGCGGATGGAGGGCACAGAAGCAAAGGTCATGGTCACCGGGCAGCCGTGGCCCGCTTCCAGCTGGCTGTGCAGGTAGTACTTGGCTGCACGCACTACGTGGGCGCCGGGTTTCGGGTCCGTCCAGGGGCTGCTGTGCAGGCCCTCGCTCAGCGCCAGCTGCATCAGCTGGTGATAAGCCGGGTGATAGCGCACCAGGTCGACGCGATTGCCTACGCGGTCGTCGGGCTCGAAGCTGGGTTTGAACTCGTTGGCGTCGAAACCGCGCTGGATCATCTCCGGGCGCCCGCAGACCTCTCCGTAGCGCTGCAGGTCGTCCTCGGCCCAGTGGCCGCCGTTGTGCTGCACTGCCTCGCGCAGCGCCGCGTCGCCAGCGTAGAGATTGTGGCCGGTCAGGGGCGGCGTCTGATTCAGGACTTCGTGGGTGCTGGCGAGCTCAGACGGGGGCGTTTTTTTGCTCATTGATTTTCTCTCTGGCCTCTTCGCGCGGATCCGTTGTGGGAAAGATTAGCTGTTGTCGAACATCCTAGTGGCAAGAGCGCCGCGGGTCTTGCCCATTTGTGACGGTGTTATATGCCGCGCCGGTCAGCGGCGCCAGAGTGCAATGGTTTGGCATGTTGTGAACGCCAGCAAGATCTGACAGCGCTGTCAAAGTATCGGCTGAGCGGGTAGCATTGGTGATCAGACAATAGGGACGATAAGGAGAGGGAGCCGGTGCAGAGACGCAAATTTCTTCAGCTACTCGCATTGGGTGCACTCGCGCCCGCCTGGCCGCGATTGACGGACGCTGGTCCGGCAGAAGCGGCGAGCGGGAGACAGGATTGGCGGCGGGGGGCTGCACTGCCGCTGCCAATGCAGGAAATCTACCCGGCCGTCTATCGCGGGCAGATCTATGTGGGCGGGGGGCTCGGGGCGGCGCCAGCGGGGAAGGGAGTAATGGGCTCGCTGGCGCCAATGGAGCAGGTGTTCCGTTTCGATCCACACGGTGACCGCTGGTCGCCGATTGCGGCACTGCCGGTGGCGCGTCACCACCTGGGATTGGTGTCCGATGAAAAATCTCTCTTTGGTATTGGCGGTTTCTCCGCGGTGGCGGGCAACGCCTGGCAGTTTGAGGCGACGGTGTTTCGATGGAGTTATGGCGATCCTGTCTGGCAGCGGGGGCCGGATCTGCCTCGGCCCCAGGCGGAATCCTGTTACGCCTGCGCAAATGGGGATATCCATGTAATCGGCGGACGCACTGCCGACGGCGATACGGCCCACCACTGGCGGCTGCGCGACGATGACCGCTGGGAAAAGGCGGCGCCCCTGTCTCTCGCGAGAAATTCCGCTGCCTGCGTGTTGCTTGATGGCGAACTCTATGTGATGGGCGGGCGGATTTACGACCGTGGGCACGAAAACCAGTCCCTGGTGGAGCGCTATGATCCGGTGGCGGATCGCTGGCAGATGATGGCGCCGCTACCGGTGGCCACGGCGGGAACTGCCGCGGCGGTGATGGACGGGGAAATCTACCTGTTTGGCGGTGAGGCGCTGGTGGACCGCGAAACTGCGAGTGAGCGCTGGAGTACCTACCGGGATGTGTGGCGATACGATCCCAGGCGGGACAGTTGGAGCAGGGCAGGTGTGATGCCCGGTAGGCGTCACGGCATGGGCGCAGTGGCGCTCCACAATCATATCTACCTGATGGGTGGCGCCAGCGGAGCTGGTATCGATGGCACTCTGGCGTCGGTGGATATTCTATCCACCTGAACGAGAGAATTAATATGGAGAAAAAAATGATAAGTGGAAAATTGAGTTTGGTGGGTCTGCTGGTAGGCCTCCTCGCGGTCTGCAGTAGTGCAGAGGCCAAGGTTGAAAATAACAGGGGAGAGCGCAGCGCCGAATCCGCGGAGGCTCAGGTTATCAGCTCGTCGGAGTTGGCCGTGATCGCCTACTACACCGGCGATGGCCACGATCTCGATCGCTACGATTTCAGCAAGATCACCCATGTGATTTACAGCTTTATTTTTCTCGACGGCAATCAAATGGCCTTTGCCGGTCCCGAAGCGATTGACGCCTACAGACGGCTACTGGACCTGAAAGCACAGTACCCCCACCTGAAAATCATGCTCGCACTGGGCGGTTGGGGTGGTTGCGAGAGCTGCTCGCCGATTTTTGCCGACGCTGAAAATCGCCGCGCTTTTGCGCAGTCGGTGGTGCAGGCATTGGAGACCTACGGTGGCGACGGTATTGACCTGGACTGGGAGTATCCGGCCATAGAGGGGCATCCCGGCCATCCATACAATGCGGGCGATCGAGATAATTTCACCGGGCTGGTGCGAGCGTTGCGTCGTGAACTCGGCCAAGACTATCTGCTGAGCATCGCCGCCGGTGGCTTCGACGAGTTTCTGCAGAAATCTGTCGACTGGCAACTAGTGATACCGCTGGTCAATAACGTCAACCTGATGTCCTATGACCTGGTGAACGGCTTCAGTACCACTACCGGTCACCACAGCCCGCTGTATTCAACTGCAGCGCAGAAGCAGTCCACCGACAATGCGGTGCGCTACCTGCTGGCGCAAGGGGTGCCGCCAGGAAAAATAGTGATAGGAGCGGCCTTCTATTCCCGTGTTTGGGAAAATGTAGAGGCACAGAATAACGGCCGCTATCAACAGGGCAGACATGTGGCGGGATTGCCCTTTGGCAAACTGGCGGAGGCCTACGCAGAAAACACTGGATATAAACTTTTCTGGGACCAGAGCGCTCAGGCGCCCTATGCCTATCACCCAGAAGAAAAGCGCTATGCGACTTTCGACAATCGCCGCTCGGTTTCGCTGAAAGTCCGCTACGCAATCGAGCAGAAGCTGGGTGGCATTATGTTCTGGGAGTTGCCCGGGGACAGTGATGGGGAAGGGCTGGTGGACGCAATTTACGCGGCGAAACTGGCGAAATAATCGATTGCGGCGGACCTGGTCCCGCTGCCGAGCTGGAGCTCGGCCTTCCCGGATCTAGATACTGCGCTTGCCGGACAGGTTCAGGGTCAGCTCCAGCAATCCTGTCCAGGGATCCTGGTCTCTGCCGCCCTTGATGGCGGAGTCCACCGCGCGGGCGCGCAGCAGCAGGCCTTCCAGCTGTCGCGGGCGCAGGCGGGCCAGGGCGGCCTGTACCAGCGGCTGGCGCTTCTGGATGCGCACCAGGCGCGCCAGTGGCTGGCCCTGTTCCAATTTCTCGCCGATCTCCAGCAGGCTGCGGATCTCGCGGGCCAGGGCCCAGAGCACCACAGGCGCTTCGATGCCTTCCGCGCGCAGGCCGTGCAGTGTCTTGATCGCATTTTCGGCATCACCGGCCAGGGCCCTGTCGATCAGGCCGAAGACATCGTAGCGGGCGGAGCTGGCCACGGCGTCGTTCATCATTTCCGCGGTGATCAGGTTGTCCTGGCTCAACAGTTTGAGCTTTTCGATTTCTTGGCTGGCGGCGAGCAGGTTGCCCTCGACCCGCTCGGCCAGTATCTGGATTGCCTCTGGCTCCGCATTCAGGTCCGCTGCGCGCAGTCGCTGGTGGATCCAGCGCGGCATTTCCCCGGCATCCACCGGCCACACCTGGATCAGCACGCCTTTCTGGTCCAGTGCCTTGATCCACTTGCTGTTGAGCTGGGATCTATCCAGTTTTGGCAGCACCAGCAACAGCAGCAGATCGTCGCCGGCGAGCGCGGCGAACTCCTGCAATGCCTTGCTGCCCTTGTCCCCGGGTTTGCCGCCAGGCAAGCGCAGTTCGACGACTTTCTTTTCCGCAAACAGGGACATACTGCCGGCGGAGGCCAGCAGCTGGCCCCAGTCGAAGTTGTGCTCTCCGTGCAGCAGTTCGCGCTCGCTGAATCCACATTTGCGCGCGGCTGCGCGGATGCTGTCGCAGCACTCCTGCACCAGTAGCGGTTCATCACCGGAGACGACGTAAATCGGGACCAGGCCCTTGTTCAGGCTCTGCGATAATTGGCGGGGGTTGATACGCACAGGGAATCAGTAACTCCGGTCTT
This sequence comes from Microbulbifer taiwanensis, assembly GCF_014904815.1. Lineage (GTDB taxonomy): Bacteria > Pseudomonadota > Gammaproteobacteria > Pseudomonadales > Cellvibrionaceae > Microbulbifer > Microbulbifer taiwanensis. The sequence goes on from NZ_JACZFR010000025.1 coordinate 185,545, forward strand.
CCGCAGTGGCGCTGACATCGATGCGGCGCAGGCGGTCGATAATGCGGCCGATCAGCTCGCGGCGCATTTCCTCGCGCAGCAGCAGTTCTTCCTCGCCCTTGCTCACCACTTCGTTCTCGTCCCACTCGAGAGTCCGGTAGACGTCCGCCTCGGCGTTGTTGAGCAGGGTGCGGCCACTGCTGTCGCGCACGCTGTAGAGGGCGCTGGTGATCAGCTCGTATTCCGACGCGCGGCCCCGCGCATCCACGGAGACGGTGCGCTTGCGCTCGGTTTCCTTGTGAATGGTCAGCGCGTAGTCCGCCTCCAGCGGTGATTCCGCCATCGGCAGGCCGGCGTTCTGCAGCAGGCGTGTCAGCTCCTGGGCGATATCACTGCGCGGATCCTCGGCAGAAATGTACAGCTGGCTGCCGGGTGGGAAGTTTTTTGGCGCGCCGCGCAGGTGCCAGCCGCAGCTGACGGTAGTGATTACCACGAGCAGGAGCAGGGTGCGGTTGAATATTTTTTTCATAATGTTTTTTGTGCTTCGTAGGGTGCGCCGAACGCACCTTTGACCCCGGCGGTGCGCACGGCGCACCCTACCGGGAGGCTGGTTATTTGGCGACGCGGTTATTTGGCAACGATATTGACCAGCTTGCCCGGCACCACAATCACCTTGCGCACCGTGGCATCGCCGATAAATTTCTGCACGTTATCGTCGGCCAGTGCCATTTTTTCCAGCGTTTCCTTGTCGGCTTCCGCCGGCGCTTCCAGCTTGGCGCGCACCTTGCCATTGACCTGCACCACCAGGGTGATACTTGAGCGCACCAGGGCGTTCTCATCCACCAGCGGCCACTGTGCGTCCACCAGCGGTGCAGTATTACCCAGCGCCTGCCACAGCTGGTGGCAGATATGCGGGGTGATCGGTGCCAGCAGCAGTACCGCGGCCTGCAGCGCCTCGCGCTCGACCGCCAGGCCCTGGGCGCTGTCGCGCTCGGCCAGCTTGCCCACTTCGTTCAGCAGTTCCATCACCGCGGCCACGGCGGTATTGAAGGTCTGGCGGCGGCCGTAGTCGTCGCCGACCTTCTGGATGGTCTCGTGGGTCTTGCGGCGCAGCTGCTGCTGTTTGTCGGAGAGTTCAGCCTGGTCGATATCGACACTGCTGCCGCCGGCGGCCATATGGCCGTGCACGGTTTTCCAGAGTTTGCGCAGGAAGCGGCTGGCGCCCTCGACACCGGCGTCGTGCCATTCCAGAGTCTGCTCCGGCGGTGCGGCGAACATGGTGAACAGGCGCACGGTATCGGCGCCGTACTGCTCCACCGCGGCGTGGGGATCTATGCCGTTGTTCTTGGACTTGGACATCTTGACCACACCGCCGGCGATGACTTCTTCACCGCTGGCGCGCTCGATCGCCTTGATCGGCTTGCCCTTGTCGTCACGCTCGACATCGACGTCGGCGGGATTGATCCAGGTCTTGTGGCCCTTCTCTTCCTTGTAGAAGGATTCCGCCAGCACCATGCCCTGGCACAGCAGCTGCTTGAAGGGCTCGTCGCTATCTACCAGACCCTCGTCGCGCATCAGCTTGTGGAAAAAGCGCGCGTACAGCAGATGCAGAATGGCGTGCTCGATACCGCCCACATACTGGTCTACCGGCAGCCAGTAGTTGGCGCGCTCCGGATCCAGCATGCCCTGCTCGAAGTCCGGGCAGGTGTAGCGGGCGTAGTACCAGCTGGATTCCATAAAGGTATCGAAGGTGTCCGTCTCGCGCTGCACCGGCTCGCCGTTCAATTCGTCTTTGCGCCATTCGGGATCGGCCTTGATCGGTGACTGGACGCCGTCCAGCTCCACGTCCTCCGGCAGCAGTACCGGCAGCCTGTCAGCCGGTACCGGTATCTCGCCGCCGTCGGGCAGGTTGAACATCGGGATGGGCGCGCCCCAGTAGCGTTGGCGGGATACACCCCAGTCGCGCAACCGGTAGTTGGTGGTCACCCGGCCCTTGCCGGCGGCTTCCAGCGCGTCGGCGATGGCGTTGAAGGCGGCATCAAAGTCGAGGCCGTCGAAACCGCCGGAATTCACCAGCACACCCTTGTCGGTAAAGGGCTCTTTGCCCGGGTCGATGGCGTCATCGTTCGCGGGTGCCACCACCTGCGTGATCGGCAGGTCGTACTTGTGTGCGAATTCCCAGTCGCGCTGATCGTGGGCCGGCACGGCCATCACGGCGCCGGAGCCGTAGTCCATCAGCACATAGTTGGCGATCCACACCGGCACTTCCTCGCCGGTGATCGGATGAATCGCTTTGATGCCTGTGTCCATACCCTTCTTGTCCATGGTGGCCATATCGGCCTCGGACAGGGACTGCTTCTTGCACTCGGCAATAAAGGCCTTTAGTTCGGCATTGCCTTCCGCCAGCGCCAGGGAAATCGGGTGCTCCGCGGCCAGGGACACATAAGTCACGCCCATCAATGTATCCGGGCGGGTGGTGTAGACATCGAAGTGGTCGACACCGGCGATGGTTTGCGGCAGCGCAAAGGACAGTTCCACCCCCTTGCTCTTGCCGATCCAGTTTCGCTGCATGGTGCGCACCTGCTCCGGCCAGAGGGGCAGCTTATCCAGGTCGCCCAGCAGCTCCTCGGCGTAGTCGGTGATCTTGATAAACCACTGTGCCAGCTCGCGGCGCTCCACGGTAGTGCCGCAGCGCCAGCAGCAGCCGTCCTCCACCTGTTCGTTGGCGAGTACCGTCTGGTCGTGGGGGCACCAGTTCACCGCGGAGTTTTTCTTGTAGACCAGGCCCTTTTCGTACAGGCGGGTGAAGAACCACTGCTCCCAGCGGTAATAGGAGGGCTGGCAGGTGGCCAGCTCGCGGGACCAGTCGAAGCCGAAGCCGAGGGCCTTCAGCTGGCCTTTCATGTAGTCGATATTGGTGTAGGTCCACTTGGCCGGCGCCGTCTTGTTCTGGATGGCGGCGTTCTCCGCCGGCAGGCCAAAGGCGTCCCAGCCCATCGGGTGCAGCACATTCTTGCCCTGCATGCGCTGGTAGCGGGAAATCACATCGGTAATCGTGTAGTTGCGCACATGCCCCATATGCAGTTTGCCGCTGGGGTAGGGGAACATGGACAGGCAGTAGAATTTTTCCTTGCTGGCGTCCTCGGTCACTTCAAAGCTCTGTTGTTCCTCCCAGAACTGCTGGGCGGCGGCTTCGACTGCGGAGGGGTTGTACTGCTCTTCCATCGATTGGGGACCTATACTCTGTGATCTGAATTTGCGGGAAAACCGTTCAATTGCCCTGAAGTGCGGCGCCGGGCCGCGATACTGTCGCGCTATCGCCCTGCTGCGGGGCGCGATCGATCTCGATCAGGGAGTGCTCCGGTAGCACCGGTTAGGATGCACAAACGCGGGATTATATGAGGGATGCCATGACGAAGGAACCGAAGTTGCCGCCGGAGGACAATATGGCGGAGGCGATGCGCCGGGACCTGGAGGACCTGGTGGAGGGGGAACTGGCGGTGGAGGACCTGACCGCCAACAAGGTGGCCTTTCTGCGCGCCTGGCTGAAGGACGACCTGCACCGTGCGGGGGACTATCTGCGCGGCCTCGGCGGCGAGCTGCAGACCCTGGAGGAGCGCGGCGGCAGTTGGCTGCTGGATGCCGCTGACCCCACCGAGACAGCCTGGCCGAATCTGATGCGCTGCATCAAGCAGGGCAAACCCTGGGCGCTGGCCGGGGAGCGCACCGTCGCCGGCGAGGAGTTGCAGTGCCTGGGGTGCGGATACCGGGCCATGCCAGAGGCGGGAGCCCAGATCACACCCTGCCACCGCTGCGGCTACGGTTGCTTCCGGCAGATCGAGGGTGGACTCGAAGACTGATGGAGTGGCACGCCATAATGGCCAGCCTGGTGATGCCCCCGCTTGCGCCGCTATTGGGCCTGTTGCTGGCCCTGGTGTTGTGGTTTTTCCCGGCCACATCCCCTTTCGCGAAACTGTCATTGCCCCTGGCTATCCTTTCTTTCACTGCCATGTGGATTTGTGCGACACCGGCATTTTCCGCCTGGCTGGGTGAGCGCCTGGGCAGAATGCCGGCCGCGCCGGATGCCGTGCCCCAGACCGTGGTGGTGCTGGGCGGCGGCCGTTACCGGGATGAGAATTCCGGTAACGAACGACTCTCTGCCACCAGCCTGGAGCGGGTGGCCTGGGCCGCACAGAGGGCGCCGGTGCAGATGCCGCTCTTGGTGAGTGGCGGGCGGGTTTACGAGCAGGAGCGGGCCCCAGAGGCGGAACTGATGGCGGGCCTGCTACAGGATCTGTTCCAGCGCCCGGTGACCTGGCGCGAGAATTGCAGTCGTACTACCGCCGAGAACGCGGTCAACACGGCCGCCATATTGCACGACTCCGGTGTGGAGAGTGTGGTCCTTGTGACACACTGGTGGCATATGCCCCGTGCCGCAGAGGTGTTTGCCCGCGCCGGACTGCAGGTGCAGCCAGAGCCGGTGGGCAGCCCAGCGGAGCTGTTGCCGAGAGCGCAGAGCGGACTGTTGCGCTGGCTGCCCAGCGCCGCAGCGCTGCTACGCACCCAGGTCTACTGGCGCGAAATGCTGGCGCGTCGCTGGTATCACTGGATGCCATTGCCGCCGGTCAGAAACTGTTGAGGAACCATTGCCGCGACATCGGTTCTTAGTGCTGACAGACCCTGACGGGTCACAATTCGGCCTTGCCCGATACGGGCACCGGGCATAAGATGGCTCGCCTCACCGCGGCCACTTTTTAGACAGATAAAGAGTAGTGGCTGTGGATAGCAACCATAACAATAAAAGAGGTATCACCGAGATGAAGGGCCTTCCCGCATCCTTTTCCCCCATTCAACTGCACAATCGCCTCAACCGGGCGGTGTGGATTGGTTTCAAACGCGCAGAGCAGGACGGACGCGAGCTGGTATTCCTCTGCGGCGGCAGCGACGGGGCCGCCCAGGTCAGCAAGAATTTCGAGACTTTTGCCGGGCAGATAGTGCGGGAGTTCCGTCTCAATCCGGCCGAGGTGGATTTTGTCGAGTTGCGTAGTGACGGGGACCATCACCAGTGGTATCGCTGGCATGCCCAGTGGGTGGGATCTGCGCCGATGGAGTGCCGGGTGGAAGAGGTGGCGGGCGAGTCGGGCCGTCGCTATCTGGACCAGGCGCTCAGCCGCAGTGTAGAGGCCGCGTAGCAGCCGCTACGCCGTAGGGCGAACACAAGGCTCTTTCCACCGCTCCAGGTATTCGCGGCGCCTGCAGCCCCTACATATCCCAATTAACTTGTTAGGCTCGCGCCTTCCTGGCGTGGCCGTTCTTCTGCAGCAGGTCCGCCAGGGCCTGCTCCAGTGTCGGAAACTGGAAGCTGTAGCCACTGTCCAGTGCGGTGCGCGGTTCCATCTTCTGGCTGGCCAGCAACAGCTCCTCCGCCATTTCCCCAAATATCATCTTCAATACCCAGGCCGGTGTGCGCATCAGGCAGGGGCGGTGCAGCTGTTTGGCGAGCAGGCGGGAAAAGCTGTTGTTGGTCACCGCTTCCGGTGCGCAGGCATTGAACGGTAGGCACAGGTGGCGGTCGATGGCGTGCAGCATCAGCCCGACGATATCCTCCTCGTGAATCCAGCTCATCCACTGTTCGCCGGAGCCCATGGGGCCGCCGAGGCCGAGGCGGAAGGGTGGCAGCATCTGTGCCAGGGCTCCGCCGCGGGTGGAGAGCACTATGGCGGTGCGCATGGTGCCGACGCAGATTCCGGCCTGCTGCAGTGGCAGGGTGGCCGCCTCCCAGTCCCGGCACAGCTGTGCGGCGAAGCCGCCGCCGGGGGGACTGTTCTCCCGCAGCAGGTCGCCGCCACGATCGCCGTAATAGCCCACTGCGGATCCGGACAGGAAGTAACGCGGGCGCTGGGCCTGGGACAGAGACCAGCGCACCAGCTTTTCGGTCATTTTCAGGCGTGAGTCGCGGATTTCGGCGCGGCGCTTATCCGTCCAGCGGTGGGTGATCGGCTCTCCGGCCAGATTGACCACCACATCGACCGGCGCCTCTACTTCCTGGAGTTCGCGGCAGCCGTGCGCGGTCTCTCCACACAGCTTGCGCACCTTGTCCGGGCGCCGGCTCAGCACCGTCAGCTGGTCGCCGCGGGCCAGCCACTGCTGGCAAAACAGTCGGCCTATCAGGCCTGTGCCGCCGCTGATTAAACAATGCATAGGGAAGGCATCCTTGCCGCCGATTCATTAGTAATTTGCTTGCAGCATAGCAGCCGCAGCCAGGTGTGGCGGGCTCAGGGTAATTGCAGCGCATTTTAGGTGAAACATCGGGGCGCAGCGGTAATATTTGGCGCCCCGGAGGAAACGGGTGTCACCTGGTTTCGCCCTCAATCCATTGTTCGGGGCGGCCTCGTTAGTCGGATAATTCGCCAGCGAGAGGTGAATCGGCATCGGGGGTTGCCCTGCGTCGCAGCAGCATGGCCGCGACCAGCATCGGCAGGGCCAGGGCGAATACCAGGGAGATGCCCGCAAACATGAACGGGGTACCGCCGCGCATGGCCTTTACCTGCCCAATCATATTGGCGCGCTCGAACTGGGGCAGTTTCTCCAGGATCCGGCCGCGGGGGTCGACGATGGCGGTGACACCGGTGTTGGTGCCGCGCACCAGGTAGCGGCGTGTCTCCAGGGCGCGCATCTGAGCCATCTGCATATGTTGCAGAGGCCCTATGGAGTCGCCGAACCAGGCATCATTGCTGATCGTCAGCAGCACCTGTGCCGACAGGGCGCTGTCGGCCACAAGGCGCGGGTAGACGATCTCGTAGCAGATCAGCGGCGCCCAGCTGGCCCCGCCGGCATTCAGGGGCTGTTGTCCCTCCGCTCCCGGACGAATAAAGGAAGTGGGCAGATCGAAAAACTCGATGGTGCCGCGAATCCAGTCTTCCAGGGGTACATACTCGCCGAAGGGCACCAGGTGGCGTTTGTGGTAAACGCTGGGGCTGCGACCGAAGACGGCGGCGGAGTTGTGGATCACGCGGCTGCCCTCTGCGCCCGCTTCCCGCCGGTCGTAGAGCACACCACTGATGAGGTCTATCTGCGTCTGTTCGGCGTTGCGCTGCAGTGCCTGCATCAGGTTCGGAGCCTGGCCATAGAGCAGTGGCAGCGCCGCCTCGGGCCAGACGATCACGTCGACGCCCTGTTCACTGAGCACCCGGGTGCCGTCCTGGTAGCGGCTGATGGTCTCGCCGCGGAATTCCGGCAGCCATTTTTTGTCCTGGGGAATATTGGCCTGCACCAGGCCAACGGTGATTTCCTCACTCTCGGGTTGGGTCCAGTCTACCTGTGCCAGCAGGGCACCCAGCGGCCAGGGGGCAAGCGCTGCGGCGATCAGCGCAATGGAGACGTGTTGTTTAATCGGGGTTAAGCGCCCCGCGGCAGCCAGGGCGACCACTGCGGCGGACATGGCCAGCAACAGGCCTATGCCGTAAACGCTCAGCACCGGCGCCCAGCCGGACAGCCAGGTTTCGATATGGCCGTAGCCGGCGAACAGCCAGGGGAAACCGGTGAAAACCCAGCTGCGCAGCCACTCGCTGATAAACCAGAGGGCGGGGAAGGCGAGGGCGAAACTGATCCTGTTGTCTGTGAAGCGGCCGAGGAAGTAGAAGGGCAATGCCAGCAGCAGTGCCAGAATGCTGACAAAGGCGGCGGTGAGCAGCAGGCCCAGTGGTACAGAGGAATTGCCGAATTCGGTGATGGAGACGTAGACCCAGGAGCCACCGCTGCCGAACAGTCCCAGGCCGAAGCAGAATGCCAGCCACAGGCTGCTGCGCCCCGGAAACGGTTTCCGGTTGGATGCGCGCAGGTACAGCCAGGCCAGCAGGGATAGCGACAGCAGGCCGCAGATCCAGACGTCGTAGGGGGCGAAGGAGAGCGTCAGCAGTCCGCCGGCGGCCGCTGCCAGTACCGAGAATGCGGAATGTGGAATGCGGAGTGCGGAGTTCTTACTCATTCAATTCATTCAGTTCGTAGGGTGCGCCGCGCGCACCATTGGCCCGGTAGTGCGCACGGCGCACCCTGCCCGAGTCCCGAGTCCCGAGTCCCGAGTCCCGAGTCCCGAGTCCCGAAAGTCAGCCGTCTTCCTCAACCGGCTTTTCCATCCGGCTCACCCGCAGCAGGTGTATCTGCCGGTTGTCCGCATAGAGTACCCGGAACATGAAGTCTCCCAATCGCGTGACCTCATCGCGCCCCGGCAAATGGCCAAAGGACTGCATGATCAGGCCGCCGACGGTGTCGAACTCCTCGTCGCTGAGTTCGCTTTCGAAATATTCGTTGAAATCCTCGATGGGGGTGAGCGCCTTGACGATAAAGTCGTTGTCGCCCACCTTGCGGATAAAGCTGTCCGCCTCTTCCTCGTCGGTTTCGTCCTCGATCTCGCCGACTATCTCTTCGAGGATGTCTTCAATGGTGACCACGCCGGATACGCCGCCGTACTCGTCGATCACCACCGCCATATGGTAGCGGTTCTCGCGGAACTCCCGCAGCAGGATATTCAGGCGCTTGCTCTCGGGAATGATATTGGCCGGGCGGATGATGTCTTCCAACTGGAAGTCTTCCACGCCCTTCAGTACCAGCGGCAACAGGTCCTTGGCCAGCAGTATGCCGCGGATATCGTCGACGCTGTCACCGATCACCGGGAAGCGGGAGTGGCCGGACTCGATGATCTTGGGAAGGAATTCCTCGGGCTTGTCCTGCAGGCTGACCACGACCATCTGTGAGCGGGGGATCATGATCTCGCGCACCTGCTGGCTGGATACGTCAAGCGCGCCCTCGATAATGGATAGCGCCTCTGCGTCCACCAGTTGGTTTTCCGCGGCATCCTTGATGATATCCAGCAGTTCGTCGCGGGATTTGGGTTCTGCGGAAAAGGCGCCGAAGAGCTTCTCCAGCCAGTTCTTTTCACCCGCTCGTTTTTCACCCGATCGGGGGCGGCTGGATGACTGACTACTTGGGGGTTCGTCTGTGGTCATGGAAGTGGCCATGCTCCGGATTTCTCTCGTCTCTACTTTAGTCTGTTGCTGTTCGCGGGGCCGAGTGATCCACTGGAGCATAGGGGTCGGCAAAGCCGAGCCCGGCCAGCAGCCCTGTCTCCAGTTTTTCCATCACTTCGGCGTCCGAGTCCTCTATATGGTCGTAGCCCAGGAGGTGCAGTGTGCCATGGACCACCATATGTGCCCAGTGCGCAGGGAGCGCTTTGTGCTGCTCTTCCGTCTCCTGTGCCACAACCGGCGCGCAGATCACAAGATCTCCCAAAAGTGGGAGATCCAGGTCATCGGGAAGCTCTGCGGGGAAGGACAGCACATTGGTGGGGCTGTCCTTGCCGCGGTACTGGCTGTTGAGCTGGCGACTCTCGTCCTCGTCGACGATGCGCACCGTCAGCTCCGCGACTTCGCGGCGGCCTGTCAGGGCGGCGCTGACCCAGTTGCGAATACTGTCATCGGAGGGTAAGTCGGTGCAGCGGCTGGCCCGCTGCACGTCTAGATGCAGGCTGATCAAAGTATGAGACACCACAGCAGCCTCAGGCCGCATCCTCATCCGGCTTGCCGGACATGGCGTCCCGCTCGGCCTCGTGGATGTCATAGGCCTCGACGATGCGTTGAACCAGCGGGTGGCGCACCACGTCCTTGGCGCCGAAGTGGGTGAAGCTGATGCCGTTGACCTTGCCCAGTACCTCGATCGCGTGCCTCAAACCCGAGGCCTGGCCGCGGGGCAGGTCTACCTGGCTGGGGTCGCCGGTGATCACTGCGGTGGAGCCGAAGCCAATGCGGGTCAGGAACATCTTCATCTGCTCGCGGGTGGTGTTCTGGCTCTCGTCCAGGATCACGAAGGCGTTGTTCAGGGTGCGGCCGCGCATATAGGCGAGCGGCGCCACCTCGATCACATTGCGCTCGATCAATTTGCCCACTGTCTCGAAGCCGAGCATCTCGTAGAGGGCGTCATAGAGGGGGCGCAGGTAGGGATCTACTTTCTGGCTCAGGTCGCCGGGCAGGAAGCCGAGTTTCTCGCCGGCTTCCACCGCCGGGCGCACCAGCAATATACGTTCTACTTCGTCCTTCAGCAGAGCCTCTACCGCACAGGCCACCGCCAGGTAGGTCTTGCCGGTGCCGGCCGGGCCTATGCCGAAGTTGATATCGTTGGTCTGCACGGCCCGCACATACTTGCGCTGGTTCAGGCCGCGGGGGCGCACGGAACACTTCTTGGTGCGGATCAGCACCACCTGTTCCGCCTCGGCGCCCTCGCTGCTGCCGTTCTGGAGTTCCTCGACTCCCGACTGCTGCAGGGCCAGGTGGATCTCTTCCGGCGTCAGGTGATCGCGGTTGCCGGTCTCCTTGTACAGGAAGCTCAATACCTCGCCGGCGGCGCGGGCAGACTTGGGTTCTCCGTAGAAGGCAAACTGATTGCCGCGATTGCGGATCTCGATATCCAGTCGCTGTTCAATCTGGCGCAGGTGTTGATCGAATTGGCCACAGAGGTTGGCCAGGCGGCGGGCGTCGTTGGGCTCCAGTGTGATGCTGTGAGCGAGGGCTTGTGTTTCCAAATTGGTTTCCGGCACCTTTTATCTGGGGAGTTCACTGCTAGGGTATACCCATTTTCCCGGTAGGGGAAAGGGCAGAGTGTGACGAATGGGTTCTAATTGGTCTTGGGGCTTATAACACTGTGGTATTACAGAGTTGCGACTGTCGCTTCCTGGGTGGTTCCGTTTTGGCGCTTCGTAAGTGGACTGAGGGGGCGACCCTGCTACCGATGGCTTTTCGCGGGACACGCCATGAATACATCCCTGTAGGCTTGGCGGCCGGGTTCCTCCGGCCGACAGTCCCGCGAAAAGCCATCGGTATCAGGGCCTTCGCATTTGATTTCAGTGTTCTTTTCCCTCCGACGCACTGGTGGGCAGAAACCAGAATTTGATGCGAAGACGCTGATGCCGGGATTCGTTTGCGGGACTGTTGGCGAGAGGGACCTCGCCGACAAGCCTCCAGGGATGGATTCTCCGGGGGGGCGCCTAGCCCGCGTCCCGCAAACGAATCCCGGCAGCAGTGTCGCCTCGAAGCTCTCTTAGTGTCACTTGGGGGGGCTGCCCGGAGCCCAAAATCAGTCTAAAGGCCCATCCAACTCCGAGGCCACCAATATCCCGCGCAGTGAGTTCGGCAGCGCCTCCTCGATCAGCACATCGGCAAACTTGCCGATCAGCGCCAGCTCGTCGCAGCGGAAGTTGACCACGCGGTTGTTCTCGGTCCGGCCCTGCAGCTGCCCCGGGTCTTTCTTGGACACGCCGGTCACCAGTACCCGCTCGGTGTTGCCGACCATGCGCCGGGCGATTTCTGCCGCCTGCTGGTTGATACGGTGCTGCAGCAGCTGCAGGCGCTGTTTCTTAATGGCTTCCGGGGTGTCGTCCGGCAGGTCCGCCGCCGGCGTACCCGGGCGGGCGGAGTAGATAAAGCTGAAGGAGATATCGAAGCCCACATCCTGGATCAGCTTCATGGTGGCCTCGAAGTCGCGCTCCGTCTCGCCGGGGAAACCGACGATAAAGTCGGACGACAGGCAGATATCCGGGCGTACCGCTTTCAGGCGACGGATCTTGGACTTGTACTCCAGCGCCGTGTGGCCGCGTTTCATCGCCATCAGAATGCGGTCGGAGCCGCTCTGCACCGGCAGGTGCAGGTGGTTTACCAGCTCCGGCACCTCGGCGTAGACGTCGATCAGCGCGTCGGAGAACTCCACCGGGTGAGAGGTGGTGTAGCGGATGCGGTCAATACCGTCGATGGCCGCCACATAGGTGATCAGCTCGGCGAAATCGACGATCTGGCCGTCGTCACCCTCTTCACCATGATAGGCGCGATAGGCATTGACGTTCTGCCCCAGCAGGTTCACCTCGCGCACGCCCTGGTCCGCCAGGTGCGCGACTTCTTCCAGCACGTCCGCTACCGGGCGGCTGACTTCCTCTCCGCGGGTGTAGGGCACCACGCAGAAGGTGCAATACTTGGAGCAGCCCTCCATGATGGAGACGAAGGCGGTGGCGCCTTCAGCCTCCGGCTGCGGCAGCCGGTCGAATTTCTCGATTTCCGGGAAGGAGACGTCCACCACTACGGCGCCGCTCTTCTGCTGTTTGGTCTCCATCATCTCCGGCAACCGGTGCAGTGTCTGCGGGCCGAAAATCAGGTCCACGTAGGGGGCGCGCTTGGCAATGGCCTCGCCCTCCTGGCTGGCCACACAGCCGCCGACACCGATCACCAGGCTGGGATTTTTTTCCTTCAGGTGCTTCCAGCGGCCCAACTGGTGGAACAGTTTTTCCTGGGCCTTCTCGCGAATGGAACAGGTGTTGACCAGCAGTACGTCCGCGTCTTCCGGATCGTCAGTGGGCACCATGGCGTGGGACTCGCCGAGCAGGTCCCGCATGCGCGCGGAGTCGTACTCGTTCATCTGGCAGCCGTGGGTCTTGATATAGAGCTTTTTCACCGCGGTTTTGGGCGTGGTTTCGGACATATCGCGCCTGGTTAAAAACTGGTCAGTTAAAAATGGTGGGGCATTATAGCGACCCGGCCCGGGACTGCATAGACGGGCCTCCTGTAGAGTGCTAACCTTCCGCGCTTTTTCGGGCAAAGCCCGTATCGAGACTAGAATCCACGGGGGCTGCCCCCGCTCAGAGAGTCCTATGGCCAACCCTATCTACAAAGTCATTTTCCACAACCAGAACCAGGTGTACGAACTCTACGCCCGGGCCATCTACCAGAGCGATATGTATGGCTTTATCGAGGTGGAGGAGTTTGTGTTTGGCGAGAAGGCCCAGCTGGTAGTGGACCCCAGCGAGGAGAAACTGAAGAATGAATTCGCCTCGGTGACCCGCTCCTATATCCCGATGCACAGCATTGTGCGCATCGATGAAGTGGAAAAAGAGGGGACCGGCAAGATCGTCGAGGTGAAAGGCGACAAGGTCACCAAGTTTCCCTTCCCGCCCCCGATGCGCCACCCGTCGGATTCCGAATAGGCTATCGCGAGTTACCCACCACAGCGCGCTGCCGCGCTGTGCCCTTTCCCCTGGCACCTTTTCCGCTGCCGGCCCCTTTTTCCACTGATGGCTCCTTACCCCGGGAGCGACACTCCGATCCGGCCGAATTCCACAGCTGAACCTACTACTCGATTACAGCGGCGCTGAAGCGCTGTCCGGAAATTGCCGGGTGGTAGAGGGGTTGCAGGGTATTTCCCGCCGGGTCCAGACAGTAGAAGCTGCGCGCGCCATCGCTGTGATCGTGCGGAGTGCCGCGCATGGGAACGTCGGCGGCCTTCAGGTAGGCGTACCACTGGTCCAGCTCTTCACGGCTGTCCACGACAATTCCGAAGTGATCCAGATTGCCCCCATCGCCGGCGGAGTCTCCGTCGGCGGCGCGGGCCAGGGAGAGGTTGTCGTTGCCCAGCGTCAGGTACACCAGGTCGCCGTGGGGGCGGGAGAGTACCTGCATACCGAGCAGCTCGACATAGAAGCGCTCACATTCCTCCAGGTTCGGAACCCGAAAGGCAATGTGGCGCATGCCATTGAGGGGGTGAGGGGGTCTGTCCATGGGGGCTCCTTACGGTCTTTCTGTCGTTACTCGATACAGGCTTGAATGGAATGTGTATACATATATGTATACCATGGGGCTGAATATATTGGCCAGCACCTGAAGCGACAGAGAGGAGGGCGGGATGTACTGCATTTTCATCAAGGTTCAGCTGAAAGAGGGGGCCAGGGAGGAGTACCTGCAGGTGATTCGACAGAATGCTGTCGCCTCAGTGCGCGACGAACCCGGTTGTCACGTATTCGACGTACTGGAAGATTGCGAGCAAGAACAGCTGCTCTATCTCTACGAGGTCTACGACAGCCCCGAGGCCCTGGCACTGCACAAGCAGACTCCGCACTATCTCCGCGATCGCCCGCGGATCAATCAACTGATTGAACAGCAGGAGGTAATTCGCGCCAATGTGGTGCTTCCCACACCGCGCCTCTGAGTCGGGACCGCGGTGATTCCTGCGCCGCGGCCCACTGTCATTCGTCGCCTTGGCGCCGCCAGGTGCTTCTCGCCGGCTATTCTCTATTAATAGGGAAAGCACTGGTTGTGCCTGAGGTGAAGTCTATGGCCTCTATACCGGCGATTAAGGCCGCCATCTCCGATCTGGATATTGAGCAGCGCGTAGAGCGCGACGTGAAGGCTGGTATCCCGGAAGTCGACCGCAACAGCCACACGGAGAGCGAGGAGAGCCTGCGCGCCTACGTGGTGCGGGAGATTATCGGCAAGGTGCACCAGGGGCGCCAGGCTGAAATTGACCAGCAGGCGAACACGCGCGGGGAAGTCGAAATCCGCCAGCTGTATCAGCAGATCAGGAATACGGAGGCCGCGCTCGACAAAAAGGTTTCCGCAAAAATTTCCGCCGTGGTCCAGATGCTTCAGCGAATGGCGCGCGAGTTTTCCGCGGCCCGCATGGACCTGGAAAGTTTCCGGCACAGGAACGGCCTGACCAGGGAGGCTGTTTATCGCGAGTCGCGGATTCTCCACTACTCGATCGTATTCTTTATCGTTATTGCAGAGACGGGCCTGAATTCCTTTTTCCTGGCCAAGGGCAGTGAATTGGGGCTCGCCGGTGGATTCTTCCAGGCACTGATCATCAGCCTGGTCAACCTGGGGCTTGCCGCCTTTGCCGCCTTCGCCCTCCGGCAGGTCTTTCATATCAGCGCGATGCGCAAACTTCTATTCCTGGGCCTGTTTGCACTGATCGCCTCACTGTGCGTATTTTTCATACTCGGCGTCGGCCATTACCGCGAGGCGCTGGAGCTGCACCCGTTCACGGCTTCCAAGATTGCGGTGATGAACCTGTGGGGCGCGCCCCTGGGAATCCACGACTTCAACTCCTGGATCATGGTTATCGTCAGTGGTATGGCGTTGATACTGCTGACGGCCAAGTTTTTCATCGTCGATGACCGCTATCCGGGATATACGTCGGCCGCCCGCAGGGCTAAGGTTCGGCAGGAGCGGTGGATGCGGGGCTGTTCTGCGGCCTATGAAGAAGTCAGTGCACTGGTCGAGGAGGCCCAGCGGGAGCTGGCGGAGCGGGAAAAAGAGATCCGGGCACAGCATATCGGCTTCAAGTCGAGTATCGATCGCAGTGAGGATATCCGGCGGGAATACGAAGAGGACATCCACAAGGCCCAGGGGCTTCTGGACGAGCTGGTGAGGTATTACCAATCATACTCGGCCAGGATGATGAACAGGCGCGCAGCCTATTTCGGCGAGTTGTTGCGCTTTGAACTGGACAAGCTGCCGAAGCTGAACACCGCCGGGCTGGAGCAGCACCGGCAGGATCTCGCTTACTTCGATCGGGTCATCGAAGAACTCGACGGGGAGTTTGCAGACTCGATGGACCTGATCAGCAGGAAGTGCGGGGAATACCAGCGCGAAATCAGTTCTGCAATTCAGAGAATCGAGCGGGAAAACGGGTTGAACGGGCTGTGAAGAAGTCTCCGCTCGGCGCCCTGTCAACTGAAGACAGACGGGGAATCGGAATATTCATTGCTGGGGCTATTGCGCTGTTGGGCCTGATCGCCTTCTTCGCAGTGAGGCTCCAGGCACCGGAAAATGACTATGACCGCATGTCGCTTTGCAACGAGAGCCTGCCCCGCTATTCCCACAACATTTTTCTTATCGATGTGTCGGACACCCTGTCCGAATACCAGCGCAGGTTTCTGCACAGCCGTATCTCCAGCCTGCTGGAAGTCTCGAAAGAGAATGACCGCTTTACGATCTTTGTGCTGGATGAGAAATTTCACGGCCTGTCCGAACCTGTTGTCGACCTGTGCAAACCGAAATCCGCCGATGACGCCGATGCACTGACCTCCAACCGCCTTTTCGTCGAAAAACTGTATCGGGACAGATTCCAGAAACCGTTCGAGCAGGCCATTGCGTCCGTCGTTGCCGCCGGTGAGCAGGAGGTGTCTCCAATCTACGAGGCGCTCTCCGATGTGGCATCGCTCAACCGGTTCGACCTGCATGCGCAGGAGGTCAACCTGACGATTGTGAGCGACATGATCCAGAATTCCAGGTCCGCCTCCGTATTCAGCAGCGGCTCTGCCGCGATAGAGCGACTGCCGGCAATCGACCTGCGCCGTGCGCGAACGAAGGTGTTCTGGTTGGACCGGGAGAAATACAAGCGCTACCAGACCCCGGAACTGGCCAATAGCTGGGAAGACTACCTGGCGAGCGTATCCCGCTTCGAGCAGATCGAGAGAGTCAGGCATTAGCCTTTGGCTTCATTGGCTGTCCGCGGTCTGAGCCGCCGGGCAATATCACCGGCCGGTTTGAAATAAATTCTTCACACAATTGGCCAATTTTTGTAAGGAATCTCCAGCAAGGTATCCCAAACCGCTACTTGGGACCTTGAAATGAGCAACCGCTATCGCGCACTGTGGATTTCCGATGTTCACCTGGGCAGCAGGGACAGCGAGCCGCAACGGCTGGCGGATTTCCTCGCCCAGAACCGCGCCGATACCGTCTACCTGGTCGGCGATATCTTCGATATGAAGGCGTTGTCCCAGGGCAAGGGCAGCTGGTGCCAGGCCTCATCGCTGCTGCTGGGTATGCTGTCTGAACTGAGCAGCCAGACCCCCGAAGTCATCTATGTCCCGGGTAATCACGATGCACCCATGCGCAGCTGGGCCGGCAAGCGCCTGGGCAATATCCGCATAGAGCGGGAGTGGATCCACACCGCTGGTGACGGCAGGCGCTACTGGGTCACCCACGGCGACCAGTTCGAGCACCAGATCAATATCAATCCCATCAGCTACCACATCGGTGATCACAGCTACTACCTGATGCTGCGCATGAACCGCTGGATCAACTATTGGCGCAGTCGCTTCGACAAGCCCTGGTGGTCCCTGGCCAATCACGTGAAGAACCGCGTGCAGGCGGCCAAACGCATGATGAACAACTTCGAGGAAATCGCCCTTCGCGAGACGGGTCGTCGCGGCCTCGACGGTGTTATCTGCGGCCATATTCACCGCGCCGCCCTCCATCACAGGAGCGCTGATAAAAGCAGGGTGACTTACGCCAACTGTGGCGACTGGGTGGATTCGATGAGCGCCGTGGTGGAGCAACACGATGGCAGCCTGGACCTTCTGCACTGGCACCGGGCGCCCAAAATTGCCAGCATAATGACCGAAGCGGTAGCCGCATGATTCAACTGGAAAACCTGTTACAGAAAAATGCCTGGTACAGCGCTGCGCCGCAGAGGCCGACGCGCAAGCTGGTTTCCGCAACACTGAAGAAAATCTGCTGCGAACAGCAGGTGCAGGAGTTCGGCCGCCTCTACCCGCACCTGGGTGGTCTCGACTTTATTCGCCAAGTATTTGCCCACTTTGATTTTCGCTACGACCTGAACCCGTCGGAGCTTGAACGGATACCGCGCAGCGGACCGCTGGTGATTGTCTCCAACCACCCGTTGGGCAGTCTAGATGGCCTGGCGTTGATCGATATGGTGGCGCGAGTGCGCAAAGACGTGCGCGCCATAGCCAGCCAGCTGTTGTGGAATATCGAGCCGCTGCGCCCCTACCTGCTGCCGGTGGACAACTTCAACGGCCGCACCCGCCGGGTTGATGTGGAGGGTATATACCGCCACCTGCAGGAGGGCGGTGTCATCATCGTTTTCCCGGCCGGCGAGGTTTCCCGCCTGACGCCCCAGGGCGTGCGCGATGGCCGCTGGAATCCGGGCTTTGCCCGCTTCGCGGAAAAATCCAGTGCACCCATATTGCCGGTGCAGGTACGTGGTCGCAATTCCTGGTGGTTTTACGGCCTGTCGATGGTCAACAAGCCGCTGTCGACCCTGTGGCTGATCCGCGAGATGTTCAAGCAGACCAGGCGCAGCATCGATATCCGCATCGGCAACCCGGTGGAGGCCGAGCACTTCCGCAGCTGGCCGCTGGCCCCGCGCGCCCAGGCCGCCCTGTGGCGCAAGCATGTGCACAGGCTGCACAAGTCCCCGCGACCGCTGGGCCCGGAGCCCATTGCGGCCGCGGAATCGGTGGAAGATGTGACACGGGTGATGGACGTCTGCACGACGCTGGTCGAGCAGGGCGATTTCTCGGTCAAACTCTACCAGCGGCAGGCGGACTGCCCGGTGATGCGCGAGCTGTCGCGCATTCGTGAAATTGCCTTCCGCGCGGTGGGTGAGGGCACGGGCCAGAGCCGCGACTGGGATGCCTTCGATGCCCACTATGACCACCTGTTGCTGTGGGATGGGCAGCGGCAGCAGATCGCCGGCGCCTACCGCCTGGCCAAGACCGCGGGTCTGGAGCCGGAACAGATCTACAGCAGCACACTGTTCAATTATCCGCGCCCGCCACAGCAGTGCCTGCCGGGTTCGGCGGAACTGGGGCGCAGTTTTCTGCTGCCGGAATACTGGCGCGGTCGCGGCCTGGACCTGCTCTGGTGTGGTATCGGTCAGTGGGTTGCACGCAACAATGTGCGCTACCTGTTCGGCCCGGTGTCCATGCCGGGCACTTTCTCCGCGCGCGCCAAATCGGCAATTGCGCGCTACTTCCTGCATCACTTCGCCACCGAAACCCCCCTCGGCGACGCCCGCCTGCCGTTTGCAGAGACGCGGGAGGACCTGCCGCAACTGGCGGGAGACGCGAGCGCTGATATGGTGCAGTTGAAGCAGCTTCTGAAGGAGGAGGGCGTGATGCTGCCGCCGCTGTTCAAGAAATACACCGCGGTGACCAGGCCCGGCGGCACCAGCTTCCATGCGTTCAATGTGGACCCGGACTTCTGCGATTCGGTGGATGGCCTGGTGGTGGTGGATCTGCAGCAGGCGGATCCGAAGTTCGCCAAACGTTATCTCGGTGGCTGATGTATTTTGCTTTGTAGGAGCGGATGGCCGCCCCGCCGCTCCTACAAGAATAAAAAGGCTCCCCGCAGGGTGCGTTGCGACAACTGTTTAATTACAGTATTTCCAGCTTCTTGCGCACACTCGCCAGCTTTACACACAGGATAAACACCGACATGGCCGTATCCAGCTCCTCCAGTGGCGGGAAGCTCGGCGCTATGCGGATATTGCGATCCTCAGGGTCTTTGCCATAGGGGAAGGTGGCGCCGGCCGGTGTCAGCTTGACGCCCGCGTCCGCGGCCAGCTGCACCACCGCTGTGGCGCAGCCCGGGCGGGTGTTGAAGGAGACAAAGTAGCCGCCTTTCGGCTTTTCCCACTCGCCCAGGTCCGAATCGCCGAAGGCACTCTCCAGCTGGCTCAGTACACACGCAAACTTCGGTTTCAGAATCTGCGCATGCTTCTGCATATGTTTCTTCAGCAGGGTGAACTCGGCGAAGAAGCGCGAGTGACGCAGCTGGTTCACCTTGTCCGGACCTATGGTCATGGCATGCATCTGCTTTTTCAGCGACGCCAGGTTGGCGGTGCTGGCGCTGACAAAGGCCACACCGGCGCCGGCGTGTGTCACCTTGGAGGTGGAGGCGAACTGCAGCACCGAGTCCGCGGTGTCGTTTTCCAGGCTCGCGGCGCGGATACCCGGGAGATTGATCTGCTGTTCCAGGTCGTGGATCGCATAGGCGTTATCCCAGAAAATACGGAAACCCGGATTGGCGATCTGCGCCAGTTGCGCGAGGCGGACGACAGTCTCCTGGCTGTAGGTAACCCCGGTCGGGTTGGAAAACTTGGGAACACACCAGATACCGATGATGCCCTGATCCTTTTTGATCTCTTCCTCGATCGCATCCATATCCGGGCCGGTTTCGGTCATGGGCACGTTGACCATACCGATACCCAGTTGCTCACAGATGGAAAAGTGGCGGTCGTAGCCGGGCACGGGACACAGGAATTTCGGCGACTGCAGTTCCCGCCAGGGTTTGTTGCCGGCGAAGCCGAACAGGTAGCCTGTCAGTACCGCGTGGTACATCAGGGTGAGGGAGCTGTTGCCGCCGGCGAGCACTTCCTCGGTGGGTACCTGCAGGATGTCCGCACCCAGTTCGCGCGCGCAGAGCAATCCCTCGAGGCCGCCCCCATTCCTGCCACCATAGTTGCGCGTATCGGTGCCGTCGGCCGCGCGGTAGTCGCCGTTCAGTATGCCGTCCAGGCCGTCCGACTGATGCAGCTGGTCCGCCGCGGGTTTGCCCCGGGTGATATCCAGGCTCAATTCGTGCTGGCAGATACGCTGGTAATGCGTGCTCAGTTCCTTTTCCCATTCCTGTAACTGGTCGCGTGTGGCGGAGTCGATACGCACGGGGATCCCTCTGGCTGGTGGATGGAAGCGGCGAGCTTAGCAGCTGGAGGAGGGATTCGTCAGCTACCTAGTGTGGTGTAAGGTAATAGTGGTGGGTTTAGGGGCCCTTCACTGGCTGGCGAGGGTGCGGAAGTCCCGCGCGTATTCGCGCAGGGCCCCGGTCAGGTGCCGGCGCTGCACTTCGGTGGTGCTGGCGAGAATCTGCTCGCTCAGTTGGCGCGCCTGGCGGTGTCGCTGTTCCTGCAGCTGCTTGTAGTCTTCCGACCACAGCTGTTCGGGGTTCAGCATCAGGTCGCGCATCCTGGCCAGATAGCCAACCGGCTTGCGGCGCAGCAGGTCGATAAAGTGCGACTGCCATATCTGCCGCTGCTGGTCGCGCAGCAGGGGGTTGTATTCCACCTGGGCCACCCAGGCGGCGATCAGCTGTTCCTGCTCTTCGCTCAGGGAGCCGAGCCAGCGCTCGCTCTGCTTGCGAATCTGCTTCTTTCTGCGGCGCTGGATTTTCTCCGGCGACTTCTGCCACTTCTCCAGCGACTCCTCGCGCTTTTCACGCAGCTTCTGTTCCAGTTCGTCGACCTGGTCCGCGTCCAGTTCCGCGGCGAGCGGCAGCAACAGATCGTAAAGCTGGGTGCTGGCAGTATCCCAGAACAGGCGCACCTGCTCTTCCACCGACGCCAGCTGTAGCGCCTGCAGTTGGCCTTCTTCGACCCGATCGGCGAGCCGTGACAGGAATTCCGCGTAGCGGGGCAATTGGGTTTGGCGGTGCCAGCTGTGAAAGCTGCCGAGGGCGCCTTTCAGCTGGCCTTTCTGTTTGGGTGTGAAGTCGACATAGTCGTCGATCTGCCAGCGCATCCAGAGGTCCAGCTGGTTGTAGGCGAACTGGATGCTGGAACAGCTGCCGAGCAGCAGCGCGGTGACCAGCAACGCCGCTGTGCGCGATATTCGGGCCAGTATTGCCGGTGCTGCCATTCGCTCCTTCCGTGAAAACTATCCCTGCAGAATTGCCGGGCCAGTGTTCAATATAGTCGAGCTGGAAGCGGGTTAATTAAGCCACACCTCGACGCGGCTGTTCTTGACTGGCGCCTGTCCGCGGTCTGCGGTCAGTGGCGCGAAGGCCCCCAGTGCAAGGATTCTGCTGTCGCCCAACTGGTGATCCCGCAGCAGGGCGCCCTGGACTTTCAGGGCGCGAAAACGGGAGATGATGTCGGCAATATTGTTATTGGACTTCTGGTCGGAAAAACCCACCAGGGTGAGGCTCAATTCGCGGTCGGCCTGCTCCATATAGGATTCCAGGCGGCGCAGATCCTTGAGCGCACGGCTGTCCAGTTCCGAGCTGCCGTTGGCAAAGCGGAAGGAAATACTCAGGCGTTCGCCACTTGTCATCAGTGCCCGGTAGGCTTCCGGCGCATTGGGGTAGGGCGTCATTTTCAGCGCTACCGGCGTCAGGTTGATAAAGCCGATGTCGGCCACCAGCTTCTGCCCTTCGGGGGATTCGGCAAAATGCAGGAAGCTGTCCACATGGAGTTTGTACTGGCCGGGTTTTTTGTACAGGAAGAGGCGCCGGGTCAGGGGGAAGTCCTCGGTGGCGATGATGCCCCGGTCCGGTACTATTGCCGCCAGATCCCCCACTTTCAACGCAACCTTCTTAATGCCTTGGGTGTGCGCAAAGGGCAGGTAGCCGATGGCGCCCAGGTCCCTCAGCACAATCTGGCGGGTTTCGGCATTGCCGGAGACCTCGTAGACTCCCGGCTCTGCCGGGCGGCTTTCACCAAACACATCCTCGTCAAAAGTGGTGCGAGTACCGGATTCGATATCCCTGTGCAGGGGGCGGATTGGCAGGTCGGGGCCGCCGAGCTCCTGCCAGTTGCTGATTTTACGCTCGTAGATCTGGCGGACCTGGTCCATGGTCAGGTGGGCGATCGGGTTGCTCGGATGCACGCCGATGGTGAGGGTGTCGAGGCCAACGACGTGTTCCGCTTCGGCGCCTGCGAGGTCGCCGAAGCGCGCCAGCATTTGCATTTCCTTCCGCTTGATCCGGCGTGAGGCCATACCGATATCCGCACTGTCCTCGTTCAGGGCCTTGAAGCTGGTGCTCGAGCCCAGTGCGAGAATTGGGACTTCAACACGGCGCCCTTCCAGTTGTGCACTGATCCAGTGGCGTACGCCCTCGCTGCGCTGCTCTATGTCGGTGGCGCCGAGGCTCTGCAGGTAGCCTTTGACCAGCAGCGGCGCCAGCTCCGCTCCAACAGTGTTGGAACCGGTCATGCGGAACAGTGTTTTCGTTTCAGTCGCCTGGGCCGCTACGGCCAACAGTTGACAGCACAGAAGCGCGGTCAAAAAAGCGCGCATGGACAGGCCCCCCATCTGGATAATCTCTCGCTTGCAGTTCTTGCTTGGGATTTTTTTGGAACGAAACTGCCGTTGTCTTTGTTGGGATTCAGCAGGTAAGGCCTGCCGATGGCGTCTTCGTGTGGTGCGGAAGGCGTGTCTGGTGCCTGTCCGGGCGTGGGCTTTATCGCAGAATAATGTGACAAAAATATTTCAGCGGCGTGTTAACCGATTCGCATTCTTTATGTGATCACAAGAGTGGGTGGCAAGTGGCGAGCGCATGGATAATCACTCGCCAGATCGCTGTCAAAGTAACCAGACTTCGACCCTGGCATTGCGTTGCTCGGAGGTATTTTCGTCGCGGGTAAGTGGGGCGCTGGCACCGAGAGCCAGGGTGTGTTCCGCGGCAATGTCGACGCCGCGCAGGTGGCGATTGACAATCACGGTGCGAAAGCGGGATATGGTCAGAGCCATGGCATCGCGCCGCTGTCGGTCGCTGAAGCCCACCAGGGCGATTTTCCTGCCGCGGTTTTCCGCCTGCCCCAGAAAGGCTGCCAGCCGGGAGATATCCTGCTGCGCGCGCACATCGAGTTCGCTGCCGCCATTATCGAAACGAAAAGCGATGCTGATTCTCTGCCCCTCGGAGGCCAGCTTGCGGTAGGGGGCCGGCATATCGCCCCGCGGTGTTATATCCAGCGGGCGCGGCTTCAGGCTGACCAGGTTGTTGGCATCGACCAGGGCCTGGCCAGCGTCGCTCAGCACGAATTCGACAAATTCGTCCAGGAGAGGATTCTGCCGTCCATCTCGCGCATAGAGATACAAACGCCGGGACAGGGGGTAGTCCTCACTGGCGATCAGGGCCGGCAGCGGCTGCAGGGACGTGCTTCCAGTGGTGACCGCCAGCTTGCTGTAGTTGTCGGCCTGTTGCAGGGGAAGCAGGGCCAGTGCCAGGGGATTCTGCTGCAGTATCAGCTCCAGGCTGGCCTCATCCCGGCGATCAGTGACGGCGGGAGCCAGGGCCTGTAGAAGCGGTTCTGCCAGCTGGTCGCTGGCAGTCAGGGCGATGGGGGCATCCTCGCCGCCGAAGTCGCGCCAGTTGCCGTTGCCGGTGCGCAGCAGCTGGCGCAGGCTGCTTTCGTCAATGGCACCGACAGGATTATCCGGGTGTACTGCCAGGACCAGAGCCTGCAGTCCTGCCACCTCTTCCAGCAGGCCGCCACTGCCCGCGAGTCGCTGGCGCTGGTCGGCAGCGGCGCGACCCGAGGTCAGGGCCAGGTCGAGACCGCCGTCTGCCAGCCTAATGAGGGCGGTTTCACGGCGCGGACTGCTGATGGCGAATCTGAGACTGGTGCCGTCTATTCGTCCCGAAACCCGCATTTGGCTGCCGCGGCGGATGACCTGTATGTCGCTGCCGCCGCGGGACTGCAGGTAGCCGCGGGCAAGTTCCGCCGCGAGTCCACGGTCGCCACCGCTGCTGTCGCCGATTTTAAGCTGGGTACTAGTTCGGGGAGTGCTGTCCGCATGGGTCAGGGCCGCAGCGGATAGGAGCAGGGCGCCGAGGATACGCATATACATGGGATCTTCCTTAATTGTGTCTGGCTCGCGAGCCGGTCGCGGCTTAATGCCGCCCGCGCGTTAATCTGAGGCGGAAAAAAGTATATGAAGGGGGTCGAATTTCGCCGCCGCAGAGGCGCCTGTCCTCTCCTGTGGCGGGAGAAAGCGGCAGTGGATCACATCTACGCCAAGTGGCGGGCGCCAGTGGGCGAGGGGGCGTCGAGCACTTATACTCTGGGCCTGTAACAAGAGTGTTGGATAGATTTTGAGCGGCAGGAAGCCCCGCACAGGTCCTTCGATCGACTTTTTTACAAAAATGAGATGACAACGCTGTCATTTCTCGTGTAGTATCCCTCCTATATTGGCACTGGCGCCTTTTGTGCGCCGGCCGCGCTTCCCGGGGGAAATGTATTGGGAAGCCTGGTGAAGACACATAACAATACAAAATCTTAGAGGCCGGTTCAGATGGTTGCTTTGAGAGACAGGGACACCCTTTTTATTGGTATCGACGGCGGCGGCAGCAAGTGCCGCGCCTCCATAGTGGATGCCGACAATCGCGTCCTCGGTACCGGTGTCGCCGGACCTGCAAACCCGCTGCACGGTTATGCCCAGACCATTGATTCCATAGTGCGCTCCGCCGCGCTCGCCCTGGCGGACGCCAAACTGCCCCCGGAAATGCTCGACCAGCTGGTAGCCGGCGTCGGCCTGGCCGGCGTCAATATGCCGCGGCTCTACAACGAGATGGCCTCCTGGGCGCACCCCTTCAAGAAGATGTATCTCACCACCGATCAGCACTCGGCCTGCCTCGGCGCCCACCGCGGTGGCGACGGTGCCGTGATCATTGCCGGTACCGGGTCCGTTGGTTATGCCTGGGTCAATGGTCGCAGTAAGCTGATTGGCGGTCACGGCTTTCCCCACGGTGACAAGGGCAGCGGTGCCTGGATGGGCATGGAGGCGGTCAAATACCTGCTGATGGCGCTGGACGGCCTGGCCGAGGACTCCAGCCTGAAAGGTGAATTGCTGCAGGCGCTCGATGCGAAGGATGCCAACGAGGTGTTCGAGAAGATCGGCGGCAAGTCCTCCAGTCACTACGCGCGCCTGGCGGTACCGGTGATCGGTTGCGCCGAGGCCGGCGATCCGGTGGCGGAGGCCATAGTCCGCGACGGTGCCTCCTATATCAGCGACCTGGCCGACAAGCTGCTGGAGCTGAAGCCGCCGCGCCTGTCGATGATCGGCGGCCTGGCGCCGCGCCTGCGCCCCTGGCTGGCACCCCACGTGGTGGAACGCCTGGCGGCGCCCCTGGATGCACCGGAAATCGGTTGTGTCTATTTCGCCCAGCAGTCCCTGGCGAAAGAGGCCGTCGGAGCCGAATCGGCGGCGCGGGAAAATGACACCAAGGCCCTGTACGGATAGTGGAACCAGAGAGTGACATGGGGCCAGAGATTGAAGGGAAACCAGAGATTGATATGACTGCAGTAAATTCCGCTGAGGCAACACAGGTAGACAGCGCCATGGCCACCACCGTGATGGAAACCGAGGCCCGCGAGGCGCCGGCGCGCATCGCCGAGCAATTGCAGAACAACGCCGCTACCATGGCGGAACTGGGCGAGCGTCTGCGCCGCGAACCGCCCAGGTTTGTGATGATCGTCGGCCGCGGCTCCTCAGACCACGCCGGCGTCTTCGCCAAGTACCTGATCGAAATCGAAACCGGTACGCCCACTTTCGCCGCGGCGCCCTCCGTATCCAGCGTCTACGGCCGCAAGCTCAAGTTGGAAGGCGCGCTGGTGCTGGTGATCTCCCAGTCCGGCCGCAGCCCGGACATCCTCGCCCAGGCGAAGATGGCCAGAGAGCAGGGCGCCTATACGGTGGCGCTGGTGAACGACGAGAGCGCGCCGATCAAGGATATTGTCGATCTGACGGTGCCGCTGAAAGCCGGCCCGGAGAAGGCCGTCGCCGCCACCAAGAGTTATCTCGCCACCCTGTCTGCCATTTTGCAGCTGGTGGCCAACTGGACCGAAAGTGGGGAACTGCTCGAAGCGGTCGAAGCGCTGCCGCAGACATTGCAGGAAGCGGTCGACGCCGATATCCAGCTGCGCCCGGAAGACCTGGCAGCGGTGAAAAACCTGGTGGTACTGGGGCGCGGTCCCGGCTACGGCATCACCCGCGAGCTGGCGCTGAAACTGAAGGAAGTCTGCAATATTCACGCGGAGTCCTTTTCCAGTGCGGAGTTCCTGCACGGCCCTGTGACCCTGGTGGAGCAGAAGCTCACCGTGGTTAATGTGCCCATCGAGGATGAGTCCTATCAGGCCCACAGCGAGCAGATCGCCGATATCATCCGCCGCGGCGGCACCCTGGTAAACCTGCACGTGCCGAGTCGGGGCGTGCATCCGCGCGTGGCCCCGCTGGCGCTGCTGCAGCGCTTCTATATCGATGTCGCCCATGTGGCGGTCAGCCGCGGTATCAATCCGGACGAACCGGCCGGTCTGAAGAAAGTGACCCAGACCGTTTAAGCGGCGAGATTGGAGGCTTCTGTGGTGCGCACACTGATAGCGGAACAGCTTTTCGACGGCGAGCGGATTCGCTGCGATATTCCGCTGGCCATCGGCGAGGACGGCCGCATCATCTCAGTTGGCGGCGAAGCGCCGGCGGAGGCGGAGCGGCTCGACGGCCTGTTGGCACCGGGACTTGTGGATGTGCAGGTCAACGGTGGTGGCGGTGTACTGTTCAACAACGACCCCAGCGTCAATGCGCTGGGCAAAATGAGTGGAGCCCACGCGCGCTTCGGCACCACCGGCTTTGTGCCCACCCTGATCACCGACGAGCTGGACGTGATGCGGCGGGCCGCCGATGCGGTCAGCGCCGCGCTGCGCGAGGGTGTGCCCGGGGTGGTCGGCGTGCACTTCGAGGGGCCGCACCTGAGTGCGCCCAAGAAAGGTACCCACGAGGAAAAGTTTATTCGCCCGCTCAGTGACGAGGAGCTGGCGATCTACGCCCGCGATGACCTGGGTATCAAGGTGGTGACGCTGGCGCCGGAAAATGTGTCGCTAGAGGATATCCGCAAACTGGTATCCCTGGGCGTCAAGGTGTGCCTCGGGCATTCCAATGCAGACGGTGCCACCGCCGCGGCGGCGGTGCAGGCCGGTGCGACGGGCTTTACCCACCTGTACAACGCCATGTCGCCGCTGCAATCCCGCGAGCCGGGTATGGTGGGCACGGCGCTGATCAGCGACGATGCCTGGTGCGGCCTGATCGCCGACGGTCACCATGTATGCGCCGAGGCCATGCAGCTGGCCCTGAAGGCCAAGCCGCGCGGCAAGGTTATGCTGGTGACCGACGCCATGTCCCTGGTGGGCAGCGACGAAAACAGTTTCCCGCTCTTTGACCGGGTGGTGACGAAAGTGGGCGACAAATTGACATCCACCACCGGTGAGCTGGCCGGCTCGCACCTGGATATGATTGGCGCAGTGCGCAATATTCGCGACTGGTGTGGTATGGATCTCGAAGAGGCGCTGCGTATGGGTGGACTTTACCCGGCGCAGTTTCTGGGCTCAGCCGCCGGCAGGATAGAAGCCGGTGCGCCCGCAGACCTGATTTTATTGGACGAGAATTTACAGGTTCAGAAAACCTGGATAGGTGGCAGGGAAGTTTTTCCAAAATAAGTTTGCAACAAGTTTCGAAAAACGAACATAACGATAAAAAGGTGCTCCTATGGAAACCGCAGTTGTCAATGAAAGTGCTCGGAGTGAGTCGAGAAGCAGTCTGGTGCCGATGGCGATTATCGGCATGCTGTTCTTTATCTTCGGCTTCGTCACCTGGCTGAACGGTGCCCTGATACCCTTCCTGCAGACCATTTGTGATCTGACGGCTTTTCAGGCCATGCTGGTGGCCTCTTCGTTCTATATTGCCTATACCGTAATGGCCTTGCCCATGGCGGCGATCATCGAGCGCACCGGTTACAAGAGCGGTATGGCGCTCGGCCTGGCGCTGGTGGGTGTGGGCGCACTGATTTTTATTCCCGCCGCTTATAGCCGCATGTTCGGTATCTTCCTGCTGGCGCAGTTTGTGGTGGGTTCTGGCCTGACAGTGCTGCAGACCGCCTCCAACCCGTACATTGTCAAGATCGGTTCCCCGGATACCGCCGCTGTGCGTATCTGTATCATGGGGCTGTTGAACAAGGGCGCCGGAATCGTAGCTCCACTGGTGTTTGCGGCGCTTGTAATGGGTGGCATCAGCGGAATTTCCGACGCCGAGCTGGCGGCGCTGACGGCAACCGCCAAGGATGCCAAGCTGGATGAGCTGGCGGGCCAGTTGGTCAACCCCTATATTGGCATGGCGATTCTGGCCGCTATTCTCGCGGTGGCGATGACCTTCGCCCCGCTGCCGAATATTGAAGACGAGGAGGTGGCCGGTCAGGAAGATGCGGCGGTGACACTTACCGGGCTGATGAAGTTTCCGCAGTTGATCCTCGGCTCTGTGGCGCTCTTCTTCTACGTCGGTGTCGAGGTGATTGCCGGGGACGCCATCGGCCTGCTGGGCCGGCAGGCGGGCCTGGATACCGCGACCGCGTCGGTGCTGACTTCCTACACGATGGTCTTTATGGTGCTGGGATATATCTACGGCACCATCGCGATTCCGCGCTTTATCAGCCAGCAGACTGCGCTGCTGATCTCCGCCGTACTGGGGCTGGTTTTCACTGCGCTGGTGATGACCGGTTCCCTGCAGAGCACGGCCCTGTCCGCCGCAACCCTGTCCCTGTTCGGCCTGCCGGAAATACCTAATGCGGTGTACTTTGTCGCCCTGCTGGGATTCGCCAATGCCATGTGCTGGCCGGCGATCTGGCCGCTGGCGCTGGAAGGCCTGGGCAAGTTCACTTCCAAGGGTGCTGCATTGCTGATCATGGGCATTTCCGGCGGTGCCATACTGCCGCCGCTGTACGGCCACTTTGCCGATACCGGCGACGGCCAGATGGCCTACCTGATCGCGGTCCCCGCTTACCTGTTTATTCTCTTCTATGCGCTCAAGGGCCACAAGCTGCGCAGCTGGAAGTAACGCATTTGAGTTGACGTTTTTCTGTTGTTTTTCTCTTTGGTTCTCGTCATCTTGGCCCTCCTAGTGAGGGCCTTTTTTTAATGATGAATGATGAACAGATGGCCTGAAAGCTTGTGCTTACTATCGGACTTTGCGTTGTTCGATGGTTGTTGCGCTGATTACCGGGATTGAGAGTAGGGCGGAATGGTTCTAAGTCTGCCTATAAAACCGCAATCCTAGGGTGCGCCGTGCGCACCATCCAGGTTAGGGGCGGTCCGCTGGCCTCATGGTGCGCACGGCGCACCCTACGGCAGGAAGTGGATTCGCAATTTCGAGAGCTTCCCCTGGGTTAGGGCGGCGTCACCCTGTGGGAGCCAGCCCCCGGATCGAGTCCGGGGCAGGCTCTGCTGGCGAAGCAGCTGCAGTCGATAGCGCAGCTTCAATCGCCTGCAGAGCAGACTTCCACAGTGCAGATCCCTGCCGGCTGGCTGCAGAAGCCCTTAACTTGGTGCCGGGCCGCTGGAGTCGCGAACGACCAGCTCCGGTGTGAATTCGCGCTTGATGCCAGCCTCCTTGCTCGCCGTACCACTCTCCGCTGCGCCCTTGCCGCGAGCCTTGCTCAGTACCAGGGCGGCGGCGCACTTGGCGATTTCGTTGTTGGGTTGGTGGGCGGTGGTCAGCTTGGGCCAGGTCTGGCGGGAGAAGGGGCTGTCCTCGAAGCCGACGATGGAGAGCTGTTGCGGTATTTCGATATGCATCAGTCGCGCGGCGAAGAGCGCACCCGCTGCCATTTCATCGTTGCTGGCAAAAATTGCCGTCGGAGGCTTGGCGGAACCGAGCAGTTTCTTGGCGCCTTCCACGCCGGAATCGAAAGAGTATTCCCCTTTCAGTATCAGGTCTTCCTCGATTGGCAGGCCGGCGTCCCGCAATGCGCGGCGGTAGCCGTCCAGGCGGCCATGGGTGGACACGTGCTCCTCGCCGCCGCACAGGAAGCCGATACGCTTGTGGTCGAGTTGCAGCAGGTGTCGGGTGAGATCGTAGGCGGCTGCGCTGTCGTCCACCTGGATACAGTTTTCCTCGTCTTCCAGGGAGGCGTCTGCGGAGACGATGCGCACATGATCCAGGTTAAGCGATTTGACCGTGTCAATGACCGCCTGGGATTCGGAGAAGGGCGGCGTCAGTACCAGGCCGGCAATTCTCGAATGCTCCACCAGGTTTTTCAGTTCGTCGTGCACTGCCTCCGACTTGGAATTGCTGGGGTGGATCAGCAACTCGTATCCCCGCGCCTTGCAGGCCTCGAGAATACCGTTCTGCATGTCGATCACATAGTAGGCGTTAGGGTTGTCGTAAATAAAGGCGATGGTGTAGGAGCGGGTACCGGCCAGGTTGCGCGCGGCCAAGTTGGGCTGGTAATTGAGCGCCGCCACCGCCTCCATCACTTTCTTCCTGGTCGCCGGGCGCACCGAGGGTTCGTTATTGATCACCCGGGAAACGGTTTTTATGGAGACGCCGGCCTGTGCGGCGACATCGTTGATCGTGACTTTCATCTGGGGCGCTTGTCCTTATTGTGAAAGCCCCTGGCTGCTGACCCGATTGTTTCGCAATCTGTCCAGCGCAGAGGTCTTTTCGGCCGAAGGCGGCATTTTAGCAGCAATTGTCACCCTTTTTCCCTTGTGCCCATTCGCCTGCCGGCCTGAGCTGAATTGGCAGTGCGGGGCGGGGCAGATTGTGAAAATTTACTACAATCCTGATTGACAGCGTTATCCGGCTGTGGGAGTCTTTGAGTTAATGACAACGCTGTCATTTCGCCAGAATCCGGCGGGGCAGGGTTAGAAGAACAATAACTGGTGTCGGCTCAACACTGTCGGTACCCGCATTCAAAGGGGGCACTTCATGGATATCACCCAATTTCCCAGCTGGCAGCAACTCAACTCCCTGACGGAGAAGATGCACGACCGGCACCTGCGCGAGCTCTTCGCCGAGGATCCGCAGCGTGCGGCGCGTTTCTCCCTCGAGCTGCCGGAATTCCTGCTCGACTATTCCAAGAATCTGATCGATGACGAAGTTTTTGTAAATTTATTACAGCTGGCTCGGGATGCGGATCTGGAGGGATGGCGTCGGCGGATGTTTGCCGGCGAGTCCGTCAATTGTACCGAGGGGCGCCCGGTTCTACATGCCGCCTTGCGCGGCGGCCTGCCTGGCCCGGTGAGTGTCGGGGGTGTGTCGGCGGATGCCCTGGTGGAAGGTGAGCTGAGCCGCTTGAAAGAGTTTGTAAATTTACTACATAATGGCGCCCTGACGGGTTGTACCGGCAAGCGTATTACCGATGTGGTCAATCTGGGGGTTGGCGGTTCCCATCTGGGGCCGGAGATGGTGATCGAGGCTCTGCGCGCCCACCGGTGCCAGGAGGTGCAGCTGCACTTTGTCTCCAACGTGGACGGCGCCCAGCTCGCCGACATCCTGGCGCAGCTGGACATGGAATCCACCCTGTTCGTGGTTTCGTCGAAGACCTTTACCACCAGCGAGACGATGACCAATGCGCGCAGCGCCCTGAACTGGTTTGGGGGTCTGGCGCCGCAGGCGGAGTTGCTGCGGCAGCACTTCGTCGCAGTCACTGCCAGTCCGGAAAAGGCGCGCGCGTTCGGCATAGAGCCGCAGCGCGTTTTTCAGTTCTGGGACTGGGTCGGTGGGCGCTTCTCCCTCTGGTCGGCGATAGGGTTGCCCATCGCCATCGCCATCGGCTTCGAGGGTTTTCGCGCACTGCTCGACGGCGCCGCCAGCATGGATCGGCATTTTCAGCAGGCGCCACTGGAGAAAAATGCGCCGGTGCTGATGGCGCTGGTCAGTCTCTGGTACTGCACATTCATGGGGTATCCGGCGCATGCGATCCTGCCCTACGAGCAGGCGCTGCATATGCTGCCGGCCTACCTGCAGCAGGCGGAGATGGAGAGCAACGGCAAATCTACCACCAGGGCAGGGGAGGAGGCGGGCTACGCAACCGGCCCCCTAATATGGGGCATGCTCGGTATCAACGGCCAGCACGCCTTCTACCAGTACCTGCACCAGAGCCCGCAGGTGGTGCCGGCGGATTTTATCGGCAGTGTCACTCCCGGCCACCAACTGCCGGGGCACCACGAGATACTGTTGGCGAACATGTTTGCCCAGAGCCAGGCGCTGATGAACGGTGTCAGTCGGGAGCAAGTGGAGACTGATCTGGCGGTCAGGGGGCTGGGTGCAGAAGAGGTGGATAGGCTGGCACCCTACAAGGTGCATCGCGGCAACAGGCCGAGCAACACCATACTGTTGCGCAAGCTGGATCCGCACTCGCTGGGTGCGCTGATCGCACTTTATGAGCACAAGATCTTTGCCCAGGGTGTGATCTTGCAAATTTATTCTTTCGACCAGTGGGGTGTGGAACTGGGCAAGGGGTTGGCCGCGGCACTACAACCACAATTGGAAAGTGGCGATTCGCACAACCAGGACGCCTCCACCGCCGGACTGATCGACTATTACCAGCGGGTAACGGCTGGTTCCGCGGCGCTGGATTTCGCCGGTTAGCAAATAATTGATATGGAAGGGTTATGGTACACAGCAAGATCCAGGCAGTAACCGAACGGATCATCGAGCGCAGCGAGGAAACCCGCGCGCAATATCTCGCGCAAGTGGACAGAGCGCATATAGATGGCCGCGCGAGCAGCCATCTGTCCTGTGGCAATCTGGCACACGCGATCGCCGCTTCCAGCGAGGAGGACAAGAACCTGATCGCCTCCGGGCGCGGCCCCAACCTGGGGATTGTCACCGCCTACAACGATATGCTGTCGGCGCACCAGCCCTACGGTACCTATCCGCAACTGCTGAAAGAGGCCGCCGCGCGCAACGGCGCCACCGCCCAGGTGGCCGGCGGTGTGCCGGCCATGTGCGACGGGGTGACCCAGGGCCGCGCGGGCATGGAGCTGAGCCTCTTTTCCCGCGACGTGATCGCCATGTCCACGGCCATCGCCCTGTCCCACGACGTATTCGAAGGTGCCCTCTATCTCGGTATCTGCGACAAGATTGTCCCCGGTCTGGTGATCGGTGCCCTGGCCTTCGGCCACCTGCCGGCGATGTTCGTGCCGGCGGGCCCCATGCCCACCGGGCTCTCCAATTCGGAGAAAGTGCGTGTGCGCCAGCTCTATGCCGAGGGCAAGGTGGGCCGCAAGGAGTTGCTGGAGGCGGAGAGTGCCTCCTACCACAGTCCCGGAACCTGCACCTTCTACGGCACCGCCAACTCGAACCAGATGCTGGTGGAAATCATGGGCCTGCAGCTGCCTGGCAGTTCCTTCGTCAATCCGGGTACCGAGCTGCGCAACGCGCTCACCGAGGCTGCGGTGAAGCAGCTGGTACAGATCACCGAGCCCAGCCTGCACACGCCCATTGCCAAAATCCTGACCGAGAAAACTTTTGTCAACGGCATCGTCGGCCTGCTCGCCACCGGTGGCTCCACCAATCACACCCTGCACCTGGTGGCCATGGCCCGCGCCGCGGGTATCCAGCTCACCTGGCAGGATATGGCGGAACTCTCCGAAGTAGTGCCGCTGCTGTGCCACGTCTATCCGAACGGCACCGCCGATATCAACCACTTCGCCGCTGCGGGCGGTATGCAGTACCTGATTCGCGAACTGCTGAATGCGGGGCTGCTGCACGATGACGTGCACACGGTGCTCGGCAATTCCGGTATGCAGCCCTACTGTTGCGACCCCTTCCTGGATGCAGACCGGAGCGGCGTAGTCTGGCGCCCCACGGCGGAAGAAAGCGGCGACCCGGAGGTGATCCGCCCGGTGAGTGATCCCTTTTCCCACCACGGTGGCCTGCAGCTGCTGGATGGCAACCTCGGCCGCAGCGTGATCAAGGTGTCTGCGCTCAAGCCCGAACACCTGCACGTAAAGGCGCCGGCCATAGTGTTCAACAGCCAGGATGAATTGATGGCGCGCTTCAAGGCCGGCGAACTGGAAAAAGACTTTATTGCGGTGGTGCGTTTCCAGGGCCCGCAGGCCATTGGCATGCCTGAATTGCACAAGCTGACCCCGCCTTTGGGCGTGCTGCAGGATCGCGGCTTCAAGGTGGCGCTGATCACCGACGGGCGCATGTCCGGTGCCTCCGGCAAGGTGCCGGCGGCCATCCATTTGTCACCGGAGGCGGTCGAGGGCGGCCCCATCGCCAGGCTCCGTGACGGCGACCTGATCGAGCTGGACTCCAATGCGGGAGTTCTGCGCGTACACCTGGACGACGCCGAACTGGCGGCCCGCGAGCCTTTGCAAGTGGACCTGTCGGAAAGCGCCCGCGGCATGGGGCGCGAGTTGTTCGCCAATATGCGCGCCCTGGCCAGCGGTGCCGAGAGCGGTGCCAGCATTCTCTACTGATGGATAGCGGTGCGCCCTGCGCACCAGTAACAGGAATTTCAGAGCAAAATTATGGCTAACCCTTTTGACATGGTGTTGTTTGGCGGCGGCGGCGACCTGGCCCTGCGCAAGCTGATTCCGGCCCTGTACCGCGCGCATATGGAAGGCAGCCTGGAGGAGGGCTGCCGGATACTGCCGGTTTGCCGGCGCCAGGAAGATGCAGACAAGTACCTGGGCACTGCGCAGGAAGCGCTGAAAAAACACCTGCGCGATGGCGAGTACAGCGATGCAGTCTGGAAGGAATTCAGCCAGTTGCTGCGCGCGGTGGCCCTGGATATTGCCGAGCCCAACGAGCAGTGGGACCAGCTGGCGGATATCCTCGGTGCCGATCCGGAGCGGGTGCGCATCTTCTACCTGGCGATTCCGCCAGCGGTATTCGGCCCCTGTTGTGAAAACCTGTCGTTGAAGGGACTGATTCACGAACAGTCGCGCGTGGTGGTGGAAAAACCCCTGGGTTACAACGCCCAGACCTCCGACGAGATCAACAGCAAGATAGCGTCCTACTTCCCCGAACAGAGCATTTTCCGCATCGACCACTACCTGGGTAAGGAAACGGTGCAGAACCTGCTGGCGCTGCGCTTCAGCAATGTGCTGTTCGAACACCTGTGGGATGCCAGCACTATAGATCATATCCAGATCAGTATTTCCGAGACTGTCGGCCTCGAGGGTAGGGCGGGTTTCTACGACGAGACGGGCGCACTGCGGGATATGGTGCAGAACCACCTGCTGCAGCTGCTATGCCTGATCGCGATGGAATCCCCCAACAGCCTGTCGGCAAAAAATATCCGCGCCGAGAAAATCAAGGTGCTGGAAGCGCTGCGCCCGCTGTTCGGCGATGCCGTGGATGAAAACATTGTTCGCGGTCAGTATGTTGCCGGTGGCCTCGACACCCAGCTGGTGCCCGGCTACCTGGAAGAGCTGGAGGCGGCCTCCAGCAGCACCGAGACCTTCGTCGCGATACGCGCGCATATCGATAACTGGCGCTGGGCGGGCGTGCCCTTCTATCTGCGCACCGGTAAGCGCATGGAGAAGCGCTGTGCGGAAATCGTGATCCAATACAAGAAGGTCTCCCACCGTGTGTACCAGGAGTCCGCCGGCGAGGTAACCCCCAATCGCCTGGTGATCCGC
The DNA here is from genome assembly GCF_014904815.1 of Microbulbifer taiwanensis. Taxonomy (GTDB): domain Bacteria; phylum Pseudomonadota; class Gammaproteobacteria; order Pseudomonadales; family Cellvibrionaceae; genus Microbulbifer; species Microbulbifer taiwanensis. The sequence continues at coordinate 221,284 of NZ_JACZFR010000025.1, forward strand.
CTGCAACCGGAAGAGAGCATCAAGCTGGTGCTGATGGCGAAGAAGATGGACAGCCTGACCATGGAACTGCAGCCGGCGGAACTGAACCTGACCCTGTCCGATACCTACGACAGCTTCCGCAGCGACGCCTACAAGCGCCTGATGCTGGATGCTGCGGCCAACAACCCGGCGCTGTTTATCCACCGCGACGAAGTCGCCGCGGCCTGGGCCTGGGTGGATCCGATCATCGACCACTGGCGCGAGACCAACAACCAGCCGCAACTGTATCGCGCCGGCAGCTGGGGGCCCCAGGCCGCCAACGAACTGCTGGCCCGCGACGGGCGCCACTGGTTCAACGCCCAGTAAAAGGAAGAAGAGCGCAATGGTAGAAGAAAAATTTTATTCGGATCGCGAACGGCTGGTACAGGCCCTGGCCCACGACTGTGCCTGTGAACTGCAGAAGGGTATCAAGGAGCGCGGCCAGGCGAGTTTCCTGGTGTCCGGTGGCAGCACGCCGGAGCCGGTGTATCGCGAGCTGTCGAAGAGGCCGCTGCCCTGGCCGCAGATTACCGTCGGCCTGGTCGACGAGCGCTGGGTGGACAGGACTGAAAGCGGCAGCAACCAGGCCTTTATCGAAAACTGCCTGCTACAGAACTGCGCCGCAGAGGCGCCTTTTCTTGGCATGAAGACTCCGCACGCCACCGCCGCCGAGGGCGAGGCAGATTGTGAGCGCGCCTACGGCGAACTGCCCAAACCCTTCGACGTCTGTGTGCTGGGCATGGGCAGCGACGGCCACACGGCGTCGCTCTTTCCCCACGCCGACGGTTTGGCAGCGGCACTGGGTCCGAAGTCGCAAAAACTGTGCAGCGCCATCACCGCCGTGCAGAGTGAAGTCACCGGCAGTCACACCGAACGCATGACTCTGACCCTGGCGGCGATTTTGCAGGCCCGGGATATCAAGCTGCTGATCACCGGTGATGAAAAACTGAAGGTCTACCGCGAGGCACTGCTCGGCAGCGATGAGCTGGAGATGCCGGTGCGCAGCATTCTGAAACAGGGGCTGAAGCCGGTCACCGTCTACTGGGCGCCCTGAAACGGGCCCGGCGGTGCGCCGTGCGCACCGTTGAAATGAATCTGGAATTTGATGATGCAAAAAAATCTTGCCGAAGTACTGGAGCAGGCCGGCGTAGTCCCGGTACTGGTTATCGAAAAAGTTGAGGACGCGCTGCCGCTCGCCGAGGCGCTGGTAGAGGGCGGCCTGAATGTACTCGAAATCACCCTGCGCACCGAGGCGGCGCTGGACGCGGTTGAGCAGATTGCCAAACACCTGCCGGATGCCCACGTCGGCACTGGCACTGTCCTGAACGTAGAGGATATTCGCCGCTCAGTGGACGCCGGTGCGACCTTTATGGTCAGCCCCGGTGCCACCGAACAGCTACTGGACGCTGCGGACAGTGTCGAAGTGCCGCTGCTCCCGGGCGCCGCCGATCCGTCCGAGGTGATGCGCCTGTTGGAGCGCGGCTACCGCTACCAGAAATTCTTTCCAGCCCAGGCTGCCGGTGGCGTGCCCATGTTGAAATCCATCGGCGGTCCGCTGCCGCAGGTGAAGTTCTGTCCCACTGGTGGCATAGGTCCGAACAATGCCAAGGATTTTCTCGCGCTGTCCAATGTGGTCTGCGTGGGCGGCTCCTGGATGGCGGCTGCGAACCTGATTCGGGAAAACAGATGGGCGGATATCACCCGCCTGGCCAAAGAGGCCTTCTCTCTGTAGGCGAAGGTGATTGGGAAAAGCGGCTGCTGGTCGCGACCGGGAAATGGAATTAGCTAATTCAAATAATGAAGGTAATGTGAGATGAAAATTAAAATTGCCATCAACGGCTATGGCCGCATCGGCCGCAATGTCACCCGCGCAATCTATGAGTCCGGCTACGGCGACCGCGTACAGCTGGTCGCGATCAACGACCTGGCGCCGGTGGAATCCAATGCGCACCTGACCCGTTTCGATACCATCCACGGTCGTTTCAATACCGAAGTCAAGGTGGACGGCGACGCGCTGCTGATCGGCGGCGACCGCGTACAGGTGTGCCAGGAGCGCGATCCGGCCCAGCTGCCGTGGGCGCAGCTGGGTGTGGACCTGGTGCTGGAGTGCACCGGCCGCTTTACCGACAAGGCCTCGGCCTCCGCACACATTGCCGCGGGCGCCAAGGCGGTGCTGATCTCGGCTCCGTCCAAGGATGCCGACCTCACCGTCGTCTACGGTGTAAACGACGACAAGCTGACCGCCGACCACAAGGTGGTTTCCAACGCTTCCTGCACCACCAACTGCTTATCTCCAGTAGCCCAGGCGCTGCACCGCGCGCTCGGTATCGAGCGCGGCTTCATGACCACGGTGCACGCTTACACCAATGACCAGAATACCCAGGATGCGGTACACGCGGATATCTACCGCGCCCGCGCCGCCGCCGATAATATGATTCCCACCAAGACCGGTGCCGCCGCCGCGGTGGGCCTGGTGCTGCCGGAACTGAAAGGACTGCTGGATGGCATGGCCGTGCGGGTACCGGTGAACAATGTGTCGCTGGTGGACTGCCAGTTTATTGCCGGTCGCGAGACCACTGCAGAAGAGGTCAACAGCATCATGCAGGCCGCCGCCGAGGCCAGCGGTGGAGTACTGACCTACTGCGACCAGCCGCTGGTCTCCGTAGACTTCAACCACACCACCGCGTCCAGCCACTTCGACGCCAATCACACCCGCGTCAACGGCAACCTGGTAAAAGTGATGGCCTGGTACGACAACGAGTGGGGCTTCTCCCACCGTATGCTCGACACCAGCCTGGCCATGGCGGAAGCGCTGCAGCTTAACCTGGTTGTCGCCGAAACCGCATAAGATTTGTGACTTCTGCTGCCCTCTCCATTTTGGAGGGGGCGACTCCTGTAATTTCCCCAAAATAAATTTCAACTGGTCCCTATGATTCGCCACACCAAAATCGTCGCCACCCTCGGTCCCGGCACCGACAAGCCGCACGTCATCGAGGAAATGGTCCGCGCCGGCGTCAATATTGTGCGCCTGAACTTCTCCCACGGTTCCGCTGAAGATCACCGCCGCCGAGTGGAGGAGGTGCGCCGCGCTGCAGCCGCGCAGAACAAACTGGTCGCGGTACTCGGCGACCTGCAGGGGCCCAAGATTCGCATCGCCCGCTTCGCCGGGGGCAGCATCTGGCTGGAAAACAACAGCGAATTTGCCCTGGATCTGGACTGCCCGACGGACGGCGGCGACCAGCAACGGGTGAATGTTGACTACCCGAGCCTGATCAGCGACTGCAAGGCCGGCAATATTCTGCTGCTGGACGACGGCAAGGTACGCCTGGAGGTGACCGGCACCACGCCGAGCAAGCTGTACTGTCGCGTGCTGCAGGGTGGCAAACTGTCCAACAACAAGGGTATCAACCTGCTGGGTGGCGGCCTGTCCGCACCTGCCCTGACGGAAAAGGATTACCGCGATATCAAATTGGCCGCGGAGCTGGAAGTGGACTTTCTCGCGGTCAGCTTTCCACGCTGTGCGGAGGATCTGGAGACAGCCCGCCGCGCCATGCAGGAGGCCGGCAGCCAGGCAGCCATCGTCGCCAAGGTGGAGCGCGCCGAAGCCGTCGCCGACGACACGCAGATGGACAACCTGATCCTCGCCGCCGATGTCATCATGGTCGCCCGCGGTGACCTGGGCGTGGAGATCGGCGATCCGGCCCTGATCGGTGTGCAGAAGAAGCTGATCAACCGCGCCAATGCCCTGAACCGCGGCGTCATCACCGCGACCCAGATGATGGAGTCGATGATCACCAGTCCGACCCCGACCCGCGCCGAGGTGATGGACGTGGCCAATGCCGTGCTTGACGGCACCGACGCGGTAATGCTGTCGGCGGAAACCGCTGCCGGCGACTTCCCGGTAGCCGCGGTCGAGTCCATGGGTGAGGTGATCGTCGGCGCCGAGCAGTATCTCGGCAGTGTGCCGCGCCCGGCCGCAAACCAGAGTGCGTCTGATCGCATCGATACGGTGATTGCCCAGGCGGCCATCGATGTGGCCGCACGGGTCGAGAACCTGTGCGCAGTGGCGGCCCTGACCGAATCCGGGCGCACACCGCGTATTATGTCCCGCGCCACCACCCAGTTGCCCATCTACGCCTTGACCCGCCACCCGCGTGTCGCGCGCCAGCTGGTCCTGTTGCGCGGGGTGGAACCGGTGGAATTCGACCCGGCCTCTGTGCCCCTGGGGCACCTGACCGAGTCGATCATCGAGGTACTGGGCTCCCGCCTGGACCTGCAGAAGGGCCAGCGCATCCTGATCACCCAGGGCGAGCGCCTGAACGTCGGTGGCCACACCAGCTCGATGCGCATCAAGGAAATCGAGTAAATTCTGCCCAACCTGTTCTGTCTCCGCGCCTCGTAGGAGACAGAACAAACGTTCTAATTGACCCTCCCCAGAGTTCCGCGCCCGGGTTGCCGGTCATTTGGCCGGCCACTCACCCTAAGCGGTTCACATCCTGCCATTTGTGACTATTTACTGGTGGTCGCTAAGCTCACTCACATTTTTATAACTTATTGATTAATAAGATTTTTTTTGACTTTCTGGTCCGCTGCCAAGCACGCTTGCGTTGAATTCGGTCAATTGCGGGTTAAATTGCCTTCCCAGCAGTAGCTTTTTAATTTTTTTCTGTGTATTGTTTTTCGTGAGAATGACAGCGCTATCATAAAAACGAATGACAGCGCTATCATTTGGCGGTACAAGGTGAAAAAAATTTCTAACCAAACCTTTATATCAATAAAAAAGGAAGGGGAAATCGATGCTTAAGCGCAACAAACTCGCACTCTCCATCAGTGCGGCTGTCCTGACCGGTGGCCTTGTGGCTCCGCTGGCAGTAGCTCAATCCGGCGAGGCCCTCGAAGAAGTTACCGTGACCGGTATTCGCGGTGCTCTGCAGGATGCCGTGAACATCAAGCGTGACGCTACGGATCTGGTTGATGCCGTCTCTGCGGAAGATGTCGGTAAGTTCCCGGATTCAGACGTTGGTGAAGCTCTGGGACGTATCCCGGGCATCACCGTTGGCCGCGCATTTGGCCAGGGCGCGTCGGTGTCCATTCGCGGTGCGGCTCCAACAATGACTTTGACCCAGTTGAATGGACAGAATGTCGCGTCTACCGGCTGGTTCGACCAGATTCCTGTTGACCGTAGCTTCAACTACTCCCTGCTGCCCTCCGAACTGATCGGTGGCATTGAGGTGTACAAGTCTTCCCGCGCAGACCTCAACGAGGGTGGCATTGGCGGTACGGTGATCGTCAAGACCCGCAAGCCCCTGGACCTGGATGCGAATACAGCATGGCTGGGTACGAAAGCCAAAGTAGGTACTGTCAGTGACGAAACGTCTCCAGAGTTTTCCGGCTTGTACAGCTGGAAAAACGATGAAGAAACATTTGGTGTTTTAGTTTCCGCAGCTGCTGAAGATAGCGAATATGTACGCCGCGGTACTGAGTCCGATTACCGTTGGTGGGGTGATGTCGCTCCGACTACCTTCCTGCAAGAGCGCGAGCGCAAGGCACTGGACGTAACGCTGCAGTATGCCCCGAGCGAAGACCTCTCCTTTACTCTGCATTCCATGTCGCTGGACCTGGAAGCAAACAACACCAACACCAGCCTGTACCTGTTTTCACTGTACGACAACGGTGGTCTGACTTGCCACACTACCAACGCCGCGGGCCTGTGTACTTCCAGCACCACCGAAAACGCTCAGGCAGGCGACCTCACTCCGGGCTGGGCAAGCGGCGCGTTGGGTAACGAAACCTTCAACCAGACCTGGGGCCGTCAGTCTGCAATGAGCTCCGACACCTTCGATTTCAGTACTGAATACGAAGGTGAAGGTTTCCGTGTGAGCGGCAATGTGGGCTCCAGTAAGGCCGAAGGTGGAACTGACTTTACCACCAACTTCTCTCATTTCCCGAGCATTCGTTCCGGGGACACAATGTCTCTGTGGGAGGGCTCAATCGACGCAACCGGGAAAGAAATCAAAATTTCGCCCACCATGGATCCGAGCCTGACGCTTGATGATTACGACTCAACCCTGACTCCAGAGGGATGGGCTGTTGGTAGCGGCCCGGCGGAAGATGAGGAAGTCTACGCTCAGTTGGATGTCGAGTTTGATTTGAATGTTGGCATCCTTACTTCATTTAAAACGGGTGTTCGCTGGACCGATCACGACGTAAGCCGCCGTTCGTTCCGCGGTGTAGTGACTAACCCTCAACAGGTTGCGGCATCCGATGTCTATGACGGAACCTTTGAAGTCGGTCAGCAGGGCTTTACCGCGCCCAAGCCGGATCTCGACGCTATGGTTGCAGCCACTCGCGCCAGTATTGATGAGTGGGTCGAGAAGCGTGCTGGACATTCTGACTTGAACGAGGAAAACACCGCTCTGTACGGTATGTTTACTTTCGAGTCCGGTGCCCTGAGCGGTAACTTTGGTCTGCGTTATATTTCTACCGACGTAACCCGTACCCAGTATGAGCTCGACGGAACCACCGCTCAAGCGGGCGATATCGCGGACAACGCTGGCTACAGCTATTCATTGTCTTCGCACAATGCGGACTACAGCGATGTATTGCCAAGTGCGACTGTTCGCTATGAATTGTCTGACGATATGGTTCTGCGTGCGTCGGCTTCCCAGACTATCAGCCGTCCGAACTATGACGATATGCTGGTGACATTCTCTGGTTTTAATGACGACAACGATTTCAACCAGGCTTGGCGAATTGGTGACGAAGGTTTGTCACCGATGAAGGCTACTAATGCTGACATTGCCATTGAGTACTATTACGGCGATGGTAATCTGGTGTCCGCAACATACTTCGTTAAATCAATTGACGACTTTGTCACTTCCGATATCTTAACTGAGCAGTCTATCGGTGTCGTAGATCCCAATGCCGGTGACAGCTGGAGCATAGAAACCCTGCGGAATTCCGGTGGGGCGGACATTCAGGGTATTGAGCTGCAAATTCAACATGCGTTTGATAACGGCTTTGGCGTAGCTGCCAACTACACTTACACCGATGCCGAGACACCGGATGATGCCTTTATGGATCAGTTGCCGCTCTTTACCGAGTCTTCAGAGCATGCCTACAACCTGGTTGGTTACTGGGAGAATGATGTCTTCTCCGCTCGCGCAGCCTACAACTATCGTTCCGAGTATATGATACGGGAAGGTGGTTTCTGGTATGGTAACCGTATGCACGACGATTACGGTTCACTGGACCTCAGCTTTAACTGGTATGCTACCGAAAATCTGGACGTGACACTTGAGGCGATAAACGTTCTGGAAGAAGATGATATTCAGTACGGTGGCGCCAGCGCAGATGCTACGGCTACCGGAATGAAAGGTCCTCTGCTGGAGGGATTCCCGGCCTGGTCCTTCCAGGGTGAAGCTGTCTATCAGTTGGGTGCCAGCTACAAGTTCTAGTAGGTTGGAACTAGGAAAAAGCCCAGCTATCTGCTGGGCTTTTTTTTGTCTGTAGGTAAGTGATATGAAAATAAGAAAAATTGCGATTGTCGGTGGTGGAACTGCGGGATGGATGACGGCCAACCATCTTGGTGTGGAGTTATGTCGGGATCCGGATATCGAAATCACGCTTATCGAATCTAAAGATGTCCCTGTGATTGGAGTAGGTGAGGGCACCGTACCCAGAATCAAAGAAACCCTGAAAAAGTTCGGCATCTCGGAAGTGGATCTGTTGTCTAGCTGTGATACGACCTTCAAGACGGGAATTAAGTTCTCCAATTGGATGTCAGGAAAGTCAAGCGCGAAGGGAAACTACTACTACCATCCCTTCAGTTCCCCCTATCCTCAGGGATTCGATATTACTGACTACTGGTTGCAGGCAGAGAAGGCATCCGGATTTTCCAGATTATCCGAAATCTTTTCGATTGCCGAGAGTGACAGGTGTCCCAAGCACAAATCCTCTCCGCCCTATGTTGGTGCCGTCGACTATGCCTATCACTTCAACGCCGGAAAGTTCTCCGACCTGATTGCCTCAAATGCAAAAAGTCGGTTCGGAGTAAAGCACAAGTTTGAAACAGTAGAAGATGTCCGTTTGAACGCTGACGGTGATATTGAATCGCTCATTTATGCTTCCGGTCTGGAAGAGGCGTTTGATTTCTATCTTGACTGCAGTGGCTTCAGTGCAGTCTTGCTAGGTAAGGCATTGCAGACGCCGTATGAGGACAAATCATCACAGATACTGACGGATACGGCGCTGGTTCTCCAGGAGCCCACTTCCGAATCCAGCACTATTCAACCCTATACGACTGCAGTAGCACACAAGGCCGGTTGGATTTGGGATATTCCATTGACAACGAGAAGAGGGTTGGGCTGTGTCTATTCCAGTGCACACTTACCTGAAGCTGAAGCGCTGGGTGAGTTCTCAAGCTACCTCGGCCGGCCGCTGGAAATGGATGATGTCAGGAAGATACCCATGAAGATCGGCTATCGCCGGGATTTCTGGAAGAAGAACTGTGTCGCTTTGGGGTTGTCTCAGGGGTTTGTGGAGCCATTGGAGGCGACATCTATCCTGGTTACGGATTTTTCTGCCAATTTGCTGGCGAAGAGCTTTCCAAGATTCTCGCAAGATATAGAGGTGTTGTCGGGGTATTACAACCGGTCTGTGAAATACACATGGGATCGTGTTATAGACTTTGTCCAGCTACACTACTGCATTTCAGATCGCAGGGATACGGACTTCTGGGTGGACTGTACGGAGGGGGCACCGATGTCCGATGTGCTTGAGGAGCGGCTGGAGCGCTGGTCAATTACTACACCGAAGAGTTCAGATTTTTTCAGTACTTTTGATATTTTCGGGGTGGAAAACTATCTTTTCGTCCTGTATGGCATGGGCTACTCGACCAAAAGCATAGTTATAGGTGAAAAGGAAAGGGTTGAAGCCGAGAAAATTTTGCGCGATCTCCAGGGGCGATCCGAAAGAATGGCAGAAGAGCTTATACCACATCGATCCTGGTTGTCAGAGCTGCAAAAGCAACTGAGTAAAATGGGTGCGCACTCTCAATAAGATTATAGAAGTTACTCTTTCAATGGGTTGTCTTCCTTATAGGGCTGTTTATATATGCAAATTATTGAGATGGGCGAGGAGAGAAACCGGGTTATCGTTCTTGATGATTTTCTTGAATACCCGAAAGTGCTCGTTGATTTTGCGAGGAGAGCGGAATTTACACCGTACCCCATTGCCGTCGAGCGCAAAGGATATCCTGGTGTAAGGGCAGCAGCCCCGCCGAATTACGGTGAGCTGGTGCGGTCTCGCGTAGATTCTATAGTGCGCTCACAGTTTCAGATCTCCGCTCAGGATGAGCTGAAAACCTACCAGGAAGCTCTCAATTTAATCTCTGTGCCAGAGGAGAGACTCGGCCCCCTGCAAAGAATTCCGCACTTTGATGCGAGTGACCCACAATTCTTTGCCGTTTTGCTGTATCTATGTGATGACAGTCATGGAGGTACCGGTTTCTACAGGCATAACAGTACAGGGTTCGAGTCGATAACCCCCGAGCGATGCGACCGATACCTGGACTGCTGCTTCGAAGAGTTGAACAGTAACAGGCGGCCAAAAAAGTACTTTTCAGAATCTGATGATCTCTTTACCAAGGTGGGGTTTGTGTCTGCGCGCTTTAACCGATTGGTCATATACCGGGGCGGAATGTTGCACAGTGCCAATATCAGCGGCAATCATAGCATCAGCCGCAGTCCCGATAGCGGGCGTCTGACCGCAAATGTCTTTATAGGGTACGTGTGACGATGCATTGCCAGCCCCGGCTCGCCAGCTCTCAGCTTAACCTGTGACGGCAAGGCTAGGAGCTATACGCTTGTATTCAACCGGCACAGGCGCGCAGTCTCTGTTTATTGAGTCGGAACCCTGGAATCCTGCCGCCTACTGGTGTAACTTTTTGCTTCCCTTTTCGAGTATAAAAAATATACTAAGCGGGTTTTTTAGAATAACTTCAAATCAATAAGGTGTTGTATGGCCTCTGTAGAAGCCCCCAAAGTGGTCCCCTTGCGCAGCGATGCCCACGGCAAGCTGAAGATTCGCGAACTCGGCTCTTTCGAGCATGTCAAGAGCGCTCATATGGTGCCCGTGACTGCCCATGAGTTCTCCCGCCTGGGTGCCGAGTATCCGATCGTTTTTGTCAAGAACTCCGAGACCGATCAGTTTCAGTCCGTGGCCCTGCTGGGCCTGAAAGTCGGTGAGAACCTGTTTGTCGATGGTGACAAGTGGAAAGGGGTCTTTGTGCCGGGCAGTATCCGCAACCACCCCTTTGTGCTGGCTCCCGCCGGTAAGGACAGCGATCAGCTGATGGTCGGTTTGATCGAGAACAGCCCTCTGGTCAGCGAAGAGGAGGGGAATGCCCTGTTCTCCGACGCCGGTGAGGAGACCGACTATCTGAAAGCCAAGAAAGAGAATCTGGTGGGTTTCCTGGAGAGCGACCAGATGACCAAGGCTTTCGTCAATGTCCTGGTGGAAAAGGAATTGCTGACCTCCCAGAGCGTGACAGTCAACGCCGGTGAGGAAAAGATCAACCTGAACGGCCTGTACATCGTCGACGAGAAGAAACTGGGTGAGTTGAGCGAGGAAGACTTCGCCGATTTCCGCAAGCGTGGTTTCCTGCCGCCGCTGTATGCGCAGCTGGGCTCGCTGCACCAGTTCTCCAAGCTGGCGAAGATGCAGGCCGGCGCCTGATCTGAATCTGCCTGCCCCGTATTCCCAGCGGAGCATGGCGCGTCTGCCCGGAGCTGAATTGCTCTGGGCAGAGCTCACTACCTTCCCATCTATGATGCTCTTCTTTCGCTTCCCGGGTTCGCCTATGCGCAATTCTCTGTGGGTGTGGCTGCTTTTCCTGGCTGCATTTTACTGTGCCTGGCTGATCCTGGTGGCTGGCTTCGGGTATTGGGATGCTGCCAGGGAAAACTGGCCCATGGCTCTCGCCATGGCCATCGGCAGCTATGCTGCCGGTTCCACGCCCATGGGTGGTGGGACAGTGGGTTTTCCCGTGCTCGTTCTGCTGTTCGACACCCCGGCCAGTCTCGGCCGCGATTTCAGCTTTGCCGTTCAGTCCATCGGCATGGTCAGTGCCAGTATCTTTATCCTCTGCCGTCGGCAGCCGCTGGCCTGGTCCATGTTGCGCGGCGCCATGCTCGGGGCCCTGGTGGGAACGCCGCTCGGGATTCTGTTCGTGGCACCGGCGATCCCGGAGTTGTGGGTAAAGCTGGCGTTTGCGGTGATCTGGGGGAGTTTTGGGGTCTTGCACCTGTATCGCCTCCGTGAAATCACGTCGCACGGCGAGATCGCGGGATCGAGTCCGCGACGGGACTTCCGCGTCGGTTTGCTGTTGGGGGCGCTGGCGGGCGGCTTGGCAGCTGCGGTGACCGGTGTGGGTATCGATATGGTGATCTATGCGGCGCTTGTGCTGTTGTGCCGGGTGGATTTGAAAGTGGCTATTCCCACTTCGGTAGTGATTATGGCGTTCACCTCTCTGGTCGGCGTTGCGGTCAAGAGCCTGGCCGGTGACTGGCAGCCGCAGGTGTTCGGTAACTGGCTGGCCGCCGCACCGGTTGTGGCCCTGGGGGCGCCGCTGGGCGTGTTTATCGTCGGCCTGATAGGGCGTCGGCCGACACTTCTGGTGGTGGCGATTCTCTGTGTGGTGCAGTTTGTGTGGACCTGTAGCGCCGAGTGGGATGCGATGGGCCAGTTGGGCCTGCTGATGGCCCTGATCGCGGTGGGTGCCTGCCTGCTGGTATTCGAGTGGCTGCGGCGCTTGGGGTTGCGCATGACCGCCGGCAATACGCTGAATCGGAAAATACCCGCAGTGCACACGGAACTTTCCGGAGCTGCCTGATTCGGGTAGCTGTGGGGTAGCTGGAAGTGGGCTGCTTTCAGGAGCCGGGAGAAAATGGCTGGGGCGGTAGGATTAGCTTCGCCCTTCGGGCTCGCTGGTCTCCGACGGCTTCGCCGTCTCCGGCTCGAACCTTGCCGAACTCTGGATTTCCGTTCAAAGTTGTTACTTGCTGGGAAAATGGCTGGGGCGGTAGGATTCGAACCTACGCATGACGGGATCAAAACCCGCTGCCTTACCGCTTGGCTACGCCCCAGTTTCAGGACTGCGAAACGATCGCTCGCAGTTTGAAAATGGTAGCAAGGGGGAGACTTGAACTCCCGACCTCAGCATTATGAGTGCTGCGCTCTAACCAGCTGAGCTACCTTGCCACTGAAGTTCCCGGTAATTGTTGGCCGATGGCCTTACCGAGGGCGCGCATTATCGGGCGCCGGGGCGGGGCTGTCAACCCCTGTTTTCGCTGAATTTTCAGTAAGTTAGCGATTTTCTCAGGTCGTCTGCAGAGCCTTCACACTGCCGCTATCGGCCCTTGCCAATAGCGGCAAACAGGGAGCCGCAGACCACTGCCGCGGCTCCCAGCCAGCTGATCCAGTTGAGGGGCTCCACTTCAATATAGCCGGGCCAGAGGATACCTATCAGGGCGCCCAGGGCCAGGGTCATCAGCGGTACCAGGGCCAGAGTTGCGCTGACACGGGAGGCCTCCCAGCAGGCCAGGGCCTTGCTGAAGGCGCCGTAGGCAATCAGGGTGTTGGCGGTCAGAAATACCAGCAGTGCCCAGCCCAGCCAATCCAGATTGACCACACTCAGCGGCTCGGCCATCGGCAGGAAGCAGAGGGTGCCGGCCAGGTAGATCAGTACCAGCAGGTCCTGAGGTGTTGCACGACTGAGGATCTTCTTCTGGAAGAAGCCGTACACGGCCCAACCGACGGCGGCAATGACGATAAAGCCGAGCCCCAGCAGGTAGTCGGCGTTGGCGCCACTGGCCAGCTCCGGCAGGCGCTGGTTGAAAAACAGCGGCAGGCCCGCTGCGACCATGGCCACGCCCAGCCACTGGCGCGGGGAGAAGTGTTCGCCGAGCCAGAGTACGCTGGAGACCAGCAGCATCAGCGGTGCCAGTTGGATAACAATCTGCGCCGCACCGGCGGTGATGAAGTTGAGGCCGGTGGCGTAGGTCAAATAGTTGGTAAGCAGGCCGGTGACTGCGCAGAGGGTAAAGGGCAGCAGGGCGCGCCCGAACAGTTGGCGCAGGTTCAGCTGGCGCGACCAGCCGTAGTAGCCCCCGGCCAGAACGGCAGCGCCAACAAAGCGATACCAGGTGGCAGTAGTGGCCGAGATGTTGTCCAGGAGACCCTTGAGGGCGATGGGCAGCAGGGCCCACATAAAGGCGGTGATCAGGGCCAGGGGGAGGCCGACTTTCCAGTTGGATTGGGTCATTACTGTACCGCGGAAATAGTGGGCGCTTGAGAATGGGGCGCCATCTGGCGCTGATCGCGGCCGTCGGCCGCTCCTGCAGGCCCGCAGGGTTATTATGGGCCGATGCAGGAGTGTGTCGCGATCCGGGTCAGACGTTGAAGCGGAAGTGGATAACGTCGCCGTCGGCGACCACGTAATCCTTGCCTTCCAGGCGCCACTTGCCCGCTTCCTTGGCGCCGGCCTCGCCCTTGTGGGTGACGAAGTCCGTGTAGCTGACCACCTCGGCGCGGATAAAGCCCTTCTCGAAATCCGTGTGGATCTTGCCCGCTGCCTGCGGTGCCGTGGCGCCCAGCGGAATGGTCCAGGCACGCACCTCTTTGACACCGGCGGTGAAGTAGGTGTGCAGGCCCAGCAGCTGGTAGCCGGCGCGGATGACCCGGTTCAGGCCAGGCTCTTCCATGCCCAGTCCCTCGAGGAATTCCTGTTTCTCGTCGTCGTCCAGCTCGGCGATCTCCGATTCCAGCTTGTTGCAGATGGGCACCAGCACCGCGTTTTCCTCGGCGGCGATGGCGGCCACTGCGTCCAGGTGCGGGTTGTTCTCGAAGCCGTCCTCGTCAACGTTGGCGATATACATGGTGGGCTTGACGGTGAGCAGGCTCAGCTCGCGGAGACTCTCGAGTTCATCCTCGGGCAGGCCGAAGGAGCGCAGCGGCTTGGCCTCGTCCAGGTGTGGCAGGATTTTTTCCAGCAGTGCCTTCATCTTAATGGCGTGCTTGTCCTGGCCCTTGGCGGCGCGGCTGTAGCGCTGCAGTGCCTTGTCCACGGTATCCAGGTCGGCCAGGGCCAGCTCGGTGTTGATCACCTCTATATCGGCCACCGGGTGCACTTGGTTGGCGACGTGAATGACGTTTTCGTCCTCGAAGCAGCGCACCACATGGGCGATGGCATCGGTCTCGCGGATATTGGCCAGGAATTTGTTGCCCAGCCCCTCTCCCTTGGAGGCGCCGGCGACCAGGCCGGCGATATCGGTGAATTCCATGGTGGTGGGCAGCACCTTCTGCGGCTTGACGATTTCCGCCAGCTTGTCGAGGCGCGGGTCCGGTACCGGTACCACGCCGGCGTTGGGTTCAATGGTACAGAAGGGGAAGTTCTCGGCGTCGATGCCCGCTTTGGTCAGGGCGTTGAAAAGGGTGGATTTGCCCACATTGGGCAGGCCGACGATACCGCAAGTAAAACCCATGGTCTGGTTCCTGTGTGCTTTCCGGGATTGGGCGAACTGGCGCCCGATCTGTGTTTGGTGCCCGGCTTATTTGCCGTTGGTGTGGAGTTCTTTCATGGCCGCGCCCCAGTCGCCGGCAGTGGCGGTGGGCATCACATCGACGGCGCGGTCTATGGCGTCAGCCAGTTGTTCCTGTTCCGCTCTGGGGGCGCGCTGCAGCACGAAGTTGACGACTTCACGGGCGCTGCCCGGATGGCCAATGCCGAGGCGCAGGCGCATAAAGTCGCGGTTGTTACCCAGGGCGGAGATGATATCCCGCAGTCCATTGTGGCCACCGTGGCCGCCGCCGGCTTTCAGGCGCGCGGTGCCGGGGGGCAGGTCCAGCTCGTCGTGAGCGACCAGTATGGCTTCGGCGGGAATCTTGAAGAAGTTTGCCAGTGGGCCTACAGACTGGCCACTGCGGTTCATATAGGTGGTGGGAATCAGCAGGCGTATATCCTGTCCGCCGATCCGTACGCGGCTGCTGAGGCCGCGGTACTTGGTGTCGGGCGCGAGCTGGGCGCCGTAGTGGCGGGCCAGCTCGGCGACAAAGTCGGCACCGGCATTGTGGCGCGTCCGGTCGTATTCGGGGCCTGGATTGCCCAGGCCCACGATCAACTGGGTTGGCGTGTCCGGTGCCTTCGACAAAGTGCTTACTCTTCGCCTTCGCCTTCAGCGGCTTCGCCTTCGGCTTCCGCTTCGATGGCGCCGCGGGGCTTGTGCACGGAAGCGACAACCAGGTCGTGGTCAGTACCGTGGCTCAGGTCCACAGACTCAACGCCGGCCGGCAGTTTGATGTCGGAGATGTGCAGTACGCCGTCCATATCCAGGTTGGCCAGGTCCACTTCGATGAACTCGGGCAGCTTGGAGGCGGGAGCGCTGATTTCCAGCTCGGTCAGGGTGTGGGACACGATGCCGCCGGCCTTGACGCCCTTGCAGCTGTCTTCGTTGAGGAAGTGCAGCGGTACTTTGACGTGAACCTTGGTGTTGGCGGAAACGCGCTGGAAGTCGACGTGCAGCAGCTGTTGCTTGGCCGGGTGACGCTGCAGATCGCGCAGGATCACTTTGTCTTCCTTGCCGTCGATGTCCAGGGTCAGTACAGAGGAGAAGAAAGCTTCGTTCTCCAGGGCCTTGAACAGGTCTTTCTGCAGTACGGATACAGACTGCGGTTCGGCCTTGCCGCCGTAGATGATGCCGGGGACACGGCCTTCCAGGCGACGCAGGCGGCGGCTCGCACCTTTCCCTTCGTCGCTGCGGACGTTGGCGTTCAGTTTGATGTCAGACATGGGATAAACCTCGAGTTGTCTGCCCAGAGCGACCTGCGACCGGACCGCCCTGGCGTTGTTGTAAATCGGATTGCTTCAATCCAATAGTAAACGCCCGGCAGTGCCGGGCGGGCGCGTATTCTACGGGATGTGGCGGGCTGGCGCCAGTAGGGGCGAACCTTGAGTTCGTCCGGGGTGGGATTGCTTCGTAGCCGGTTCCGTGGCGGCCCTGCTACCGGTATTCGCTTGCGGGACACGCCACAAGTACATCCCTGTAGGCTCGTCGGCGGCCAACCCTGGCCGCCGACGGTCCCGCAAACGAATCCCGGCAGCAGGGCCGCCACAGAATCCGCTACGGCGTAGTCCCGCCCCGGGCGAACTCAAGGTTCGACCCTGCAGATAGCTGGGGGTCAGCGGAACATCGCCGACAGGGATTCCTCGTTGCTTATACGGCGCATGGATTCGGCCAGCATGGCGGACAGGGTCAGCTGGCGGATCTTCGGGGCCTTTTCCATCTTGTCGCCCAGCGGGATCGAGTCGGTGACCACCAGTTCATCCAGGACCGAATTGTTCAGATTGTCCATCGCCTTGCCGGACAGTACCGGGTGAGTACAGTAGGCGATCACTTTCACGGCGCCGTGCTCCTTAAGTGCGTTGGCGGCGTTGCACAGGGTGCCGGCGGTATCGACCATGTCGTCCACCAGCAGGCAGGTGCGGCCGTCGACCTCGCCGATGATGTTCATCACCTCGGCCACATTGGCGGCAGGGCGGCGTTTGTCGATGATGGCCAGGTCGCAGTCCAGGCTCTTGGCCACGGCGCGGGCGCGCACTACGCCGCCGATATCCGGGGAGACCACCACCAGGTTTTCATAGCTCTGGCGCTCGATGTCGTCCAGCAGCACCGAGGAGCCGTAGACGTTGTCCACCGGCACGTCGAAGAAGCCCTGGATCTGTTCGGCGTGCAGGTCCACGGTCAGTACCCGATCGATGCCCACGCTGACCATCATGTCGGCGACCACCTTGGCGGAGATGGGCACCCGCTGGGAGCGCACCCGGCGGTCCTGGCGGGCGTAGCCGAAGTAGGGCACCACCGCGGTGATACGGCCGGCGGAGGCACGGCGCAGTGCGTCCACCAACAGGATCAGTTCCATCAGGTTGCGATTGGTGGGCTGACAGGTGGATTGCACCACGAAGACGTCGCGGCCGCGCACGTTATCGGTGATTTCCACTGCGATCTCGCCGTCGGAGAAGCGCTTGACCACCGCTTCGCCCAGGGGGATCGCCATATGGTCGACAATTTTCTGTGCCAGTTCCGGGTTTGCGTTGCCGGTAAAGACCATTAAGTCAGCCACTATAAGAGTCCCTTTGATTCTGTCTGGATGTGAAAAAGTGTAGATGCCTGCGATTGTGAAAGCTGTTAGCGCGCGATTGCGTCACCTTTATGCTGGCGGCACAGGCGGCCGCGAAGGAAAACAGGAAATTGCTGCTTCAGCGCTCCCGGCGACACACGGAAGTGTCGCTCACAATTCAGCAGCAAGGCTGCTGAATTGGCGGGAGCCGATTGCGGACATGTGCCGCGATCGGCGTTTTTTCAGGATTCAGGGGTGAATCCTGAAAAACTTAAAGAGTATGGCTGGGGCGGTAGGATTCGAACCTACGCATGACGGGATCAAAACCCGCTGCCTTACCGCTTGGCTACGCCCCAGTAAAATTTGCGCCTTATATGGTGGACGCTATCTTCGCGAGCTGGCTGTGTGTCGGGGATTGCTGAACCCCCGCAGCGACAAAGCCGTGCCAGTTTGCCGGCAGTTCGGCGAGTGCTTCATTGGCTGCCGCTGCCGACTCAAAAGCTGCGAATACGCAGGCTCCGGTTCCGGTCAGTTGCGCTCTGGCAAACTGCTGCAGCCATTCTCTGGCCGCGCGGATTTCCGGGTAGAGGTGCTCGACCAGTGCCTGGCAGTCGTTGCCGGAGTATTGCTCCAGCCAGCTGTCGTCCAGCTGCCCCTCACGAAGGTGCGCTAATGTAATTGCGGCAGAATCTCTTGTCAAACGCGGGTCGCCAAAAACTGCCGCCGTACTGACCGTGCAGTTGGGGATCAGCACCAGGTAGTGGCGGGGCTCGGTGATCACCGGGGTCAGTTTCTCGCCGACGCCCTCGGCCCAGGCGGTGCGGCCGCGCACAAATACCGGGACATCCGCGCCCAACTGCCGGCCCAGTTCCGCCAGTTCGCCCAGAGGCAGATCGCATTGCCACAGGTGGTTGAGTCCGAGTAGCGCCGTAGCCGCGTCCGAACTGCCGCCGCCGATACCGCCGCCCTGGGGCAGTTTTTTGTGCAGGCGAATATGCGCCCCTTTTGTGCAGCCGGATTTCTGCTGCAGCAATCGCGCGGCACGGTAGATCAGGTTGTCCTGCAGTGGGATATCCAGATTGTCGGCATCCACGCCGATCTCCGCATCCTTGAGTAGTTCAAACTCGAGCGAGTCGCCGAAGTCCAGTAGCTGAAACAGGGTCTGCAGTTCGTGGTAGCCGTCGGGTCGGCGGCCGAGAATGCGCAGTATCAGGTTGAGTTTGGCGGGGGCGGGCAGTTCAAATGACATAGATAAATGCAGATGGTGACAAATTTGCAGGAGGCAAATTTATCACCATTCTGCACTTAAAAAAGCCACTCCTTGATCACCAGCTTCACCGTCACCGGTCCCGCGGCACCGCGGGTCGATGCGTTGATACGCGTGGGGAGGACATAGGAGCCGCGATTCTGGTAGTCACTGAAATTCAGCTGCCAGCCGGACTGCTGCAGGCTCTGCAGTTGCCCCTGGGCGTTGCGCTGCTGTTGGCCTGTGGGGCCGGGCGCGGGGATGCCGCGTACCCAGTAAAACATTTCGTTGATCGGCAGCGGCCAGCCGAGCGTCTGCATGGTGAGCTCGGCCGGGTTGCGCGCCTGCAGCGGCGGGTCGTCTCCACGCTGCAGGCTGACGCCGCCGGGAGAGCCGCTGATCACCGTGGCGCCGGCGCCCAGGGGGCCGCTCAGGTGGATGCGGTAGTTGGGGGCGGCCTGCTGCTGCCAGGTCAGGTTGGCACTGCCGTTGTCACTGGGGGATCGCACACCCAGCTTGCCCTTGATGGTCCAGTGCTGCAGCTGCGCCGCCGGGGAATCCGCCGCTGTGGGTGGCTGTGGTTGCCGCTGCTGGCCGGCGCAGGCGGCGAGTAATACCGTTGCCAGTACCAGGCAAACGCCAAGGTATCGTCTGGTGGCGCGGGAAATTTCAGCTATCGGATGCATGCTGTTCCAGTGATTCGTTGATTTGCAGGCGCTTCATGGCGGCAGGGATTATCTTGCTCTGCGGGTTTTTCTTCAGGCCATCCTGCCAGACTTCCATGGCCTGTTCGCGATGCCCCTGCACCCACAGCACTTCGCCCAGGTGCGCGGCGATTTCGTGATCGGGCAGTTTTTCCAGGGCCTGGCGCAGGTATTTCTCCGCCTCGCTGTGGTTGCCGAGACGGTACTGTATCCAGCCCATGCTGTCGATAATGGCCGGGTCGTCGGGGCGCAGTTCCAGTGCTTTGCTGATCAACCGCAGGGCTTCTTCGCGGCGGGATTCATCCTCGATCAGTTTATAGCCCAGTGCGTTGAGTATGGTGGCATTGTCCGGATCCCGCTCCAGCAGCTGGCGCATTCCCCGCTCGAAAGCCACGGTATTGCCCATTTGCTCGTTGAGCAGTGCCTGGGTGTAGACCAGGCGGCCGCTTTCGCTGTCTTTTTCCCGGGCCCGATCGATCAGCTCCAGTGCCAGCCGGTGCTCTTCGTTCTTGCGCAGCAACTCGGCCTCCATCAGGTAAAAGTGCTCGGCCTGCTGCGGGTGTCGCTGGCGCAGCTCGGCAAACCACTCGCGGTTGTCGACGAACTGTCCCGCGTCGGCGAGCAGCTCGGTGCCGCGGGTAATGGCCTCGACATAGTCGTTGCCGGGCTCCACCTGGCGGTAGTGGGCAACGGCGCCGGCGACGTCGTTTTCGCGCTCGGCGATGCCGGCCAGGTAGAAGTGCGCTGCTGATTTGTGCTGGCCCAGCTTCAGCAGCCGTTCGAACAGCGGCCTCGCCTCGTCGAGGCTGTCGGTTTCATAGCGTATCAGTCCCAGGGACAGAATCAGGTTGCCGTCCTCGGGGTTCTGTTTCACCAGTTCCGCGAACTGTTGCTGGGCCAGGGTCAGGTCCTCGCGAATCAGCAGGCGGGCATACTGGAGGCGCAGGCGGCTCTCGCGTGGATAGATGGCGACCAGCTTCTCCAGCAGCTGTATGGCTTCCCCGCGCCTGTCCTGATCGACGAGCAGGTGCGTCTCCAGCAGCGGCGCGTCCAACAGGTCCGGGTGCTGTTCCTGCACCCGGCGTACCAGCGAGAGTGCCTCGGGGTACTGCTCGGTGGCGCGCAGCATCATCGCGTAGGCCAGCACTACCTCGCCGTTGTCCGGGTACTGCTGGGCGAGGCGCTGGAATTCGGGCATTACCTGCTCGGTCAGCTCGCGATTGGACACGGCGGTGGCCGCCAGGGATTGCAGCGGCGCGTCGCCGCCCAGCTTCAGCGCCTTGGTCGCGTGCAGCAGGGCGGTCTCCAGGTCCCCGGCCAGGGTCAGTTCGGCGGTGGCGGCCAGCTGTGCCTCGGCCTCATCCGGCTCCAGCTCCGCCCACAGCTTCGCCGAGCGCAGGGCCGCTCGCCGCGCGTTGAGGAAGCGCGCTATGCGAGTGGCGCGGGCAGCCACACCGGCATCCTGGGTGCGCTCCGCCTGGTGGTAGTAATTGGCCAGCGCCACGTCGTACTGCTCCCGGTTACCCGCCACCTCGGCGACCAGCAGGGTATAAAAGGTATCGATCGGGAAGGGGCGCTTGGTCATCTCTTCTTCTGCAGGGACCTGTGGCGTGCCGGCCAGCTGCGGGGCTGGGGCTGGCGCCTCCATTTGTTGTTGTGGTGCACAGGCACTGAGCCACAGGCTGAGCGCTGCCGCCAGCAGGCTGCTGGGCGCCGATCGCGGCGGGAACTTGTCGAATGGGAACGGGCGAGGTGCTGGGAGCATAGAGGCGTGTCCGTACGTTGGCGCTGCGCGGGGCCTTTGCGCGGGTTTTTGGCGTTTATCGCCGTATAATTCTAGTCGCGATCCGCGCATCGGGCCGCTTTGGGGCCTCCCATTCGTCGAGTCTGCGCCAAATTAAACTGGCGCCCGACCTTGCAAGCGGAGCGGCCGCCCGGGAAAATGCGCCCCCGACGTTGCCCCGCAATGTCCACGAGCTGGCGCAGCGGCCGGCTCGAGTGCAACGGGGCCGCCTCCAGAGTTAACGCCGACGGAAATCTATGCCAATCCTCGCCCTGGGTATCAATCACGACAGCGCACCGATAGAGGTGCGCGAGCGGGTGGCCTTTGCCCCCGAGGTGATGCCCGGTGCCCTGGCAGATGCGCGCAAGGCCCTGAATTGCCCGGAGCTGGCCATCCTGTCCACCTGCAACCGTACCGAGATCTACGGTGCGGTGGAGCGCGGGCAGTTGCTGGATTGGCTGGCCGACTACCACCGGGTGCCGCGCGCGCAGTTGGAGGGTTGCAGTTACAGCTACAGTGACGAAGCCGCCGTGGGTCATATGATGCGGGTGGCCTGCGGGCTCGACTCGCTGGTACTCGGTGAACCGCAGATTCTGGGCCAGATCAAGTCCGCCTACGCGGTGGCGCGGGAGAGCGGCAGCGTCGGCAGCCTGCTGCACAGCGTCTTCCAGCAGGTGTTTGCGGTGGCGAAGAAGGTGCGTACCGAGACCGCCATTGGCGAGAACCCGGTGTCCGTGGCCTATGCCGCCGTATCCCTGGCATCGCGAATCTTCACCGACCTGGGCGAGCAGACGGCGCTGCTGATCGGCGCCGGCGAAACCATAGAGCTGGTCGCCCGCCACCTGCTGGAGCAGGGAGTCAAGCAACTGATCGTCGCCAACCGCACCCTGAACCGGGCCCAGCAGCTTGCGGAGAACTTCGGTGCCGAGGCGATACTGCTGGCGGATATACCGGAGTATCTGCCGCGGGCGGACATCGTCATCAGCTCCACCGCCAGCCAGCTGCCGATCCTCGGCAAGGGTGCGGTGGAGTCGGCGCTGAAACAGCGCCGCCACCGGCCGGTTTTTATGGTGGATATCGCCGTGCCGCGGGATATCGAGTCGCAGGTGGGCCAGTTGGACGACGTCTATCTCTACACGGTGGACGACCTGCGCGGGGTGATCGATGAGGGCCGGCGCTCGCGGGAGAAGGCCGCCGAGGCAGCGCACGCCATCGTCGAGACAGCCGCAGCTGAATTCATGCGCGAGCGCCGCTCGCTGGGCGCCGTCGATACCATTCGCAGCTTCCGGCAGCGCGCCCAGGAGATTGGCGGCGCGGAGCTGGAGCGGGCGCTCACGCAGCTGGACAAGGGCGAGGACCCGCGGCGGCTGCTGGAGCAGCTGACCCGCTCGCTGACCAATAAACTGATACATGCGCCCACGGTCAGCCTCAAGCGCGCCACTGCCGAGGGCGACCTGGAGCGGCTGCGGCTGGCGCGGGAAATTGTCGGGCTGGAACCGCTGCCCGGGACTGAATTTGAGAAGAAAAACGGATGAAAGACTCGCTTCTGAACAAACTGGACAACCTGGTGGAGCGCCACGAGGAGGTGTCCGCGCTGCTAGGCGACGCCGGTGTCATCTCCGACCAGGAGCAGTTTCGCGACCTGTCCCGCGAATATTCCGAGCTGGAGGAAGTGGTCAAGTGCTACAACCGCTACCGGCAGCTGCAGGAGGATATGGCCGCGGCGCGGGAGATGCTCGACGAGAGCGACGCCGAGATGCGCGAGATGGCACAGGAGGAGTTGCGCGAGGCCGGGACTCAGCTGGAGCCCCTGGAGCGGGAACTGCAGACGCTGTTGCTGCCCAAGGACCCGAATGACCGCAAGAACGTCTTCCTGGAAATTCGCGCCGGTACCGGTGGCGACGAGGCGGCCATTTTTTCCGGCGATCTTTTCCGCATGTACTCCCGTTACGCGGAGAAACAGGGCTGGCGCATCGAGATCATCAGCGAGAACCCCGGTGAGCACGGCGGCTACAAGGAGATCATCACCCGCGTGGCCGGTGAGGACGTCTACGCCAAACTGAAATTCGAATCCGGCGCCCACCGGGTGCAGCGGGTGCCGGAGACCGAGTCCCAGGGTCGCATTCACACCTCCGCCTGTACCGTGGCGGTGATGCCGGAGCCGGACGAGCGCGACGCGGTGGAAGTCAACAAGGCGGACCTGCGCGTGGATACCTACCGCGCGTCGGGCGCCGGCGGCCAGCACGTGAACAAGACCGACTCGGCGGTGCGCCTGACACACCTGCCCACCGGTATCGTGGTCGAGTGCCAGGATGAGCGCTCCCAGCACAAGAATCGCGCCAAGGCCATGGCGCTGCTGCAGGCCAAGCTCTCCAGTGAGCAGGAGGCCGCCGCGGCCCGGGAAATCTCCGACGCGCGCCGCAACCTCGTCGGCAGCGGCGATCGATCCGAGCGCATTCGCACCTACAATTACCCCCAGGGCCGTGTCACCGATCACCGCATCGGCCTGACCCTGTACAAGCTCGACGAGATAATGCAGGGCGCGCTGGAGGAAGTCATAGAGCCGTTGCGCACCGAGCACCAGGCGGACCAGCTGGCGGCGCTCGGGCAGTGATGAGTGGGCCGTGGACGGTGGTGGGTGATCCCTGTAGGAGCGGCGGGGCGGCCATCCGCCCATGGCCGCGATCGGACTTTGGGTAAATAACAGGCACAGATCGCGGCCATGGGCCGCTCCTGCAGATTCGATATGGCCAGCGTTAAAGAAAACCTCTCCCGCAGCACCGAGCTGACCGCCAGCGACAGTGCCCGCCTGGATACCGAAATCCTCCTCGGCCATATCCTCGGCCGCCCGCGCACCTGGCTCTACACCTGGCCCGAATACGAACTCACGGAAACCGAGCAGCGGCAACTCGACGCATTGCTGCAGCGCCGCATAAACGGTGAGCCGGTGGCGCACCTGACCGGCGAGCGGGAATTCTGGTCGCTGTCGCTGAAGGTCAACGCCTCCACCCTGATACCGCGCCCGGAAACCGAACTGCTGGTGGAAACCGCACTGGCCCTGTGCCCGCAGGAGAAACTGCGCGCGCTGGACCTGGGCACCGGCAGCGGCGCCATAGCCCTGGCGCTGGCCTCGGAAAAGCCCGGCTGGCAGATAGTCGCCGCGGAGAAATCCGCGGATGCCGCGACACTGGCGGGGGAGAACCGCCGTGCGCTCGGTTTCGAAAATGTACAGATTGTGCAGAGCGACTGGTTCACAGAGATTGCGCCGCAGAAATTCGACCTGATCGTCAGCAACCCGCCCTATATCGACGCCGCCGATCCGCACTTGGGCGAGGGCGACGTGCGTTTCGAACCGCGCTCGGCGCTGGTGGCGCAGGGGGAGGGGCTCGCGGATATAGAGTTGATTGCCCGGGAGGGAATTGCTTACCTGGAAGCGGGTGGCTGGCTGCTGGTGGAGCATGGCTGGCAGCAGGCGGGGGCGGTGCGGGAAATTTTCGCCGCCGCCGGCTTCAACAGTATCGAAAGCCGCAGAGACTACACTGGCTGGGAGCGCATTACCCTGGGGCGCAGGTAAAGGTAGAATTCCCGCTGCTTTTCAGCAACCAGCAACCACAACCCTAATCCTCGTCGCTCTCCAGCGTTTCCGCCTCCTGAACCTTATCCGCCGGCTCGTCGGTTGCGGGTTCCTCCTCGGCCGGCACCGCGGCTTCCGCATCGGCCTGCTCGCTCTCCGCGGTCACCTCTTCGGGAGGGCTTATCTGCTCCTGTGGCGCCTGAATCCCGATGTGGTAGGCGGCGAAGCCCGGCTGTACCACCTGGTTCAGGGCCATGCCGAGGATACGGCCGTTGTGTTCCGAGCGGATCTCGGTGCGCACATTGGTGATCGGGTTGGTCACTGTGCCGAGCAGGTCGCCCTTGCGCACGAACTCGCCCAGCTCCACTTCACTGAAGATGATGCCGCCGTTGGTGGCGCGCTGCCAGGTTGAATTGTAATAAACAGGTTCCGGATCGCCCCAGAGGCGGAACTTGGCCAGCATGCCCAGCTGGTTCAACAGGGTGCGGATACCCTTGACGCTGTGACTGACGGAAAGCTCGTCCAGCACCATGGGCGCGCCCGCCTCCAGGGTGACCGTCGGTATGCCGGCCTCGACAGCGGCGCGGCGCAGAGTGCCCTTGGCGCCGTCACTGTGCAGCACCACGGTGGAGCCGAAACCCTTGGTCATCTTGACGATCTTGGGGTTGCTCAGGTCACCGCGCAGCTGCGGCAGGTTGGTGCGGTAGAAGGAGCCGGTGTGCAGGTCCACCACTGCGTTGCAGTGGCTGATGATCTCGTGGAAAAACGAGTATGCGATGCGCGATGCCGAGGAACCGTGGGGGTCGCCGGGAAAGTGCCGGTTCAGGTCGCGGCGGTCGGTCAGGTAGCGGGAGCCGCGGTGGAATCCCTGCAGATTTACGATGGGTACGCCAATGACAGCGCCGCTCAACTTGTCTGCGTCCAGGTTGTACATCACCCGGCGCACCGTCTCTATACCGTTTAGTTCGTCGCCGTGCACGGCGGCGGTCAGGCACAGGGTCGGGCCCGGCTTGGCGCCGTTGACCACCAGCACTGCGGTGGAGCTGTAAACGCCCTCGAAATGCTGGGAGGGGGACCAGGCCAGGCGGGTGGAAGTGGCCGGCGCTACCTCGGCACCGAGCAGACGCAGGGGCCTGGCCTGCTCCTCTGCCGGCGCTGCGTCTGTCTGTCGCTCCTCGCTCTCCGGGGTTGCCGCTTCTTCCTGTATTGCCGGGCTCTCCGGTTGCGCCGTGTCAGGCGACGCCGGCGCCGGTTCTTCCAGTTCCTCTATCGGCTGGTCCAGCTGCAGGTTTTCCGCCTGGGGCAGAGGTTCTTTGTCGGTCTCCGGGGTCCCGGCTTCCGCTTCTGTCGTCGGGCTCTGTTCTTCTTTCTCGACTGGTTGGTCCAGCTGTAGGTTTTCCGCCTGGGGCAGGGGCTCTTTGTCGGTCTCCGGGGTCCCGGCTTCCGCCTCTGCCGGCGGGCTTTGATCCTCCTTCTCGACTGGCTGGTCCAGTTGCAGTATCTCCGCCTGGGGCGCGCTCTCGTCCTGCGGATCCTCCGCCTCGGTCAGGGCCAGAGACTGTGCCGACAACAACAGGGCAGCGGGTACCAGCAGGGCGAGGTTAGTTGCGCGGCGGCTCAGGGGAGAGCTCAGGAACATTCAGTGACTCCGGTGAAGTAGGTGGGCGGTCGATGGGGGCGCCAGTCAAGCGCAGGACTTGGAGCGCGATTATAGCGAAAGCGTTCCCCGCGGCGTCGATGAAATTTGACGGCCAGGTTCCCGGGGGCGGGCTGTTCGCGCTAGTAGGCGGCCCTGATCGCCTTGCGACTGGTGCGCCACAGGCGCAGCCCCAGCAGTATAGAAGCGACACCGAGGCCGATACAGATGCCCGCCCAATAGCCGTAGACGCCCCAGAAACTTTCCCCCAGCCAGTAGGCGGCGGTGAGCCCCACCAGCCAGTAGGAGAATAGCTGCAGGTACATGGGCACACGGGTGTCCTTGTAGCCGCGCAGGGCGCCCCAGGCCATGGCCTGGGCCACATCCACCAGCTGGAAGGCGGCGCACAGAAGCAGCAGGTTGGTGGCCACGGCGATGATGTCGGTGTTACTGGTATAGGCGAGCACAAACAGGTAGCGCAGGGAGATCAGCAGCACGCCGGTGCCCAGTGCATACACCAGGCCGCTGCCGACGCCGACCACACTGGCAAAGCGCGCCCGCTTTGGTCGCCCCTGGCCCAGCAGTTGCGCGGTGCGGATACTCAGCGCCTGCGCCAGGGCCAGGGCCACCAGGTAGAAGATGGAGCCGATATTCAGGCCTATCTGGTGCGCCGCGACGATGGTGGCGCCGTAGGAGGCCAGCAGTACCGTCAGGCTGGCGAAAAAGGTCACCTCGCTGGCGGCACCGATACAGATTGGCAGGCCCACTGCCAGCAGATGGCGCTGGGTCGGCCAGTGGGGTCTGGGCGGCAGTGCCTTCAGTTTCAGCATCCGGTAGGCGGGATCGTTGCCCGCGTGCCAGAAGAGCGCTGCGGCGATGGACCAGCTCACCAGGGCAGTGGCCCAGCCGCAGCCGGCGCCGCCCATGGCCGGGATGGGTCCGGCGCCGAACACAAAGAGGATATCCAGCGGAATATTCAGTACCGCTGCGGCCAGGTAGATACGCATCACCGGGCGCACCTGGCCCATACCCTCGCAATAGCCCCGCGCCGCCGTGCCCATCGCAAAGGGCAGGGTGCCGGTGGCCAGCGCCAGCAGATACTGCTGCATGACCTGGCGCACCGGTTCCTCTGTGTCTATCCACTGGCTCCACACGGGCACTGCCAGCAGTGCCCCCACGATGATCAGGCCGCCGATCAGCGCTATCCACAGCGCCTGCTGCAGTTGCTGCGCACAACCCCGCTCATCCCTCGCGCCGCGCAGGTGCGCCACTATCGGCGACACCGCGGCCAGCAGCCCCATCAGGGTCACGGCGCACACCGCCCAGATGCTCGAGCCCAGGGCCAAACCGGCCAGGTCCACCTCGCCGGCGCGACCGGCAACTATGGTGTCGGTCACACTCATGCTGATCACGGCCAGGTTGCTCACCACCAGCGGTCCGCCGAGGGTGGTCAGGTGCGAGAGTTCGGTAGCGGTTGTACGCCGGTAAAAGGCGCGCCGGTAGAGTCTGGGCATAAGAGGATGTGTAACAGCTGGAGGAGCTCGTCGACTAAAGTGAAAACGAGCGCAAGCAAAGAGGCGGAATTATGGATGGCGCATTGGCGGGTATCAATCGGCTTTACGGAGTTTTTCTGCGTTGCCTGCGCGGGCTGGACTGGCTGGGTCCACTGGCCCTGCGCATCTACCTGGCACCGATATTCATCCTCTCCGGCATGAACAAGGTAGGGAGTATCGACGATGTGGCCGCCTGGTTCGGCAATCCCGACTGGGGCCTTGGCCTGCCGGCGCCGATGCTGATGGCCTGGCTGGCCACTCTCACCGAGCTGCTTGGTGGCATAGCGCTGCTGGTTGGTCTGGGGGTGCGCCTGGTGGCGATTCCGCTGATGATTGTGATGGCCGTGGCTGCAATTGCGGTGCACTGGCAGTACGGCTGGTCCGCGCTGCCGGACCAGACGCTGGAGATGCCCTGGGAATGGCGCAGAGACCTGATTGCCGAGGCGGTTGTACGCAAGGAGAAAGCGGTGGAGCTGTTGAAGGAGTACGGTCACTATGACTGGCTGACCGAGGCCGGCAACTTCACGGTGCTGAAGAACGGCATAGAGTTCGCCGCCACCTACTTCATTATGCTGCTGTCGCTGCTGTTTACCGGCGCCGGCCGGTTTGCCAGCCTGGACTATTGGGTCTGCCGCCACTGTGGCGGGCGAGATTCCCACTAGCTATAGATGGTATACTCGCCGATTAATTAACCGACGCCGTATATGACGCCCCAGCGGGTGCCTGCGGCGATCAAGTTCGCATCCTGCGAATTTGTGCACATATGAGCGAGTAATCCACTTGATAGGAAAGTTGTTCCGCCGTTCCGGGTCCAAAGACGAGAAGAGCCTTCAGCGCGAAGAGAAGAGCTCTCAGCGCGCAGAGAAGAGCCCTCAGCGCAATGAAGCGGACCCCCAGCGCGAAAAAGCCAGCCAGAAACCGGAGAGAGGCCCCGAGTCCAAGGGGGAGAAGGGATCCCGGGGCAAGTCGGCCGGCGCTGACAGGGGCAGGTCCCGCCGGGACGATGGCAGGGGCTCCCGCCGCGGCGGCAAGAGCCCGAAAGCCAGGGGCGCCGGGAGTGCGCCCTGGTCCCTGGACGATTTCCCGGTGCCGGAGCAGGAGGGCAAGGTGCGCTTTCACGACCTGGGCCTGCCACTGGAAGTGATGCACGCGGTCCACGATCTGGGCTTCCAGTACTGCTCGCCGATCCAGGGCCGCTCCCTGCCGCACACCCTCAACGGCCACGACCTGGTGGGCAAGGCCCAGACAGGCACCGGCAAGACCGCCGCTTTCCTGATCACCATCATCGACGACCTGCTCAAGAACCCCTTCGAGGGTGAGCGCTACGCCGGGGAGGCGCGCACGCTGATCATAGCGCCGACGCGCGAGCTGGTAATGCAGATCGCCGACGACGCCAAGGCCCTGTGCAAATACACCGATCTGGAAATCCACACCCTGGTGGGGGGCATGGACTACCAGAAGCAGCAGCGCAACCTGAACGAGCGCCTGGTGGATATCCTCGTCGCCACCCCTGGCCGCCTGCTGGATTTCGCCAGCAACCGCGACTGCTACCTGGACCAGGTGGAGGTGCTGGTGATCGATGAGGCCGACCGCATGCTGGATATGGGCTTTATTCCCCAGGTGCGCCGCATCGTCCGCCAGACGCCGCGCAAGACCCACCGCCAGACCATGTTCTTCTCGGCCACCTTCACCCCGGAAGTGGATTCCCTGGTGGAGCAGTGGACCGACGACCCGACCATCGTCGAGATAGAGCCGGAGCGGGTGGCCACCGACACGGTGGAGCAGCATGTGTACCTGGCGGCCAGCGAGGAAAAGTACACGCTTCTGTACAATATCCTGCAGAGCGAGGAAGTGGACAGCCTGATCGTCTTCGCCAACCGCCGCGACCAGTGCCGCCGCCTGCACGAAAACCTGCTCGCCCACGGTATCTCCGCCGGCCTGCTGTCCGGTGAAATCGCACAGAATAAGCGCGTGCGCACCCTGGAGGACTTCAAGTCCGGTGCGACCAAGGTGCTGGTGGCCACCGACGTGGCCGGCCGCGGTATCCATATCGACGGTATCAGTCACGTGGTCAATTTCACCCTGCCGGAAGAGCCGGAGGATTATGTGCACCGCATTGGGCGCACCGGCCGCGCCGGTAAAACCGGCACCTCCATCAGCTTTGCCTGTGAAGACGATGCCATGCGCCTGGAACCCATACAGCAGCTGCTGGGGCAGAAACTGAAATGCGAAGTGCCACCGGAGGAACTGCTGGTTGAGCCGCCGAAAGTCAGGGTGCAACGCAGCAGTGGCGACAGGGACAGCCGCGGCGGTCGCCGCGGAGGCGGGCGCAGGCCACGCCACTAAGATCGTGTAAAGAGAGCGCGGGCAATTGCCCGCGTTTTTTTGCCGTGCCTGAACGCGGAAGAAGATGTTTGAAATGGAAGTTCTCGGGACACAAAAAAGATACTAATAAACGAATAAATACCAACAGCGGTTTACTGCGGCCGTTTTCTCCAGTTGGTGTTGGTTCAAAATGATACAGACATCATGCGCACTCTCTTCCTGCATATAGGATTCCACAAAACGGGCTCCAGCTCGCTGCAGCTGGCCCTGAAAAGCCACAGTGATCGCCTGCTGGAAAAAGGGTTTGAGTTTGTTTCGCTGGGCAAGAAAGGCAACTCTTCGTCGTCGATAAAAGTCAGTAAGCGCGATGGTCGGCTCGCATTCAGAATAAGCCCACGATACGAACAGCTATTGGCTGCCAGCCGCGAAGAGCGTGTGATCGTCTCGGGCGAGCACTTCGCTTTCCTGCACTCGGCGACGGATATAGAGCAGTTGCGGACCCTGTGCGGCAAATATTTCGACGAAACCGTCATTGTCGCCTATCTGCGCCGGCAGGACCGACAGGCGATGTCCTTCAAGCAGCAGGCAGCCCGGGCCTGCGAGCGCGACTGGAGCTCCTCCAGCAAATTGATGGGCCACAGCGATGGCGCCTTCCCAGCCCTCAGCGAGGATGTCAAAACCTACTACGACTACTTCGCCAAGTTGCAGTTGTGGGAGCGGTACTTTGGTCGGCACGCCCTCAGGGTACGGGAGTTTGAGCCCGGAAGCCTCGACGGCAGCGATATAGTGACGGACTTCGCCCACCTGCTTGGCGGGAGCGTTGAGATACCACCTTGCCGTATCAATGAGAGTATTTGCCGCAAGCAGTTTCTGTTGACGCACAAGTTGATAGATCTGGGGGTGGCGCGGCGCGAGATCGAAAAACTCAGGCCGCTGATGGCAACAGACAGTGCCCGCCTGATGCCGAGCCGCTCATCTGCGCTGGCGTTTTTCCTCCAGTTCGAGGACTCCAACCGCCAGCTGAACGATCGCTATCTGCCCCGCGAATCCGGGCTGGCATTCAGCGATGACTTCAGTGTCTATCCCGACGAGGGCAACGACCGGATTTCCGTGTCAGACCTGGTGCGCTGGGCACCGGACCTGTTCACCGCCGGGTTGACTGGCCCGGCCGGGCTCAGGGATGCGCTGCTGGTCGACAGGCTCGAGGCCCTGCTGGCAGAGCAGTCGGAGGGCGGTGAAGACAATAGCCTGTTGGGAGAGCTCGGAGCGCTCAGGCAGTGCCTTTTGCGAACGGCCACTACAGTCCCGCAGCGGCGGCCCTGGTATCGGCGGTTGGGGATAGGAAAGAGTTCGGGCCGGTAACTATTTGCTGGTTCCGCTGGTCCTGCGGGTAAAGGATTCTGTGACGAAAACGCGGGCCCGGGGCCCGCGTTTGCTATTGCTCGGAGGGTAAATTTTCCGTACCCGGATCGCCGTCCTGACGCAGGCGCTCTATCCACAGTGCGGTACCGCCGGCCACTGCCGCCGGCATCACGAAGATATTCAGGATCGGCACCATCTTCGCGAGCATTAC
Source organism: Microbulbifer taiwanensis (assembly GCF_014904815.1). Taxonomy (GTDB): domain Bacteria; phylum Pseudomonadota; class Gammaproteobacteria; order Pseudomonadales; family Cellvibrionaceae; genus Microbulbifer; species Microbulbifer taiwanensis. The sequence continues at coordinate 252,871 of NZ_JACZFR010000025.1, forward strand.
CGTGCCGCCAAAGCTAAGCGAAGTCAGTTTGCGCCGCAGCAGTACACTTTTCAATTCATCGAAGGGGCGCTGGTGGTTGTCCAGCGGATAGTCGACATACTGGATTGCCATGCACCAGGCACCCCAGAGCGCGCCCAGTACTGCGGGCACAAACACTGTCCAGCTGGTAAACAGGGCGATAACCAGAATCACCAGGCCCCAGCCGATAAAATATCCGAGCTTGCGCAGTTCGCGCCCGAGGGTGCGCCAGACCATTTTGCCGAGGGGTTCCGACGGCGGTGCCCTGCCGGTCAGCATCTCCTCGACCTTTTCCGCGAGAAAACCGTTAAAGGGCGCGGCGATGATATTGGTGATAATGCCGAACAGATAGCCGTAGACAAAAAAGAAGAGCAGCAGCACCGCCAGCGCAATGATCCAGGCGAGCCAGCGGAAGGCGTCGGCGGCCCAGGCGGCACCCTTGGCCATGACGGCCTCCCACCAGGACATGTTTTCCGTATTTACCGGTGTATGCGAGAGGAGGCTGCCGAGATAATCGGCGAGGCCGCCGAGCTGTGTCAGCATCACCGCCGTAACGGCGAAAAACAGCACCAGGTTGATCAGCAGCGGGATGATGATAAAAGGTCGCAGCTCGCGCCGGGTCAGCAGGCGGGCGCCGCGCATCAGGGCATCGACGCCGTGCATCGGGTTGGAGGTCATGGGCTGTTCTCTTAAACGGGGCTGGCAGTTGTCAGGACTTTGCGCCCGCCGCCTTTAGAATCCCGGCATAGTCTTCGCTCTGGCGGTGCTCCTGGATGCGCGCGAGCAGGGTTTTGCCGTCGGGGCCGGGGCTGTCCAGATCCAGTTTCTGAGCCTGAAACAGGCGCACGAAGGTTTCGAAGTTTTCCGCCTTCATGCTACGGTAGGCGCGCTCCAGCAGGTGGAAGTCGCGCTCAACGCCCTCCGGTGCCTCGCCGATCAGGAAGCCGGCGATGCGCTCCTCGTCGAAGGTTTCACCGAGGACTTTCTGTTTGTCTTTTTTCAGGCTCACATTTTTTTCCTTTACTCGTTGTCGCCTGTAGGAACGGCAGGGCGGCCCTCCGCTCCTACAGGGTAGTGTTCAGCGGTGCATAAGCCCGGTTACAGCAATGCGTCCAGCTTTTCCTTCAGGATCTTGTTGATCATCTGCGGATTGGCCTGGCCTTTGGACGCCTTCATGATCTGGCCGACGAAGTAGCCCATCATTTTCGGCCGCTTGGACTCGTCGGCATTGCGGTAGTTTTCCACCTGGGCACCGCTCGCGGCAATGACCTCGTCGACCATCTTCTCGATGGAGCCTGTGTCGGAGACCTGTTTCAGGCCGCGCTTCTCGATCACCTGGTCCGCGTCACCCTCGCCCATGGCCATGGCCTCGAACACCTGTTTGGCGATTTTGCTGGATATGGTGTTGTCTACGACGCGCGCAATCAGGCCGGCCAGTTGTTCGGCGGAGACCGGCGACTCTCCTATGGACAGTTCCTCGCGGTTCAGCAGGGCGGCCAGTTCACCGCCTATCCAGTTGGCAGCCAGCTTGGGCTCCCCGGACTGTTTCGCCACCGTCTCGAAAAAGTCGGCGGAGGCGCGCTCCTGGGTCAGTAGATCGGCGTCGTAGGCGGACAGCTTGTAGTCGCTCTGGAAGCGCGCCGCTTTGGCATCCGGCAGTTCCGGAAGTGCACTGCGCAGCTGCTCCACATAGTCGTCGTCCAGTATCACCGGCAGCAGGTCCGGGCAGGGGAAGTAGCGGTAGTCGTTGGCCACTTCCTTGCTGCGCATGGAGCGGGTTTCGTTCTTGTCGGAATCGTATAGGCGCGTCTCCTGCACTATGCTGCCGCCGTCTTCGAGGATATCGATCTGGCGCTCGGCCTCTACCTTGATGGCGCGCTCGACGAAGCGAAAGGAGTTGATGTTTTTCAGCTCGGTGCGGGTGCCGAGTTTCTGCTCGCCCTTCAGGCGCACCGAGACGTTGGCATCGCAGCGCAGGGAACCCTGGGACATATCGCCGTCGGAAATACCCAGGTAGGTCACTATGCTGTGGATCTTCTTCAGGTAGGCCACCGCCTCGGCGGCGCTGCGCATATCCGGCTCGGAAACGATTTCGATCAGCGGCGTGCCGGCGCGGTTCAGGTCTATGCCGGACATGCCGTGGCCACTTTCAAAAACAGCTTCGTGCAGTGACTTGCCGGCATCCTCTTCCAGGTGTGCGTGGTGCAGGCGCACCTTTTTGCTGCTGCCGTCCTCCAGGTGTATTTCTATTTCACCGGAGCCGACGATGGGCTCCGCCAGCTGGGTGGTCTGGTAGCCCTTGGGCAGGTCCGGGTAGAAGTAGTTCTTGCGCTCAAATACAGAGCGCCGGCCGATTTCGGCGTTCATCGCCAGGCCGAACATGGTCGCGTAGCGGAAGGCTTCCTCATTGGGCACCGGCAGTGTACCCGGCATGGCCAGATCAATGGCGCAGGCCTGGGTGTTGGGGGGCGCACCGAAGCGGGTGCTGGCGCCGGAGAAGAGTTTCGACTTGGTGGAGAGTTGGACGTGTACTTCCAGCCCGATAACGATTTCCCATTCCACGGTTATTCTCCTTCCGTCGCGGCAGCTTCTGCAATAGAGGGCGCGCTGACTTTGTGCCAGTCGGTGACCTGCTGATACCGATGCGCGATATTGAGCATGCGCGCCTCTTCCAGGTAGTTGCCGATAATCTGCAGGCCCACCGGCATATGGTTTACGAGGCCGCAGGGCAGGGACATACCGGGCAGTCCCGCCAGGTTGGTGGCAATCGTAAAGATATCTTCCAGGTACATGGCCACCGGGTCGGACTTTTTCTCCCCCAGCCCGAATGCCGGCGACGGTGCCGTGGGGCCCATGATCACGTCGACTTTCTCGAAGGCCTGCACGAAATCCTGCTTGATCAGGCGGCGCACCTGCTGCGCCTTGTTGTAATAGGCATCGTAATAGCCGGCGGACAGCGCATAGGTGCCGACGAGTATGCGGCGCTGCACTTCATCGCCGAAGCCCTCGCCGCGGGAGCGCATATAAAGATCGCGCAGGTCTTTGGGATCGTCGCAGCGGTGGCCGTAGCGCACGCCGTCGAAGCGGGACAGGTTGGCCGAGGCCTCCGCCGGTGCGATCACGTAATAGGCCGGCACTGCCAGATCCGTGTGGGGCAGGGTGATGTCCACCAGCTCGGCACCCAGCTTCTCGAATTCGTTCAGTGCATCCTGCACCCGCGCGGCCACATCAGTGCTCAGTCCCTCACCGAAGTACTCCTTGGGTACGCCTATCTTCAGGCCGGTGATGGAGTCGTTCAGGTTCAGGGTATAGTCCTGCTCCGGGCGATTCAGGCTGGTGGAGTCCCTGTCATCGTGGCCCGCCATGGCAGACAACAGGTAGGCACAGTCCTCGGCATTGCGGGCGATGGGACCGGCCTGGTCCAGGCTGGATGCAAAGGCGATCATGCCCCAACGGGAAACGCGCCCGTAGGTGGGTTTGAGGCCAGTGGTGTTGGTCATCGCCGCCGGCTGGCGGATGGAGCCGCCGGTGTCGGTGGCGGTGGTGCCGGGGGCCAGCAGTGCGGCCACCGCGGCGGCGGAGCCACCGGAGGAGCCGCCGGGCACGCAATCGGTATTCCAGGGGTTTTTCACCGGGCCGTAGTAGCTGCTCTCGTTGGAGGAGCCCATGGCGAACTCGTCCATATTGGTCTTGCCCAGGGTCACTGAGCCGGCACTATTGAATTTCTCCACCACGGTGGCGTCGTAGGGCGGCACGAAGTTGTCGAGCATCCTGGAGCCACAACTGGTGCGCACGCCGCTGGTGCAAAAGATGTCTTTGTGCGCTATGGGCACACCGCAGAGTGCCGGGGCCTCGCCCGCGGCCAGGCGCTGGTCCGCCGCGGCGGCCTGGGCCAGGGCCATTTCACCGGTGACGGTAATAAAACTGTTGTAGTTGCTGTCGAGCTGCTGGATACGGTCGAGCAGGTGGCGGGTGATCTCGACGCTGGAGAACTGCTTGTCGCGCAGCCCGCGGATAATCTCGGCGATGGTGAACTGATGCATTTTCTTCCCTTAGAGCTTCCTGCGACCGCGGTCAGTCAATTACTTTTGGAACCAGGTAGAGGCCGGCTTCCGACTGGGGCGCCAGCTGCAGGAATTCCTCGCGGCGATCGGCTTCGGTGACCTGGTCTGCGCGCAGCACCTGTACCTCGTCGAGCGGGTGGGCCATGGGGGCCACGCCCTCTGTGTGAACCGCCTGCAGCTGGTCCACCAGTTGCAGGACATCGCCCAGGCGATTGCTGACTTCGTCGATGGTCTCTGCAGAGATGGCGATGCGGGCCAGCTCCGCCAGTTTTTCTACGGTTTGCGAATCCACGGCCATGGCGATTGGGGCTCCAGCTTGAGTGGCGAATGGAAGGCTGCCTCGCGTCGAATGGGAGGCAGGGGGACGCAAATTTAGCACATAAGACTGCTATTCTCACCGGTCAGCCGGGTGGGCGACCGGCAGTGTGGCCGCCGGTCCGCAATTGACTGTTTTTCATCCTTGCCCTGAACCCCCGCCGTTGTTAGAGTTTGCCGATTCTGGCCGGGGTCTGCGCGTTCCCGGCAAATTGGCAGAAGATCGGGCCGGAAATGCGGCCCGGAACTCAGAATTTTTCGCGTGGACTAACTAGGCTTTAACGGCGCTCGAGTCCGCGCCTGCGGTGCCCGCCCTGGGTGCTGATAATTAGTACAAGGTAACCGAATTCCATGTTTAAACGTTTGCGGGGTATGTTCTCCAGTGATCTGTCCATTGACCTGGGAACAGCCAACACGCTGATCTACGTGCGCGATCGCGGCGTAGTCCTCGATGAGCCCTCCGTCGTCGCCATCCGTCACTACAATGGCCAGAAGATTGTCGAGGCCGTCGGCGTCGAGGCCAAGCGCATGCTCGGCCGCACCCCCGGCAACATCACCGCCATACGCCCGCTGAAGGATGGCGTCATCGCCGACTTCCAGGTGACCGAGAAGATGCTGCAGCACTTTATCAAGAAAGTGCACGAGAACAGCTGGATGCGCCCGAGCCCGCGGGTGCTGGTGTGTGTGCCCTGCCAATCCACTGAAGTGGAGCGCCGCGCGATTCGCGAGTCCGCCATGGGTGCCGGTGCGCGCGAGGTGTGGCTGATCGAGGAGCCCATGGCCGCGGCCATAGGTGCTGGCCTGAAGGTGGAAGAGGCAAGCGGCTCCATGGTGGTGGATATCGGTGGCGGTACCACCGAGATTGCCATCATCTCCCTGAACGGCGTCGTCTACTCGGATTCCGTGCGCATCGGTGGCGACCGCTTCGACGAGGCCATCGTCAACTATGTGCGCCGCAACTACGGCAGTGTCATCGGCGATGCCACCGCAGAAAGGATCAAAGAAGAGATCGGCTGCGCCTATGCCGGCAGCGAAGTGCGCGAAATCGACGTGCGCGGCCGCAACCTGGCGGAAGGGGTGCCGCGCAGTTTCACCCTCAATTCGGATGAAATCCTCGAGGCCCTGCAGGAGCCGTTGACCGGTATCGTGCAGGCGGTCAAGAGCGCCTTGGAACAGTCCCCGCCGGAACTGGCCTCCGATATCGCTGAGCGCGGCATGGTGCTGACCGGTGGCGGCGCGCTGCTGCGCGACCTGGACCGGCTGCTGATGGAGGAGTCCGGCCTGCCGGTAATCGTCGCCGACGATCCGCTGACCTGCGTGGCCCGCGGCGGAGGCAAGGCGCTGGATATGATGGACAAGAGCCGGTTGTATCTGGTGTCCAACTGAGAATTTGCTTTGTTGGTGCCCTCGGTGGTTCCGGGGTGCTAGTAGATAGTCCGTGGCGGCCCTGCTGCCGGTACTCCCTTGCGAGACACGCCGTGAATACATCCCTGTAGGCTTGTCCGCGAGGTCCCTCTCGCAGACAGTCTCGCAAGGGAGTACCGGCATCAGGGCCTTCGCATTTGACCCTGGCTTTTTTTCCCATCAACCTCTCATGCGGAGGTGGGTAGAATTCATGGGCTAAATACGAAGGCGCTGATACCGGTGGCCCTTTGCGGGACCGTATGAGACAGGGATGTCGATTACGAGCGTACAGGGATGTATTCACAGCGTGTCCCGCAAAGGGCCACCGGTAGCAGCGCCGCCACGGAGCTAACTACGTAGCTCCCATGGAGGCGCCATGAACCGGCCACGGGACCCGATAACAACAACACACTGACTGACCTGTAGACGGGGGTCTACCCATCAAACCGCTATTTACCCGCGGCCCCTCGCCTGAGTCCCGCATTCTCGTGCTGGGCCTGGTGGCGGCGGCGCTGATCGCGATCAGCCTCTACACCGACTGGCTGCAGCCGCTGCGCGAGCGTGTCGCCGGTTTTGTGGCCCCCTTCTACTGGATTACCGGTGCCCCCGAGCGCGTCGGCGACTGGGCCGGCGAACAGTTGCGCACCCGCGAGGAGCTGCTGGAAGAGAACAGCCGCCTCAAGCGCCAACTGCTGCTGCTGGAGCAGCGCAGCCAGTTGCTGGCAGCGGTCAAGGCCGAGAACACCCAGCTCAAGGAACTGATGAACTCCGCCGAAATGGTGGATGAGCGGGTATTGGTGGCACAGATTATCGGCGTATCGCCGGATCCTCTCGAACACGTTCTGCTGATCGACAAGGGCCGCGACGACGGTGTCGACCTGGGCACGCCGATCATGGATGCCAGCGGCCTGCTGGGTCAGGTGATCGAGGCCGGCGACTCCTCCAGTCGCGTATTGCTGATCACCGACGCCAGTCACGCCATCCCGGTACAGGTGCTGCGCAACAGCGTGCGCGCCGTGGCCGAGGGTACCGGCGATCTCTACCGTCTCAAGCTGCGTCACCTGGCCAATACCAGCGATATTCGCGAGGGGGACCTGCTGCTCAGCTCCGGCCTTGGCGGCCGTTTCCCGGCGGGCTACCCGGTCGGAGAGGTGATCTCGGTGCAGCGCGACCCGGGTCGGGCCTTCGCCGAAGCCGAGGTGCAGCCCCGTGGACGCATGAACCGCAGCCGCTTTGTGCTGGCGGTCATCGCTGAAAGGGACGACGGCCTTGGAACCGAATAATCGCTGGTTTATCGCGGCAACCGTCGCGGTGGCACTGTTGTTGGCGGTGATGCCACTGCCACACCAGTGGCTGTGGTTCCGCCCCGCCTTTACCGCGCTGCTGGTCATTTTCTGGATCACCCGCATGCCGCAGAGCCTGGGGGTCGGTTTCGCCTGGATGGTGGGCTTCCTGGAGGACCTGGTGACCGGCGCCACCCTCGGCACCCACGCGCTGGCACTGGCGGTGCTGGCCTATTTCAGCCTGCTGACCTACCAGCGCACCCGCGCTTTCAACCCGGCGCAGCAGCTGATGTGGGTGTTTATTCTGGTGGGTATCAACCAGGTGGTGGGCAACTGGGTGCACAGTCTGGCGGGCAAGCCGGTGCCGGGCCTGACTTTCCTGTGGCCGGCGCTGACCAGCGCATTGCTGTGGCCCTGGGTAGCGCCCTGGTTGAGTGTGGTGGCCGGGCGCTTGCAGGTGCGCTGAATCGCCGGTCACTAAAAGGTTAAACACTGTAAAATGCCGATCATTTTTCGAGCGATACGGCTATAATCAGCCGCTGATTCACTAACAATAAGTAGTAGAGTGTCAAATACCTCCGCCGACAGCCGACTCCTTCTCGCCTCCGGCTCCCCGCGCCGCGCTGAGCTGCTGGCACAGATCGCCGTGCCCTTCTCACAGATCACTCCCTCCGTGCCGGAACAGCAGCAACCCGGCGAGAGCCCGCAGGACTATATCCGGCGCCTGGCCCACGACAAGGCGGAGGCCGGACTGCGTCTGGCCGGTGATGCGGACACCAATCTCTGGGCCCTGGGGGCCGACACAATTGTGTTGGCCGGTGATCGGGTGCTGGAGAAACCGCGGGACTTTGCCGATTTCGAAACCATGATGCACGCCCTGTCGGGCTGCGAGCACTCGGTGTTCACCGCCCTGTGCCTGCGTTCCAGCGAGCGCCAGTTTGAGCGCCTGGTGGAAACCCGGGTGCGCTTCCGCCATCTGAACAACAAAATCATCGAGGCCTATTGGCGCACCGGCGAGCCCGCCGACAAGGCAGGCGGCTACGGCATCCAGGGGCTGGGAGCGGCACTGGTGGAGACCATCAGTGGCAGCTACAGCAACGTGGTGGGGTTGCCACTGGAGGCGCTGGTACCGATGCTGGAGCACGCCGCCATTCCCTACTGGAATGAACTGTCGAAGGAGCGCCCGTGAGCGAGGAACTGCTGATCAATGTCGCCCCCACCGAGACCCGCGTGGCGTTGGTGGAGAACGGCGTGCTGCAGGAAGTCTACCTGGAGCGCAGCGCCCGCCGCGGAATCGTCGGCAATATCTACAAGGGCAAGGTGGTGCGGGTACTGCCGGGCATGCAGGCGGCCTTCGTGGATATCGGCCTCGAGCGAGCCGGTTTTATCCACGCCTCGGATATAGCGCCGCTGGACGAGGAGGGTATGGAATCCCGCGATTCCACTGAAGTCGCGGATATCCGCGCCTTGGTGCGCGAGGGCCAGTCGCTGGTGGTGCAGGTGGTCAAGGATCCCATCAGCAGCAAGGGTGCGCGCCTGACCACTCACCTGTCGGTGTCGGCGCGCTACCTGGTGTATATGCCCCAGACCCGCCATATCGGCATCTCCAACCGTATTGAGGATGAGAGTGAGCGCGAACGCTTGCGCGAGCTGGTGGACCTGGCGTCGACCAAGCTGGCGGAAGAGGGCCTGTCCGGCGACGGCGGCTTTATCCTGCGCACCGTGGCCGAGGGGGTCAGCGAGGAGGACCTTCTGCGCGACATCCCCTTCCTGTACAAGTTGTGGCGGGAGCTGGAGCAGCGTATCAAGGATCGCCCCGTACCCTCGGTCATCTACGAAGACCTGCCGCTGTTTATGCGCGCGCTGCGCGACCTGGCGCGCCCCTATACGGAAAAAATTCGCATCGATTCCCGCGAGGCCCACGGCCGCGCGGCGGAGTTTGCCGGCAAGTACGCGCCGGAGATCGCCGGGCGCCTGGAGCACTATCCGGGGGAGAGACCCCTGTTCGACCTCTACGGTGTCGAGGAGGAAATCCGCAAGGCGCTGCAGAACAAGGTGACACTCAAGTCCGGCGGCTACCTGATCATCGAGCAGACGGAGGCGATGAGCACCATCGACGTCAATACCGGTGCTTTCGTCGGCCACCGCAATCTGGAAGAGACCATCTTCAAGACCAACCTGGAGGCGGCCACCGCCATAGCACGGCAGCTGCGCCTGCGCAATCTGGGCGGCATCATCATCATCGACTTTATCGATATGAAGGATCCGGAACACCAGCGCCAGGTGCTGCGCACCCTGGAGAAGACCCTGGAGCGGGATCACGCCAAGTCCAGCATCACCGGTGTATCCGAGCTGGGCCTGGTGGAGATGACACGCAAGCGCACCCGCGAGTCCTTGGGCCAGATACTCTGCGAATCCTGCCCGGTGTGTGAGGGGCGCGGTAGCCTGAAGAGTGCCGAGACGGTGTGCTACGAGATTTTCCGCGAGATTATCCGCGAAGCCCGCGCCTACGACAGCGAGAAGATTATGGTGCTGGCGAGCCAGATGGTCATCGATCTGCTGCTGGACGAGGAGTCCGCCAACGTCGCCGACCTGGAGGAGTTTATCCGCCGCCCGATACAGTTCCAGGTGGAGCCCATATACAACCAGGAGCAGTACGACATTGTTCTGGTCTGATCCGCGCCTTTCCGCTCAGCGAATCCTCCGCGCCCCGATGGCGCGGAGCGCATCGCCGTGCGCGCGAGGGGGCGAATCGTGATCATCCTGCTGCGCTGGCTGGCGCGCAAGTTCTGGCTGCTGAGCGTCAGCCTGGTGATAGCACTGGCGATACTGGTGCAGACCGGGCGCATTCTGTCGCCGCAGGTGGAGGAGTATCGGCCGCAGATCAGCGCCTGGCTGTCCGACAGTCTCGGCGTGCCGGTGCAGTTGGAGCGGATGTCCCTGCGCTGGCAGGCACTGGAAGTGGCCCTGCAGCTGGACGGCCTGCGATTGGGGGAAAAGGGCGAGGTGCAGATGGGCTACGGCCTCTTCCACCTGGACCTGTTGGCCAGTCTGTGGAACCGCGAGCTGGTGTGGAAGAACCTGCAGGTACACGACTTCAATGCGGGGCTCAGCCGTGGCGACGATGGCCGCTGGCATATCGACGGCTTTCCAGCGGCACCGGCGGAGCCGGGTGAGGATGCCGGGGAAGCGGCCATGCGCCTCGGTGACCCGGCGCGCATCTTCCAACTGGGGCCGAAGGTGGAGGTGCGCAACGCCAGCATCACCCTGCGCCTGGCGGACGGCCAGCTGGCACAGATGCAACTGCCGCAGATACAGCTGGAAAACAGCGGTTACTTCCACCGCCTCAGCGCCAGGGCCCATGTATCAAGGGGAGGCACCGGCGAAGGCGATGCCCAGCTGGATGGGGAAACCCTGCGCCTGGTTCTCGAGGGCCGCGGCAAGCCGCGCGACAGGGCCAGTTTTTCCCTCAGCGGCTATGTACAGCTGAATGAACTTTTGCTGGACGAAGATATTGTCACGTTGCTGCACCAGCTGACGCCGCTGCCGCAAGAGTACCACTGGAATGGGCGCAAGCTGGCGCGGGGCAAACTCTGGCTGCAGAGTGATGCCCAAAGCGGCTATCGCCTGCTGGGTCGTCTCAGCCTCGAGCAGCTGGCCTCAGAAGATTCCGCACCGCTGGATAGCGCCGTTGCCAATCCCGAAGGCGGAGCTCAATTGCCGGTACTGGCGCCGCTGCAATCCCTGTCCGGCGATATTTCCGGGCGCTGGCTGCCCGGTCAGGAGTGGCGCCTGGCGCTGCAGGATATCCAACTGGGCTGGCGCGATCTGCAGATGCCGCCGCTGAACCTGCAGGCGAGCAGCAGTGGGCAGGAGGGACTGCGGCTGGCCGCAGATGTGGTCGACCTGCGCGGCTGGAGCCTTATCCTCAAACAGCTGCAGTTGCTGCGGGGGCCGGCGGACGAGTGGCTGCACGCCCTCGAGCCCAGCGGCCAGCTGCAGAATATCCAGCTCTCCCGCGCCGTAGACGGGCAGATAGCGCTGAGCGCCAACCTGCGCGACGTCAGTGCCGAGGCCCACCGGGGTGCGCCGGCGGTGCAAGGGTTGAACGGCTACCTGCACCTTCAGGGCACAGACGGCCGTGTGGAGCTGGACGGCGGCGCCTTCAGTGTCCACTTTCCGAACCTGTACGGCCAGGCTTTCCAGTTCGAGCAGGCCAGCGGCACCGTCACCTGGGCGGTGGATCGGGAGGCCAATTCGGTGCAGGTACTGTCCGGCCCGTTGCAGCTGGACGGCGCCCTGGGTGATATCAGTGGCCAGTTCCTGCTTGAATTACCCTACTTTGCCCACACCCGCGCGGCGGAATTCACCCTGGCACTGGGACTGCGCGACGCGCCTGTCTCGGCCCAGGAGCAGCTGGTGCCCATCACCGTCAGCGACGACCTGCGCAGCTGGCTGAATGCTGGATTGGGCGGGAAAAATCCCGGTCGCGTCGCCAGCGCCGGATTTGTCTACCGCGGTAGCAGTTACCGGGACGGCGAGGACGCGCAGCTGCTGGCGCTGGGGGATCACCCGCAGCGGCAGACGGTGCAACTGGCCGCGGATCTGCTGGATGCCGACCTGGATTATGCCCCCGGCTGGCCGGCCGCCCGCGACGTGGCCGCCCGGTTGCTGGTCGATGACGGCAATGTGCTGGTCAATGCCAGTGCGGCGAAACTCTGGAATATCGACGCGCGGAATATCGAGGTGGGCGTGAGCCCGAATCCGGCCGGGCGCGGCTCCCTGCTCGGGGTGCGCGCGCAGTTGTCCGGCCCGGCGGCGGATGGCCTCAAGCTGCTGCAGCGGTCGCCACTGCGTCGGCAGCTGGGCAGTGCCTTTGACGACTGGCGACTGAGCGGCCAGATGCGCGGCGACCTGACCCTGTCCCAGCCCCTGGGCGGTGCCGATCTGCCCGCGCGCCAGACGGTGCAGCTGGATCTGCAGGGCGGCGCATTGCAGCTGCAGGACCTGCGCCTGCAGATCGACGGACTTAACGGCAAGGTGGACTACGACAGCGAGCGGGGTCTCGCCGGAACCCGCCTCGAGGGCAGCCTCTGGGGTCAGCCCCTGCAGGCGCAGATCCGACACCTCGGTGAAGGGAAAGAGCGGGATACCCAGGTGGTTGTGGACGGCAGCGCCAGAACTGAATCGGTGCATAGTTGGAGCGGTCGCCCCGAGCTGCAGTGGCTGGATGGTATCTTCGATTACCGGGCCCTGGTCACCATCCCCGCGAAAGCCAAGGAAAAACCCTATTCGGCGATTTTCGAGCTGACATCGGAGTTGGCCGGCGTCGCGGTAAATCTGCCGGCACCGCTGGGCAAGCTGGCCGAGGACAAGGCTGATCTCGTGCTGCGGGTGCCCATCGGTGAGCAGGGCAGTCTCTTCCACCTGAATTACGGCGAGCACCTGCAGGGCCAGTTCTGGAAGGTGCAGGGGGAGCTGGAGCGCGCCGTGCTGGCGCTGAATGCCGAGGCCAGGCTGCCCTCCGAGCGCGGCCTGGCGATCACCGGTGACCTGTCGCAGATAGACCTGTCGCGCTGGCTGGAGCTGCTGGAGGTGTACGACACAGAGCAGCCGGGTGACGACAATACCGGTAAAAGCCAGAGTCCGCTGCCCGTCGCACTGGACCTGAGTACTGACCGCCTGCTGCTGGGCGCGACGGAAATCGAGCATATCCATGTGCGCGGCCGCGGCCTGGGGGCCGACTGGCGACTGCAATTCGACAGCGAGACGGCCGCGGGTGTATTGAGTGGCGTGATGAATGGCGAAACGCCACTGCAGCTGGACCTGAGCCACCTGCGGCTGCCGGCGCCGGCACAGCCCGAAAATGGTACGGAAGCCGAAGAGGCGCGGGAAGTGCCGGATCCCTGGGCCGGATACGACTTCACCAAGCTGCCCCGGGTGGACTTCAGCACTGAGCAGCTGCGCATTGGCGACGAGGATCTGGGCCGCTGGTCATTCCAGTTGCGGCCATCCAGGGACCGGCTGGTGTTGAGCGATATCCACGGCGCTGCGCGCGGCGTGCGACTCGAGGGGCGCGGCGAGGGTGAACAGAAGCTGGGTGCGCAGCTGATGTGGCTGCGCGATGCCGACGGGAGCGAGTCGTCACAGTTTATCGGCCGCCTGGTGGCGGGCGATCTGGCGGATGTGCAGCGGGCCTGGGGCCAGGAGCCGTTGATCGAGAGCAGGTCCGCCATCTTCGCAACGGCACTGCGCTGGGACGGATCGCCGGCGCGGGTCGCCGGTAATCTCTTGTCCGGCGAACTGACGATCGATATCCGCGACGGCCGCTTCCTGCGCGCCACCGACAGCGCCGGTCCGGCGCTGCTGCGCCTCCTGTCCCTGTTCAACTTCGATACCTGGGCGCGGCGCCTGCGGCTGGACTTCTCCGATCTCTACCAGAGCGGCATGGCCTTCGATCGTGTGCGCGGTGAAGTGGTGTTCGAGGGAGATGGGCAACTGCTGATTGCGGTGCCCATTCAGGTGGAGGGGCCGACCAGCGAACTGCAGATGGCCGGGCGGGTCAACCTGGAGCGCGAGGACCTGAACCTGACCCTGGTGGCGACACTGCCGGTGGGTAACAACCTGGCCCTGGTGGCGGCGCTGGCGGGTGGCCTGCCGGCGGCGGCGGGGGTCTACCTGATCAGCAAGGCGTTCAAGAAGCAGGTCAACAAGATGGCCAGCGTCAGCTACCGCATCAGCGGTGACTGGGATGAGCCTGACGTTCGCTTTGACAAGCTATTTGACGGCGACGGTGCCCAACGCCAGGGTGCGGCTGTGGAATACGAGGAGCGACGTCGCCAGGAGGTCGGGGGGGAGGAAGCGCCCGCGCCGGCAACCCCGTCACCACTGGCTCCGGCTATTTGAACCGCGGCGCCCACCGGGACTCTAATATCAGAGTGACAGGAAAATACACCGGTGGGAGGCGGTTCGAAGTGAAAAAATCCCTGTGTCTGGTTTCCCTGCTGCTGGCGGTATTTGCGTTGCCCGCCTGTACCGAGGCGGAGGATCCGGGCCGCGACCAGTCCATGACAGTCGCGGAGGCGAAGGCCCATATTGCCGCCGGTACTGACTTGTCGGCCATCCCGAAATCCGTGTGGAAGCAGTTGCTGCCTGAGGACCAGTACCGTGTCCTGTGGGAGGCGGACACCGAGCGCGCCTTCAGCGGCAAGTGGCTGCACAACGAGGCCGAGGGCGTCTATGTGACTGCCGGTTGTCGCCTTCCAGTGTTCAGTTCCGAGCACAAGTTCGAGTCCGGCACCGGCTGGCCCAGCTTCTGGGAAGTCGCCTACCCGGAAAACGTGGTGCTGAAAGAGGACTACAGCTGGGGTATGAAGCGCACCGAGGTACTGTCCGCCTGCGGCGAGCATCTCGGCCATGTGTTCAAAGATGGCCCCGAGCCCACAGGCCTGCGCTACTGTCTCAATTCCCTCGCCCTGGATTTTGTACCGGGTATTGCAAAAACCGAATAATTATTCGATATTATCACCTGCGGCCGTCCGCGGCCGCAGTGAAGAGGTAAAACAATAATCAATAGAGGTTGGAGCTGATGTCCGAGGTGGCCACGGTGCGTTTACCGAATAACCGCTACACGCTTTTCCGGGTGTTCAAATACACCGTCTACCTGCTACTCGCCTATAACGTCTACGCCTTCTTCCTGGAAAACCACGCCGCCGCCGGCGCCGTCTTCGCCGATGGCCTGCAGCTGGGCAAGGTGATCGAGGCCTACAACGACTCCATCGATACCCTGGCCTGGGTGCTGTTGCTACTGGTCTTTGAACTGGAGACCTATGTACTGGCGGACGAAAAAATCCGTGGTTGGGTCAAGTGGTCATTGAATGCGGTTTCGTCCTGCTGTTATCTCTTCATCGTCTACTCCTTCTACGGCTATGTAGCGGAATTGGCCTATCTGACCGATCTGTTGCCAGTGGCAGCGTCGGCCTGTGAACTGGCCCAGCAGGGCGGTTGGCAGTTGGTGCTGGAGCAGGACGAGTATGTGCAATTGGGTGCGGCCAACTGCGGAGCGCTGGCGGATGGGCAGCTGCTGCGTCTGCCGGATGTGCAGATTGTAGGCAGTGCGGCGACCTGGAGTGGGATCGAGTGGCTGGCCTGGACCGATGTGGTCAACGCCGGCGCCTGGCTGCTGGTGGTCGGTATTCTCGGGTTCGAGGTGTGGCTGCAACTGCGCCACGAGCTCTCCGGCCGGATAATGCGTTACTCGCAGTGGATCAAGGGAATCCTGTATTCAACCCTGTTCCTGTGCGCCATTTACTGGGGTTATTCCGGCAGCCTGCTGGAATTCTGGGACGCCTTCCTGTGGCTGGTGGCCTTCTTCTTTATCGAGATGAACCTGTTCCAGTGGCAGGCTGAAACTAATGCGGAATGATGAATGTGGAATGCGCGATTTGATGTCGTGCTGGCTGGCAGTGCGTATGGGCCGCGCCTAAGCTCTTGGGATAGGCGGTTTGACGATTAAGCGTTGCAGGCCGTACATCCTGTTGCGCATTCCGCATTCCGCATTCATCATTCCGCATTCATAAAGAAATCCCGCAGATAGCGGAACAGTTTGCGCTGGTTGGTCGGCGGTTTGCTGTTCTTGATTTCCCGGTTCGAGTCGCGCACCAGCTGGCGCAGCTGCTGGTGATCCGCCTGCGGATAGCGGTCGAAGAATTCGCTCTGCGCGGTATTACCCTCCTCGAGCAGGCGCTTGCGCCAGTCCTCGGCCATCTTGTCGAAGCGCAGGTGTTGCTGGTCGCGCTCCTTGAATCGGTTCAGCACTTCCTCGATAGCCTCGGCGTCGGCGCTGCGCATCAGCTTGCCGATGTACTGCAACTGGCGACGGCGCGCCTCGTTGGACTTGATACGGTGCAGCGTATCGATGGCCTCGCGCAGGTCCTCGTCCAGTGGCACCTCCGCCAGTTGGGCCTTGCCCAGTTCGGTCAGCTGCTTGCCCAGGTCCTGCAGTTCGTGCATCTCCTGCTTGACCCTGGTCTTGCTCTTCGGCAGCTCGTCTTCGTAGTCGTCGAATTCCTGCATTCTGTGTTTCCGTATCTTTTCCTGTAGGAGCGGCGGAGGCCGCCCCGCCGCTCCTGCAAAGTGCATATTAATCTTAGCGGTCAGCCAAAATACCAGGTGGCCAGGCCGAGAAAGGACATAAAGCCCACCACGTCGGTGACAGTGGTCAGTGCCACGCCGCCGGCCAGGGCCGGGTCTATACGCATGGCGCGCAATGCGACCGGCAGTATGGCGCCGGCGAAGGCGGCGGTGACCAGGTTGATCACCATGGCGGCGACGATAATCAGCGCTATGCGGTCGTCGCCGAACCAGAGGCCGGCGATCAGGCCCATGACCATGGACCAGAGCAGCGCATTCAAAATACCGGAGCCCAACTCACGGGAGAGCAGCCAGCTCAGGTTGCTCCTGCCTATCTGGCCGAGTGCCATACCGCGGATGACCACCGTCAGTGTCTGGCTGCCGGCGACGCCGCCCATGCTGGCGACAATCGGCATCAGTACCGCCAGCGCCACCACCTTGTCCAGGGTACCCTGGAACAGGCTGATGACCCAGGAGGCCAGCAGGGCGGTGAGCAGGTTGATGCCGAGCCACAGGGCGCGGCGGCGCGCGGTGCGCCTTACCGGCGCGAAGGTGTCTTCTTCTTCGTCCAGGCCGGCCAGGCTCATCAGTGAGTGGTCGGCGTCCTCGCGGATCACGTCCACCACGTCATCGATGGTGATGCGGCCCAGCAGCCGGTTGTTCTCGTCCACCACCGGCGCGGTGATCCAGTCGTACTTCTGGAACAGGCGCGCGACCTCGGTGTCGGGCATATCCGCGGGAATCGGTTCCACGTCGGTGTTCACCACCTCGCGCACCGTTACCGACGGGTCGGTGGTGAGCAGCTTGGACAGCGGCAGCAGGCCTATGTACTGGCCCTTGCGGTTGACCACAAAGAGGCTGTCAGTGGATTCGGGCAGCTGTTCGTGGCGGCGCAGGTAGCGCAGTACCACGTCCAGGCTCAGGTTGGGGCGCACGGAGATGGTGTCCGTGTCCATCAGGCCGCCGGCGGTCTCCTCGTCGTAGGCGAGGACGCCCTCCACCCTGGAGCGGTCCGTTTCGCTCATGGCAGAGAGGACTTCCGCCATCACCCGCTCGGGCAGGTCCTGGAGTATGTCGGCGACGTCGTCGGCGTCGAGCCCCTCCATCACGGCCACCATCTCCTCGGTGTCCATGGTGGCGAGTATCTGGCTGCGCACCTCGTCGGTGAGTTCCTGCAGTACCTCTCCCTCGACCTCTTTGTCGATCAGGTTCCACAGCACCTGGCGGATGCGCGGCGGCGAGCTCTCCAGCAGCTGGGCGATACTCTGCGGTGTCAGGGTGCTGAGCATGCGCCGGACTTCGCGCCCGGTACCGCTGTCGAGCGCGGCAAAGAGTTCACCCAGCTGATTCTGTGTGCGGAACTTGATCTCGGCTGGGGGCGGGTTGGGCAAGGGGGCCTCTCTCAATGCGGAATGCGGACAAATTTGGCTGGAAAAAATCTGGACGCCAAAGGCGCCCGTAGGGCAAGCGCCATGGACGGCGCGAGTCAATCGCGATCCGGCTTCTCAGCCGCAGTAGCGGCGGGGCGGCCATTCGTCGGTGGTCGCGATCATACTATCAGCCGGCTCCGAAATCGATTGTGGTTGAAGGTGGCTGACGTGATACTGCGAGGTATTCCGCATTGATGAGGCACATCCCTGTGCCTCACCCGCTTCGCGGGCAGCCTTCGGCTGTCCAAATTTGTTCCAGCCAAATTTGTCCGCATTCCGCATTATGTTATTCCGCTTCGCCAAAGCGATCCGCCATCAGTTCGCTGATGGCGGCGAGGGCGGCGTCCTCATCGCGGCCGTCGACTTCCAGTTCCAGTTCGGTGCCCTTGCCGGCGGCGAGCAGCATCAGTGACATGACGCTCTTGCCGTCCACGCATTTACCGTTGCAGTGCACCTTGATATTCGCGGAGAAGCGCGCCGAAGTCTGCGCGAACTTGCTCGCCGCGCGGGCGTGAAGGCCGAGCTTGTTGATGATCAGGAGGCGGCTTTTCTGCATGGTGCGTCGTTTGTGTGTAGGCCTATTTCTGCTGTTCGCGGTGGCGAATCTGCACATTGTCGAACTGGCTGGCGAAGGTTTTCGCCAGCTGCTCCACCATATACACGGAGCGATGGCGGCCGCCGGTACAGCCTACCGAAATACAGGTATAGCTGCGGTTGCTCTTCTGGTAAGAGGGCAGCCAGCGCTCGAGGAATTGGGTGATGTCCCGCTCCATATCGTCGGTCTCGGGGTGGGTGCGCAGGAACTCGACTACCTCCGGATCCAGGCCGGTCTTCTGGCGCAATTCCGCGACCCAGTAGGGGTTGGGCAGGCAGCGCAGGTCGAACACCAGGTCCGCATCCACCGGCACGCCGTGCTTGAATCCGAAAGACTGGAAGAGTATCGCCATGCCGTCGGAGCTGTTGCCAACCACACGGGTTTTCACCAGGTCGCGCAACTGGTGCAGGCTGAGGCTGCTGGTATCAATCACCAGGTCGGCCATGGCGGACAGGGGGGCCAGCAGTTCTTTCTCCCGGTTCAGGGCCTCGAGCAGGTGGGTGCGGTTGTCGCTGAGCGGGTGCTTGCGGCGTGTCTCGCTGAAGCGCTGCACCAGCACCGGCGAGCGCGCATCCAAGTAGATCACATCGCACTTTACGCCGCTGGCACGCAGGGATTCGATCACCCGCGGCGCCTGCTGCACGTCCTGCCAAAGATTGCGCGCGTCAATGCCCAGCGCCAGGCGGGGACCGCCCAGAGCGGATTGAGAGCTGCCCAGCGCGTTTTGGGAATTGTCGACTGGTGGCTGTTCGCGCACACGGCGGACCAGCTCGGGCAGCAGGCTGGCGGGCAGGTTGTCGATGCAGTTGTAGCCGACATCCTCCAGCAATTGCAGGGCAGAGCTTTTTCCGGAGCCGGAACGACCGCTGATTATCACCAGGCGCATGGGGAGATCCTTTCGTCTTCAGCGCTTTATATTCGGACAGTGACAGGTCACCCTGGTGAAACGCGGCCCCCGGGGGCGGCCCCATCCGGATAACTTGTTGATCTAGTGCAGATTATGCAGCGGCGGCACTGTCTATGGCCAGTGCGTAAAGTTCGTCTCCGCTCCGGGCCTGGCGCAGTTTTTCCCTTACCCGGCTGTCGGAGAAGAGCGCGGCGATTTCCGCCAGGGTTTCCAGGTGTTCCTGCTCGGCATCTTCCGGTACCAGCAGGGCAAACAGCAGGTCTACCGGCTGTCGGTCTGCGGCGTCAAAGTCAATGGCGGGCTCGGTGGTGCAGAGCACACCAATGGGGCGTTCGCAGCCGGGCAGTCGACAGTGGGGAATCGCCACGCCATCACCGATGCCGGTTGAGCCGAGGCGCTCGCGGGCGATCAGTTGGTTGAAGATGGTGTCGGCGTCGTGTTGTGGATACTGTTCGGCGATGGCCTGGGCAATATTGAGCAGCAATTTTTTTTTGCTGCTCCCCGCCAGGTGGCAAAGGCTCAGGCGGGGAGAGAGTAAAGCTTCCAATGTCATAGTTCAGCGGTGATTCTGCAGCTTCTCTTTGTGTTTTTTCAGTTGGCGATCCAGCTTGTCGGTCAGTGCGTCTATGGCAGCGTACATGTCTTTGTCTTCGGAGCCGGCGCAGAGGTCGTGCCCATTGATATGCACCCTGGCTTCGGCTTTCTGGATCAGTTTTTCGACGGATAGGATTACCTGGGCATTGGTAATGTTGTCGTAGTGTCGGGAGAGTTTTTCCAGCTTGGTTTCGCAGTAATCGCGGATGGGCGGAGTTACATCTACGTGGTGACCACTAATGTTGATCTGCATGGATTTCTCCTTATCGAGTGCATCGCATACTGGCGCTACCCCCCGTCTGGGCGGCAACCCTACTAGGAAGTTAGCCAGAATGGAAGGATACACTCAAAGTTTGGCCGTTGGTCGCGGTCTGGGTGGTCTGGGGCGCCTGCCGATTTGTGACCAGTTGGTCTCGGGTGGTCGGGAATTGATGTGGCCGCGGGGCATTCGGTATTCCTCTGTGCCCCGATCGTAGGGTGCGCCGTGCGCTCCGTAGAGCGGTTGGTGCGCACGGCGTACCCTACCGGGAGTCCCGAGTGGTTTGCGGGTACCTTCGGCGTCGAAACTTGTTCCGGGTCAGACCAGCCGCTTGCGCTCGCTGGAAGAGGGGATGCCCATGGACTCGCGGTACTTGGCCACGGTGCGCCGCGCCACCTTGATGCCCTGCTGGTCCAATTCCTGGGTGATCTTGTTGTCCGACAGCGGCTTGCGCGGTAGCTCGGCGTCGATCAGTTTGCGAATCATGGCGCGGATGGCAGTGGAGGAGGCGTCCTCGCCGGAGTCGGTGCTGACGTGGCTGGAGAAGAAGTACTTGAGTTCGAAGACGCCGCGCGGGGTGAACATGTACTTCTGGGTGGTTACCCGGGAGATGGTGGATTCGTGCATGCCTATGGTCTCGGCGATATCCGCCAGCACCATGGGTTTCATCGCCTCGGGTCCCTGTTCGAAGAAGCCCTGCTGCTTCTCGACGATACTGGAGGCCACCTTGAGCAGGGTTTCGTTGCGGCTCTGCAGGCTTTTCAGGAACCAGCGTGCTTCCTGTAGATTATCGCGCAGGAAATTGTTATCGCCGGAGTTGTCGGCGCGCCTGATCAGCGAGGCGTAGTCGCTGTTGATGCGCAATTTGGGTGTCGTCTCCGGATTCAGTTCGACGACCCAGCGCTGCTCCCGGCGCCGGACGATGATATCCGGCACCACGTATTGCGGCTCCTCGCCACCGAACGCCTCGCCGGGGTAGGGGGTCAGGGTCTGGATCAGGCGCACGACTTCGCCCAGTTGCGCCTCGTTCAGGCGGGTGCGGCGGCTGAGGCTGCGGAAATCGCGTTTGCCGAGCAGGTCCAGGTGGTGCTCTACCACCGTCTTTGCCTGCTCCAGCCATGGGGTGCCGGCCGGCAGCTGACGGAGCTGCAGCATCAGGCACTCGCGCAGGTCGCGGGCGCCGCAGCCGGCCGGTTCGAACTGCTGGATAGTCTTGAGTACGGCGAGAACCTCGTCTTCATCCGTCTCCAGCGCTGTGGCGACCTCGCACAGTGGCGTTTCCAGAAAGCCGCTCGGGGTTATGCCGTCGATCAGGTTCTCGCCGATCTGCTTGTCGTGTTCGGACAGAGTGGTCAGGTTGAGTTGCCACAGCAGGTGGTCCTGCAGGCTGTCCGGCGCTGAGTTGCGCTGCTCCAGGGCGAGTTCATCGCCGTCGCCAGCGCTGTAGCTGCCACCGCTGTAGATATCGTCCCAGTGGGTATCGACCGGCAGTTCATCGGGGATATCCTGGCTCCATTCGCTCTCGCTGTCCCGCTCGCCGGCGCTCGCACTCTCTTCGCTGGCCAGCTCCGGTGATTGCTGGTTCTGGGGTGTCTCGGTCGGAGGGAGTTCCTCGCCGTCCATTTCCAGCAGCGGGTTGCTGTCCAGCGCCGACTGCACTTCCTGTTGCAGGTCCAGTGTCGACAGTTGCAGCAGGCGGATGGCCTGCTGCAGTTGTGGCGTCATGGTCAGCTGGGTGCCGAGCTTTATCTGGAGAGACTGCTTCATAGTGGGGAACTGCAGACCGATGCGGCGGATGATTCGTCTAAATATCCAAGACGCAGCAGACTAACCCTCTGATCGGCGGATTACAAGCAATAACTGTGCCGGTTTTGAATGGTGAATGCGGAATGATGAATGATGAATGCGCGGTCGGGGTCCCCGCAGGCGGAGAATGATCCGGCCGCACCGGGGTCTGGGGGGATCGAGCAGGCTAATTTCATGATGATTTCAAAATTGCGGGATGACTCTGTTCATCATTCCGCATTGATGAGGCACGTCCCTGTGCCTCACCCGCTTCGCGGGCAGCCTTCGGTCGTCCAAATTTGCTCCCGGCAAATTTGTCCGCATTAGATAGTGAACTCGTGTCCCAAATAGACCTCGCGCACCTGCTGGTTGGCGAGCACTTCCGCCGGTGTGCCGGCGGCGATAATGTGGCCCTCGCTGACGATATAGGCTGTCTCGCAGATGGACAGTGTTTCGCGCACATTGTGGTCGGTGATCAGTACGCCGATGCCGCGGTCGCGCAGGTGACGGATGATCTGCTTGATGTCGTTGACCGATATCGGGTCGACGCCGGCGAAGGGTTCGTCCAGCAGCACGAAGTCCGGGTCCGTGGCCAGGGCGCGGGCTATCTCCACGCGGCGGCGCTCGCCGCCGGACAGGGCCATGCCGAGGCTGTTCTCTATGTGGGTGATGTTGAACTCTTTCAGCAGTTCCTGCGCCTGCTGCAGTCGTTCGGCGCGGGACAGGTCCTTGCGGGTTTCGAGGATGGCGAGGATGTTGTCGCGCACCGACAGGCGGCGGAACACCGAGGCTTCCTGGGGCAGGTAGCCGATACCCTTGCGCGCGCGCCCGTGCATGGACAGGCGGGTGATATCCTCGTCGTCGATCTGCACCTGGCCGGCATCCGCCTGTACCAGACCGGCAATCATGTAGAAGCAGGTGGTCTTGCCGGCGCCGTTGGGGCCGAGCAGGCCTACGATCTGGCCGCTGGTCACGCTGACGGAAACGTCCTGGACCACTTTTCTCTTCTTGTACTGTTTGGCGAGGTGTAACGCTTTCAGCGTTGGCATAGGGGTGTTCCGAATTCTGTCAGTGCGGCCGCGGTGAATCTGCGGGGTACCGCTTTAGCTTTTGTCTGCAGTGATCTGCCCGGCGCTATTGATTCTGTGTTTCGTCAGGCTGCTGGCCGTCCGGTTTTTTCTCCGGCTTCCAGATCATTTCCACGCGGCCATCGCCGGACTGACCCTGGGCCTGCATCTGCTCGCTGTTCAGGTCGTAGTCGATTTTTTCGGCGGTCAGGGTATTGCCGTCGCGGTCCACGTGGGCGTCGCCGGTCAGGTGCAGTTCGTCGGAGCTGACGGTGAATTCGATGCGCCGGGCGCGGGCCTTGACCGGGTTCTGGCTCTGCTGCACCTGCTGCTGGAAGTGGGCGGGCTTGCCGGTGGCCACCACGCGGCTGATCTCGCCGCTGGCGTTGCCGTGCACTTCCACGCGATCGGCGCGAATCTGCAGCGAGCCCTGGGTGATGACGACGTTGCCGCTGTAGACAGACAGGTTCTTGCCGCGGTCGGCTTTGAGGTTCTTGGCCTGCACCTTGATCGGCTGTTCGCGGTCGTCCGGCAGCGCCAGGGCCTGGGTTCCCAGCAGCAGTAGGACAGTGGCGGCGATGGGCTGCAGGAGGCGGCTCAGTTGGCCGCTTGAGTTACTCGGTTTCATAGCTGCTCTTTACGTCAGAGAGGATTTCCACCCGGTCTTCTTTCAGGTAGGCGCGCAGGCCTTTGCCGGTGGTGCTGTTGGGGCCGGCGGTAATCTTAACAACTTTGTCCGTCTCGGCGTATTCCTCGCGGGGCTTGATGGAAATGGCCTGGGTGTCCAGTTGGATGCCGCCAGGGCCCGGCAGTTCATTGATCTGCACGTCGCCGCGCAGCACCACCCGCTCGCCGTTGTTGTGGGCGACTCCGTTTCTGGATTCGGTGCGCCACTTGGGCTGGTGTTCCTGGTAGAAGAGTATACGCGGCTCTGTCAGGTCGGCGCGGTCGCGGCGCTCGAACTGGAAGAAGGTGATCTGTTCGGCGTCTACGCGATAGGCGAGGGTGCCTTCCCGATTGAAATGCCGGGTCCTGGCGTCGCGGATCACCAGGTCGGCGGCCTTCCGTTTCTGCTGCGGTGTGGGCTTTTTGCCGAGCAGCTGCGGCGGCGGACTCTCGGCGAACCAGAGCCCGGCGCTGATCAGCAGTACGACGATAACCAGGGGCAGCCAGGTGCGCATCAATCTTCTCCCGAGCTGGGGGGAAGGTAGGGGGCCAGGGCCGTGTCGAAGGTGCCCTGGGCCTGCATGATGCGATCGCAGACTTCGCGCACCGCGCCCTCGCCGCCGCGGGCTTCGGTAATCCACAGGGCGCGCTCACGCACCGGCGGCGCGGCGTTGGGGACGGATATGGGGCAACCGATACGGGTCATTACCAGCAGGTCCGGGTAGTCGTCGCCGACATAGGCGATGTCCTCGAGGCGGCAGGGTTCGTCGGCGAACAGTTCCTGCAGCGCGGCGAACTTGTCCTCGCGCCCCTGGATCAGCTTGCTGATTCCCAGGTCGTGGGTGCGGCGCTCCACCACGGCGCTGCGCCGGCCGGTGATGATGGCCACGCGCACGCCGGACTTCTGCAGCATCTTGATGCCGTGGCCGTCCAGGGTGTTGAAGGTCTTGAGCTCGTTGCCGTTGTTGTCAAAGTAAAGCTTGCCGTCGGTCAGTACGCCGTCCACGTCCAGTAGCAGCCAGCGGACTTTTTTCAGGGCTTCGTTGAGTTGATCTTCTGTTGGGGGCACAGGTATTCCTTCAATATTCATTCGGGGCTCGGGCGCCGCTAAGCGGGCACCTGGACGGCACTGCTGCCGGGGGCTTTTTACGGGACGCGGGCTAGGCGCCCCCCTTAATCCATCCTTGGAGGCTTGTCTGCGAGGTGGCCCGGCCGCTCCAGGTATTCACGGCGCCTTCGGCCCCTCTCGCAGACAGTCCCGTAAAAAGCCCCCGGCATCAGCGCCTTCGCATCAAAACTCGGTGTACTTTTCGGGTCCGCAGTCCAGGTCTCGAATCAGATCACCCCGGCGCGAAGTATATCGTGCATATGCAGTACGCCGACCGGGTGGTGCGCCTCGTCCTCCACCACCAGGGCGGTGATCTTGTGGTCCTCCATGATGCGCAGTGCCTCGGCGGCCAGGGTCTCGGAGGAGACGGTCTTGGGGCGACGGCTCATCACTTCTTCCATGGTGGCCCTGTCCAGTTCCACCTTGTGGTCGATCACGCGGCGCAGGTCGCCGTCGGTGAAGACGCCCAGCAGGGTGCCCTTGTGGTCGACGACAGTGGTCATGCCGAAGCCTTTGCTGGTCATTTCCAGCAGTGCCTTGGACAGGAGGGTTTCCGGGAAGACCTGTGGCAGCTCATCGCCGGCGTGCATCACGTCCTCGACCTTGAGTAACAGTCGTCGGCCGAGGGCGCCGCCGGGGTGGGAAAAGGCGAAGTCCTCGGCGGTAAAGCCGCGCGCTTCCAGCAGTGCCACCGCCAGGGCGTCGCCCATTACCAGGGTCACGGTGGTGGAGGAGGTGGGGGCCAGGTTCAGCGGGCAGGCCTCGGTGTCCACGGCGATATCCAGGTTTACGTCCGCCGCCTGGGCCAGTGGCGAATCCGCCTTGCCGGCCATGCTGATCATCGGGATGCCGAGGCGTTTCAGCAGTGGCAGCAGTGTCAGCACTTCCGCGGAGGAGCCGGAGTTGGAGATGGCGATGACCAGGTCGTCGCGGGTGATCATGCCCAGGTCGCCGTGACTGGCCTCACCCGGGTGCACAAAGAAGCTGGGGGTGCCGGTGCTGGCCAGAGTGGCGGCGATCTTGCGGCCGATATGTCCGGATTTGCCCATGCCGGTGACGATGGCGCGGCCGCGACACTGCAGGATCAGCTCGCAGGCGCGCTTGAATTCGTCATTGATTCTGTTCTCCAGCGCGGCCACGGCCTCTGTTTCCATCAGTACGGTGCGGCGCCCCGCTTGCAAAATCAGGTCCTGAGTCATTGGGTATCTCTGGTTTTCGCTTCTGTTGAGTGTAGGAATTTCCCAAAAAGTGCCGCCGGGGGGCTACATGGCGCCAGCGATGGCTGGCAGGCGCGCTTGAGAGCGGGCCCGGCCGTAAATCCGGCGTGCTAACCTTTATATAGGTCGAATAATGCGGTGGTCGGCGCGATGAATCACAGTGCGATTGCGACGCTTGGCCACATCATTGGGCGCGGCCATGGTATAGTTTGCCGCCGTTTCTGTCAGCTATGCCGCTCAGTGGATGATCGGAATGCCGCGGAAAACCGGCGGGAAGCCAGAAAACGGCGTCGCAATGGCACTAAATTGCACCATATGCGTCCAAGGATCGATTTGCCAACGGGAGATATTTTGTGAACGTATCGTCAATGAATGTTTGGGCAGGTTTCGCCACCTGGGTGAAAGTCGCCCTCTGCGCCCTGCTGGTGTCCGCCTGGGCCCCCGCTGCCAGCGCTGCCCAGAACCCCTACACCATGATCGAGGGGGTTTCCCAGAACCTTCTGGGAGTGATTCGCGCCAATTCCCAGTACATGAATTCGGACCCGCAGCGCTACTACAGCGCCGTGGACAGCGTGCTCACCCCGGTGGTGGATTTTGACTTTATCGCCCGCGGCGTCATGGGCCGCTATGCCAAGCAGGCCACCGCCGCGCAGCGTTCGCGATTCGCCAGCGCCTTCCGTCGCGACCTGGTGGCGACCTTCGCCCGCGGCGTGGCTACGTTTGGCGACATGGATGTGCGGGTGGTCAACCCGGGCTCCACGCCCAGCGGCAATCGCGTCAATGTGCTGCAGGAAGTGCGCAGTAAAGAGGGCATCACCAAGGTCTCCTACACGCTGGTGCGCAATCGCGCCGGGCAGTGGAAGCTGATCAACGTGATTCTGAATGGTGTCAATCTGGGCAAGACTTTCCGCAGCCAATTTGCCCAGTCCATGCAGACCCACGGCGATATCGACAAGGTGATCGCCAATTGGTCTGCGGCCGAGGATGTCGCCGACAAGGTGAGCTGACAGCTCCCGACCCGGATCGCGCAGCTGCGGCTGCGCGACCGGCCGGTTTCCAGTACACTTGCGCGCTGGCCAACCTGAATCCGTGACTTCAGGGCGGATGCAGAGCACAAGGTATTGGCGTCACAGTGGATTTTCCGAAGAAGTGACGTATCCGCGATTACGGCCGACTGAGAAAAATTCGCTGTGGCGTCAAGAGCTTGTGCTCGGCGCCGCCATGGAGTCACGGATTCAGCTTCAAATCAACGCAATTCCCGCCTATGCAACCCGAAGAAATCAAGGCCCTGATCGAAGGGCAAATTCCCGACAGCCGCGCCGATGTCGCTTTCGAGGGCAGCCACGTGATGGTTACCGTCGTCAGTCCGGCCTTTGACGGCCTCAGCCGGCTGAAGAAACAGCAACTGGTCTACGCGGCGCTGGGCGAGAAGATCGCCGACGGCACCCTGCACGCGGTACAGATGCAGACGCTCACCCCGGAAGAAGCCGGCCAATAAGGCTGCGCCTATCACTACGCGAGACTGAATGGACAAGTTAATCATCGAGGGCGGCAGCCCCATATCCGGAACCCTGAAGATTTCCGGGGCCAAGAACGCCGCGCTGCCGATCCTCGCCGCCGCGCTGCTGGCGGATGGACCGGTGCATATCCACAACCTGCCGCACCTCAATGACATCACCACCATGATCACCCTGCTGCGGTGCATGGGTTGCGATGTCACTATCGACGAGAAACTGGGGGTGGAAATCGACCCGCGCTCAGTCAACGAACTCACAGCGCCCTATGAGCTGGTGAAGACCATGCGCGCCTCTATCCTGGTGCTCGGTCCTCTGCTGGCCCGCCACGGTGTCGCCAATGTGTCCTTCCCCGGCGGCTGTGCCATCGGCAGCCGCCCGGTGGATATCCACCTCAAGGGCCTCGAGGCCATGGGGGCCGAGATCACCATCGACGAGGGCTTTATCCGCGCCCGCTCCCACGGCCGCCTGAAGGGCGCCAATATCGTGATGGAAAAGGTCACCGTCGGCGGCACCGAGAACCTGCTGATGGCCGCAGTACTGGCCGAGGGCACTACGGTACTGCACAACGCCGCGCGGGAACCGGAAATCGTCGACCTGGCGGAATTCCTGATCGCCATGGGCGCCCAGATCGAAGGTGTCGGCACAGACACGCTTCGTGTACACGGCGTATCGCGCCTGAATCCCTGCACCTTTTCCGTGATGCCGGACCGCATCGAGACAGGCACCTTCCTCGCTGCAGCGGCGGCCGCGCGCGGCAAGGTGCGGCTGACCCATACCCGCGCCGATATCCTCGACGCGGTGATGGTCAAGTTCGAGGAGGCAGGCGCGCACATCTCTACCGGCGACGACTGGATAGAACTGGATATGAAGGGCAACCGCCCCAAGGCGGTCAGCTTCCGCACTGCCCCCTATCCGGCTTTCCCCACCGATATGCAGTCCCAGTTCACCGCCATGAACGCCGTGGCCGAGGGCAAGGGCGCAGTGGTGGAGACCATCTTCGAGAATCGCCTGATCCAGGTACACGAACTCAACCGCATGGGTGCCAATATCCTGCTGGAGGGCAACACCGCGATTGTCACCGGTGTGGAGAAGCTGAAGGGCGCCCCGGTGATGGCCTCGGACCTGCGTGCCTCCGCCAGCCTGGTGATCGCGGGCATGGTCGCCGAGGGCACCACCATCGTGGACCGCATCTACCATATCGATCGCGGTTACGAGTGTATCGAGGAAAAACTGCAACAGCTGGGTGCGAATATTCGTCGGGTGCCGGGCTAACGGGACTCGGAAAAGAACACCGAAGGTCAAAGCGAAGGCCCTGATGCCGGTAGCCGTTTGAGAAACGATTGCCGATGAGGCTGTTGAACAAACGGCTACCGGCAGCAGGGCCGCCACCGGCTCTGCCTACAGAGCCTTGGCATTGGCCAACCAAAGCGATAAAACGATAACCGCCATGCAAATCACCATCGCCCTCACCAAAGGAAGAATCCTGCAGGAGACCCTGCCGCTGCTCGAATCTGCCGGGCTCGAGCCGCTGGAGGATATTTCCAAAAGCCGCAAACTGATTTTCCCCACCAACCAGGAGGGCGTGCGCCTGCTGATATTGCGCGGTGTGGACGTGCCCACCTATGTGCAGCACGGCGCAGCGGATATAGGGGTCGCCGGCAAGGACACGCTGCTCGAGCACGGCAGTGAGGGCATTTACGAACCCCTGGACCTGGGTATCGCCCGCTGTCGGCTGATGACCGCCGGTATCAAGGGCGCGGAGCTGCCGCGCGGGCGCATCAAGGTGGCGACCAAATTTGTGCAGAGCGCCAAGCGCTACTATGCCGCTCAGGGTCGCCAGGCGGATATCATCAAGCTGTACGGGGCCATGGAACTGGCGCCGCTGATGGACCTGGCCGATGAGATTGTCGATATCGTCGATACCGGCAACACCCTGAAAGCCAACGGCCTCGAGGCCCGCGACAGTATCGCGCATATCAGCAGCCGCCTGATCGTCAACAAGGCGTCGATGAAAATGAAGTACCAGCCCATCAGCGCTCTGATCGAAAAGCTCGCCGCCGCCGTAAAGACAGACTGAACCAACTTCTGCATTGGAACACCATGATCACCGACAGCATTCGCCGGCTGAACGCCGCAGACAGGGATTTCGACGCGCAACTGGAACAGCTGCTGGCATGGGAATCGGTTGCTGATAACCAGGTTGAGGCCACCGTCGCGGAAATTCTGCAACAGGTGCGTGAGCGCGGCGATGCCGCAGTGATCGAATACACCAATCGCTTCGATCGACGCCAGCTCGGAAGTGGGGGCGATTTCTGCCTGCCGCAGGCGGACCTGGCCGCAGCACTGGAGCGTATCCCTGTCGCGGAGCGCGAAGCCCTCGAGCAGGCCGCCGAGCGGGTACGCGACTACCACCGCCGCCAGCTGCAGGAATCCTGGCGCTACACGGAGGCCGACGGCACTGTACTCGGCCAGCAGATAACGCCGATGGAGCGCGTCGGTATCTATGTGCCCGGCGGCAAGGCCAGCTACCCCTCTTCGGTGCTGATGAATGCGATTCCGGCCAAAGTGGCCGGCGTCGACTGCGTGAGCATGGTGGTGCCGGCGCCGGACGACCAGCTGAATGACCTGGTGCTGGCCGCAGCGGCCATCGCCGGTGTGGACCAGCTCTACACCATCGGCGGCGCCCAGGCGGTGGCGGCACTGGCCTACGGAACGGAATCCATTGGCAAGGTGGACAAGATTGTCGGGCCCGGCAATATCTTTGTCGCCGCCGCCAAGCGTGCCGTATTCGGCCGCGTCGCCATCGATATGATTGCCGGACCGTCGGAAATCCTGGTGATCTGCGACGGCAAAACGGATCCGGACTGGATTGCCATGGACCTGCTGTCCCAGGCCGAGCACGACCAGCAGGCGCAGTCGATACTGCTGAGTCCGGATGCGGATTTCTTGAGTGCGGTGCAAAATTCCCTGCAGAAACTGCTGGCGGAACTGCCGCGCCGGGATATCGCCGCCCAGTCCCTGGCGGATCGGGGTGCGCTGATTCGGGTGGCTTCCATCGACGAGGCCATCGCCTTGTCCAACCGCATAGCACCGGAGCACCTGGAAGTCTCGGTGGAGGACCCGGAGCAGTACCTGCCGCAGATCCGCCACGCCGGCGCCATTTTCCTCGGTCGATACACCGCCGAAGCCCTGGGTGACTACTGTGCCGGCCCCAATCACGTGCTGCCTACCAGTGGCACGGCCCGCTTCTCGTCTCCGCTCGGCGTCTACGATTTCCAGAAGCGCAGCTCGATTATTTACTGCTCACCCGAGGGGGCCGACAAGCTCGGTCGCGTCGCCAGCACCCTGGCGCGCGGCGAGGGGCTGGAGGCGCATGCGCGCTCGGCCGAATACCGAGTCGAGGATTGAGGCAGCAGAGCTGGCGATTATTCGTCTTCCGGGATTTTCGTCGCCTGCCAGGCGACTGCACGCCACTCGCCGTCGCGCTTCACGAAGGTGCCGGTGTTGAAGTAATGACTGACCACCGGCGCCTCGCCGGCCCTGTCTTCCCCCACCAGTTTGAAGACGACTACCGCGCTGTCACCGTACAGGCGAATGTCGACGTCCTCCGCACTGTAGCTTGAAGTGACCGGCTGCGCCTGGGACTCTTGCAGTCCCCGCATGATCACCTCTTTGCCGAAGCGCTTGCCCGAGGAACTGGTATAGACCAGGTCGTCTGCCCAGAAGCGTGAGTGTACTTTCGCATCACCGGCGGCACCCTCGAGGAAGTCATTCAGCAAGTTGCGCAGATCTTCCCTGTCGCCGGCAATCGCCGGCGCGCTCGACAGGGCAATGATGAAGGCAAGGGTCAGGGCGCGCATGGGATTATCCTCTTCTCATTCTGCCTATTTCAGCTGCGGCGCTGGGTCTTGGGCTTTTCCGAAACCGTGGCCTCGACGGTATTGATGGCGCCATTGCGGATAAAGGTGATGGATACGGTGTCGCCGGGGCGCAGTGTCGCCATAGCGGCAATGCCGCGACGGCCGTCATTGATTGGCTGGCCGTCGATATGGGTGATGACATCGCCGGGCTTGAGGCCCGCTTCATGTGCCGGGCCCTGGTTGTAGATGGCGGTGATGATGACACCGTTGGTGGAATTCAATTTGAACGCGCGGGCGAGTTGCGGTGTCACCGCGCTTGCTTCAATACCCAGCCAGCCGGGTACCACGCGGCCGTACTCGATGATGTCCTGCATCACCTTGAAGGCGATATTGGCCGGAATCGCAAAGCTGATACCGCCGGAATAGCCGGACTGGTTCAATATGGACGTGTTGATGCCCAGCAGGCGCCCGCGCGCGTCGACCAGGGCGCCGCCGGAATTGCCGGGGTTTACCGCCGCGTCTGTCTGCAGGAAATTCTGCAGGTAGCCGCCGGCGCCGGTGGCGGCCAGGTTGAGGTTGCGCTCGCCGGTGGCGCTGATGATGCCCTGGGTGACCGTCTGCCCGACGCCAAAGGGGTTGCCGATGGCCAGCACTACATCGCCCACCTGGGCCTTCTCCGGCTCGCCCACTTCGATGGAAGTGAGCTTGCCCAGCTCGACCTTCAGCACCGCCAGATCGAAATCCGCATCGCTGCCCACCAGCTGCGCCTGGGCCTCGCGGCCGTCTGCGAGCAGGACCACAATCGCATCTGCCTGGTCGACCACGTGGTGATTGGTGAGGATATAGCCGTCGTCGCTGACGATCACGCCGGAACCCAGGTTGGACTGCATGCGCTCGCGCTGCGGCAGGTTCATGCTGTCGAACAGGCGGCGGAACAGCGGGTCGTTGAACAGCGGGTGCTGTCGCTGGGGGACCGCCTTGCGCGTGTAGATATTGACCACCGCCGGGCCCGCCAGGCTGACCGCCCGCGAGTAGGAAACCGGGCCCTGCCATTCGTCCGCGGCGGGCGTGGGCGCACCGTCGCGCAGTTGTGGGAAAAGTAGCAGCAGAGCCGCCGCCACGGCCAGGCCGATACCGGTGGGCACTGCCCACTCCTGTAGAAAACGTTGTAGGGACACTCTCGACTCCTCGATTTGCGGCCATTATACGCGTGATACGCGCCTGGCGCGCCCACCGCCGCCCATTGGTTAGCCGTCATAGATCCGTATAATGGCGGCTCCAAAATTCCGAGAATCACCATAATCTGGAGATCTAAATGTCCCTGGTTCGCCCTCACGGCAGCGTCGAGCTGCAGCCCCGTTTTGTGTACGACAGTGAAAGGCATCACCAGCTGATGCACGAAGCGGAGTCCCTGCCTTCGATTGTGGTCAGTTCCGCCGCCGCGGCCAACGCGGTAATGCTGGGCGCCGGCTACTTCAACCCGCTGCACGGCTATATGAAGCTGGCGGACGCGCTGAGTGTGGCCGAGTCCCTGCGCACCGTTGACGGTCTCTTCTGGCCGGTGCCGGTACTGAATATGGTGAAGGACACCAGTGCCATCGAGGGTGCCTCCCGCATCGCCCTGCGCGACCCCAATGTCGAGGGCAACCCGGTGCTGGCGATCATGGACGTGGAGGCGATCGAGACTGTCTCCGACGAACAGGTCGACACCATGGCCGGGCATGTGTTCGGTACCCTGGACGAGAAGCACCCGGGCGTGGCCACCTTCAAATCCGCCGGCCGCCAGCTGATCTCCGGCTCTATCGAGGTACTGAACTTCAGCTACTTCCAGAACGACTTCCCGGATACCTTCCGCACCGCGGTGGAAATCCGCAACGAGTTCACCGAACGCGGCTGGAACAAGGTGGTGGCCTTCCAGACCCGCAACCCGATGCACCGAGCCCACGAGGAATTGTGCAAAATGGCGCTGGACGGCGTCGACGCGGACGGCGTGCTGATTCATATGCTGCTGGGCCAGCTGAAGCCGGGCGATATCCCCGCGCCGGTGCGCGATGCCTCCATCCGCAAGATGGTGGAGCTCTACTTCCCGGCCAATACCGTGATGGTGACCGGCTACGGTTTCGATATGCTTTACGCCGGCCCGCGCGAGGCCGTACTGCACGCGGTCTTCCGCCAGAATTGCGGCTGCAGCCACCTGATCGTCGGCCGCGACCACGCTGGGGTAGGGGACTACTACGGTGCCTTTGATGCGCAGACCGTCTTCGACGACAAGGTGCCGGAGGGAGCCCTGGAGATCGAGATATTCCGCGCCGACCACACGGCCTACTCAAAAAAGCTGAATAAGGTGGTGATGATGCGCGATGTGCCGGATCACTCCAAAGAGGACTTTATCCTGCTGTCCGGCACCAAGGTGCGCGAGATGCTGGGCGACGGCATTGCACCGCCGCCGGAATTCTCCCGCCCAGAGGTGGCGCAGATCCTGATGGATTACTACCAGAATCTGTGATCTGGCGTAGGTGGGCGCAGCCCACCTATCCGGAATTAAAAAGGGCGGGTTGAATCCCGCCCTTTCTGTCTGTGCCCGCTGCCGGTCAGCGACTGGCGGCGCTCTCGGTGCCGCCGTGGGGCTCCTTCTCCAGGCCGAAGTCCTCGTCCAGGGTGCCCTTGGCGCCCGGCTCTTTCGGCGCCCAATCCCGCGGCGGCGCGACACTCTGCAGGTTTTCGTCGTTTTCGCTCAGTTTGCCGCTGCCGGCTTCCAGCATCTGCCGGCCTATATCCTGGCTGGACAGGCGCAGGGCGCTGTTGGCCAGGTACTCGTGCACTTCCCTATAGCTTTCGGTGAGGTTGTGAACCAGCTGGGAGGTCTGGTCAAAATGTTCGTTTACCTGCAGCTGGAAGTCCTCCAGCTTGCTGTTGGCCTCGCGCAGGCGTAGCTCCAGCTCCTGGGTGCGGTCCAGGCTGCCGCGGCCGCGCACGGCGAGAAACGCCAGCAGGGCGCCCAGGGCCAGACCTAGGATACCTACCAGAATCAATACCGATGTAGAGTGCACTAATACTTCCTCCTCAAATAAATGACAGCTGTAGCCATCCTTGACTTAGAGCACCGGCCGAAAGCCGGCGCTGGGTTTAGAGTATACGCGAATAGTGCCGTTCCGTCGGCTAGGCGGTCACTCGGAGAATTTGGTAGAGTGGCGCCCCTCGCAACAAGGCAGTCCATTCCCACATCAGCCATGTCCCCAGCCAGCTCATCACTTCTGTCGCCGCTCGAGCGCTACCAGCGCGACCTACAGCGCCCCGATTTCGTCGCCGACCCGGCGCAGGCCGCCGCGGTGCAGGAACTGCAGCATCTCTATTCGCGCCTGCTCGAGAAAGAAGGGCGGGGCGGCCTGTTCGGGCGTTTGCGCAAGCTGTGGCGGGATCAGTCGGAGCCGGAACGCGGCCTCTACTTTTGGGGTGGGGTGGGCCGCGGTAAGACCTACCTGATGGACGCCTTCTTCGAGTCGCTGCCCTTTGCACAGAAGCAGCGCACCCACTTCCACCGCTTTATGCGCGAGGCGCACCGGGAGCTGAAGGCGCTGGCGGGGGAGAAGAATCCGCTGGAGAAGGTCGCTGACAGGGTGGCGGCGCGGGCGCGGGTGCTGTGTTTCGACGAATTCTTCGTCTCCGATATCGCCGATGCGATGATCCTCGCCGGCCTGCTCGACGCGCTCTTCCGCCGCGGCGTGACCCTGGTGGCCACGTCCAATATCGAACCCGAGGGGCTGTACAGGGATGGGCTGCAGCGGGCGCGCTTCCTGCCTGCCATAGCCCTGTTGAAGCAGTACACCAGGGTGGTCAATGTGGATGGCGGCACCGATTACCGGCTGCGGGCGCTGGAGGTGGCCGAGTTGTACCACTCGCCGCTGGACTCTGCGGCGGATGCCAGCCTGGCGCGCAGCTTCGCCAGCCTGAGCGTCGAGGGCTGCGAGGTGCGCGAGAAGGTGGACCTGGATATAGAGGGGAGGCGAATTCGCGCGCTGAAAGTGGCGGACGACGTGGCCTGGTTCGATTTCAGCGATCTCTGCGACGGCCCGCGCTCGCAGAACGACTATATAGAGCTGGCGCGGGAGTTCCACACGGTGCTGTTGGCGGAGGTACCGCGTTTCAACGAGCGCACCGAGGCCCAGGCGCGGCGCTTTATCAACCTGGTAGACGAGTTCTACGACCGCTGCGTCAAACTGGTAATCTCCGCCGAGGTGCCGGCGGAACGGCTCTACGGCGGCAAGCACCTGGTGTTCGAGTTTGAGCGGACGGTCAGCCGGCTGCTGGAGATGCAGTCCCACGATTACCTGGCGCGGCCGCACCGGCCGGATTGAGTTGCCCCACAGTCGACCCGCACCGTTTCACATCCGCTTGACGCCCGCCGATCCACACTGGCGCAGATTCCCTGTTGACTGCCACGGAAATCTGCCATGGATCATATTGAACTTCGCGCCCTCGGACACTGGTTCGAGGGCCGCTCGCAGGGCGGTGAGCCCGAGACCATTTACCTGTTCGACAACCTGAACCTGA
The DNA here is from genome assembly GCF_014904815.1 of Microbulbifer taiwanensis. GTDB lineage: Bacteria > Pseudomonadota > Gammaproteobacteria > Pseudomonadales > Cellvibrionaceae > Microbulbifer > Microbulbifer taiwanensis. The sequence continues at coordinate 288,643 of NZ_JACZFR010000025.1, forward strand.
CCGTCCGCGCCGGGCGCAGCCACGCCATACTGGGGCCATCCGGCGCGGGCAAGTCCAGCCTGCTGTCGCTGATCGCCGCGCTGGAGCGGCCCAGGTCCGGCGAGGTGGCGATTCACCTGGACGGAAGAGCGGCGGATGCTCCGTCCCTGCGTCGCCGCTCCGGCTTCGTGTTCCAGCAGTTTCACCTGCTGCCGGAGCTGGACGCCCTGGGCAATGTCGCCCTGCCGCTGCGCCTGCGCGGCGACGGCCAAGCCCGCGAGAAGGCGCGCCACTGGCTCGAGCGCGTGGGGTTGTCCGCGCGCGCCGCCCACAAGCCCAATCAGTTGAGTGGGGGCGAGCAGCAGCGCCTGGCCATAGCCCGCGCCTTTGTCGCCGAGCCGGCCTTTGTGTTCGCCGATGAGCCCACCGGCAACCTGGATCAGCACACCGCCGCCTATATCGGCGAACTGCTGTTCGGCTGTGTACAGGAGCAGGGCAGTGCCCTGGTGCTGGTGACCCACAGCGACACCTTAAGTCGTATGGCGGATTGCCGCTATCGACTCTCCGGTGGTCATCTGGAGCTGCTGGCATGAACTTTCTCACACTGGCCTGGCAGGAGTTCCGCAGCGACCTGGGGCAGGCGGATACCCGGCTGCAATTGCTCGCCCAGATACTGCTGGCTTTTTTCCTGCTGCTGCTGAGCCTGAGCGGCGCCTCCCTGCAGAGTGCCCTGCAGCAAAACCTGAGCGACATGCTGGGGGCGGACCTGGTGCTCGAGCGCCACCGGCCGCTGAGCGAGGCACAGAGGTCCGCGCTGGCCGAACTGAGCGCGGACCTGAGCGAAACCCGATTGCTGGATATCACCTTGAGCCACGCCGGGCGACACCAGCAGGTGCAGCTGAAACTGGTGGATCGCCACTATCCGCTGCAGGGGCAGCTGGCCGTGGGTCGCTCGCGGGCCTCGGAACACGAGTCCGCCGGGCGCGGCCCCGGCGCCGGGGAGATCTGGCTGGACACCCGGGCTTTAGTGGGACTCGGGCTGGCCACCGGCGAGTCGCTGCATCTGGGCGGCAGAGAATACCTTGTCAGCCGCGCGCTCTTTCACGAGCCGGACCGGCTGCTGGAAGGCCATTCGGTGGCGGTGCGGGCCATGGCGGCGCTGCCGGCGGGAGCGGCTGGACCGCCCCTTGCCGGCGACACCCGCTATCGCTACCTGCTGAATGCGGACGCCTCCCAGGAGGCCGTGATTGTCGCCTGGGTGCAGCGAGAACTGCCGGACGCGCGTCTGGTCCGCAAGCGCGGCGGGCAGCACCCGCTGGCCGGTTTCTGGCAGCGGGTGGAAAATTTCTTCGGCCTGAGCGCCTTGGTACTGTTTGTGCTGGGCGGCGTGGCCATGGACCTGATCGGCCGTCGCCTGCTGCGCCGCGAGGCCTATCGCCAGGCGGTGTACCAGAGCCTGGGGCTGTCGCCGGCGCGGGGCCTGTGCCTCTACGGCGCAAAGTGGATGCTCGGGATCGCGCTGTCGTTCCTGCTGGCCGGGCTGCTGGCGCTGGCCGGGCAGCAATGGGTGCTGAAGTTGTTGCAGGGCCATCTCGCCGGTGCCCTCGGTGCAGACATCGGCGCGGAGATCGGTGCGGAATTGGAAGCCGCCTGGCATCCGGGCGTGCTGGCGAGGACCTTGGGTCTCCTGTGGCTGCTGTTACTCTGCCTGCAGTTGCCGACCCTGATCGGCGTCGGGCGCGCCAGCGTGCTCGAACTGTTGCGGCCGCAGCAGCGCTTGCCGGCGTTGGCGCTACGCCTGGCCTGGATGTTGACCTGCTTCAGCCTGCTGGTGGCGGCCTATTCGGACAATAGCCGCCTGACCCTGCTGATGATCGGCACCCTGCTGGTCACACTGCTGCTGATAGCATCCCTGACCTTTGCGCTGCTGACACTGGTCGAGCGCCTCACCCGGCGGCGGGGTGGCCTGCTGGCTTTCTGCCTCTTCACCATGCGGCAGCGGCTGCTGGGCAAATCCGCCCAGGTGATGGGGCTGGGCCTGTGCGCCACCCTGTTGCTCTTCACCTTTATGCTGCTGCGGGACCTGGGCCAGGCCATGGAGGCGAATAGCCGCGCGGTGGACGGCAACCTGCTGATCGTCCGCGCCACCTCGGCGCAAATGGCGGATATCGAAGCCTGGAACCGGCGCACCGGCAGCGTCCTGCGCCAGTCGCGGCCCTATGTGCGCGCGCAGCTGGTGCGCATCAACGGCCTGGCGCCAGAGGCGTTCAGCGGCCAGCCCAGCGAGAGCCTGAGCCGCATCGCCAGGCCCATCCGGTTGAGCTGGTCCGCGGAGCTGCCGGCCAACAACCGTTTGGCGGCGGGGCGCTGGTGGCAGGCGGGGGATGAGAACAGGCGACAGATCTCCGTCGAGGACGAGGTGATGGCGGACCTGGGCCTGTCCCTGGGGGATGCCCTGGCGTTCGCCATCGGCGGGCAGCTGGTGGAATTTACCCTGGTCGCCGGGCACGCCTATCGGCCCGGCGCGGGTTCCATCACCTTCTGGTTCCAGGTGCCGCCCGGGGCAGTGGAATCGCTCGGTGTGGAGCTGCTGCAGATGGGTAGCATGGAGCTGCCCCAGCGCGCCTGGTCCCAGCTGGGTGAACTCTGGCGGCGACATCCGGGGCTGGAACTCCTGCCGGTAAAACAGCTGAGCGAGCGCTTCGACGCCACCCTGGCCCTGGTGACCCGGGTGGTGGCCGGCTACAGCCTGCTGCTGGGCCTGATGGCCCTGTTGCTGGTGGCGGCCTGCGTGCGCGGATTCGAGCGGGACGACCGGCGCAAGAACGGCCTGCTGCTGAGCCTGGGGCTGAGGCGGCGCCACTGCCTGCGGTTGAATCTCTACGAGTGGCTGATCACCGCGGCCATTGCCGGTGGCGGCGCCGTCGCCGGCACCAGCCTGGCGGGGCAGCTTATCTACCGCTCCCAGTTCCACCTCAATTACCGTCCGGACGCGCTCTATCTGTTGGGCACGCTGGCGATCATGGCCGCCGTGCTCTGCCTGCTGGGGCTCTGGTGCTGCCGGCACAGCCTCAAGGCGTCGGTGGGCGAATTGATGGCCGAATCCTGATTCACATCCATTTCACAGCGGCGGCGATAGCCTGGCAGCGCCCATTAATGAAAAGGAGTCAATTTCCATGAAGCGACTGATCGCAGTGCTGAGTCTGTGTCTGTGCACCCTGTCACCGGCACTGGCCGGCGAGGCCCCGCGGGTGCTGATGGTTCTGAGCGGCTACGGCCTGGACCGGGGCGAGGAGCGGCCGGGTTACGAGTTCGATGAATTCGCCCAGGCCTACCTGATCTTCAGGCAAAACGGCCTGGCGGTAGATATCGCCAGTCCCCGGGGCGGCGCCGTGGAGGCGGATCAATACAACCCGGACAAGCCTTTCGTAAAGGTCGTCACCGAGGATGCGGCGGCTGTAGCCAAACTCGAAAACACCCTGGCCCTGGACGGGCTGAAGGCCGAGGATTACGCGGCCGTGTTTGTGGTGGGTGGCAAGGGCGCCATGTTTGATCTGCCCGGGGACCGGAACCTGCAGCGCCTGATCGCCGGCGTCTATGAAAACGGCGGTGTGGTGGCGGCCGTGTGCCACGGCCCGGCGGCGCTGGTGAACGTAAAACTCAGCGATGGCAGCTACCTGGTGTCGGGCAGGGCGGTGAACGGTTTTACCAATGCCGAGGAGCGGGCGTTTGGCAAAAAGTGGATAGAGCACTTTCCCTTTCTGCTGCAGGACAAGCTGATCGAGCGCGGTGGCCGCTTCCAGCACAGCGACCTGATGCTGGGCCATGTGGCCGCAGACGGGCGCCTGCTCACCGGCCAGAACCCGTCGTCCACACCGAAGCTGGCCGAAGCCCTGGTCGAGTCCCTGGGTATTGTGCCCAAACCCCGCGAGCCCTTTGTGGAGGAGCGCACCATGGATATGATCGCCCAGGTGTGGGATGGCAACGTGGAGGCCGGCGAGTCTTTCCGCCGGAATGCCGCGGGCTATGAGCCCAAGTTGGTGTCGCTCTATGGCTTCTATCAGCTGCAATTCAGTCGGGATGACCGGCAGTGGCAAAAGGCGGTGGCCCTGATGGAGTTGGGCAGCGTTCACTTCCAGCACCCCACTGTCGAACTGGCCATGGCCCGCGGCCACGCGCAGTTGGGTAATCGGGACAAGGCCAGGGCACTGCTGATCCGCCTGCTGGAGGAGCACCCGGATATGCAGGAGGCCCGGGCCGTGTTAAAAGAACTTCAGTGACGGGTGACGGTAATTCGGCATGACGAACGCCTTGCACATACTGGTGGTTGAAGACCAGGCGGCTATCCGGGCGAATATCGCCACTTACCTGGAGGGACGCGGCCATGTGCTGGATTTTGCCGGCGACGGCGCCCAGGGGTTGGCACTGGCCCTGGCGCAGCCCTACGACCTGGTGGTGCTGGACCTGATGTTGCCGGGCATGGATGGCCTGTCGGTGTGCCGCGCGCTGCGCGCCAGGGCCAGCCGGCATATCCCGGTCCTGATGCTGACTGCCCGGGACAGCCTGGCGGACAAGGTGGAGGGATTCGGCACCGGCGCCGACGACTACCTGACCAAACCCTTCGCCCTGGAGGAGTTGGAACTGCGCGCCCTGGCGCTGGCCCGCCGCCATCTGCTCAACACCGAGCAGGTGTTGGAATTGGGGGCGCTGCAGGTCGACCGCCAGCGTAGGGAGGTCAGGCGCGACGATCGCTCCATCAAACTTAATGCCATCGACTACCGCATCGTCGAGGCCCTGGCCGAGGCCTACCCGCAGGTGATGACCCGCAGCGAACTGGTGTGGAAGATCTGGGGCGATGAGCCCACCGAATCCGACGCGCTGCGCACCCATATCTACCAGATACGCCGCGTGCTGGATAAACCCTTCGACCGCCCGCTGCTGAAGACGGTGCACGGCGTCGGCTTCGTGCTGGAGGTTTGATTGACGCTCAGGTTCCGCTTCGTCGTATTTTTCTGCGCCTTCGCTCTGCTGCTCGGCGCCCTGTTCAGTGCCGTGAACTTCCTGCTGGCCTACACCCTGGAAGACCGGGTGTTCGAGCGCGAGCTGGCGCGGGAGGCGGACTACCTGGCGGCGCACTTCCGGCGTCACGGGCAGTGGCCGGAACCGCGCCGCGAAAACTACAGCCTGCACCTGACCACGGCATCCCTGCCGGTATTGGTGCGGGAAACGCTGGCGGCCGAAACCGGGCGCACCGAGTTTTTCGGTGAAGGCGGCCGGCACTATCATCTGCGCCGCCTGGCCGACCGGGACGCCGTGCTGCTGGCGGAAGTCAGCGCCGACCTGCTGGTGCGCCCCCGCGCCAGGGCCATGCTGGTCGCCCTCGGGCTGCTCACGCTGGCGATGATGGCGGTGGGCTGCGTCCTCGCCTATGCCTTTGCCCGCGGGGCGCTCGCACCCCTGTCCAGGCTGACCCGGCAGGTGGAGCTGCGGGCCCCGGAAGCTATCCCCGGGGGATTCGCTTCCGGCTGTCCCGACAATGAGATAGGCGTGCTGGCGCGGGCGCTGGACGACGCCTTCGGCCAGGTTGGGGAGTATGTGGAGCGCGAAGTGCAGTTCACCCGCGACGCCAGCCACGAGTTGCGCACGCCCATCTCCGCGGTGAGCGGCGCCGCGGAACTGCTGGCGGGCAGGGGCGACCTGGATCCCGAGGCGCGGATACTGGTGGAGCGCATACGGCGCGCCAACCGCGATATGGTGCAAACGGTGCAGACCCTGCTGACCCTGGCCCGGGATGAGGGCGATCAGTTGCCGGTGGAGCGCCTGTCCCTGTTGGCGGCGGTGGAAAAGGTGGTGGTGAGCCAGGCCCGGTTGCTGGAAGGCAAGGATGTGGCGGTGAGGATAGATATCGACCCGGGCCAGACCATCGAGATGCCCGCGGCCGTGCTGGACATACTCCTGACCAACCTGATCGCCAATGCGTTCCAGTACACCGCCGAGGGCGAGGTATCCATTGCCTCCGGCGCAGATACCCTGGTGATCGCCGATACGGGCGGGGGCATAGCGCCGGAATTGCAGCCGTATGTCACCCGGCCCCTGGTCAAGGGGCACGCCAGTCGGGGCTTCGGCATCGGGCTGTCCATAGTGCAGCGGCTGTGCGACAGGTATCGGCTGAAGCTCGCGATCGATGACTGCGGTCAGGGGTGTCGGGTGCGTGTTTTCTGGTCTGGCGGGGCGGAATAGATCCCACTCAAAATCGCTTGAAAAGCATACACTCCTTATGTACTATCCGCGCTCTTTCGTGGGATGGCCCCATTTTCGGGGTCTTATTACAGGTGTTTATAACATGAAGACATACAGTGCCAAGCCGGAAGCGGTCAAACGCGACTGGTACATTGTCGACGCTGCGGACAAGACTCTCGGCCGTATTTCCGCCGAGATCGCTCACCGTCTGCGCGGCAAGCACAAGCCTGAGTATACGCCCCACGTGGACACTGGCGATTACATCGTTGTAATCAATGCCGAGAAGGTCCGCGTGACCGGCAACAAGGCCAAAGACAAGATCTACCACAGCCACTCCGGCTACCCCGGTGGTCTCAAGTCCATCAGCTTCGAGAAGCTGATCGAGAAAGCGCCCGAGCGCACCATTCAAAGCGCCGTAAAAGGTATGCTGCCGAAGGGTCCGTTGGGTCGCGCCATGTTCAAGAAGCTGAAAGTGTACAGCGGCAGCGAACATCCTCACGCGGCACAACAGCCGATTGAACTGGCGATCTAAGGGGGAAGACTCAGATGGCAACTACGCAATATTACGGCACTGGCCGCCGCAAGACCTCCACCGCTCGCGTATTCATCGAGCAGGGTGAAGGCAAAATCACCGTGAATGGCCGCACTCTGGACGAATACTTCGGCCGCGAAGTGGCGCGCATGATCGTGCGTCAGCCGCTCGAGCAGGTCGACATGGTGGAAAAATTCGATATCAACGTCACTGTTAAAGGTGGTGGTTCTTTCGGTCAGGCGGGTGCTATCCGTCACGGCCTGACCCGCGCCCTGATGCAGTATGACGAAGCGCTGCGCCAGCCGCTGCGCGCCGCGGGCTATGTAACCCGCGACGCCCGTGCGGTGGAGCGGAAGAAAGTGGGTCTGCGCAAAGCGCGCAAGAAGCCGCAATTCTCCAAGCGTTAAGCTACTTTCAAGCCCGGCCATTGCCGGGCTTTTTTCTGTCTCCCGATTCGTCTGGCGCCGAACGCTTCTTGTCATTTCTGGTTATTTTCTCGCCAGTTCGCTGCGGTATTCCCGACGTTCCCCGCCGCATCGCCTTGTATCAAATTGGCATTTTCTTTAACATTGCGCGAATTTGTATCCGCTCGATTTATGGGGTTTATTCGCACCGGCACAACCGGGGGCGAAATTTCCTTTAAGGATTTTTTTGGGTTTGGGCCAGCCGATCTCGCATAGATGGGAGACGCTGTGATGGGAGAACTACGTCATGAGTGATGACGGTGTAAATGTAGGACGGCGCCGCTTCCTGACCGCCGCTACCTCGGTTGTTGGTGGCGCGGGTGCGGTGGGTGTAGCCGTACCTTTCGTCGCATCCTGGAATCCGAGTGCCAAGGCCAAGGCCGCCGGCGCGCCGGTCAAATACAATATCAGCAAGCTCGAACCGGGCCAGATGGTCACCGTGGAGTGGCGTGGCAAGCCGGTTTACGTGGTGCGACGCACCGAGCAGGTACTGCAGGACCTGGAGAAAGTAGAGCCGCTGCTGCGCGACCCCAACTCCGAAGAGTCCATTCAACCACCCTACGTGGATCCGGAAAACCGCTCCATCAAACCGCAGATGCTGGTGCTGGTCGGTCTCTGTACCCACCTGGGCTGCGCGCCCATGTACCGCCCGGAGGTGGGCGCCGCCGATCTCGGTGGCAGTGAGTGGATGGGCGGCTTCTTCTGCCCCTGCCACGGTTCCAAGTACGATATGGCCGGCCGCGTGTACAAGGGGGTTCCCGCACCCACCAATCTGGATGTGCCGTCTTATTCCTATGAGAGCGATGACGTGATTGTGATTGGCGTGGATCAGGAGGGCAGCGCATGAACTGGTTAACCGCACTGGGTGACTGGGTGGATCAGCGTCTGCCGATCTACCAGGCCTGGGACAAGCACATGGGCAAGTACTACGCGCCCAAGAATTTCAATGTCTGGTACTTCTTCGGCGTATTGTCGCTGCTGGTACTGGTCAACCAGCTGCTCACCGGTATCTGGCTGGTGATGAGCTACAACCCCTCCGCCGAGGGCGCCTTTGCCTCAGTCGAGTACATCATGCGCGATGTGGAATGGGGCTGGCTGATCCGCTACCTGCATTCCACCGGCGCCTCGGCGTTCTTTGTGGTGGTCTACCTGCATATGTTCCGCGGCCTGATGTACGGCTCCTACAAGCCGCCGCGCGAGCTGGTGTGGATCTTCGGTATGTGCATCTACCTGGTGCTGATGGCCGAGGCCTTTATGGGCTATGTACTGCCCTGGGGCCAGATGTCCTACTGGGGTGCGCAGGTAATCGTGTCGCTGTTCGGCGCGATACCCGGTATCGGCGAGGACCTGGTGCAGTGGATTCGCGGTGACTACCTGATCTCCGGCATCACCCTGACGCGCTTCTTCTCCCTGCACGTGATCGCACTGCCGCTGGTACTGGTGCTGCTGGTGGTGCTGCATATCCTGGCACTGCACGAAGTGGGCTCCAACAACCCCGACGGCATCGAGATCAAGAAGAACAAGGACGAGAACGGTATTCCCAAAGACGGCGTGCCCTTCCACCCCTACTACACGGTGCACGACCTGGTGGGCGTGGCGGTGTTCCTGTTCATCTTCTGCGTAGTGGTGTTCTTCTTCCCGGAAATGGGCGGTTTCTTCCTTGAGTACGCCAACTTTGAAGAGGCGAACCCACTGAAGACGCCGGAACATATCGCGCCGGTCTGGTACTTCACGCCCTTCTATGCGGTGCTGCGTGCGGTGACCATCGACATTGGCCCGCTGACCGCCAAGTTCCTCGGCCTGGTGGCCATGGGTGCGGCCATCGCGATACTGTTTGTCCTGCCCTGGCTGGACAAGAGCCCGGTGCGCTCCATCCGCTACAAGGGATTCCTGCCCAAGGCCCTGCTGCTGCTGTTCGCCGCGGTATTCATCATCCTCGGCTACCTGGGCGTGAAGTCCCCGACTCCGGGCCGCAACTTCCTGGCCCAGGTGGCGACCCTGTTCTACTTCGCCTACTTCGTGACCATGCCCATCTGGAGCAACCCGAAGGAGCGCAAGGGCATGGCCTCCTGGATTGTCAGCGGCGTCTTCGGGGTGTTCTTCCTGTGGATGGCGGTTACCAACTTCAAGGCGAGCCTGTTTGTCGGTATTGCCTCCCTGCTGCTGGCGGCCTTCTTCGCCGCACTGCCGTGGCTGACAAGCCGCGACGCCGTGCACCCGGAGCCAGAGCGGGTGACCAGCCCCTCCGGCGAGAAGACCTTCGGCGTACTCTTCTTCGGTATTATCATTGTCGGCTTGTTGGCATTCGTGCCGATCAAGGCGGTGGGCGCCGAGAGCAGTGTTGAACTGGACCACATCAACATCGATCTGCAGGACAAGCCGTCCCTGCAGCGCGGTGCCAAGTATTACGTCAACTACTGCATGGGCTGTCACAGTGCCAACTTCTCCCGCTGGGAGCGGGTGGCCACCGACCTGGGTATTCCCAACGAGCTGATGATGCAGAACCTGGTGCTGGGCGACGCCAAGATCGGTCAGTTGATGCAGATCTCCATGCGCCCGGACGACTCCAAAGTATGGTTCGGCGCCGCGCCGCCGGACCTGACGCTGGTTGCCCGCGCCCGCTCCCCGGAATGGCTCTACACTTACCTGCGCAGTTTTTACAAGGATGACAGCCGCCCCACCGGTGTGAACAACAAGGTTTTCCCGAGCGTGGCCATGCCCCACGTGCTGCTGGAGCTGCAGGGCCTGCCCGAGTGTGCGCCCGGTCCGAAGCGCGAGCACGGCCATATAGTGCGCGATGAGCTGGGTAACCCGATCATGGACGCCGACTGCGGCAGCCTGAAAGTTGGCAATATCAAAGGCACTATGGATGAGGCGCAGTTCGACCAGGCCATGTACGACCTGGTGAACTTCATGGAATACATCGCCGAGCCGATGGCGGAAGATCGCAAGCGTGTCGGCTTCTATGTACTGGCGTTTATCCTGGTGTTCTTTGTCTTCGCCTGGTTGCTGAACCGCGAATACTGGAAAGACGTGCAGCACTGAGATCTTGGCCGATTTTCCTTTACTGGGTGGTGGAGTTACTCCGCCACCCTTTTTATGTTTTTGGATCCATGGTCGGCGCAACAGCCGACCAACTAGTTTGAGGTAGTTAGAAGATGGGTGTGCCGACCAACAAGCGCTCCTCCATGACCTTCTTTTCCGATGGTCGCAGTCATTACAGCCACCGGGTGCGTATAGTGCTCGCGGAGAAGGGGGTCTCTGTCGATATCATCGATGTGGATCCGGACGATAAGCCTGCGGAGCTCGCCGACCTCAATCCGTACAACTCGCTGCCCACCCTGGTGGACCGCGACCTGGTGCTGTTCGAGACCAAGGTGATGATGGAGTACCTGGACGAGCGCTTCCCGCACCCGCCGCTGTTGCCGGTCTACCCAGTGGCGCGGGCCCAGAGCCGCCAGATCATGCACCGCATCGAGCGCGACTGGTGTCCGCTGGTGGACAAGATACTGGCCGGTGGTAAAGACGCCGCTGCGGCGCGCAAGGACCTGCGCGACAGCTTCGTCGGCATAGCGCCGATGTTCACTGATCTGCCGTACTTCTTCAACGAAGAGTTCTCACTGGTAGACTGCTGTATGGCCCCGCTGCTGTGGCGCCTGGAGCAGTTCGAGATCAGCCTGCCGAAGACCAAGCAGGCCAAGCCGCTGCTGGACTATATGGACCGGCTCTTCTCCCGCGAGGCCTTCCAGCAGAGCCTGACCGAATTCGAACGGGAGATGCGCTGACAGCGCGAGCCTTGAGAGGCCTTTTTTGGGGGAGACAGCCTTGAGCCAGGGGAGAAATAGGTGAGTAAACCGGCCATGACATCCAATCGCCCGTATATCCTGCGGGCTTTCTATGAGTGGATAACCGATAACCGGTGTACGCCCTACATCCTCGTCGATACCCATCTGCCCGGCGTGCTGGTACCGCAGCAGCACGTCAACGAAGATGGGCAGATAGTGCTGAATATCTCCGAGAGCGCGGTAGCCGGCCTTAACATGGACAACTACGCCATCCGCTTCAATGCGCGTTTCGGCGGCGTGCCCACCGATATCCAGGTGCCGGTGGGGGCGGTAGTCGGTATCTACGCGCGTGAAAACGGCCAGGGCATGGTATTCGAGGCGGAGGAAACCCCGGAGCCACCGGAGCCGACACCGCCCACCAGCCTGGGGCGCAAGACCGCGAAGAAGCCGGCCCTGCGCGTCGTCAAATAGTGGCGAGTGGTCGGTGTTCAGTGGCGAGTGCAAAGCGCCCAAGAGCACCGATCACTTGCAAGATCTGGGATCCATTTCCCCTGCAATCCCCACCTAGCACGTATAATCTGCGGCAAATTCCACATTTCGCCTTCGTATGCCGCCCTATATACAGTGGCTGCGTTACAGCTGGCTGCCACTGGTCCTGCTGGCATGTCTCGCGGCGCAGTATCTCTCCTGGTTTGATTTCCTGTCCCTGCTGACGCCGCGGCTGCCGGCAGTGCTGTTGGGCATATCCCTGGCTCTGGGGATTTCCTTCAAGTCCAGTCGAATCGCATTTACTTCGGCGCTGCTGCTGGCCGTGTACCTGTCTGCGGAAACCGCGTCCTGGTTACACCGGGGACAATGGTTTTCGCTCGCCCTGGGCCTGGTCGCCTGCAATTTGGCCGCGATCGCCTTCAGTCGCGACCGCAGTCTGCTGAGCGGTTCTGGCCTGCTATTACTGCTGGCGGTGTTCGCGCAGATCGGCGCTCTCTACGCACTGCAAACCTGTTGCGAACAGCCGCTAATCGACGCCTGGTCGGCGACAGTGGTGGCAATACCGCTACCTGGCAACGAAGTACAGTTCAGTCTGGAAATGGTGGTGTTTCTCGCCGCAGCCCTGTTGACGTTGCTCCAATCGATTTTCCGGCCAGAGCCCACCGGCTTCGGCTTGCTACTGTGTATCCTGCTGCTCGCCGCCACGGACAGATTCGGGTTGCCTATACAGCAGGCGGCCGCCGCGGCGGGTTTGCTGTTGAACCTGCTGGTATTGCGCAGCGCCTACGATCTGGCGTTTCGCGATGAATTGACCGGAATCCCCTCGCGCAGGGCATACAGCCGCTATCTGCTGACCCTGGGGCGTCATTTCTGTATCGCCGTGGTCGATATCGACCACTTCAAGAAACTCAACGACCGCCATGGCCACCAGGTTGGCGACCAGGGGCTGCGCATGGTGGCGGGCAAGATTGCCCGCTTCGGTGGCGGCCGCGCCTTCCGTTACGGCGGTGAGGAGTTTGTGGTGGTATTTCGCGGCCGCGACAGGGACAGGGCGCTGCATTCGCTGGAGCAGATGCGCGAAAAGATAGCCGGCTATCCGCTGCGCCTGCGCTCCAGTGCGCGCGATCCGGCCAATAGCGCCAGGTCCCGCAGTCGGCGCGGACAGGGCGGCGGCAATGCAATCAAAACCACCGTGAGTGTCGGTGTCGCCAGCAGCGGTGGCAAGTTGAGGTCACCGGAAGAGGTGTTGCGGGCCGCGGATAGCGCGCTCTACAGGGCCAAGCGCGGCGGGCGAAATCGCGTCTGTGTCCACAGCTGATATGAACCATTCGCCTATAAAATTGGCGCCTTATTCCTGATTTACATTGGTTAATCTTCCGCCGGACCCCGATACTGCTAAGCAATGCCATGAAGGGAACAACAAGGGAGAAGGCGCGTGCGACTACTCAGCCACACCATCGGAATTTTCACCCACCCCGACAAAGAGTGGGAGGCCATTCGCGCCGACCGCCACTCCTTCGTTCAGGTATTCCTCAGCCATGTGCCGATACTTGCGCTGATTCCCGCCATCGCCGGCTATATCGGTGTCACCCGTGTCGGCTTCGAACTGGGCGGGCACCTGACCAGGCTGACGCCCGAGAGCGCCGCGGTGCTGGCGGTAGTGATCTATTTCGCGATACTGGCCGGTGTCTATCTACTCGGCGAGTTCATCAACTGGATGGCCAAGTCCTACGGCGTCGAGGACGACGAATCCACGCGCCACTACGAGGGTACGGCATTGGCGGTATTCGTCACCACGCCGATTTTTCTCGCCAGTGTTGTCCTGCTGTATCCGCACCTGTGGCTGGCGGTTGCGGTTATCGGTCTCGCGGGGATCTATTCGGTCTACCTGCTGTTTGAAGGTATCCCGATCCTGATGAATATGAACAAGGAGCGCGCCTTCCTCTATGCTTGCGCGGTGGTCACGGTGGCGCTGGTGATGATGGTCACGGTGATGATCGGTTCGGTGATTCTGTGGAGTATGGGGGTGGGGCCCGTCTACCAGAGCTAGCTCGTCTCGGGTTGTCGGTGTTTTTGCAACAGGCTGACCTGCATCGTCTGCAGGTCGCCCAGGGTGCGCTTGGCGAGGCGCGGGCCCTGGGTCATTACCAAGGTCAGGCCGTAGTGGCCCTGGTTGAGCAGTAACTCGCTGAGCCGCAGTCTTTCCACCCGCGAAGCGCCCACCCCGAGCCGTTTCAGCATCCGCGCCTGAAAAGTCACCACAAAACGGTCGTGTTCCTCGTCCAGCGCCCTGAGTTCCGGGACCTCCAGAATCGTCTGCAACAACAGCGCCAGCCCGCCCTGGGCCCGGTAGACGCCCGCCATTTTTTCCAGGAAGCGCTCGACAAAGACCTCCAGTGCCATGGATTCCAGCGTCCAGCGCGCTATCTCTTCCAGCGCCGTGCGATTGGCGGCCAGCCACTGCTCGGCGAGGGTGTAGAGAATCGACTGTTTGTTGGGGAAATAGCGATACAGGGAGCCGACGGAAATGCCCAGTTTCTCGCTGATATAGGCGGTGTTGAGTTTTTCCAGTCCCTCTTCCTGCAGTATCTCGATACTGGTATCCAGAATCTGCTGGCGGCGCTGGCGGGCTCTCTCCTGCTGCGGCTGGTTTCTGCGCTTGACGGCTGCGCTCATGTTGCGGCGTCTCGTTGTTGAGTGCGCCGCATTCAAGCAAGTGTGCATCGATTTATCAACTCGGGAGCGGAGAATCCCGGCGCCGGTCTACCCCGACCGGCCCATCAACTGCTCCGCGATCGCGTGCATTATCTGTGGCCCGTCCACTTCGTTGCTCTCACTCTCCGCCTGCGGATGTGAGGACTGCTTGACGATGACCACCCTGGCGACCGGATCGATATAGATAAACTGCCCGTGCACGCCGATGGCGCTGACCGCCTTGTGCGGATTGTTAAAGGTCCACCACTGGTCGTGGTAGGCATAGCCGATCTGCTCGTACCAGGGATCCCGGTAGAGACGATTGAAGGGTTCCGGATCGCCCTTGTCGAGGAGGCGCTCGGCCACCGCCGCAGGCATGACCTGCTCGCCGTTGAATCGACCGCGCTGCAGTATCATCTGCCCCAGCCGCCCGCCGTCGCGCAGGGTGAGATTGAGCCCGCCGCCGGCCATTTCGGTGGCCGAGCGGTCCAGCCAGAAAAAGGCATCCCGCTCTGCGCCCAGCCGGGACCAGATGCGCTCGGCAAAAAACTCGGAGAGGTTTTGCCCCGATTGCCGCCGGACTACCCAGCCCAGTACATCGGTATCCGGCGTCACATAGTGAAATGCCTTCCCGTGCTGGCCGCGCTTTTGCAGGGTGCCGAGATAGTCGTGGATATTCAGCGGCCCGGCGTAATCGCGCGGCTTATTGCCGATGCCAAACACATAGCCGTACTTCCAGATATCCGCATCGGGATCCGTGTAGTCCTCGCTGTAGCGGATGCCGACGGTCATATCCAGCACCTGCTGCACACTGGCGTCGGCAAAGGCGCTGCCCTTCAGTTCCGGCAGGTAGAAGTCCACGCTCTTTTCCAGATCCACCATGCCCTCATCGGCGAGCATCAGCAGCATGGCGCCGGTAAGGGACTTGGTGGCGGAGAACATCTGGTGATGGGTGTCGGCGGTCTGGCCGTTGAAGTAGCGCTCGTACACCAGCTTGCCGTCGCGCAGCACCAGGAAGCCGTCGGTGTAGGATTCCTGCAGCCAGCGGGATACGCTGAGACGTTTGCCGCTGGCCAGGGCAACCTCCAGATCGCCCAGCTCTACGTTGTCGCCTTCCAGCGGCGAGACGGCACCCTGCCCGCGGCTTACGGCGCGGGTGGGCACCAGCTCGCGCATATGCTGCAGGGCCCAGCGGTTGTAGGGCGCCTGCATAAAATTGCCCTGGTCGACGCGCTTGTCAGCCGGGGGCGGGCTGCCCTGCATCAGCCCCAGTTCGGCGGCCGTCTTCGGCGCCTCGGTGGCAGCGGCGGCGCAGGCCAGGGCCAGGCAGCCGGCACCCAGGGTCAGGGCGGTTAGTTTGCGCAACATGATTTGCTCCAATCGATATCTCGCTGTTTTTATTCCGCCCGGTAGACGGTCTCGCCGTCAAACCAGGTCTGCAACACCCGGGTTTCGCCGATGCGATCCGCCTGGCCCTTCTGCGCCAGCGCCACTATATCCCGGTCGACGACGATAAAGTCCGCCTTCTTGCCCGGTTCCAGCGAGCCGGTCAGCGCCTGCTGGTTGAGCAGGCGGGCGCCGTTGATGGTGTAGCTGTCTATGGCATCCAGGATCGACAGACCCTGATCCGGGTTGAAGGCGCCGGCACCGGCATCGCGGGTCACCGCGCGCTGGATATTGAGGAAGGGGCGCGGATCGTCCGTCTCCACTGGTGCATCGGAGCCGGCGGCGACTATGCCGCCCGCCTTCATCAGGGCGCCTGCCGGGTAGACGTTGCGATAGTAGTAGCTGTCCTTTCGGTACAGTTCTTCAGACGACGCCAGTTTTTCGATAAAGGGCACCACCGTCATGTCGTACCCGGGGCTCTTTACCGCCCAGGCGAAAGTGAAGGCGACCGGAATTTTCAATTCCGACAGCCGCGCAATATCTTCGTCCGTGGCCAGTTGCAGATGGGAGATGCTGTGGCGATTGACCGGCTTTTTACCGTCGGATACCGTGGCTACGGCATCGACGGCGGTGCGCACGGCCCGGTCGCCTATCGCGTGGAAATGTACCGCGAAACCGTCTTTATCAGCCCGTTGCACGAATTCGTTGACCACCGCCCCATCGGCCAATAGTGCACCGCGGCTGCGCTGGCACTGTGACGGATGGAAGCCGTTGTCGCGAATAAACGCCTGCACCCGAGTGTCATCGGCTGCGGCCTTTTGTTCGGCACGCGCCTGTACACAGGCTTTTGAATCCAGATCCACGTAACCCTGGATTTCCAGGCGCTCATCGCCCAACTTGTAGATCGGCTGATGGAAGTCGTGCAGCATGGCCGAATTGGGCAGCGTCGGCGGCGATGCCAGCGGATCGCCCTCGAGCACGCCGTCGACAAACAGCTTGAGCGCATCCGCCTTGACGTTGGGTATGGAGCGGTATTTTTCCCGCGTTGCGCGCGCGTCGGCAAACAGCGCCTTGAAGTTCACTGCACCGCTTTGATCGCGGTAGTGTTCCGGCTTCAATAGCTGCGCCAGGGTGATGCGCAGGGGCACCGAGGGCTGCTTGAACAGCTCGTCGTAAAGCGGCTGCAGTTCCGGTGCCACGGCCGCGTCCTGGATCGACGTGATGCCGAGGCTGGACAGTTGCGCCGGTATCTGCCCCGCGTGTTTCATATACAGGGGCAGGTCGGCGGTCAGTATCCAGGGGCCGCCGAGCACTTCGATCACATGCTCATTGATGGCGCCGTTGGGTTCGCCCTGGGCGTCGACACCGACAAACGGCTGCAGGTCGGCGAAGTCGGACTGCAGTGTCTTGGCGGAAAGCCCGAGCCTGCGCTTGTCGCGCGTAGCAGCGCGAGCCAGGCCCGCGCTGTTGGTCGCATTGTGGTGACCGTCGTTGCCGAGCAGCACTATCGGGTGCTTAGTAGAGGCGGCGTCCAGCGCCTCGCGCAGGGTCCGCATCTGGGCGCTAGGTAAATTGTTCTCGCTGAAATTCCACTGCCGCACCGCCAGCCACTCGCCTTCCGCGGGCTTGAAGCGCTCAACGCAACCGCGCACAAACGCGGCGATCTGCGCGAGGTTTTTTCCTTCGCTGTGCAGGTTACAGCCCTCGTAGGAAATAATCCCCGCCGGGTGCACATGGGTGTCGTGCAGCCCTGGCAGTACCAGCTTGCCGTCCAGGTCGACAACCTCTGTCTGCGGTCCAATCCATTTCCTGGCGGCATCGCTGCCGCCGGTAAATACCACCCTGTCGCCGCGCACGGCCATGGCCTGCACCAGTGTCTGTTCGGCGTCGGCGGTGTAGATTTTTCCGTCCAGCAGTACCTTGTCCGCGGGTTCGGCAGCGGACGCCAGGCCGCTCAGCAGGCCGGATACGATTAACCCGGCAATCAGTTTCCGTTGCATAGTCTGTTTCCTCCTTATTCCCAGCGGTAGCTGGCTTCTATGGCCCAGCTCAGCGGGCGGGTGGGGATTTCGGTAAAGCTGCCCAGGTCGTCGCCGGTGACTGTGGCGAAATAGGTCTCGTCGGTGAGGTTCTTGCCTACCAGTGCCAGCTCCCAGCGCTCATCTCCAGGCAACAGGGACAGGCGCGCATTGACCACCTGGTAACCGTCGTGGCCGTAGGCGGCGAAGTCGAGATCGCTGTTGTAGGAATCCCGCGAGGAGAGTTCATCCCTCCATGAATAGTTCAGCTGCAGTGCCGCCAGCAGGTCATTGCCGACGGAAAATTCGTAGCGCGCCTGGGCTGAGCTGCTCCACTCCGGGGCGAAGTTGCGCGGCAGCCCCTCGATGGCGCCGGGCTGCCCGGCCGGGTCCAGGGCGATGGTGTCGGAGTCGGCGATGGTGGCGTCCAGCCAGGCGGCGCCCAGCTGCAGACTGAGGCCGTCGATCGCCTGCGGCAGCCAGATCATCTCCAGTTCCGCGCCCAGGTGTTCGGCGTCGCCGAGGTTGCCGAGGCGGGTGATCGGCAGGCCGGTGGTCTCGCTGATGGTCTGGGTAAAGCCCTGCACATCGCGGTAGTCGTAGTAGAAGAGGGCGCCGTTCAGGCGCAGGCTGCGCGCCATCCAATCCGTCTTGAAGCCCAGTTCGTAGGCGTGCACCGTCTCCTCGCCGTAGGCCTCCAGCTCGTCGGCGGAGAAGGCGAAGCCGCCGAAGAAGCCGCCGGATTTGAAGCCGCGGGTGGCTTTGGCGTA
Source organism: Microbulbifer taiwanensis (assembly GCF_014904815.1). Taxonomy (GTDB): domain Bacteria; phylum Pseudomonadota; class Gammaproteobacteria; order Pseudomonadales; family Cellvibrionaceae; genus Microbulbifer; species Microbulbifer taiwanensis. Next base: position 307,000 of record NZ_JACZFR010000025.1, read on the forward strand.
GATCAGCGCGCTGTCGCTGGGCTGCCAGTCGAGGCCGACATGCCCGGAAAAGTTGGCATCGAGGGCGTAGTCCTTGTCGACGCCGGCGATATAGAAGAACTCGCCCATGCGGTCGTAGTGGAAGGCATCGCGCAGTGTTTTGTCCTCGGCGGTGTAGCGCAGGGAGCTGCTGAAGCGCCAGGCGTCGGAGAGATACTGCTCCCACTGGCCGTAGACGGCCCAGGATTCACTCTCCTGGGTAAAGCCGCGCTCGGTCATGCCGGGGAACACCAGCAGGTTGTCGCGCAGGTCGACGACGCGGTACTCGTCGACAGTGTCCCCGGCGACGGTGGCGCCGAGCAGCCAGCTGCTGTCGTCGCTGCCGTTGGATACCAGGCGGAATTCCTGCGACCAGGATTCCAGTTTGGCACTGCCGTCCTCGTGCATCAGGCGCAGCGGCTGGCCGTCGAAGTCGAACACCTGATCGTTCTGGTATTCCAGGAAGGCGCTGATGGAGGAGAAGGTGGCGAAACCCAGGTCCCAGTTGATCTGGCCATTGAAGCCGCTCCAGTCGTTGTCGAGGGCGTTGATCGGGTTGGCGAGTACTGTGCTGCCGTCGCGGTCCTGCTCGGATGGCAGTCGGCCGGGATCTCCCGGGGTCAGTATCCAGGCGTTGGTCAGGTTGGCGAGGGTTGCGCACTGGTCGGAATCGGCGCGGCCGGCTCGGGCGGAAGCGCAGAAGTCGCCGGTTTCCGGGTCGTAGAGGGCGCGGGTCAGGCTCAGGGTGGTCTCCGACTGGTCGCGGCCGGCCTCTGCCTTCAAGAGTATTTCCAGCTCCTCCGTCGGTGCCCAGAGCCACTGGGCGCGCAGGGCGCTGAAATCGCGGTCACCGTATTCGTCATCCCCTTCGGTGGCGAGGCTGTCCTGCCAGCCGCCGCCCTGGTCGGTCATGGCGGCGATGCGAAAGGCACTGGACTCGCCGATGGAGGCGCCCGCGGCCGCTTCCAGGGTGGATCTGCCCCAGCTGCCGTAGGAGGTGGAAATGGACGCATTGAGGTCGCCGCCCAGCTCGGGGCGCGCCGAGACCACGCGCACAGCACCGCCGCTGGTGTTGCGACCGTAGAGGCCGCCCTGGGGGCCCTTCAGTACTTCCACCCGCTCGATATCGAACATACCGATACCGCCGAATACGTTGGAGGACAGGTACTGCTCGTCGTAGTAGATGGCGGCAGTGGGGGTGTTGTTGGAGTTGAAGTCCGCCAGGCCGACACCGCGGATCACCCAGGTGGGCTGGCCGGCGCCGCGGTCGTCGTACAGTTCGGCGCCGGCGACATGTTCGGTCAGTTCCTGCAGGTTGGCACCGCCGAGGGATTTCAATTGCTCGCCGCTGAAGGCGGAGATGGCGATGGGAACTTCCTGCAGGCTCTCCGTGCGCTTCTGCGCGGTAACCGTGACCTCTTCAATCTGCTCGGCGCGGGCGCCGCCGGCTATTGCCGTGGCAACCGCCGCGCCCAGCACCGTTTTGGATAGTACCGTCCTGGAAAGTACCGCCCTGGAAAGTACCGCCCTGGAAAGTACCGCCCTGGAAAAATTTGTGGCGCGCATCATCTTGGCCCTCTCTGGTGGTTGTGATTATTGGATTTATGACAACTGCAGATAAACCGAATTTTTATTCGGTTATTCCACGATAAGAGCTGACTCGAGGTTAAGTCAACATTAAAAATTTGTGAATCTGTATCTATCTGTTTTTACAGTATTTTTTATTTTTAAAAAGTGAAATTTTATTCACTTTCCGTGTCTGAGGCCGGCGCGGCGGCGGAACCTGAGGCCCTCACCATCAGGCCATCGTTCTCCAATAATCGAGGGTGGCGCGAATAAAATGCCGCGCCGCGCCGAGATAGCATTGCGGTTGTGCCAGGTGTTCCCAATCCAGTGGAAGCTCGGTGAGGGATCGCAACTGCTCCACCAGGGGCAGGCCCTTCTGCCCGGCGAGTTCGCGGGCCCGCGCAACCAGTTGCTGCGCGCTGTTGCGGTCGCTGTGTTCGGCGAGGGCGAAGACCAGCGCCTCCGCCATGATGTCGTCCCGGCAGGTCTCCAGGTTTGCCTGAATACGGGCTCTGTCGAACGTCAATGCGGCGACTGTTTCCGCTGCCCGAGTCAGTGCGCCGGAAGTGGCGCAGACCAGCTGCGGCAGGTTCAGCCACTCGAGTGTCCAGGCAGCGCCGTCGCGCTCGTTGGCGTGGATTGTGGCGCTGTGCAGGTTGGCGAGCAGTCCCGCGCTGTGGCGCGCCAGGGCGACCAGATGCTCGGGGCTTACGGGATTGGCTTTCTGCGGCATGGTGGAGGAGCCGCCGCTGCCGCGCAGCTTTATTTCCCCGACATCGGACTGGGTGAGCAGTATCAGGTCCTGCCCCATCTTGCCCAGGGCGCCGCAGGTCATCGCCAGCCAGTTGCCCTGTTCGATGAGACTGTCGCGCTGGGTGTGCCAGGGCGCCGGCGGCAGCGCCAGGCCGAGTTCGGCGGCGAGCGCCGCAGAGACAGCGGGGCCCCTGTCGCCGAGGGCAGCCAGGGTGCCGGCGGCGCCGCCGAACTGCAGTACGAGTAAACGCGGCCTCAGCTGTTGCAGCCGCTGCCGCTGGCGGGCGAGGGGAGCCAGCCAGTTGGCCACCTTGAGCCCGCCGAGGGTGGGCACCGCCCACTGGGCGCGCGTGCGCGCCACCATGACCGTGTCCATTTCCCGCTCGGCCAGGTCCGCCAGGGCGTCGCCCAGGGTTGCGAGAAGTTGTTCGAGCCTGTCGCAGGCGCTGCCGAGGCGCAGTACCAGGGCGGTATCGACAATATCCTGGCTGGTGGCGCCCCAGTGCAGGTGGGAGGCCGCGTGTTCGGGCAGGGCCGCTCGCAGTTGCTTTACCAGCGCGGGCACCACTACGCCGTCCTTGCGGCAGGCCGCCGCCAGCGCGGCTGGTGCGGGTGTCAGCTCGCCCAGTGTCCGGTCTATTGCCCCGGCGGCAGCGGCGGGAATCAAGCCGAGCCCGCCCTGTACTCTTGCCAGTGCGCGCTCGACGCGAATCATCGCACGCAGTTCGGCGCCGTCACTGAACAGGTCGGCCACCTCGGTATCGGCAAAGGCGGCGCCGTAAAGTTCCGAATCGAAACCGAGCATGGTTTAGGCCCTTTCCAGCGCGATGGCGATGCCCTGGCCGACGCCGATACACATGGTGGCTAGGGCGTATCTGGCGTTGCGCTGGCCCAGTTCCAAGGCCGCAGTGCCGGTGATACGGGCGCCGGAGGCGCCGAGGGGATGGCCCAGGGCGATGGCACCGCCGTTGGGATTTACGTGTGCGGCATCGTCCTCGAGACCCAGCTGGCGCAGACAGGCGAGGGCCTGACTGGCGAAGGCTTCGTTGAGTTCGACAATATCGAAATCCGCTACGCGCATATCCAGCTGCCGGCACAGTTTTCTCGTGGCGTTGGCCGGTCCCATGCCCATGATGCGCGGTTCGACGCCGGCGCTGGCGCCGCCGACTATTCGCGCTATGGGCGTCAGCCCGTAGCGGCGCACGGCATCGTCGGAGGCGACGATCAGCGCGGCGGCGCCGTCGTTGACGCCGGAGGCATTGCCGGCGGTGACTGTGCCACTTTCCCGGCCATTTCCCAGAAAGGGAGTGGGCAGTTTCGCCAGGGCTTCCAGTGTGGTGGCGGGGCGCGGGTGTTCATCCCGTTCTACTAGCAGCGGTTCGCCCTTCCTGCGCGCTATAGAGACAGGGGTGATTTCCCGCGCGAGGCGCCCGCTGTCGATGGCGCCGGCGGCGCGCAGCTGGGAGCGCAGGGCGAAGGCGTCCTGGTCGGCCCGGGATATGGAAAACTGTTCGGCGACATTCTCGCCGGTCTCCGGCATGGCATCGACGCCGTACTGTTTTTCCATCAGTGGATTCACGAAGCGCCAGCCGATGGTGGTGTCGTGTATCTCGGCCCGGCGCGAATAGGCGATGTCCGCCTTGGGCATCACCAGCGGTGCGCGGGACATGCTCTCGACGCCGCCGGCCAGGATCAGCTCCGCCTCGCCGCAGCGGATGGCGCGCGCGGCGCTGATCAGCGCGTCCATACCGGAGCCGCACAGGCGGTTGATGGTGGTGCCGGGCACGGAGGTGGGATAGCCGGCGAGCAGCAGCGACATCCTGGCCACATTGCGGTTGTCCTCCCCGGCCTGGTTGGCGCAACCGAAAATAACGTCGTCGATGGCTTCCAGGTCCAGTCGCGGATTGCGCTCGGCCAGGGCGCGCAGCGGTACCGCGCCCAGGTCGTCGGCGCGGACCTGGGCCAGGGCGCCGGCAAAGCGGCCGATCGGGGTGCGGATATAGTCGCAGATCCAGGCGGATTTCATCGTTGTAACCTTTCTCTTTATGTTCTTGCTTTGCTATTGCTTGCTCATCGGCGGCCAGAAAAGAACGCCGGGGCTAGATGCGAAAGCCCTACTGCCGGGGGAAGTTTGCGGGACTGTCTGCGAGAGGGACCTCGCAGACAAGCCTCCAGGGATGGATTCACGGCGTGTCCCGCAAACTTCCCCCGGCAGTAGGGCTGCCACCGCACTCGCTTACAAGGATGAGCGTGCCCCTGTTTAATTCAGCCTTCCGCCGCGACGGTTTCCTCAAGCGCCACGGTAAATTCGGCCGCGGTTTTTTCTTTTACCTGTTCCAGAGTCGCGCCGGGCATCAGCTTGACCAGCTGCATACCGGATTCCCCGAAGCGGAAAACCGCCAGCTCGGTAATCAGCACGTCCACGACCCCGGCGGCCGTCAGCGGCAGGTCGCAGCGGGGCACCACCTTGGAGCTGCCGTCCCTGTTGCAGTGGGTCATGGTGATGATCAGCCGGTCGGCGCCGGAGGCGAGATCCATGGCACCGCCGACGCCGAGCAGCGGTTTGCCGGGCACGGCCCAGTTTGCCAGGTTGCCCCACTCGTCCACCTGCAGGCCGCCCATGATTGCCACGTCCACATGGCCGCCGCGGATCATGGCGAAGGAGGTGGCGCTGTCGAAATAGCTGGCGCCGGGCAGGGCGGTCACCGGGATCTTGCCCGCGTTAACCGGGTAGTCCATGGCGCCGCCGGATTCGGGTTCCGGGCCGACACCGAGCATGCCGTTCTCGGTGTGCATGATGATGCCGCTGGAGGCATCGAGCAGGTCTGCGACCAGGGTGGGAATGCCGATACCCAGGTTGACGATATCGCCGCGGCGCAGTTCGGTCAGTGCCGCCCGCGCCATATTCAGGCGTTGCGCATCGACTTTTTTCAGGCTCGCGGAGACCGAGGCCGAGGAGCCCAGGTTTTCCTCGCAGAGGTTGGCCTGCACCAGGAAGTCGACGAAGCAGCCGGGGGTGTGCACCTGGTTGGGATCCAGCGCACCGACGGGGACGATTTCCTCGACTTCGGCGATCACCAGGTCGGCGGCTGTGGCCGCGGCCTGGTTGAAGTTGTTTTCGGTCATCCGGTATTGGAGATTGCCGGCGGTGTCGGCGCGCCAGGCGCGCACCAGTGCGACATTGCCGCGCAGAGCCGGGATATAGACCATCTCGGTGCCGTCGATGGTGCGGGTCTCGCGACCCTCTGCCAGCGGCGTGCCAGCGCTGGTCGGCGTGAAGAATCCACCGATGCCGGCGCCGCCGGCGCGGATGGCCTCGGCCAGGGTGCCCTGGGGCAGCAGCTCCACGTCCATGGCGCCGCTCTGGGCGGCGGCGGGCGCCCCCCGGTGGGTGGTGGGGGGGGGGGCGGGGGCGCCCGGGGCCGCCCCCCCCCCGTCCACGGCGCCGCGCGGGGCGGCGGCGCCCGCTTCGCGGTTGCGGGTGAAGTAGGAGCCGATTGCCTTTTTGAGCTGGCCGTTGCGCAGCAGGCGCCCGCCGCCGAGACCCGTCTCGCCGACATTGTTGCCGATATAGGTGAGGTCGGTGGTGTCGGTTTCGGCGATGGCGTGCAGCAGGTGCACCGGGGTGCCGGTCATGCCGAAACCGCCGACGATCAGCACATCGCCGCTGTTGATCTTCTGCGCGGCCTGCTGCGCGGAAATCTGTGGAGCAGTTTTCATAGAGACTCTTCCCAAAAAAATGCCGGCGTTAGACGTCGAAGAAAACTGTTTCCCGCTCGCCCTGCATATGGATATCGAAGCGGTAGGCGGGGCCGTCGGGTGTGTCGCTGCGCTCCGCGATCAGTGTGCCGCGGCGCTCGGCCGGCACGCTGTTCAGGACCGGATCGCGCTCGTTCGCCGCGGCCTCGTCGGAGAAATAGATGCGGGTATAGTTGTGCAGCAGCAGACCGCGCATAAATACCAGCACGCAGATATGCGGCGCCTGTTCATTGTCTATTGAGCCGGGCCTGATGGTGTCGAAATGGAAGCGGCACTGCGAGTCTGTGCCGGTGCCGAAGCGCGCAAAACCATTGCCCTGATATTGCCCGCGGGCGTCGGCCTGCCAGATTTCGATCATGGCATCGTTGACAGCTTCTCCGTTGCCGTCAAAAACGCGGCCGCTCAGTGCGATGCGCTCGCCGTCGCCGTCGATGCGGTTACTGAAGATGCTGCGAAAATCGTAGCCGTACTGCTGGGGTGTCAGGCCGTAGGCGAAGTAGGGGCCCACCGTCTGTGACGCTGTCTGTTTAAGCTTCATGATTGACCCTCTCTTTTTTCGCGTCCCCTTTTTTTTGGTCCATGGGGGTGGCGGCCGCGCCGCGCAGGACTATGTCGAATCGGTAGCCGAGGGCGAAATTCGCTTCGGTGGCCTCGATATCGAAACGCGCGACCAATCGCTCGCGGGCGGCGGTGGGTACACCCTGGTAGATGGGGTCCAGTTCCAGCAGCGGGTCGCCGGGAAAATACATCTGCGTGACCAGCCGCGTCGCGATAGACGGGCCGAACAGGGAAAAATGTATATGGTTGGGACGCCAGGCGTTGTGATGGTTGCCCCAGGGATAGGCCCCGGGCTTGATCGTGTAAAAGCGGTAGCGCCCATCGGCATCGGTGACGGCCCGACCGGCGCCGAGAAAGTTGGGGTCTATCGGTGCATCGTGCTGGTCCAGCTTGTGGATATAGCGCCCCGCGGCATTCGCCTGCCAGATCTCGATCAGGGTGTGGGGAAGGGGATTGCGGTTTTCGTCCAGTACCCGCCCGTGCACCACCATGCGCTCGCCGAGCGGCTCGCCGTTCTTGCGGCCGTTTTTGGTCAGGTCGCTGTCGAATTCCCCGAGCATGTCTTGATTGAATAACGGGCCGGTCAGCTCCGATGTCAGCGGCGCAATGGCGAGCGGCTCGCGGGTCGGGCCGCGCAGCAGGCTCGATTTGTAGTCCGGGTGAATCTGCGCCGGGTGCTGTTCCCGGTCGCGGCGGTTGTAGGCCATTTTTGCAACTCCCAATTATTTCTACGGATTTTTCCGTGCGCATTTTTCTGCTCAGGCAGTTTCCGTCGTTTCCGCACGCCTGATTTCTTGTCCGAGCACTTCCTTGGCAATCTTGAAGGCGGTGTTGGCGTGGGGAACGCCGCAATAGACACCCACCTGCAACAGCACTTCGCGGATATCGTCCAGCGAGGTGCCGGTATTGTCGATGGCGGCGCGCAGGTGCATCGCCAGTTCTTCCTCGTGGCCGAGGCCGGCCAGCATGGCGATGGTGATCAGGCTGCGCTCGCGCCGGCTGAGGCCCTCGCGGGACCACACGGAACCCCAGGCCGCCTCGGCGATATAGCGCTGGAAATCCCGGTCCAGGCTGGTGGCCCTAGCAGTCGCTTTGTTGACATGGGCATCGCCCAATACGGCGCGGCGAACTTTCATTCCCGCTCGATAGCGTGTTTCAGACAAGTTGATTTCCTTCGAAAAAGGTTTGCAGTTGTTCGACAAAGCGCCGGGGTTGTTCCACACAGGGAATATGTCCGGCGTCCTCGATGACATTGAAAGTGGCGCCGGGAACCAGCGCTGCCAGGGATTGCACCAGGGCCGGCGGCGTAGCGCCGTCCTCGTCACCGCAGAGACACAGCGTCGGCGCGGCGATTTCACTGGCGGCACGGCTGAGGTCCGCATCGCGGATTGCCGCGCAGGTGCCGAGATAGCCCGCCAGCGGCGTGCGGCAGAGCATGTTGCGCCAGGCGGCCAGTGCCGGCTGTTGTTGCTGTCGGTAGGCGCGGGTAAACCAGCGCTCCAGAATCGGGTCGGCGACGCTCTCGAGTCCGCCGGCGGCAATAGCGTCTATGCGTTCCTGCCACATTTCCGCCGTGCCGATTTTGTGCGCCGTATCCGCCAGTATCAGCGCCCTGGCCCTGTCGGGGTGTCGCTGTGCAAATTCCATCGCGATCATGCCGCCGACGGAGAGGCCGCACAGAATGGCCGTGTCCACCTGCAGTGCATCCAGCAGTGCGCTCAGATCGTCGGCGTGGTCGCCGATGCTGTAGGGCGCGTCCGGCGCAGCGGACAGTCCGTGCCCGCGTTTGTCGTAGCGGATGCAACGCAAGTGCTGTGCCAGCTGAACTACGACTCTGTCCCAGCTGCGCAGGTCGGTGCCGAGGGAGTTGATAAACACCAGTGTTGGCGTCTCTCCCGGAACTCTATTTCCGGGGCCTTCGTCACGGTAGTGAATAGCTAGTCCGCCCGCGTCGACAACCTGCATGGGATTACTCCTGTCCGCCGCTACTTCGAGTTAGTGACAAGCTAAGCAACGGCAATTTTTATGTAAAATGAATTCTTTGGGCCTACCCATAAATTTTCGTTATGCCTGTCAGATTTTTTCCATCGCCACATGGCGCACCGAACTCATAAACAGCTGCGCCGCAGCGGGCAGGTCTGCACCGGCACGGGTCGTCAGGCCGACGGCGCCGCTGGTGTCCGACATATCTGCGGGGAGCTCCGCCAGGTTGCCCTCGTCGATATCCATTTCAACCACGCCCCGTGAAATCACCCAGATGGCGTCGCTCCTGCGCACATAGGATCGACCGAAGGACGAGGACACGGTTTCTATGCGATCGGGGATTTCCGCAATGCCGTGGGCGATCAGCCACTGGTCGAAACTGTTGCGGGTGATGGAGTCCGCCGTCGGTACCAGCAGCGGGTAGGCGGCGATTCTTTCCATATCGAAGTCAGCCAGTTTCAGGAGGGGGTGGCCGGGGCGCACGACCCAGGTCATTTTCTCCGAGTAGAGCTGGGTAAAGCTCAAGCCGGTCATCTTGCGCGGCTCCGCCAGGCGGCCGATCACCAGGTCCAGGTCGCCGACGCGCAACTGTTCCAGCAGGTGTGTGTTGGGGCCGGAAATCAGGCGCAGGCTGGCGCGCGCGCCCGATGCGCGGAAATGGGCAACGGCCTGCGGCATGATATTGGCGGCCACCGTCGGCAGTGCGCCTATGGCGAGACTCTCGGCGGTATAGGCGCGGGCCTGGACGATACTGTCGACACCCTGCCGCAGTGCGGCCAGGCTCTGCTTGGCGTAATTGCGGAACACTTCCCCAAAACTGGTCAGCGCCACGCCATTCTTGCCGCGGGTCATCAGCCGGGTGCCGAGAATATCCTCCAGCTCGCGGATGGATTTGGAAACCGCCGGCTGCGTCAGTGCCAGCTTTTCCGCCGCCCTGGCGATACCCCTCTGCCGGTCGGCCTCGAGAAAGCACTGCAGGTGGCGAAACTTGATGCGGTGATCAATCATTTTCTCTCTGCTCCGTTTGCAGCTGTTGACCGCGGAACACTCGCGGCGAGAGGCCGGTGAGTCGTTTGAAAAAGCGGGTGAAATAGGCCGGTTCGGAAAATCCGAGGCTGTCCGAAACCTGGTTGATGGTCATTGCGGTGTAGATAAGCGCGCGCTTTGCTTCCAGCAGCAGGCGTTCGTGAATGATCTGCAGGGCCGAGCGGCCGCTCAGGCGCCGGCAAAGGGCATTGAGATGTGCCGGCGTAATACCGATCCGCTCCGCATAAAAGTCGATGGGGCGGTGCGCCCGGTATTCCCGTTCGACCAGGCGCGAAAAACGCAGCAGGTGCTGGCCGCCGCGGTCCGCCGGCTGCCCGCCGGTCGCCGCCGGTTCGGTATTCAGGCGAGCTATCCATGTCAACAAAATACCGGCGAGGGATTCGAGCACCAGTTCGCGTCCCGGAGCGGGTCGCGCATACTCCGCGGCAATTTCGCCGATCAGCGTCTCGAATCTCTGGCGCAGGTTCTCGAGTGGGAAAAGCGCGACCTCGCGCAGCAGCGGCCGCAGCAGAGGCTGGCGCGTGGCCAGCTGCCCAACCAGGGGCGTTGCCAGGGAAATGACCTCCCCGCTGACATCCCGCGAAAACTGAAAACCGTGAATACACATGGCCGGAACCAATAACAGGGTGGCCGGCTGCAGGAGATGGGCGCTGCCGTCCAGTTCGGCGTCGGCCCGCCCCGCGCGCAAGAAAAGCAGCTGCACCAGATCGCTGTGCCGGTGAGGCTTTATTTTCCAGTCGTGCAATTGGCTGCGGCTGGAAATGGATTCACAGTGAATCAGGTCCGGCGTGGGCCAGCTGTGATTTTCCCCATACAGGTGAAATACCGGTGCGCTCAACTGGGGCTGAATCACTGGCGGAATCCCCCGCTCGAAAGGGATCCCGTTTCTCTTCGGATCATCGAAAAGTCCAATTTTTCCAATCGAACGTGCCTTAAGTTCGCGGGCCGGCTGCGGAAAATAGGCTGCCTCAGCGGCGGAAAGAATATTTCCGCGCAATGAAAATAAAAGCGGAGGCAGTCATGAAAACCCAGGTCGCAATTATCGGTTCCGGTCCCGCGGGCCTGATGCTCGGTCATCTGTTGCGCCGGGCGGGCATTGACTGCGTTATTCTGGAGCGGCAGTCCCGCGCCCATGTGGAGGGCCGTATCCGCGCCGGTGTGCTGGAGCGCACCACTACGGATATTCTCGACCGACTCGGTATCAACAGCCGCATGCACGCCGAGGGCCTGCCCCACGACGGTTTCTGCCTAGCCGACGGCGAGCGCCTGATTCATATCGATATCGCGGAGCTGACCGGAAAACAGGTGATGGTTTACGGGCAGACGGAAATGACCCGGGACCTGATTGCCGCAGCGGCGGAGCGCGAGTTGGAAATTCTCTGGTCCGTTGAGAACGTCGAACTGCACGGCGTCGACTCCGAAAAGCCCCATATCACTTTTACCAAAGGGGGCGAGTGCGAGCGCCTGGACGCGCGCTTTATCGTCGGTTGTGACGGTTTTCACGGGCCGTCCCGCCGGGCCATACCCAAGGGCGTGGGGCGCGAGTTCGAGCGCGTCTATCCCTTTGGCTGGTTGGGTATTCTCGCCGATGTACCCCCCTGTCACGACGAGCTGATCTACGCCAATCACGCGCGCGGCTTCGCCCTGGCTTCGATGCGCTCCAATACCCGCAGCCGCTACTACATTCAGGTACCCCTCGATCAGAGCGTCGAGGACTGGCCGGACGAGCGCCTGTGGGATGAGCTGGCGCTGCGCCTGGGACCCGAAGTGGCCGCCAGGATCACCCGCGGGCCGGCGCTGGAAAAATCCATCGCGCCACTGCGCTCCTATGTGTTCGAGCCCATGCGCCACGGCAGCCTTTTTCTGGCCGGGGATGCGGCGCATATAGTGCCGCCCACCGGCGCCAAGGGGTTGAACCTGGCCGCATCGGATATCTCCTACCTTTCCGACGGGCTGATCGATTTTTTCAATCGCGGCGACGAGCGCGGAATCGACCAGTACTCCGAGCGGGCCCTCGCCCGGGTGTGGAAATCGGAGCGCTTTTCCTGGTCGCTGACGCGACTGATGCACCGCTTCCCGGACGACACGCCCTTCGACCGGCGCATGCAGGTCGCGGAGCTGGATTACATTGCCTCGTCCCGCGCCGCACGGCGTGCCATTGCGGAAAATTATGTGGGGCTGCCGCTCTAGCGGCGCTGGGTGGCGGTGGCGACGCCGGGTTGCTATTCGCCCTTTGCCGGTAAGGGAGAGCGGGGCGGCACCGCTGCCGGTGGCCGTTTGCGCAACAGCCTCATCGGCAATCGTTTTACAAACGGCCCCCGGCAGCGGCGCCTTCGCTTCGGGTGCCGGCAATCTTGCCCGGGCGCCGTGGGATGGGTCGCTGCGACGTCGGTATTGATTTCCGCTCGTTTGTGCAAATAGTATGTGTAACATACTATATAAGATACATACTTAATGCGGCGGTGCAAATAGCGCCCTGCTGCCTGAAACCGGAGAGGCAGTTGTAGTCAGAGCGCCAGTCGCTATCGAGTCCGGATTGGCAACCAATAAAAGCGATAAGGGGAGAGTCACTATGAAATTCGAGCGAATCAATCCGCTGACTGGCGCCGTCGCCAGCAGCGCGCCGGCGATGCAGGTGGACGAGGCCGTGGCAGTGGCCGAGCGCGCCCAGGCGGCCTTTCCGGCCTGGGCGGCGCTGGGGCCCAACGCCCGGCGCAGTGTGCTGATGCAGGCGGCCGCGCAGCTGGAGGCGCGACGCGAGGCCTTTGTCGAGGCCATGATGAACGAGATTGGGGCCACCGAGGGCTGGGCGCTGTTCAACCTGCAGCTGGCCGTAGGTATGGTGCGCGAGGCGGCGGCGCTGACCACCCAGGTGGGCGGCGAGGTGATTCCGTCGGACAAGCCCGGCTGCCTGTCCATGGCGGTGCGCCAGCCGGTCGGCGTGGTGCTGGGCATTGCGCCCTGGAATGCGCCGATCATTCTCGCGGTGCGCGCCATCGCCGTGGCCCTGGCCTGCGGCAACAGTGTGATCCTCAAGGCGTCGGAAATCTGTCCGCGCACCCAGGGGCTGATTGTCGAGGCCTTTGCCGAGGCGGATTTCCCCGAGGGTGTGGTCAATGTGGTGACCAATGCGCCGGAGGATGCCGCCGATGTGGTCGGCGCCCTGATCGATCACCCGGCGGTAAAACGCATCAACTTTACCGGCTCCACCGAGGTGGGGCGCATTATCGCCAGGCGCGCGGCGGAGCAGTTGAAACCCTGCCTGCTGGAGCTGGGCGGCAAGGCGCCGCTGCTGGTGCTGGAAGACGCCGACCTGGACCAGGCAGTGGCGGCGGCGGCCTTCGGGGCCTTTTTGAATCAGGGGCAGATCTGCATGTCCACCGAGCGCCTGATTGTGGTGGAGTCGGTGGCCGACGAGTTTATGTCCAGATTTGCCACCAAGGTCAAGACGATGGCGGCGGGGGATCCGCGCGAGGGGCGGACTCCCCTGGGCGCCGTGGTGGACAGCAAAACCGTCGACCATGTGAACGGCCTGATCGACGACGCCCTGGCCAAGGGCGCCGCCCTGGCCGCCGGCGGCAAAGCCGACAGCGTCATCATGCCGGCCACGGTGATCGACGGTGTGACGGCGGATATGCGCCTCTACCGGGACGAGAGCTTCGGCCCGGTGGTGGCGGTGATCCGCGCGGAGGATGAAGCGGATGCGATCCGCATCGCCAACGACAGCGACTTCGGCCTGTCCTCTTCGGTCTTCACCCGCGATACCGCCCGCGGCCTGAAGGTGGCGCGGCAGATCCGCGCGGGTATGTGCCATATCAACGGACCCACGGTACACGACGAGGCGCAGATGCCCTTCGGCGGAATGGGCGCATCCGGCTACGGGCGCTTCGGTGGCAGGACGGGTATCGACCAGTTCACCGAACTGCGCTGGATTACCGCCGAGACGGAGCCGGGGCGATATCCAATCTGAGCCCGCGCGGGCAGATGAATTTCAGAAAATTTTTAGCCCTTTTCGGGTAGTTGGAGTAGATATGACCACAGTGAGAGCAGAACAGGACACGGTCGCCTGGACCGTTGAAGAGGGTATCGCCTGGGTGAGCCTGAACCGCCCGGAAAAACGCAACTGCATGAGCCCGGCACTGAACCGGCAGATGATGCGGGTGCTGGACGAACTGGAGTTCCGCGACGATGTCGGCGTACTGGTCCTCGGCGGCGAGGGCAGCGCCTGGTCCGCGGGTATGGACCTGAAGGAATATTTCCGCGAGACCGAGGCACGCGGCCTGGGCGCGGTGCGCCAGGCACAGCGCGAATCCTACGGCTGGTGGCGGCGCCTGCGCTGGTACCAGAAGCCGACCATCGCCATGGTCAACGGCTGGTGTTTTGGCGGTGCCTACGGCCCGCTGTTCGGCTGCGATCTCGCCTTTGCCGCCGAGGAGGCCCAGTTCGGTCTCAGCGAAATCAACTGGGGCATACTGCCGGGCGGCGGCGCCAGCAAGATAGCGGTGGAACTGCTCAGCTTCCGCAATGCCATGTACCACGCCATGATGGGAGAGAATATCGACGGTCGCAAGGCCGCCGAGTGGGGCCTGGTCAATGAGGCGCTGCCGCTGGCGGAGCTGAAGAAACGCGTTACCGAAGTCGCCTGTGTGCTGATGGAGAAAAACCCCATCGCCCTGAAGGCGACCAAGGATGCCGTGCGCCGCGTGCGCGAGATGACCTTCGACAACGCCGAGGACTATCTCGTGCGCGCCCAGGAGGCGGCCAACAGTTTCGACAACGACGGCCGCAAGGAGGGTATCCGCCAGTTTATCGACGAGAAGCGCTACAAGCCGGGACTGGGCGCCTACGATAAGTCGAAGGCCTGACACTTTCGGCGGGGGGAGAGTCCCCCTCCCCCGGCCCCTCCCCCGCAAGCGGGGGAGGGGAGAGCGGTTACGCACACAGCATAAAGATAAACGGAGACTAGTGTGGCGATGACATTACTGGATGCCGTTCGGACCCACGCCCGTGCCTGTCCCGATGTGCTGGCCTGCGTGGATCTGGACAGCGGTCGGCGCTGGAGCTACGGCGAGCTGGATCTTGCGGTAGACAGGGCGGCGACCTGGCTGGTGGCGCGCCTCGGCGCGGCCAGCGGTGCGCGAGTGGCCACGCTGGCGCGCAACAGGGCGGAAATACTGCTGCTGAACCTGGCCTGTGTCCGCGCCGGTGCGATTTTCACGCCTTTCAACTGGCGTCTCTCCGGACCGGAGGTGGCGGTGTTGCTGGCGGATGCCGAGCCGTCCATCCTGTTTCGTGACAGCGAATTCGCACTGCCGGATTTCGGCGGCGAGGTGTATGAATTGTGCGATCTGGTGGCGCTGACACGGAAGTGCCTTCCGCTGGCCGGTGACAGTGCGCGGCGGACCTTCGACGACATCTCCACCCTGCTGTACACCTCGGGCACCAGCGGCGCGCCCAAGGGCGTCATGCTCAGCGAGGCGAATGTCTTCTGGAGCAACCTGAATTTCAATCTCGGCAACGGCGTCAGCGCACAGAGTGTTTTCCTGTGCGATATGCCCCTGTTCCACACCGCCGGATTGGTCACCAATGCGCGGGCACCGCTGCTGGCGGGTGCCTGTGTTCTTATTGCCGGCAGCTTTAATGCCGGCACAACATTGCAGCGGCTGGCGGATCCCCAGCTGGGGGTCAGTCATTATTTTTCCGTGCCGCAGATGGCGCAGATGCTGTGGCATCACCCGGACTTTGCCCCGCAGAAACTGCAGGGCCTGCAGGTCTACGCCACCGGCGGCGCCCCCAATCCCCCCGCGCAGATAGCGCGCTTCGTCAGTGCCGGTATTCCCATGTCCGACGGTTTCGGGATGACCGAAACCGGCTCGAATTTCGGTATGCCGGTCGGCGATCGCCAGCGGATTATCGACAAGGCCGGCTCCTGCGGTCTGCCCTATATCGGCCTCGAGGTGCGCATCGCCGATGCCGCCGGCGAGCCAGTCGCCGCGGGAGAGGGGGGTGAGCTGTGGCTGCGCGGGCCGGGTATTGCCCGCGGCTACTGGAATCGCCCGGAACTTACGGCAGAGGTCTTTGCGGACGGCTGGTTCAGGACCGGCGATATAGCGCGTATCGACGACGAGGGATTCTGCTATATCGTCGACCGCAAGAAAGATATGTTTATTTCCGGCGGCGAGAACGTCTATCCAGCTGAAGTGGAGGCGGCAATTCTGCAGCTGCCGGCCGTGGCGGAGGCCGCGGTGGTGGGGGTGCCCGATACCACCTGGGGCGAGAGTGGTGTGGCGTTTGTCGTGGCTGCGGGTGCGCAAATCAGCGAGGAGGAAATCCGCTCTCACTGCCGGGAAAAACTGGCCCGATACAAGGTGCCGAGGGATTTCATTGTTGTCGACAGGATTCCGCGAACCGGCTCTGGCAAGGCGTTGAAGTCGCAACTGATTGAGCTGGCGCGGGCCCTCGGACTCGGCGGATAGATAATGCCTGGTCGGCGAGACTCTCCGAATTGTGGAGGGTATAGTCTGGCGCGGAGTACACAGCAATAGGAAGTACACATGGCACAGACCGCAGCAAAACGGGCATCGGGGCAGGAACCTGTTGTGGACCCGGACGGTCCGGTGGATCGCAGCACACTGGAGGACAAACTGGGATTCCGCATTCGCATGGCGGAGCGCAGGATTTACCGCGATTTCGTCCAGAGCGTCGATATGACACCGGTGCAGTACAGTGTTTTTGCCCTGGTAGCAGAGAATGAGGGCATGTCCCAGGGCGTTATCGGCGAGGCGCTGAATATGGACCGCGCTTCCACTATGGCCATTATGGACAAGCTGGAGAAGGCGGGATTGATCGAGCGGAAAAAATCGCCGATAGATCGCCGTCGCCACGCCCTGTACCTGACCGCCAAGGGCAGGAAGGAAATCACCGCGGTCGAGAAAAAGGTGAGGAAAACCGACGACGCTTTCAAGCAACGCCTGAGCGACAGGCAGCTGCGGGACCTGGTCCGGTACCTGGATATCCTGGGCTCCGGCTGATTCCAGACAGGATAGTGGAAAGCTCCGCGAAGGGCGGGAATAAGAGCAAATGACCGTGGCCGGTGTTCCGTAATAGGTATGTATTTGATACATACAGATTATAGTGGAACGGTCAAATGCCGAGCATTCAGAAAAACCGCTTGTATCGCACTGCCTGAAAAGAGGTGGGGCAAGGTGATGCCAGTTGCAAACAATAAGAGAGAAAATAAATGAATACCGCTGACCCCCGCGAACTTATTGCTGAGTCCCCGATGAGCCGCCTGCAGATAGTCGCGGTTACCCTGTGTGTTTTACTCACTGCCCTGGACGGCTTCGATGTGCTGGCCATCAGTTTTGCCGCGCCCGGTATTGCCGGGGACTGGGGCATAGACAGGGCGGCACTGGGCGTAGTGCTGTCGATGGAGCTTATCGGCATGGCCCTGGGCTCCCTGCTGCTCGGCAACCTGGCGGATCGCATGGGGCGCAGGCGCGCCATCATCGGCTGCCTGGTGCTGATGAGCGGCGGCATGTACCTGGCGGCCATTGCGGGCGATGTGGTGACCCTATCCGCAATCCGCATGCTGACCGGCATCGGCATCGGCGGCATGCTCGCCGCCACCAATGCCATGGCTGCGGAATTCTCCAACCGGCGCCGGCGACACCTGGCGGTTACCCTGATGGCGAGCGGTTATCCGCTGGGGGCCATTGCCGGCGGGACCATCGCCTCCATGCTGCTGGCGCACTTCGACTGGCGATCGGTGTTTCTGTTCGGGGCCCTGGCAACCGCACTGTTTCTGCCCCTGGTGTGGTTGTGGCTGCCGGAATCCGTCGATTACCTGGTGCAGAAGAGACCCGCCCGCGCGCTGGAAAAGGTCAACGCGGTCCTGGTCCGGATGGGGCGCGATAGGGTCGCGGCGCTGCCGGCCGTGTCGAAATTACAGGCCGGCAGTGGTTTCCGCGAACTGCTGTCGCCGGCATTAATGCGCAGCACTCTGTTGCTGACTCTGGCCTACTTCGCCCACATCATGACCTTCTACTTCATGCTCAAGTGGATCCCGAAAATCGTCGTGGATATGGGGTTTGCCGCCTCCGCGGCCGGGGGGGTGCTGGTGTGGGCCAACGTCGGCGGTGCCGCCGGGGCGCTGGCCCTGAGTCTGCTGACACAGAGGTTTGATGTGCGCGCCCTGGTGATCGGCGCTCTGCTGTTGGCCTTTGCCACGGTAACGTTGTTCGGATTCTCTCCGGCGGATCTGCAGCAGTTGTCCCTGCTTGCCGCCCTGGCCGGTTTCTTTACCAACTCCGCCATCGTCGGTCTCTACGCGATCTTGGCGCAGTCTTTCCCGGCGCGGGTCCGTGCCGGCGGCACCGGCCTGGTTATCGGGATTGGGCGCGGCGGTGCGGCGCTGGGGCCGATAGTCGCCGGCCTGTTGTTTGCCGGCGGCCAATCGCTACCGTTGGTGGCGCTGGTCATGGCTTCGGGGGCGCTGCTGGCAGCGGCGGCCCTGTTGTTATTGGGAGCGCCGGCTGCGGACAAATCGCAGTTGAAGACCTGCGCTGAGGCGTGACTGGTCCGCGCACTAGTGCCGCCCGCAGTTCGCGAAGAACGCGGGCGGCCCGCGGTGGGATTTTATGAAGTGACCACGGGCTCGCCGCGGGAGGTCGCCGCGATTTGCCCCGGTGCTTCCACCATCAGTGGCGGCATGGGGCAGTCGAGGCTGTCGGCCACAGCGCGCAGCAGTTCGATTTCCTCTGCCTCCACGACACCGTCGTGGGCCATGGTGGCCGCCATGGCCTTCAGCAGTCCGGGCTTCTGCAGTGGCTTGATGGTGGCGGCGATGGCCAGGGCCTTGTCCAGCCGCGGAAGGGTGATATCCGTCGCCGCAGGCAGAGGGATGATTCCGAGTTGCATCGCCTTCAGGCCTGTCTCGAAGGCGCGCTTGGCCGGCAGGTAATCCGGGTTGCCCGCGTGGGCCAGCGCGGCGAGGATAAAGCGGGCCGCGTCTTTTTCCGCACCGCTTTTTGGCGACAGCCGCTGGCGATCCGGCGTACCCTCGAGGGCGTGCATCAGCACCCGATACAGGGCCCATTCCCACAGTTCCACCTTGCCATCGCTACGCAGCAGTTTGATCAGGTTGCGCTTGAATACCTGGTACTGCTGCGGCACCAGCGCTTTCAATGCCGGTACGCAGAGATCCAGCAACGGCAGGCGTGCACTGGTCGGCAGGCTCCGTACCAGGGGTTCCAGTTTTTGCATTTCCCGCACCACCGCCGGGTGGGCAATCTGTTGCAGTAACCGGCGCTGCTGCTGCCGGTGTTTTGCGTCGCCGTGCATCAGCAGCTTGTAGACCAGCGCGCGGGCGGCGAAAGGATCGTGGGCCGCCTGTCGCAGTGCCGCGGGCACCGACTGCAGCAGCTGCCGGCCGTAGTCCATCTGTTGCTGGCTGGGGTTGCCGATGCTGTTGTCGACAGCGTCCAGCACTTTCTCAAAAGGGGCTGCCTCGCCCGAGGGTGCCGCCGCGGCAATGCCCATCACCTGGGCGTCCTGCTGTTGGGTGACAGAAACGCCCTGCGGCTCTGCGGCAGTGTGCGGGAAGCGGCCGTTCCACTGCGGGTCCAGGCGGGAGATACGATCCGCCAGCGGCGGGTGGGTGGCGAAGAGGTTGGCGAAGGATTTCTTCAGGCCGCTGGCAAAATACATATGACTGAATTCTGCCGCGTTGCTCGACGCCAGCTGCGAGCCGCCACTGTAGCCGCCGATTTTCTTCAGCGCGCCGGCGATACCGCTGTTGCTGCGGGTGAACTGCACCGCTGAGGCGTCGGCGAGAAATTCCCGTTGGCGGCTGACGGCGGATTTGATCAGGTTGCCGAAAAAAGTACCCGTATAGCCGATCACCATCAGCCCGGCGCCGATACCGAACAGGGCCGCGCGGCCGCGGTTGTCGCGTCCGGAGCTGAAGTGGGAGCCGCGCAGCAGCCAGTAACCGAGCATGCCGATAATCAGTATGCCGTTCAGCAGGCCGACGATACGGATATTCAGGCGCATATCGCCGTTGAAGATATGGCTGAACTCGTGCGCCACCACGCCCTGCAGCTCGTCGCGGTTGAGCTTTTCGATTGAGCCGCGGGTCAGGCCTATGACCGCGTCGGTGGGCTTGTAGCCGGCGGCGAAGGCGTTGATGGCGTCGTCCTCGATCAGGTAGACGTCGGGCACCGGCGTGCCCGAGGCGATGGCCATTTCCTCGACTACGTTGAGCGCGCGTTTCTCGGCATCGCTTTGCGGGGCGATATTGATCTTGCGCCCGCCGAGGGATTCGGCCACGGCGCGACCGCCGGCGGCCAGCTGGCGTAGCTTGTACAGGCTGCCCAGGGCTATCACCGCGGCGATACTAAACGCGATGGTGGCGACGGTATCCCAACCCAGCAGCTGGCCGCCTGTATTGCTGACGATAGCGGACAGCGAAAATGCCTGGCCGCGCGACCAGGCCAGCAGCAGGGCGGCGAGCAGGGTGGTGATGGCGATCAGCAGCACCACCGCCAGCGCGAAGAGGCCCACCAGCAGGCCGGTTTTGCGCCTGGCTCTGTCCTGGTATTCGAAGAAGTTCATGGATTAAAACTCGACCCGCGGTGCCGCCTGGATGGTTTCTGAATCGGCGAATTCGAGCAGTTTGCCGTCGTCGCGGTGGCCGAAGAAGCCGGCGAAGAAGACCGGCGGGAAGCTCTGCTTGTAGATGTTGTAGGCCATCACCGAGTCGTTGAAGGCCTGGCGGGAGAAAGCGACCTTGTTCTCGGTACTGGTCAGCTCCTCGTTGAGCTGCAGCATATTCTGGTTGGCCTTCAGGTCCGGGTAGGCCTCCATCACGACATTGAGGCGACCCAGGGCATTGGCCAGGGCGCCCTCGGCGTGGCCCAGGTCGGCGATGGCGCCGGCATTGCCGGGGTTGGCCGCGGCGGCCTTGAGGCCGGCCATGGCGACGTTGCGCGCCTCAACCACCGCCTGCAGTGTCTCGCGCTCGTGTTTCAGGTAGCCCTTGGCGGTCTCCACCAGGTTGGGGATCAGGTCGTAGCGTCGTTTCAGCTGCACCTCGATCTGCGCAAAGGCGTTTTCATAGCGGTTCTTCAGTGAAACCAGTTTGTTGTAAATGCCGACTACGTAGAACAGCAGTGCGGCAATGGCCACCAGCCAGACGATGCTTGAGATTTCCATATGACTTCTCGCCGTTGTTTTGAATTGTTGGCGCGGATAGTAACACGGTGTTTTTTTTAGGACTCTGAACTGGTTCAGTGGCGGCGCCAAAGCCGGCGGGCACTTTCTGCACCTGTGGGAGCCTGCCCCGCAGGCGATTGGGGTGTGGCCCCGACGATTTCGCCTGCAGGGCAGGCTCCCACAGGGGGAGGGGGTGCTCGGCAAGTTTGGTTGGGTGGATATTCAGTCCCCAAATCATGCCAAGGGCGTATGGCGGCGCTGCGCCCCGGATCGGTTATAATGCCGCCGCAATAAAACTATCGCCGCCGTCCAGAAAGTGAGATGGCGGCACAGATTCGGGAGCAGCCAGTATGAGCGATGTAACTTCAGATCCGGTAGTCATAGTCGGTATGGCGCGCACGCCGATGGGCGCCATGCAGGGCGGCCTGTCCGCGGTCAGCGCGCCGGAACTGGGCGCCGCGGCCATCCGCGCGGCCCTCGAGGACGCGGGCGTAACGCCGGCGGACGTGGACGAGGTGCTGATGGGCTGCGTGCTGCCCGCCGGTGTCGGCCAGGCGCCGGCGCGCCAGGCGTCCATCGGTGCCGGTATTCCCGAGGGCACGCCCTGCAGCACCGTGAACAAGGTGTGCGGCTCTGGCATGAAGACGGTGATGATGGCTCGCGACGCGCTGCTGCTGGGCGAGGGCAAGGTGATCGTTGCCGGCGGTATGGAGAGCATGACCAATGCCCCCTATATCCTGCCCAAGGCCCGCGGCGGCATGCGCCTGGGGCACGGCGAGGTGAAGGACCATATGTTCCTGGACGGCCTGGAAAACGCCTATGACGGCAAGCTGATGGGCACCTTTGCCGAGAGCACCGCGGACAAGTACAGCTTCACCCGCGAGGAGCAGGACGCCTTTGCACTGGAGTCCCTGGCCCGCGCGCAGAAGGCCATCGAGAGTGGTGCCTTCGAGCGCGAGATTGCGCCGGTGACCGTTTCCTCCCGCCGTGGCGATGTGGAAGTCAGTGTCGACGAGGGCCCGGGCGCGGCGCGTCCGGACAAGATCCCGCAATTGAAGCCGGCCTTCCGCAAGGACGGCACCGTGACTGCCGCCAACGCCAGTTCCATCTCCGACGGTGCCGCGGCCCTGGTGCTGATGCGCCGGAGCGAGGCCGAGAAGCGCGGCCTGAAGGTGCTGGCGGTATTGCGCGGCCAGGCGCAGTTCGCCCAGCAGCCGGAGTGGTTTACCACCGCGCCGGTGGGCGCCATGCAGAAGTTGCTGGAGAATACTGGCTGGTCTGCGGATGACGTCGACCTGTTCGAGATCAACGAGGCCTTCGCCGTAGTTACCCTGGCGGCGATGCGCGAGTTGAACCTGCCCCACGACAAGGTCAACGTAAACGGCGGCGCCTGCGCCCTGGGTCACCCGCTGGGAGCCAGCGGTGCGCGCATCCTGGTGACGCTATTGGCGGCGATGGAAAAGCGCGATGCCAAGAAGGGCATGGCCAGCCTGTGTATCGGTGGCGGCGAGGCCACGGCGGTGGCCATAGAGCGAGTTTAATTAAATGCGGAATGCGGAATAATGAATGCGGAATACGCGATTGAACATCGTGTATTCCGCTGGAGCACAGCTCGCGACTAAGCCTCCGTTAACAGGCGGTTTGACCGTTAGGTCCGGGCCTCACATGCTTTTCCGCATTCCGCATTCCGCATTCCGCATTCCGCATTCCGCATTCCGCATTCCGCATTCCGCATTCCGCATTCCGCATTCCGCATTCCGCA